>NZ_QJUJ01000006.1:0-280534 GCF_004327275.1 Phytopseudomonas daroniae
GAGCTCGAAATCGTCTATGCTGAACCCGCGTGGCACTAGGGCTCTAGCTGATCACGATCTGGAGATTCCATATTTAAATATGCGAGCAGATCTGCTCAGGGGTCTTAACCTTTGGCTTCGCATAATGTATATTATGTTAAATTAAATATTATGTCAGAGCCCCTGAATGCTATGAGCTGGTCAGCCTTATTGCTGGTCTGGTCTCCTCGAAAAACTCTTAAACTTCAGCTCACGGGGTCGATTCTTCACGAGTGATCACTCTGAGTCGGCTTGGGGTGAGCCAGTTATGCCCAATACCCGACAGGTGGCGCCCCTTTGGCCTAAAGACAAAGCTGCTCAGCACGATCAGGATGGAGTTTCGAATGGGTGACTTACGCCAGGACACCGAAAGGAACTGGTGGCATCACGGCGTAGGGAAAGGCAACAAAGTTGGAAAATCGCGATCCGGGGCGAGTACGTGACCAAGTACCTCAAACGCTATTGCCAGTTTCTTGGGCTGCCGTCATTGCCTCAGTGGGATGAGAAATAGATAAATTACTTGCCGCGCATTACTTACTCAAGCGCTCAAGAAGGTTAGTCAGCCACTCTGGACGAGAGCCGCCCTGCCCCTTCTTACCGAACATAGCATCGAGAATGTAACGATTCTGCTCCAAGCGGAAGTTATCGAGATGTTGCAACTTGGTGGACTCACCCGTTAGTTGATCCAAAGTTATTCCGGCGGCTGCACCTTTCTCAGTTACAGTCCAAACCCCATTGATGTTTTCAATATCAGGCTTGAAAGGCTCAATTCTCACATCTGGAGAAGCAGTGATCACAATGTTGTCTGCAATACGGGTTACTGGATTGTAAGTTGCAAACCGGCTATCTAGAGGCGGTTGGGACTCGCCCTCATTGGAGAACTTGTTAACCATATGCTCAAGAAATTCAAAGTCGGTGGTATGGCTTAAGGCGCCGTAACCAGGATCAAGCATATACCTTAGGAAACCTTGATCCAACTGAGTGCTATTAATCGCACTGCCATTTAGAATTCGCGAAGCCGTGGCAGTATCTTGCTCGTTGAAGCTGACCGACAGTTGATGTCCTTCCCTATCGAAATGATGGCCACTATTGAAGCTTACACCTACGCGTCCATCATCGTGCTGCCGGTACCTACCAAGCACACTTGCTATACGGTCGACATAATTGAGATCCGCACCCTCACTTTGAGCGTAGGCATACATCTCAGCAAGTACAGCACGATCATCCTTAGTAAGGAAATCTAAACGGTTGCGTCCAATATTATTGGAGCTCATGCCTTCCGCACCATTTGCCACCGCTGGCTCGCGGCCACCCCACAAGCGAGACACCATGAGGTCATATCCGGTTTTAGAGGTAGGACTAGTCTTTTGCTCAACCGAAACGGAGGCGGAAGTGATTTCCGCTATACTCTGGCCAGAAGCGTCGCTAGCCTGCGAAGATGTGTACTTACCTGCTGTGAGAGAAGACGTGGCTAGGTCATATAAGCTGGTCTCCCCTCGGTGGGATTGACGGATCGCATCACTAACGCCAAGGTCGATCTCCCGCTGAAGGGTATTCACGTAATCAGAGGGATACCGGGACTGCTCGATCGCAGGCAAACTATTAAAATGATCAAGTGTTTGGTTGAGAATACTGGCTAGCCTACCAGGCTGCTCCATAGCGCCTTGCGATTGTGCTAACGTCTTTTGGGCCCACACATCCTCTTGCACCCGGGCTTCATCCAACGCTGCACGCCGCTCGTTGATAGTAAAGGCACCGCTCTCGTCATAAACGACGAGTGCTAGTTGATCGCGAGAAAGACCTTTAAATGGATTGCTACCAGAGCCGTTTAAAAACTTGGTAGCCTGATCAACCCTCTCGGCCTGCTCTGCGCCCAGGCTGACAGAAGCACTATCCCCCTGCCTGCTATCGTTGCCACTGTTAATCGCGCGAAGTAACTTCTCAGCATGCTGGCCCAGCGATTCACGCGAATGGCTGGAGTCACGGCTTGCTGCGCGCTCGGCAGCCTGGCTAAGCTTTTGCGCCAAGTTTGATACGGAGTCGGTAGTAGCCCCACTACCTGCAGCTTCCTTCTTCTGTAATGTCGCAGATGTATCATCCTGTGTCTGGCCGGAGATCTTACTTGAAGTATTGGAAGGCCGGGTGTTGGCCAGCGTTGTGTAGGTGTTGATACCGACCATGATCGCTCACTCCCTCGATTTTTGCCTGCGATGAGTCCCGCTTTGAATTGAATCCTAGAAGACTAACGACCGCAGGCCGAAAATCTTTAGCATTTTTCTACAATCCGACATCCTCAATGCCTGATTTTTCAAGAAAATGGCCTCTGGCAATAACGCCCAGAGGCCACACCTGCTTAATAACTAAAGCGAACTACGATTTGATCATTACCGGCAGGATAGCCTGGATTAGGTCCGCTGGTAACAGTGTGACGAATCACAATTCTTGCGCCTGGGCCAAAAGTCGTGTTATTGAAATAATTTACTACGCCGGAGGAATTCGGAAGCAACTCCACGCAGTCATATGGCGTGCTATTGTACGGACGGTAGTAGCACAATTCAACTTCCTCGCCGACATGGCTTGGATAAGAAGTTGTAGTATAGTCAATTCCTTTCAGAGTTTTTGTCAAGTTCCCAGTGCCAGGAGGGAAATCTGAAGTGCTCAGATTGAACTGCGCTAGGCCACTACCACCGCTAGATAGAACCAGGATATTATCCGGTTTTACAGACTTCGAAATAGTTGCATCCACTGCATAAGCATGACCGGCTACGAGAAGAGCGGTCACGGCAAACAGGCCAACTAAACTTTGATGCGATTTCATACTGTACATCTCCATATGACAGATATTGTGACGCTATTTGACACCGCGGTGTCTTTGGGGTGTTGCTCGTGGGTAATGCTACAATAGAAGCACTACAGGGTCGGAGTACTGATGACTAGGAGGTAAATCTAGACTTCAGTTTTTGAATGATGCTGATGCAGCAATCAACATGCGTTAACTGCCGAAGCAAGGGAAGAGATTGGGACTTCTGAAAGGAGGATATCTGAATACAATCCATCGTGATATATTCCATGATTTCGCCGCACTCCTTGTACGGAAGAAGAATATTATTCTTAGCCAAAAATACGATCAACTGCAACCCATAGTCCATACGATGGCCAGAAAAATATTTCAAAATAATACAACACTAAGGCAATGAAAATTGCAGCCGCCCTTGGTTGCACTAGCCTGTCTGGTAGTCACTCCCCCGACATTCCTATCATGACGTATCCGGATTTCAATCCGAATATCTCGACACCTTGTGGAACAGCATTTCCTACAGTTACAGGGATTTTTTCTAGCTGACTATCTATTGCCTTACGGTAAAAGACAAATGTCTCTCCCGACTCGCCCCGTTGAAGCGCGTCCTCCGACACGGCAAAGCCTTTCTGGTTTCGATATATGATGATCCCCAGCCGAGCGCTCATCCCTAACCTTACCCGCTCTAGCTCCTTAGAGGTCAACGGGTCGACAGCAACAATGACCTCATAAGTAGCGCCGCCCCCATATGTATCAGAAGGCACACTTTGTACACCAATTGATTGAATATGGCCCTGAAGAGTTATACCGCTGAATCCGTCACCAGTAACATTCACTGGCATGCCTTCTCTCAACTGGTGAAGGTCGAACTCCTGCACTTGAGCAACTGCTTTGACACGCTCAATACTCGCAATATCAAAAAGTGGTGCTCCGCGAGTGACCTGCACCCCATCCTGCAGACTGGGTAGTTCGTCACGGTCATCTTGCTTGCGCGAGCGAAGCAGAATCCCTGCAAACGGCGCGCTCAAATCGCGTCGGCTAATCAAAGCTTGTAAAGCTCGATAGCGAACCTGTGCGTTCTCAAACTCCATATCGGCGATTTGGCGTCCCTCATCTTCGCCTTTGTTTAAAACCGAGCGCAATTCGGCTTCTGAAGCGCTTAGATCGAAGTGCTGAGCTCGCGCTTGCTGCTCTAGAGCATCAACTTCCATCCGGGCAACAATACCCCGCTCAAAGAGCCGAAGAGTCTCAGCAAGCTTATTATTGGTATCGCTTAGCCCCATGCGCGCAGTGGCCACAACACGCCTAGCACGTGCCACCTCCTGACTTTTTGACCAGTTCTGCAAGTCATATACACTTCGCTGCGCCTTTAACAGTTCTGTTAATGCCTCACGCAATTGAATATCCAGTTGTTCTGTATTAAGCGATAGCACGCGCTGATTACGTTCAATTCGCTGACCTTCAACCGCTTTCAGATTTTCAACTAGGCCATCAAATGGCGCTACGAGCGTCATCTGGGCAGCAGCCTCAATACGACCAACCAACCCAATCTGGCTCTCAAGAAGTTGGGGTTGCACGTGAACCCACTTTTCCTCCTCAGCAACTCCCGAAGTTCTAGGTAAGAATGAATAAATAGCAGCAATACTGATGATAGCCAATACAACAAAGATAACACCGGGGCGGATGCGAGATCTTGCTAGAAGACTAATCATTAAGTTCGACCTCCCAACTATCAAGCGTAGTACCCAAAACCTGATCTAATTGGGCTTGAGCATTTAGATGCGCAATGAGCGCATTTAATCGTGCACTTTCGGCATTTCGAAGATCAGCTTCAAAGCTCAAAACTTGAAAATTGCTAGAGCGACCTGCCTGCAGCTTTTCTCTCTCAATATCCAGTTTACGGCGAGAAAGATCACGCGCGCGCTGAGCAATTTCATATTGTCTCCATCGAGTACCTAAATCGCGTACGGCGTCCCCAACATCCCGCTCTAATGACTGCTTAGCTTCTGCAAACCGTATACTTTGATTCTCTATTTCTACCCGAGCGCGTACTTCGGCCTGCCGAGTGCTAATGTCACCAATCGGAATATCCACTTGGATGCCCGCGTAGCCCTCCCATGCGCGTGACGTGTCGTTACTCGTATCGGAGTTGAAGCGATCACGAACTTGAGAC
The DNA here is from genome assembly GCF_004327275.1 of Phytopseudomonas daroniae. Lineage (NCBI taxonomy): Bacteria > Pseudomonadati > Pseudomonadota > Gammaproteobacteria > Pseudomonadales > Pseudomonadaceae > Phytopseudomonas > Phytopseudomonas daroniae. The sequence goes on from NZ_QJUJ01000006.1 coordinate 4,989, forward strand.
GCTCCACCAACCAGCGAGACATCCCAAAGAGTGCTATTACGAGCAACGGTATGATTAATCGCCACCTGCTCAGCAGCTACTAGCTGAGTCAAGTAAGCCGGTTGATGCTCCTGAGCCACGGAGAGTGCACGGGCCAAGCTAAACTCTATCCGAGCTGCATCCAGGCTTTCTTCCGCTCGGATCTGTGTTCCGAGATCGAGAGCAAGCAGCCTAAGGAGTTCTAGGCGGGCAGAGTCCAGTTGATTGGCTGCTTCTTCAACTCCTAGCTCCTGCGTAGCGGCATCTGCCTCGGTCTGAACGATCTCAAATTCCGCCATACGCCCTGCTGAAATCATTTCCCTATTTGCCAACATAAGTTGACGAGAACGCTCCAAAGCATCGCGAGCAATCTGTAATTGTTCCTGCGCCCGCAGCAGCTCACGATAGCCAGTGATGATCTGGGTGATAGTGTCCGAAACGGTAGATTTTAGAGCAAGCCGGTTCGCATGCTCAGCTAATCTCGCCAGTCGCACCGGAGCAGTAGCCACATCGCGGCCCGCTCCTCGCAACAATGGCTGAATAACGGTGAGAGTGGCGCCATCTGTTCGGGCTCGGCCCGCGCGGTTGGCCTGGGTCAGCTGGTTACTCCAAGACAGACTAAATTGAGTACCAAATTCAGTGAGAGCGGTTGTTTGAGGAATGACCTCAGTTTGCCGATAGCTATCCCCCCGGTTGCGATTAGCTAGGTGCCTGCCGCTGACTACGAGCTTGGGCGTGAAACGATCCTCTTCGACTTCCAGGTCGAACTTCTGAGCAATGCGAGTGAGATAGGCGCTGCGAATAGCTCGGTTGTTACGTAGGCCGAGAAAAACCGCATCTGACAAGGTCAGTTCAACAACTTGCGAACTCAGTGAAATCGGCTCTCCGGGCATGCTGGCTTGGGAAGGGCGGAGCGGCTGTGCGTCCACCAAGTTCGTCAGCGAGCTCAAGCCACAGATGGTGAGGGTAAGAATATATTTAATCATCACGCAGAGCCTGGACGGGCTGGAGCCGTGCCGCAGATAGCGCGGGATGAAGACCGAAAAAGATGCCTACAATGAAAGCGCTGATCATTCCTAATGGCAGTGACAGTGGAGCAAGCGTGAATAACCAGCCGGAGAGATAAACGAAGATGTAGGCAGCGCCGACACCGACCGTCGCCCCTATCAGAGCACCCAAAGTGGAAAGAATGGCAGCCTCCATCAAGAAAAGATTTCTGATATCACTGCTACGAGCCCCAAGCGCCATTCGGATCCCAATCTCGCGACGGCGTTCGGCTATACTCATGAGCATTACATTCATGACGCCTACGCCTCCCACCAGCAGAGAGATTCCACCCAGCCCGGCTAATAGATAGGAAAATGTTTTTGCCTGCCGGGACAAGCCATCAAGCAACTGCTGGGGAATTTGCACTTCAACTTCACGACCACCAGCCGTATCGCTGAGAAACCTCTTAAGACTGCGTGCAACAACGCTTAAATCGGGTACATCATGTATGCGAGCAATTATGCTGTTGATTTCTGGTGAAGGTCGCAGTCGCCGCATGCCTTCAATTGGAATAAAAACCGAATCGTCAGCAACAACAGGGACAAGAACATTTCTAGGCAAGCTTGATGCGATCCCAATTACTTCGAACAGATATCCTTCTATCGGCAATCGATCACCCAGTTGCAACGACCTATTGGGGTGTCCTAATTCACGTGCGACACGAGCACCAACTACTACATATGTTACATAACGATCATAGCTTGAGAGAAAGCGCCCATTTTCGATTGGCAAGCCCAATACAGAAGCAAGTCCACTGGTGGTGCCTACTACAGTCGCGTCCGACGCTCGTCCTGTATGAATTAGGCGAGCCGAATGCATCGAAAGCGGTGCAATGTAGTTAACTTCCGGCAATATTGATTTGGCCACCTCTACATTCACTTGATCAGGCCCTGGCCTATTAGTACCTGGATGGGGAAGATAGCTGGCTACCAAGTTATTGGTGCCTAAACCTTTGAACGTACTGATAGCCTCATTAGCCGCGTTATGACCGATGTTTAAAAGGGCAACAACAGCGGCGCAGCCAACAGCAATCCCTAGGAGTGCCAGCAGAGCGCGCCGCCCAACCAGACGGATGCTGGTCACCGACTCGCGAAAGGTCTGTTGAAGCAGCAGCCTGCGTTTATCACGCCAGTTCTCAAAACCGGGCATTACCTGGGAGTCATTCTTCACTGAGAACTTGCCCACCCTGCACATGCAGGCGGCGACCTAACATTTGCGCGAGAGCCGTGTCGTGAGTAACCATCACTAGGGTAACGCCCTGACAGCGGTTTAGATCCAATAACAGGTCAATGATCTCGCGTGCTATAGAGCTGTCAAGATTCCCGGTGGGCTCATCAGCTAGGATAAGTGACGGCTCTCCAACTAAAGCACGGGCGATGGCAACACGCTGGCGTTGCCCACCAGATAGATCTGCAGGTCGGTGATTAAGACGATCAGCCAGACCAACCCGCTCGATCTGTCGATGCGCTTGTTGTCGCGCCTCTTTAAGTGAATAACCACGATATTGCAGCGGAAGGGCTACATTATCTAAAGCACTTAGACGCGGCAGCAAATTGAAATTTTGGAAAACAAATCCGATCAGCCGATTACGTAAATCAGCACGATGGTTCATTGAAAGCTCTGCTATATCATACCCATCAATAATGAGTCGACCAGAAATAGGCTGATCAAGTAGGCCAATGATATTGAGCAACGTGCTTTTGCCTGAGCCAGACGCGCCGACAATTGCGCAACTTTCACCTGACCGGATTTTAAGTGTGACATTGTTGAGAACTGAAAGACGTTGATCTGCCATAAGATAAGATTGGCAGACATCTTCCATGGCGATCAGGCTAAGTCTAGATCGCTGCCTTGAGCATTCCATACTCCCCCTAAGGCCGCTTCCTGCGATGCTTGGCGCCGATTGTGGCTGAAGTGACCAAATTGATCAAGCCAAGTGAGTATTGATGATTCTAGGTGTTTGATCCCAGGGAGAACTGGTCTATGGTATGAGCCTCTATCGGAGGAGAACCCATGGCTCAAGTTCTTCACAAACGCGCCACGACCACGCACGCTATCCGAGCAGAAATACAACGATCGCAAGATTCGATCACGGTACTGAGCAGGCGCTACAACCTCAACCCCAAAACGGTTCGAAAGTGGCGCAATCGCGTCACCGTCGAGGATGCGCCTATGGGGCCGAGTAACCCTCATTCGACCTCCATGACGCCCCTGCAAGAAGCCGCCGCTGTGGCGTTTCGGCAGAAGCTGCTGCCGCTGGATGATTGCTTGCATGCCCTACAGCGCTCCATCCCGACATTGACTCGCTCCAGTCTGCACCGCCTGTATCAGCGCCACGGCATCAGCCAATTGCCCCGCTCGGCCGAAACCAGACGGGAAAAGAAGCCCTTCAAGCGTTACCCGCTGGGCTATCTGCACATCGACATCACAGAGACGCACCCCGATTGGTTTTATCTTGGATCAATGGCATAAAGACCCGCAGTCTTTCAATTACAACCCGGCCCATTACTTCTCGGGAACAAACACCTAGGGTACAAGCGCCGCTCATCAAATTACCGAAGATATGTAACCTATTGATTTATATAGGTTGAATTTCATAATTAACCGGTTTTTTTGCATCAAATAACCAGGGAATTATGGGGTGGGTTTTAAAACCTTATATAAATCAAAGAGGTATTTGAGGGTCGGGGATATGTGGGAGTGAACTAGTTGAACCCAAGGCTCAGAGCCCGTGAATGCTATGCACTGGTCAGCCTTCGTTATTGCTGGTCTCCTCGAAAAACTCTTAAACTGGTGCCTTCTATCTAACAAGGGAGCAATCCCGCAGAGCGTTGTGGCGTGCCGCCGACCCGCGCGCTCCCAGCCTACCTGCTTCAGCTCATACAAGGATCGATAGCAGACCACGGGCAGCTCCCCGTTTGACGCCCTGCACGGCTTTCGGCTTATGGAGGTATCCGTTGGATCCTGTTACCCGCCGCACCCGGGAGGTCATGACCCGTTACCACAAGGCCTGGATCGAACGAGACGTCGAAAGCATCCTGCAGCTCTATCACCCCGAGCTCGAATACTACGACTTCTTCAACAACCTGCGGCTCTCCTATGCCGACATGCAGGATTACGTCCGCACCGGCATGCCCAGGAGCGCCGAGCAGCACATCGAGCATATCGATCGCATCCGGGTGGACGGCGACACGGCCTTCATCCAGTACTGTTCGCGCCTTTCGCTCAGGCGCAGCAGCCGCCTGGCCTCCTTCCGCGCCAGTGAGGCCATCACCGTCAAGGATGACCTGATCTGGCGTGTCCACGAGTACGCCACCATGGTGCGTGACGAGCCGCTGGAGAGCCAGAGCAAGGTGCAACGCCTGGGCCTGTCGAGGCAGCAACTGAGTGTCATGCTGCTGGATCTGGAGCAATTCTTCGCCACGCGCAAGACCTTCCTGGAAGCGGACTTCGATCTGACCCGGCTGGCCACGACCATCGGCTACACGCGCAACCAGATGTCCTACCTGCTCAATCAGGTGCTGGGCCAGAGCTTCTACCAGTACCTCAGCCAGGCGCGGATCGACTGGCTGCTCGAGCGCTTGCGGGAAAATCCGCAACTGCGGCCGGACGATCTCGCCTTCATGGCGGGCTTCAATTCGCTGTCGGTGTTCTACCGCTGTTTCCGCGAACGCACGGGCATGTCGCCCAAGGCCTACATGAAGCAGCTGGCCAGCAAAAATTCCTGACGGGCACGGAAGAAAGACGCCGGGCCGCCCGCACTCCTAACCTCCGTCATGCACGTTGATTGGGAGTCGCAAATGCCGGCCTGGAAACATGTCAGTCTGTGGATGGATCAGCTTGGCGAGACGGTCGCCGCTCGTCCCTGCCTGGATCAGGATCGCGATGTGGACGTCGCCATCATCGGCGCCGGCTTCACCGGCCTGTGGACGGCGTACTACCTCAAGCGCCAGGCACCGCAGCTCAACATCGTCGTCCTCGAAGCCCAGACCAGCGGTTTCGGCGCCTCCGGCCGCAACGGCGGCTGGCTGATCGGCGGGATGCTCGGCGAGGCACGCCTTCTCGGCCACCTGAGCGCCGAACGACGCAGGCAGGCGTACCGGCTGTTGCAGGCCATCCCCGACGAGGTTCAGGGCGTCCTCCAGCGCGAGGGGATCGATTGCCACTACCGCAAGGCGGGCATGCTCAACTGCGCGGCGCGCTACCCGGAACAGGCGACCCGCCTGCGCCAGGAGTTGCAGGCCCTGTACGAAGAGGGCCACGACGAAAACGATTACCGCTGGCTGGATCAGCAGGAACTGGCGGCCCAGGTACGCATCCCCGGCGCCTATGGCGCGATCTACTCGCCGCATTGCGCGACCATCAGCCCCGCCCGCCTGGTGCGCGGCCTGGCCGATGCCGTCGAACGCCTCGGCGTGAGCATCCATGACCAGAGCCCGGTCAGCGACTGGCACGGACGTGAAATCCGTACCGACAAGGCGCGCATCCGCGCGCAATGGGTGGTGCCCGCCGTGGAAGGCTACGCCGCGGATTTCGCCGCCCTGAAAAGAATCCAGATCCCCGTTCAGAGCATGCTGGTGGCCACCGAGCCGCTGTCGGCGGAGCGCTGGGAACGGATCGGCCTCGACCGGGGCCAGGCCTTGTGCGAGCACAGCCGCCAGGTCACCTACGCCCAGCGAACCCTGGACGACCGCCTGGTGTTCGGCGCCCGGGGCGGGTATCGCTTTGGCGGTCGCCTGCGCGCGGACTTCCAGCTCAGCGAGGATGAAATAGGCCTGCGCCGCATGCTCATGGAATCGCTCTTCCCCTCGCTGCGCGGTGTGCGCCTGACCCATGCCTGGGGCGGCAACCTGGGCATGGCCCGCCGCTTTCGCCCGCACATGCTGTGCGACAGGCAACAGGGCCTGGCCCTGGCCGGCGGTTTCGGTGGTGAGGGCGTGGGCGCCACGCACCTGGCTGGGCAGACCCTCGCCGACCTGATCCTCGAGCGCAACAGCAGCCGCGTCGAACAACCCTGGGTGATCCGGGAGAAGCCCCTGTCGACACTGCCGACCTGGGAACCCGAGCCCTGCCGCTGGCTTGCCTACAAGGGAATCATGTCGGCATTCGCCAACGAGGATCGCCTGCTGGCAGATCCGAACACCGCGCCCTGGCACAGGACGCTGGCGAGCAGCATTGCCGCGAGCCTGGAACGGCTGATGCGCTGAACCGAATCACCCATAAGAAAGAGCCACACGACTGCCGGCGCAGAGCCGGCCCGCAACACTTGCCAACTGCCTAGAACGCCTCGTGATGCCGGTACGCACCCGCCGCCGGCCGCGGAGCGCTCAGTTCCAATATCAATAATGAAAGGAGTTGACCATGTCCATGCAGTGCACTCTCAGCAAGTCCCGGTTCAACGGAACCGCAGCGAGTCTCACCAGGCTCCTGCGCCCGATCACCTCGCTGTTGCTGGCCGGCTCGCTGGCCTTCGCCGGCGTTGTCCAGGCCCAGACCTACAAGGTCGGCACGACCACCTCCGGCATGCCCTTCACCTTCCTCGACCTGGATTCGGAAGAAATCCAGGGCTTCGTTCCGGATCTCATGCAGGCCCTGGCCGACGAGCAGGATTTCACCTACGAGCTGGTGCCCAGTCGCTTCGACTCGCTGATCCCGGCCATCGGCACCGGCAAGATCCAGATCATCGCCGCCCCCATGTACATCACCGAGGAAAGGGAGAAGGTCGTCGATTTCACCCAGCCCATCTACACCTATGGCGAAGGCTTGCTGCAGCAGGCCGACGATGCCACCGACTACCGCAGCCTCGACGATCTGAAGGGCAAGGTCGTCGGCGTCGAAACCGGCACGACCTTCATCGAAATCCTGCGCAAACGTGGCGACATCAAGGACATCAAGACGTACGGCTCGTCGGTGGACCTGATGCGCGACGTAGCCCTCGGCCGCGCCGATGTCGGCCTGTGGGATGCGCCGATCCTCGCCTTCCAGTTGCAGAAAAACCCCAACGCCAAGCTGAAGATGGCACCCGACTACCGCGCCCAGATGGCCGGCAGCATCGGCTTCTCCGTCAAGGATGGCGATAGCGAGCTGTTGAAGAAGCTCAATGACGGCCTCGACGCGCTGAAGCAGGATGGCCGCCTCGACGCCCTGTTGAAGAAGTGGACGCTCGAGTGACATCGGGTTCTCGAACCGCTGGTTCCTTTCAAGCTGTGACGAGATCGCCTAGTCATGATGGATAACGTTCTTCAGTTCCTGCCGCTGCTGCTGGCGGCCTCGGTGGTGACGGTGAAGGTTTCGCTGCTGGCCCTGCTCGTGAGCAGCGGGTTGGGCCTCGTTCTGGCGTTGCTGAAACTCTCGCCCAAGCGGGCGCTTGCCTATCCGGCAGGCGCCATGATCAACATCATCCGGGGTCTGCCGATCCTGATCGTGCTGTTCTACATGTACTTCGTCCTGCCGGAGCTGGGTATCGACCTGACGGCTTTCGAGGCTGGCGTACTCGGCCTCGGGATCGGCTATGCGGGCTACCAGGCGGAAATCTTCCGTGCCGGCATCCAGGCCGTCGACCAGGGCCAGGTCGAGGCGGCCAAGGCCATCGGCATGAAGTCCAGCATGACCATGCGCCGGGTCGTGCTGCCGCAGGCCCTGCGCATCAGCCTGCCGCCCTACGCCAACACCTTCACGATGATCCTCAAGGATTCGTCGCTGGTCTCGACCATCACGGTGGCGGAGATGACCCATGCCGGACAGCTGATCGCCTCCGCCACCTTCCAGAATCTGACGGTTTACACCCTGACCGCCCTGCTCTACCTCGCCATGAGCCTGCCGCTGCTGTTCCTGGTCGGCTGGCTCGAACGGCACCTGCGTCGATAAGGGAGGGAGTTTCCATGATCAAGCTATCCAACGTGCGCAAGCACTACGGCAACCTCGAGGTGCTCAAGGGCATCAGCCTGGAAGTGGCCAGCGGCGAAGTGGTCTGCCTCATCGGCCCCTCGGGCTCCGGCAAGTCGACCCTGCTGCGTTGCATCAATGCCCTGGAAACCTACGACGGCGGCGACATCCTCATCGGCGACAAGCGCGTCGATGCGCGGAGCAAGGACATCCACGAGTTGCGCACCCAGGTGGGCATGGTGTTCCAGCGCTTCAACCTGTTCCCCCACCGCACGGTGCTGGAGAACGTCATCGAAGGCGCCGTGCACGTTCGCCGTGAACGCAAGCAGCACGCCATCGACTACGCCATGGCGCTGCTGGAAAAAGTCGGCCTGCACAGCAAGCGGGACTGCAAGCCCCAGCAGCTTTCCGGCGGGCAGCAGCAACGGGTGGCCATCGCCCGCGCCCTGGCCATGCGGCCGGCGGCGTTGCTGTTCGACGAACCCACCTCCGCGCTCGATCCGGAACTGGTCGGCGACGTGCTGGGCGTCATGCGCGAGCTGGCCGACGAGGGCATGACCATGGTCGTGGTCACCCATGAAATGGGCTTCGCCCGCGAGGTCGCGGACAAGGTCTGCTTCCTCTACGACGGGGTCATCGCCGAGAGCGGGCCCGCGGCCCAGGTACTCGAGGCGCCACAGCATCCACGCACCCAGGACTTCCTGCGTCGCGTTCACCGGCACACGCCGCCCATCCCCCTCACTCCAGCAGAGACTTCCGCATGACCTCTATCAAACGCATCCAGCCCTATTCCGGGCTACTCAGCCATGCCTCCGTCTACAACGGCGTGGTCTACGTGACCGGCCAGGTCGCCGATGACTGCGGCCAGGATGTCCACGGCCAGACCGAGCAGATCCTGGCGCGCATCGACGCCTTGCTGGCCGAGGCCGGCTCCGACAAGAGCCATGTGCTCTTCGCCCAGGTGTGGCTCAAGCACGCCGTGCAGGACTTCGAGGAGATGAACAAGGCCTGGCGCAGCTGGGCGCCGCAGCAGTCGCTGCCCAGCCGCGCCACCGTCGAAGCCAACATGGCCGGCGAGGACATCCTCGTCGAGATCGCGATCCAGGCGGCAGTCAAGGCCTGACAGGCCGTCGGGCGAGGCTTTCGCCCATCATCTGATGCCGGGTGCGTACCCGGCCCTTGCGGAGCCACCATGACGAAAAGAATCCCTCACCTGATCGACGATACCCACGTGGTGGGTACGGGGCGCAGCGCCGATGTCTACAACCCTTCCACCGGGCAGGTCATCGCCCAGGTCGGTCTGGCCGATGCCGATGTACTGCGCCAGGCGATCGATGCGGCCAGCGCGGCCTACCCGGCATGGCGCAACACGCCGCCGGCCAAGCGCGCCCAGGTCATGTTCCGCTTCAAGCAATTGCTGGAGACGCACGAAGCGGTCATCGCCCGCCTGATCAGCGAAGAACACGGCAAGACCCTGGAAGACGCCGCTGGCGAACTCAAGCGCGGCATCGAGAACGTCGAGTTCGCCTGCGCGGCGCCGGAACTACTCAAGGGCGAATACAGCCGCAACGTCGGCCCCAACATCGACGCCTGGAGCGACTTCCAGCCGCTCGGCGTGGTGGCCGGCATCACCCCGTTCAACTTCCCGGCCATGGTGCCGTTGTGGATGTATCCGCTGGCGATCGTCTGCGGCAACTGCTTCATCCTCAAACCCTCGGAGCGTACCCCCAGCGCCACCCTGTACATCGCCGAGCTGCTCAACGAGGCCGGTCTGCCCAAGGGCGTCCTGAACGTCGTGCAGGGCGACAAGCAGGTTGTGGATGCCCTGATCGAGGCCCCGCAAGTCAAGGCCCTGAGCTTCGTCGGCTCGACGCCCATCGCCGAGTATATCTACCGCGAAGGCACCCGGCGCGGCAAACGCGTGCAGGCGCTCGGCGGCGCGAAGAATCATGCCGTGGTGCTGCCGGACGCGGACCTCGACAACACCGTCAACGCGCTGATGGGCGCCGCCTACGGCTCCTGCGGCGAACGCTGCATGGCGATCTCCGTGGTGGTCGCCGTGGGTGGCCAGGTCGCCGACAGCCTGGTCGACAAGCTGCTGCCGAAAATCCGTGAGCTGAAAATCGGCGCCGGCACCTCTGCCGGCCTGGACATGGGCCCGCTGGTCAGCGCGGCGGCGCGGGACAAGGTGGTGGGCTACATCGCCAGCGGCGTCGAACAGGGCGCCAGGCTGTTGCTGGACGGCCGCGACCTCAAGGTGAGGGGCAACGAGGCAGGCTTCTTCGTCGGCGGCACCCTTTTCGATCACGTCAAGCCCGGGATGACCATCTACCAGGAAGAAATCTTCGGCCCGGTACTCTGCATCGTGCGGGTCGCCAGCCTGGAAGAGGCGATGGCCCTGATCAACGCCCACGAGTACGGCAACGGCACCTGCATCTTCACCCGCGATGGCGAGGCGGCGCGGCTGTTCTGCGACGAGATCGAGGTCGGCATGGTCGGTGTCAACGTGCCACTGCCGGTACCGGTGAGCTACCACAGCTTCGGCGGCTGGAAGCGCTCGCTGTTCGGCGACCTGCACGCCTACGGCCCGGACGGCGTGCGCTTCTACACCCGGCGCAAGTCGATCACCCAGCGCTGGGTCAAGCGCAAGAGCCATGAAGCGGCGCAGTTCGCCTTTCCCAGCAACAGCTGATTGCGGGGCCTGGAGCGTGGAGCACGGCGGGCCTCGCCAGCCGTGCCTACGCTCCTCGCCCTATCGCGAGGCTCGGCCGAACGTTAGGGGCGCAAGCCCTATCCTGGTCTAATTCCCACGCCCTCCTCCCTACGGCTACGCGAGGTTTTAAAGCCAAGCGTGATCGGCTGGCGACGCTGCTATGTGCGCTAGCAGACAGACGCCCTAACGGGAGGATTTCACACTGCAGGACTGTACCCTCCTCATTCGTCACGCCCGCAGCACTTGCGTGACACGCATCACGGCAACGTTGCCAGCGCTTCACGTTGCACGCCAAGGAAAACATGGACAGGCAATGGCTTCGAGCAATCCAACGGTTGTGGCGGCCCGCGCCGCGCACCTTCGAGTACGAGCCGGCCCTGCGCGCGGAATTGTTCAGCGCAGAACAGATGGCTACCCACGGCGCCCAACTGGCCCGGCAGCATCACCTCAGCCCCGACACCACCTCCGACGCCCTGCTCCACCGGCTCGCCGAAAACACCGCCGTACTGGCCAGTAGTTGCCAGGCCATGACCGTGGCCGCACTTTCCAACCGGCGCGCGACGCCAGCTGCGGAGTGGCTGCTGGACAATTTCTACCTGGTCGAAGAGCAGATACGCACGGCGCAGAAACATCTGCCCAAAGGCTACTGCCGCGAATTGCCCGGCCTGGCCGATGGGCCATCACGCACGCTGCCGCGGGTTTACGATATCGCCCTGGAAACCATCGCCCACGGTGACGGCCGGGTCGACAGTGACAGCCTGGGCCGTTTCGTGGCGGCCTATCAGGCGGTCATGCCGTTGACCCTGGGTGAACTATGGGCCATCCCCATCATGTTGCGTCTGGCGCTGATCGAGAATCTGCGTCGAGTCGCCTCCAAGGTGATGGCCAACTGGAACGACCGCAACCTGGCCAATGACTGGGCGGATCGCCTCACCGCGACCGCTGAGCGCGACACCAAGAGCGTGGTGCTGCTGGTGGCCGACCTGGCACGCTCGGCACCGCCCATGACCAGTGCCTTCGTTGCCGAACTGGCGCGGCGCCTGCAGGGTCAGAGCACGGCGCTGATCCTGCCGATGACCTGGGTCGAACAGGCCCTGGCCGAATCCGGCCAGAGCGTCGAGCGTCTGGTGCATCTCGATGCCCAGTTGCAAGCGACGGATCAGGTGTCGATCAGCAACAGCATCAACAGCCTGCGTCTGCTCTCGGCCACCGACTGGCGCGAGTTCGTCGAGCACATGAGTGGCGTCGAGCACGCACTCGCTGAAGACCCGGCTGCCGTCTACGCCAGCATGGATTTCGCCACCCGCGACCATTACCGCCACGCCGTCGAGCGCCTGGCGCGCACCTGTCCGCACTCGGAAATCGACATCGCCCACGCGGCCATCGGCCTGTGCCATGCCGCGTCGGCCGAAGATCCGCTGACGAAGCATGTCGGCTTCTATCTGCTGGACGCAGGGTTGCCCGAGCTGGAGCGGCAACTGGATGTGCGGCCATCCGTAGCCGAGCGCTGCCGGCGTCTGCTGCGCCAGTCGCCGCTGGTTTTCTTTATGGCGCCGGTGGTGCTGCTCAGCGGTCTGCTGGCCTGGCCCTTCTTCACCATGCTGCGAGCTGACGGCTGGAGCCCCTGGTCGTTGCTGCTGCTCGCCGTGCCGACGCTGTTGATGACCAGTCACCTGGCCATTGGCCTGGTCAACCGGCTGGTGACCCTCAGCCTGCCGCCGGACATTCTTCCGCGCCTGGATTACAGCGCGGGCATTCCGCCTCAGGCACGTACGCTGGTGGTGGTGCCGACGCTGATCGGTAGCGCCCAGGATGTAGAGGAATTGGTGGACGGTATCGAGGTACGCTTTCTCGCCAACCGTGATGCCAACCTGCACTTCGCCCTGCTCACCGATTTCATGGATGCCCAGAGCGAGGTACTCGACGCCGATGCGGCACTGTTGCAACAGGCCAGCCAGGCGATCGAAGCGCTGAACCTCAAGTACCTGGAACCCGGTGCGCCACGGTTCTTCCTGTTGCATCGCCCGCGGCGCTGGAACCCCACCGAACAGTGCTGGATGGGGCATGAGCGCAAGCGCGGCAAGATCGCCGAGCTCAATGCACTGCTGCGCGGCCATGGCCGTGAACGATTTTCCCTCATCGTAGGCGATATCGCCGCGCTGCCGAGCATCAGCTATGTCATCGCACTGGACACCGACACCCAACTGCCGCGCGATGTGGCGCGGCAGTTCATCGGCGCCATCTGCCATCCGCTCAACCAGGCCCGCTTCGATCCGCTGCAACGACGCATCGTCAGCGGCTACGCGATCCTGCAACCGCGCGTGGGCATCAGCCTGCCGAGCATCGCCCGCTCCGCCTACGCCCAGCTGTTCGGCAGTGACGCTGGCGTCGATCCATACACCCGCGCGGTGTCCGACGTGTACCAGGATATGTTCGGCAACGGTTCCTTCATCGGCAAGGGTGTCTACGCCGTGGATGCCTTCGAGCAGGCCCTGCAGGGCTGTTTTCCCGACAACCGCATTCTCAGCCATGACCTGATCGAGGGCTGCTACGCCCGTTCCGGGCTGATCAGCGATGTACAGCTCTATGAAGAACACCCGGCGCGCTACAGCGCCGATGCCAAGCGCCGTCATCGCTGGATCCGCGGTGACTGGCAGTTGCTGCCCTGGCTGATGCCCTGGACACCGAAACCCGGTGGCGGCCTGGAGCATAACCGCCTGACGAATCTGGCCTGCTGGAAGATCGTCGACAACCTGCGCCGCAGCCTGGAACCGGCCGCCTTTCTCTGCATGTTGCTGTGGGGGTGGTTCGCCAGCTCCCAACCGCTGTTGTGGAGCCTGGGCGTATTCCTGCTGATCATCGCCCAGCCGCTGCTCAGCACCTTGCTGGAACTGCTGCAAAAAGGCCACGACATCACCCTCGGCCAGCACCTGAAGGTCACTTTTCGCGGCGCAGCGCAGAACTTCAGTCGTGCGCTGCTGACCCTGGTGTGGCTACCCTTCGAGGCATTCAGCAGCCTGGACGCGATAGCCCGCACGCTGTGGCGCATGACCGTCAGCCAGCGCCGCCTGTTGCAATGGAATCCCTCGCGAGAAGTGGAACGCAGCAGCCGCAACGACCTGCCAAGCCTGTACCGGCTGATGTGGGTGGCGCCGCTGCTGGCGGTCGCCGTGGCCGTGCTGCTGTTCGGCCAACCCGTGGTGCTGGCAATCGCCGCGCCCTTTCTGCTGGCCTGGTTGCTGGCACCTGCCATCGCCTGCTGGCTGAGCAGGCCTGCAACCTATGTGGCCTTCGCCCCCTCGCTCGAAGAGCAACAGTTTCTGCGTCGCCTGGCGCGCAAGACCTGGGCCTTCTTCGACGATCACCTGGGCCCGGCGGATAACTGGCTGCCGCCTGACAACATCCAGGAGCAGCCAACGGCGGTAACCGCCCACCGAACCTCGCCGACCAACATGGGCATGGCGTTGCTGTCGCACCTGGCCGCTTACGATTTCGCCTACCTCAGTGGTGGTCGCCTGCTCACGCGCCTGGATAATGCCCTGACCAGCATGTCGCGGCTTGAGCGCCATCGCCGCCACTTCTACAACTGGTACGACACCCAGACGCTGAAACCGCTCTCGCCGCACTACGTCTCCACCGTCGACAGCGGCAACCTGGCAGGCCTGCTGCTGACCCTGCGCCCCGGCCTGTACGAGCTGCCGGATGCGGCGTTGATCGGCCCGAACTGGCTCAGCGGCCTGGCCGACAGCTTCGGCGTGCTGCACGACGCACTGCTGGCCAGCGAACTGGACGGGCACCTGCTCGATGAAGCATTTAGCGAACTGGCGGCGGCACACACCCTTGAACCCGAGAGCCTGACGGAGATCAGTGCTGTCCTGCAGCGTCTGATCGTTCTCGCCCAGGGCCTGGAAACCGCTCTGTCAGCGGTTCCCGAAACGGACTACTGGCGCCAGGCCCTGCTCGCCCACTGCCAGGATCTGCACAGCGAACTGGCCTGTCTGACCCTGCCCGGCAACCCCCTGGCATCGTCCAGTTGGCGAGAACTGGCGCAGCTCGACGCCGATCAATGGCCAGCCGCCGAGCAGGCCCAGGTTCGCGCGGTCATCAGCCACGCTGCCGAACGCATCGCTACCACACTGCGCCTGGCAGATCTGGCCGCCGCGCTGGCGGACATGGATTTCACCTTCCTCTACGACCCGCAACGGGAGCTACTGGCTATCGGTTACAACGCCGATGAGCAGCGCCTGGACAGCGCTTACTATGACCTGCTGGCATCGGAAGCACGGCTGACCAATTTCGTGGTCATTGCCCAGGGGCAGCTGCCCCAGGAAGGCTGGTTCACCCTAGGCCGGTTGCTGACCAGCAATGGTGGCGTTCCCGTGCTGCTGTCCTGGACCGGCTCCATGTTCGAGTACCTGATGCCGATGCTGGTCATGCCCAGCTATGCAGGCACCCTGCTCGACCAGACCTGCCGCGCAGCAGTGGCGCGGCAGATCGAATACGGCCAGCAACTGGGTCTGCCCTGGGGTGTATCCGAGTCTGGTTACAACACCCTGGATGCGCAACTGAACTATCAGTACCGGGCCTTCGGTGTTCCCGGCCTGGGTCTCAAACGCGGGCTTGGCGAAGATGTGGTGATGGCGCCCTATGCCTCGGTGCTGGCCCTGATGGTGGCGCCGGAAGCCGCCTGCAAGAACCTCCAGCGTCTGGCCGGCATGGGCATGGCCGGACGTTACGGCCTGTACGAAGCCATCGATTTCACCAGCGCCCGCCTGCCACCGGGACAGAGCGCTGCGCTGATCCAGTCCTTCATGGCCCACCACCAGGGCATGAGCCTGCTGGCACTGGCTTATGTACTACTCGACCGCCCCATGCAGCGCCGCTTCGAAGCCGACCCGCAATTCCAGGCCACGGCTCTGCTGCTCCAGGAGCGTGTGCCGAAAAGCGCGGCGCAGTACCTGCACACCGCCAATGCCTCGCTGGAGGGCAAGGTCGCCCGGATCGACGAGAACAAGCTGCGGGTCTACACCGACCCGGGGCGCCGGCACCCGGCCGTGCAACTGCTCTCCAACGGCCGTTATCACGTGATGATCAGCAATGCCGGCGGTGGTTACAGCCGCCGCGACGATATGGCGGTCACCCGCTGGCAGGAGGATATAACCTGCGATAACGCCGGTACCTTCTGCTACCTGCGCGATGTCGACAGCGGTGATTTCTGGTCGTCCGCGCACCAGCCCACCTTGCGCGTGACCGAAGGTTTCGAGGCGATCTTCACCGATGCCCGTGCCGAGTTCCGCGTGCGCGAACGTGGCTTCGATACCCACACCGAGATCGTTGTCTCACCGGAAGACGATATCGAACTGCGCCGCCTGCACATCAGTAACCGTGGTGCGCAGCGCCGTACCCTGGAGCTGACCAGCTACGCCGAAGTGGTGCTGGCCCCCGCACGCAGCGACGCCCTGCACCCGGCCTTCAGCAAGCTGTTCGTAGAAAGCGAATTGCTGACGCCGCTGCAGGCGATCCTGTGTAGCCGACGGCCACGCTCCAGCGAAGAAAAGGTGCCCTGGCTGTGCCACCTGCTGGCAGCGCACGAGGTGGACATCGCAGCGATTTCCTATGAAACCGACCGTGCCCGCTTCATCGGTCGCGGACGCAATCTGACGCATCCCGCGGCGATGGACAGCGAGGTGCTTTCCGGCACCTGCGGCGCAGTGCTCGATCCCATCGTGGCGATCCGCTGTCGGATCACCCTGGAGCCTGGCCAGACCGCGACCATCGACCTGGTGACCGGAGTCAGTGACAGCCGTGACGGTTGCCTGCAACTGATCAACAAGTACCGCGATCGACACCTGGCCGACCGTGTCTTCGACCTGGCCTGGACTCACAGCCAGGTGCTGTTGCGCCAACTCAACACCTCCCATGCCGAGGCCCGTCTGTTCGAACAGATGGCCGCGTCGATCATTTATACCAACCCCTCGCTGCGCGCCGCGCCTGGCGTACTGACGGCCAATCAGCGCAATCAGAGCGGCCTGTGGGGTCAGGCGATTTCCGGCGACCTGCCCATCGTGCTCCTGCAGATTTCCGCGGTCGCCCATATCGACCTGGTGCGGCAACTGGTGCAAGCCCATGCCTACTGGCGACACAAGGGCCTGAGCGTGGATCTGGTGATCTGGAACGAAGACCAGGCCGGTTACCGACAGGATCTGCAGGATGTCATCATGGAACTGGTCACCTCCGGCAGCGAGGCCCACCTGCTGGACAGGCCTGGCGGTATTTTCGTACGCCCCGCCCAACAACTCTCCAGCGAGGATCGCGTGTTGATGTTGGCTGTGGCTCATCTGGTGCTCAGCGACGAGCGCGGCAGCCTCGCCGAACAGATTCACCGGCGCCGGGCAGAACCCGCCCTGCCCGCCTTCGACTCCAGGCTGCTGCCCAGGCCGGCGCCGGCTGTAGTCGTTCCGCTAGCCGATTCGTCGTTGATCCTGAGCAATCCCCATGGTGGCTTCAGCGCCGATGGCAAGGAATACGTCATCCACCTCCATGCAGGCCAGCCTACGCCGGCGCCCTGGGTCAACGTACTGGCCAATCCGAACTTCGGCAGCGTGATCTCGGAAAGCGGCAGCGCCTACACCTGGCATGAAAATGCCCATGAGTTCCGCCTTACGCCCTGGCGCAACGACCCGGTCAGCGATCCCGGCGAAGAAGCCATTTACCTGCGCGATGAAGACAGCGGCCACTACTGGTCGCCAACGCCACTGCCCCGCCCTGGCAAGGGCGGCTACGTGACCCGCCACGGTTTCGGCTACAGCGTCTTCGAACACGAGGAAGATGGCATTCGCAGCGAACTGTGGGTCTACGTATCGCTACAGGATCCGGTCAAGTTCTCACACCTGAAGATCCACAACACCTCCGACCGGCCTCGGCGCCTGTCGGTGACCGGCTACGTGGCCTGGGTACTGGGTGATCTGCGGGAAAAATCGTCCATGCACGTGGTCAGCGAGGCCGACCCGAACAGCGGCGCGCTGTTCGCGCGCAATGCCTACTCCATCGAATTCCCTGGCCGGGTGGCATTTTTCGATGTCGACGCACCGCTTGCCAGCAGTACCGCCGGGCGCAGTGAGTTCATCGGGCGCAACGGCAACCTCAGCGCCCCAGCGGCCATGGCCCAGCCGCACCTGTCGGGGCGCAGCGGCCCAGGCCTCGATCCTTGTGCGGCGTTGCGGGTCGATCTGCAACTGGAGCCCGACGAAAACGGCAGTGTGATCTTCCGCCTGGGCGCCGCACGGGATAGCAATGCGGCCTCACGCCTGGTACAGCGCATGCGCGGCAGCAGCACCGCCAAGGTCGAGTTGGAGCATGTGCGCAACCATTGGCACAAGACCCTGAGCAGCGTGCAGATCGAAACCCCGGAGCCCGCCGTGGATGTACTGGTCAATGGCTGGCTGATGTACCAGGTGATCGCCTGCCGCTTCTGGGCCCGCAGCGGCTATTACCAATCCGGTGGCGCCTTCGGCTTTCGCGATCAATTGCAGGACAGCATGGCCATGCTGCATGCCGACCCGGCAGCGGTACGCCAGCACCTGCTGCTGTGCGCCGCCCATCAGTTCATAGAAGGCGACGTGCAGCACTGGTGGCACCCGCCGCTGGATCGTGGCGTGCGTACCGGCTGCTCCGACGATTACCTGTGGCTGGTTCTGGCGACCAGCCGCTACGTGCAGGTCAGCGGGGATCACAGTGTGCTCGCGGAAACCGTGGGCTATCTGGAAGGCCGCATGCTCAATAGCGGCGAGGAGTCCTATTACGACCTGCCGAACCACTCTCACCTGCAGGAAACCCTCTACCAGCACTGCGTACGGGCCATCGAGCACAGCCTGGCGCGCGGCATTCACGGCCTGCCGCTGATGGGCCACGGTGACTGGAACGACGGCATGAACCGCGTCGGCGAACGGGGCAAGGGCGAAAGCGTCTGGCTCGGTTTCTTCGGTTACGACGTGCTGCGCCGTTTCTCCACCATCGCCCTGCTCAACGGCGACGCCGAATTCGCCAGGCGTTGCAACGAACAGGCCGATGCCCTGAACCTCAGCCTGGACGCCCACGCCTGGGATGGCGCCTGGTATCGCCGCGCCTATTTCGACGATGGCACGCCATTGGGCTCGGCCAGCAATGACGAATGCCGCATCGACTCCATCGCCCAGAGCTGGTCGGTACTGTCCGGCGCGGCACCCGATAACCGCCGGCGTACCGCCATGGACTCGCTGGAACAGCATTTGCTGCGCCGCGACATCGGCCTGGTGCAACTGCTTGCACCGCCCTTCGATCGCGGCGTGCTCGACCCGGGCTATATCAAGGGCTACGTGCCCGGCGTGCGCGAGAATGGCGGCCAGTACACTCATGCGGCGGTGTGGGCGAGCATGGCCTTCGCCGAACTGGGCGACAGTGCACGAGCCTGGGAACTGCTGCGCCTGATCAACCCGGTCAATCACGGCAACAGTGCAGAAGCCATCGCCACCTACAAGGTCGAGCCCTATGTGATGGCCGCCGATGTCTATGGCATGCCGCCCCATGAAGGACGCGGAGGCTGGAGCTGGTACACCGGTTCGGCCGGCTGGATGTATCGGCTGATCGTCGAGTCGCTGCTCGGTGTGCAGCGCAGCGGTACGCAGTTGCGCATACAGCCGGTGCTGCCGGCGCACTGGCCTGGGTTCACCCTGCACTACCGCTTTGGCGCGACGCTCTACCGCATCGCCCTGTGCTGCACGGATACAGGCGATTCGAGCCTCCATCTGGACGGTATCGCAGTGCTAGGAGACAGCATCACCCTGCTCGACGACGGCCAGGAGCATCAGGTCGAGATCCAGTGGCCTCATCCGGAGCCTGGCACACCGACGGACATGGCAAAACCGGTCAGGGTGATTCCTCAGCCGCAACCAATACGAGGGTAGATGTCATGGACAGACCACTGACCGAGATCATCAAGGGTAAATGGCGGCTATTGGCGGGCCTGGCCCAGATTGTCTGGGACGAGCTCACCCTGGACGAGTTGCTCAAGTCCGACGGCGACCTGGACAAGCTCACCCACCTGGTACAAAAACGCTACGACATGACTCACGATCAAGCGCACAAGCAGATCGTGAGCTTCTTCGAGCGGCACCGCACGACCTGACAGGCAAACCACCCCAACGCCTCTGGAGGGCGCCCATGCTCGACGCCTACTTCGTCGTTTCACACAGTTCGGGCAACATCATCCGGGTGACTCGGCGCAACGCCAGGCCTGCCGATTCGGCAACCGTCACCCACGTTTATGCTTCATTGAACCACCTCGAACGCTATGAGCGGCTGTTCGCCGCTGGGCAGGATCTGATCAGCGTCGACAACGTACTGCACAGCGAAGCGGAACACTCGACGAACTATATTCGCTAAGCAACGGAGCAGCGTGTTTTCCAGGCGTATAGTGAGGGGTCAACAGGAATAAATAGCGAAGGAATTTCATGCTCGAAGACTGCATGCCGCAGCAGAACCACTTGTTGGCGGCTCTGCCTGGCGAAGTCCAGCAGAGGCTCTTCTCGCACCTGGAACATGTCCCTCTACCACTCGGGCAGGTTCTCTATGAGTCCGGCGAATCCGTACGCCATGTGTACTTCCCGACCGATTCCATCATCTCCCTGCTCAATGTCACGGAAAGCGGCGCCTCTGCGGAAATCTCCGTAGTCGGCAACGAAGGGCTGGTGGGCATTTCCCTGTTCATGGGGGGCGAAAGCACGCCAAGCCGTGCCGTGGTGCAAAGCAGTGGCTACGCCTACCGCCTGCAGGGGCAGCGCCTCAAGGATGAATTCAATCGTCATGGCGAACTGTTGGTGCTGATGCTGCGCTACACCCAGGCACTGATCACCCAGATGTCGCAGACCGCCGTATGCAACCGCCACCACTCGATCGACCAGCAGCTGTGTCGCTGGTTGTTGCTGTCACTGGATCGCCTGCCCGGCAACCAGCTGACCATGACCCAGGAACTGATCGCCAACATGCTCGGCGTGCGCCGCGAGGGTGTTACCGAGGCCGCCGGCAAGCTGCAACGCCAGGGCGTGATCGAATACAGCCGTGGACATATCACCGTGCTCAACCGCAAGCGCCTCGAACAAATGAGCTGCGAGTGTTATGCCGTGGTGAAAAAGGAAACCGACCGTCTGCTGTCCTACATGCCGATGCGCCACTGAGGCGCTCGGCGGCAAAGCTGAAGGTGATGAGGTAGCTAGGTAATCGTCTTAGGCGAAAGGCAGAACGATGCTGACCGCCAGGCCCCCATTGCGTCGATTGCGAAGCGTCATGGTACCGCCATGCTCGAGCACCGTTGCACGGGCCGCCGACAAACCCAGGCCAACGCCGCCCGTATGCTTGTTGCGGGAACCCTCGATTCGAAAGAAGGGTTTGAACACGGCCTCATGAAACTCGGCGGCGATGCCTGGCCCGCGATCCAGCACACGGATATCGAGCTTGTCCCCGCCCTTCTTCAGTCGGATGGCGGGTTCCTGGCCATATTTGATGGCGTTATCCAGCAGGTTGGTCAGCATCCTCTTGATGCCGATGGGCCGGCCCACGTAAACCACTCGGCTCGGCCCGCTCAGGAGAACCTCGACACCTGCGTCCTTGTAATCATCGACCACGGTATGCAACAGCTCGGCCAGGTCGAAAGCGGTCGCCGGTTCGAGCCTGGCGTCATCACGAAAGAACTCCAGGGCGCTGTTCACCATCGCCTGCATCTCATCCACGTCCCTGAACAACTTGGCTTGCTGGTCGACGTCTTCGATGAATTCGCCACGCAGGCGCATACGGGTCAGCGGCGCACGAAGGTCATGGGAGATGGCCGCGAGCATCTGCGTACGGTCATTGATGAAGTGCTGCAGTTGCGCCTGCATGGCATTGAACGCGATGATCGCCTGGCGAATTTCCTGCGGCCCTTCCACGACAATCGGTGGCGCACGGAAGTCCGTGCCAAAGCGCCGCGCGCCTCTCGCGAAACGCTCCAGCGGGCTGGCCAGATGTCGGGTGGCGACCAGGGCGACGATGATGGTCGAGAGCAACACCAGGGCGATGACGATGAGGTTGCGCGGCAGCTCGTTGAGGCCCCAGTTGCGTGTTAGCGCGGAGAACTTCACCCAGGAGCCGTCGCGCAGTTCGACCAGCAGGGCGTAACTCGCATCGGGATCATTCGCTGGCCAGTCGGCAGGCTCGTAGCCTTCGATCCTGGCATCTGGGTTGCGCAATTGGCTGCGCAGAAAGTCTTCGCCGGTGCGAAAGTCCACGTCGTCGTCCGTCCCTGGCAGTCCCGCATCTTCGTATTTCTGTAGCCAGGTGGTGGTGTAGATATCGTCACTCGCGGATCTGGCGATGGCCGGCCGTTGCTCGCGCGGCGCTGCGTCGATGATGCGGCTGATGCTGCCCAGGCTTTCCAGCAAGCCGGTTTCCTGCAGCGGCGGCCGGGCCCAGACACCAGCCAGTTGGCTGAGCAGCCAGGTGAGTGCCAGCGCCGTCAACATCGCCGCCATCGTGGTCAGTGCGATCCAGCGCGCCACCGTATCGCGGGGGCGACGAAGCCTCTCTAGCAGCCTCATCGCTTCACCAGCACGTTGGGAGTGAACAGATAACCGCTGTTGCGCACGGTGCGAATCACTGGTGAACCACTGAGATCGCTCTCCAACTTGCGGCGCAGGCGACTGACCTGAACGTCGATGCTGCGATCGAAGGCGTCGTGGGCTTCACCCCGCGTCATGTCGAGCAACTGCTGGCGGGTCAACACTCGGCGCGGATGTTCGGCGAACACCAGAAGCAGTTCGAATTCGCCGCCGGAGAGCGGAATCATCACCTTTTCCGGCGAGCGCAATTCACGGCGCGTGACATCCAGCTGCCAGCCGGCGAACTCCAGGGTTGGCCGCGGCTTGTCGTTCAATACGCTCTTGACCTCCCCTGTGCGGCGCAGCACCGCACGCACCCGGGCCAGCAGCTCGCGGGCATCGAAGGGCTTGGTCAGGTAGTCATCCGCACCGAGCTCCAGGCCCACCACGCGATCACTGAGCTCGCCCATGGCGGTGAGCATGATCACCGCCACCGCGTGCTCGCTGCGCAGTCGCTGGCACAGCACCAGGCCACTCTCGCCGGGCAGCATGACGTCGAGAATCACCAGATCCGGCAATTGCCGCTCCATCGCCTGCCACAGGCTGTGGCCGTCGGTTGCCACATCGACGCAATAGCCGTGTTGCTCGAGGAATTTCTTCAGGAGGGCGAGAACTTCGAGGTCATCGTCCACAAGCAATAAATGGATCACGGAAAACACGCTGCACGGTAGGTTCTGGAACGGCTATCTAAAACCATTGGCTGAGGCGCGTCATATATTTCAATTCGGCAATAAAGCTGCCGCTTTGCAACACGAGAGAAATCCTCGGGAAAAAAGCCGTAGGCAGCATGCGGGCAGTCCCTATCGAGGTTTCACGCATGCCGACCATCACGATCGCTCCGCCCCTTGCTCGCAGCCTTTCGATTGCTGTCGTCGTAGCACTTGCCAGTGGCTGTGCGAGTTCACCGCCAAGCATTACGGCGCAAACCTGCCTGGCCACGGTCTATACGCCCCATGATCCTGCCGAGCCCGTCAACCGGGGCATCTTCGCGTTCAACAAAACGGTCGACGACTACCTGCTGTCGCCGGTTGCGCGGGGTTATCGGCACCTGCCGGGCTTCGTGCAGAGCGGCGTGCACAACTTCGTCGCCAACTTCGGCGAGCCCAAGGTGTTCATCAACGATGTGCTGCAGGGCAACGCCAGGCGCTCGGCGACGACGGTGGGTCGCTTCGCGCTCAATACCACCGTGGGCATCGTCGGCCTGGTCGATGTATCGGGGCGGCTGGGCATGGAACGGCACAAGGCCGATTTCGGCCAGACCTTCGGTGTATGGAACATCGCCGACGGCCCGATCATCGAGCTGCCGCTATTGGGCACCGCCAACCTGAGAGACGCGACAGGCAAGGTGCTGAGCTTCGCGGTATCACCGTTGGGCAGCAACAGCGATACGGTGGAGACCTTGAGCACCGTGAGTACGGTGGGCGGTATCGTCGATGGCCGCGCAGAGGCCTTGCCGCTGACCGACGAACTGAGAAAGGAGCCTGACTACTACGTGGCACTTCGTGATGCCGTGGCCGAGCAACGGGCGCACTTCGTCAGCGAAGGAAAGCTCGGTGCGGAGATGGATCTTCCCGAGGGTTGTGAGAGCGGAGCGAACGATGAGCAATGAAGGCGTGCTGGTTCTGCATCGGCGGATAAGAACGCCCGACCTGGCATCGCTGCATTGCCGCGAACTCGAATTGCGCCTGGCCGATGACGGGCGCCACCTCGTACTCAGCCGCTATACCGAGCTGTATTGCGAGGACAGATCCATCTGGGGCACCACCCGCGATCACAAGGTGCCGCTGGTAAGCCTGATTCGCTGGTTGATCAGCCAGGGGAACATGTCCAAGTCGGTCGACCAAGGCCCTAAAGAGCCTGTTCATGATTTTTCGACACGAATCCACGTGCAATGGCAGCAAAGTAGAGCGTAAGCGGCCGTTCGTAGGGTGGATCGGGGCGCGCAGGTGCAACCCATCGGCAATTGATGGGTTTCACCCATCCTACGACTGAGCCCGCTATAGGCGTTCGGCGAGCAGCCGCGCCTGCAGTTCGGCACGTCGCGAAGCATCGGCGGCTTCTTTGTTCTGCAGGCGTGGCAGCAACTGACTGGCCTGCTGTGCCTCCAGCACGTAGATGCCATCGTCATCGGCGATCAGCAGGTTGCCGGGCTGCACGCTGACGCCACGGAGGGTCACCGGAACGTTCACGGCGCCGTGCTCACCGATCGAGCGGGTGGTGTAGGCGCTGACCCCGTCGCAGAAGATCGGCAGGCCGAGTGCCCTCAGTGCTCGTATGTCGGTGACAGGGCCGTCGATCACCACGCCGGCCAGACCTTTGATTTTTGCGGCCAGGGTGCGCAGCTCGCCCCAACAGGCACAGCCCTGCTCGCCTCGGTTGGCGACCACCAGCACGTCGCCGGGCTGGCTGGCGATCAGGGCGTCGCGCAGGACGCTGCCGTCCGGTGCATGGATTTGCGCCGTGGTGACACGGCCAACGATGTGCACATCGCCCACCAGCGGCGACAGGCCATGAATATGGCCTTCACGCAGGAGGTGGCCGATGGTGGACGCGGCGATGCCTCGGTAGGCGTCGATCAGCGCTGCTGGGATGGTGTCGGCTGGTACTGCGAGCGTCATCGTGCGGCCCTCGGGCGGATCAATGGGCAGGTCGAGCAATACTCCACCGGGTCGCTGGCCTGGTAGTAGAAACAGCAGGTTCTGCGAAAGCGCACGGCGCGAGCGCCGTCGTCGACCAGCGTCACCGGCCGGTTGAAATGTTTGAGCGGGTTGTAGTCGAGGCCGAACACGCTGCCAGGCGCCTGCTCGGTCAGCCACCTGAAATCCTCGGCACAGCGCTGACGGGTTTCGGCGCACTCGAGTTTTGCCAGGCGACGCTCATACAACGAGTACACCCGCACCGCCGTGTTTTCCCAGAGGATGCGCCGTGACACGCCAGTGACGCCGTAGAAGGTGCCCCACAAGGGCTGCAATAGGCCGGCGAACAGCTGCGTGGCGACGGCCTGACGCCAGTCCGCTCTTCTGCCCGGTTCAGGCCGGGTGATGGCGAGGCTGTACAGCGGCAATGACGAGATCCACACGCCCTTGTCGTGGCCGTACTCGATGAACGTATTGTCCAGGGACAGCTGCAGCCCTTTGTCGTAGGCCGACAGCGCATACAGGCAGGCGCCAGTGAACAGGAACGACAGGCGCTTGCCCAGCAGGGACGCGGTGATGCGCCTCGACGGCGAGATGATGATGGGCCCGAGCTCGTCCAACAGCGCGACGCAGACGCTTTCGTCCAGCAATTCGGTTGCAGCCAGGCTGCGCGGCAGATCCCGCTCGCCTTCGCTTCTCAGCCGCAACGGCCCCGAGAGCATGGCCCATTCGGACTCGGTGAATGCGTGGCTCATCGCGGGATATCCCGGCCGAAGGGGATGCACAAGGGCGTATGGAAGAACGGATCGGGGATGATGCGGCAATCCAGATCGAACACGGTCTTGACCAGTGCTTCGGTGAGAATCTCTTCCGGGCGGCCCTGGGCATAGGCCGTTCGCTGGTGCACGGCGACCATGTGATCGGCGTAGCGACAGGCCAGGTTGAGGTCGTGCAGCACCATGACGATGGTCTTGCCCTCCTGGCGGTTGAGCTCGCGCAGCAGATCCAGCACTTCGATCTGATGGGCCAGATCGAGGAAGGTGGTCGGCTCGTCGAGCAGTACCAGCTCGGTTTCCTGGGCCAGGGTCATGGCGATCCAGGCGCGCTGCCGCTGACCGCCGGACAAGGCGTCCACCGGGCGCTCGGCCAGGTCATCCAGTCCAGTGCGGCTCAGGGCGCGGGCCACCACGGCTTCGTCTTCGGCCGACCACTGCTGCATCCAGCTCTGGTACGGATAGCGCCCCAGAGCGACCAACTGGCGCACGCTGATGCCCTCGGGCGGTACCGGCATCTGCGGCAGGATCGCCAACTCCCGGGCCACGGCGGCGGTCGCCTTGCGCTGAATGTCGGTGCCATGGAGGATGACCGTTCCCGCCTGGGGCTTGAGCAGCCGCGCGAAGGACTTGAGCAGGGTGCTCTTGCCGCAGCCGTTGCTGCCGATCAGTACCGACACTTTCCCGCGCGGCAACTGCAGATCTAGGGACTCGATGATGGTTTGTCGTTGATAAGCCAGCGTCAGGTTGCGGCTCGCGATCGATGTCATGTCGAGGGTTCCTCACTGCCGCTGCTTGATCAGCAGGTACAGAAAATAGGGTGTGCCGAACACGGCGACGAAGATGCCGGCGGGCAGATCCAGCGGCAGGAACAGGGTGCGCCCGGCCAGATCCGCGAGCATCACCAGGTTGGCGCCGACCAGCGCGGCCATGCAGGCCTGGGCGGCGAAGCCGATGGGAATCAGTTGCCGGGCGATATGCGGTGCGATCAACCCCACGAAGGCCATGGCGCCGCCCCAGGCGATGGCGGAACCCGCCAGGGCCACGCTGACGGCCAGCAATGCGGCGCGCAGCCACTGCACGCGCACGCCGATGCCGCGGGCCAGCCCTTCGTCCAGTTGCTGAACCACCACATGGCGCGACAGCAGCATCAGGATCGGCAGCAGGCAGACCAGCCAGGTCGCCAGGGCACGCACTTCGGGCCAGCCGGCGCCGTACACGCTGCCGGTCAGCCAGACATAGGCCGACAAGGTGGTGGTCAGCGGGCTGAATACCAGCATGAAGGTGGTGGCTGCGGCCAGCATCGCCGAGATGCCGACGCCGATCAGCACCAGCCGCAGCGGTGACGTGCCCTGCTTCCACGCTAGTGCATAAACCGCCAGCGCAGCGGCCCCCGCCCCCAGCATCGCCGCCAGGGGCAAGCCGCCCATGCCCCACACCGCCGCGAAGCTCGACAGGTACAGCACCGCCGCCGCACTGGCGCCGCTGGACAGCCCGAGCAGATCCGGCGAGGCCAGCGGGTTGCGCACGATGGCCTGGAGAATCAGCCCGGAAACCGCCAGAGCACCGCCGATCAGTGCGCCCAGCAGCAACCGGGGCAGGCGCAGCTGCTTGACGATAAACGACAAGGCTGCACTGCCCTCGCCTGCCAAAACCTGCAGTACGCTCTGCGGCGACAGCACGACCTTGCCCAGACACAGGCTCAGCAGCATCACCGCTGCGCTGAACAGCACGGCCAGCAGCAGACGCAACGAGCCCTTGCGCTCGATACGACGGGAGAAGCCGCGCCAGCGCAGCACGACGGGGTTAAGCATGACGACCTCCGCGCCTGGCTAGTGCAATGAAGAATGGCGCGCCGAACAGCGCCGTCATCACCCCCACCGGGACTTCCTGCGGGAGGATCACCACCCGGGCCAGCATATCCGCCACCAGCAGTAGCGTGGCACCGAGCAGCGCGCAGCCGGGCAACATCACCCGGTGGTCGATGCCGACCAGGCGGCGCACCAGGTGCGGCACGATCAGGCCGATGAAACCGATGCTGCCCGCCAGGGCCACCGCGCTACCGGCCAGCATCACCACCAGCACGCCCAGTTGCAGGCGAATCAGCCCGGTGTTCTGGCCCAGGCCGATGGCGATCTGCACACCGGCGTTGAGGACGTTGACCTGGGCACCGAGCAGACAGGCGACCAGCAAGGCCACCAGGGCGCAGATCAGCAACGGCTGGGCGGTCGCCAGGCTGCGCTCGCTGAGGGAACCGGCCAACCAGAACAGCACCGTATCCAGTCCTTGCTGATCGATCACCAGCAGCGCCTGGCTGAACGCCGTGAACAAGGCGGTGATCGCCGCGCCGGCGAGTACCATGCGCAAGGGGTTGAGCGCGCCCTGTCCGGTATTGCCCACCAGCCAGACCAGCGCACCGGCCACCGCCGCACCAACGAAGGCGCTCCACAGCCACTGCTCGGGCGAACTGATGGAAAACAGCGACAGGCAGAGAATCAGCGAAAAAGTCGCGCCGGCGTTGATACCGAACAGCCCTGGCGAGGCCAGCGGGTTGCGGGTCATGGCCTGCATCAGCGCGCCGGCCACCGCCAGGCTGGCCCCCACCACCACCGCGACCAGGGTGCGCGACAGCCGTGTAGTGCTGACCAGCAGTTGCTCGACGTTCAGCGGATCGGCATGCAGCAGCGCGGTGAGCACCGTATGCGGCGCGATCCAGCTGGCGCCGATGGACAAGCTCAGCGCACAGCAGCCCAGCAGCACCAGCAGCGCGATGCCCAGTTTGCTTACCGGCCTCATGACTGGGCGTCCCGCAGAATCGTCCGTTCGATATCGTCGAGCATGCGGTTGGCGCCGAGGATGCCACCGGAGAATATCCACGCCACCCCATCCACCCACCAGACCCGCCCCGCCTGTGGCGCCGCCATGCGCTGCCACATCGGGTGCGCGGTCAGGCTCTGGTAATGGCGTTGTACGCCCGGGCTGTCGGCACGCCCGAAGACGAAGAATATGTCGGCATCCACCACTGGCAGGCTTTCCCGGCCACTGATCTTGATGGACACGCCCTGGGCACTACGGCCCTGCTCGTTCCATACGAAACCCAGTTGGCCGAGCACGCTACCGGCGAAACTGTCGGGCAGGTAGCTGCGCAGGTGATCCTCCCGGATATCCAGCACCGACACGCTGAGCGGCCAGCGTTCGCCGAAATGTGCTTGCAGACGTTCCCTGAGCGCGGCGATGCGCGCGTCCCAGCTCGCCTGCAAGGCGTCCGCCTCGACCCTGCGCGCGGTGGCGATGCCCATCACGCTCAGGGTCTTCTGGAATTCGAAAACCTCGTCCAACATCACCACCGGGCACAGCTGTTCGAGCAACCCCTGGATCCGCTCGTGGCGAAAGCGCGAGGCGACGATCAGATCCGGTGCGAGCAAGGCGATGTCCTCCAGGCTCGGCTGGGTTTCCAGACCGACATGGGGCACGCCCGCCAGGGCTGGGCGCAGGTAGCGATACATGGGCTTCTCGCTCCACGAATCGACTACGCCAGCCGGCCGAATGCCGAGCGCCACCGCGGTATCGGTGGCGCCCTGAAACAAGGTGATGACCCGCTGCGGTGCAGATCCGGCCTTGGCCAGTGGGATTGCACCTGCAGCGAGAGCTCCCAGGGACAGGCGCATCAATATGCGCCTGGACAACGACCCCGTGCCGGGTGCCTCTAAAAAAGTAGGCGAGGCAGTCAGCGCAAGGCGAAACCCGGCGAGAAAGCGCAGTTTACGTGCTGTAAATGAGCATTTTGAGCCGGGTTTCAACGCAGCGCTGACAACGCAGGTAGTTTTTAGAGGTGCCCCGCTTTCAGGTTTCAAGCTCGATCCTATGCAATGGATTGACGACCAGCCCCTTGCCGAACGGCATACTGCCAGGCCCACCGGCTCGTTCGATCATCGGGCGCAGCAGGAGTTTCTGCGGCCAGGTCTCGGACTCGAACAACTCGCGACGCAGCAACGCACGGGCGGACTCATCGAACGGCAAGGTAGCGATACACTCGCTCAGCGAGTCACGCAGTACCCGCCAGGCCTGGGCCGAGGGCACTGCATAGACCCGTTCCAGGGTGTCGATGATGCCACGCAGGTTGACCTGGATGCCCAGCGTTTGCAGCCAGAACAGCAGATCCTCCGGGCGCTCGTGGTAGAGCGTCTGGGCATGGCCCTTCTTGATCCGGTATTGCGGATCGAGCATACCGTTGCGCTCCAGCCAGGGCACGTACAGGCGCAGCGAGTCATGGTCACGCAGCAGCAGGCCCCTGGCCTTGCCCGCTTCGTACACCAGCACCGCGTTCTGGCCATGCACCTCACCCAGCATGCCGAGGCGGAACATGCGCAGGTTGACGTCGAAGAACAGCTCGCACAGTTCACTGAACAGCTGCAGCACCGAGGACGAACCGGCTGGCAGGCCGCGCTGGCTCATGCAGTCGTCGAAGAAATGCCGCTCGCTATCGGGCAGCGGGGTGCCCAGCGCAGCCATGGGCAGCAGGCGCGTGGCGGCATCTTCGAACAACTTCGGCGGATAGCCACGTACCATGGCCGAGAGGTGCCGGGGCGCCTCGTCGAACAGCGTGCCGCCGTCCGGCATGTAGCCCCACCATTTGCTTTCGTCGCAGATATGCAGGGCCTCGCGCAGCACCGGGTCGCGCTCGCGACCCTGGCGCAGCAAGGCTTCGCTCAGCCCGCCGTTGATCATCTTCACCGCCGGCAGGTAACGGGAGGCGCCCAGGGAATACACCGCCATCGGCAACTTGATGTGATCCGCCGGCGCCGCCGCACAGGCCAGCGAACGCAGGGATGAAGTGGGGTTGAAGCTGCCGTCCTGGAAATCAAGGCGGCGGCACTCGCCGCGCTCGAAAGCCGCACCGAGCTGCGCGGGCAGCACCCGCTGCAGTTGCCAGGGGTGCACAGGCAGGGCGACGTGGCTGTCGGCGATGCCGAGCGCGCGCAACTCGGCGTCGAGGCTGGCGCGCTGGTCGGCGCTGAGGATGTACTGGGCCGGCTGGCAGCCGTCCAGCCCGTCGATGCCAGCGCCGAAGGTCAGGCTGGCCTTGGCCACCGCCACCCAGTTGAGCGCCAGGGACTGGTCGAACTCCGCCTGGTACTGACGGTACTGAGCGTCGTCCAAGCCCTGCTTGGCCTTGGCCAGGGGGTGGAACGGACGGTCGCGCAGCGAGGCCCATTGCTCCATGGCCAGGAAGAAGGCGGCGCCGTCCTTCTCCAGCAGACCGCTGGTAGCGACCTTGTGGTCGAGGGACAACGCGGTCTGCCGGACGCTGGTACGCAGCACGTCCATGAACAGCTCGATGCCCTTGTCGTTGTCGAGCGCATCGACTTTCACGCCCTTCAGGGCCAGGGTCATGAACGAATCGGGGCTTAGCACCCGGGTGCTGTCGCCCTGCACATCCAGCACCGGGGTACCCGGCACTTTCTCCCAGGCCTGGGTGATGCCGGCCCGCAGGGCGACCGCCAGACCGCGCTGTTCGGCGGCGTCGTAGTGCCAGTGCCAGACCTTGTGCGGCACCTCCAGGTCGGCGAACGGCGCCTGGGGGTGAGCGGCGTGCCAGGCGGCAGGTTCGATCAGGTTGGCGTCGAGAGTGCCGAAGAAGTCTTCGGCCAGCAGGCAGTCGAGCAAATCCTGCATCACCAGGTCAGCGGCAATCGAATGGTGGGTGTTTGTCATGAGATCAGTTTCCTCTCGTCGAGGTGGCGGCCAGTCTGGCCTGGAGGGCACGGAACGCGATGCCGCGTTCGTCGCCCAGCACGAAGGTATTGACGCCCCGCTCGAGCCACCGCAGGTGGTCATCGGGCTGGCGTGGAATGGCGCAGTACGGGATACCGGCAGCCTGGGCGGCACGCCAAGTATCGATCAGCGCTTCCTGCACCGCAGGCTGGTCGATACGCCAGGGCGTGCCGAACGACTGCGAGAGATCGGCAGCGCCCTCGAGGATCATGTCCAACCCCGGTACGGCAGCCAGTTCGGCGGCACGGCGCACGCCCTCGACGCTCTCGATCATGGCCACGACCATGATCTGGCCGTTGGCCCGGGTAACGTACTCGGCCAGGCTGGCCTTGCCGAAGGCACCGGGACGACCGGCATTCAGGCTGCGCTCGCCCAGCGGGTAGTACTTGCAGGCGCGAATCGCCGCGCTCAGATCCTCCGGCCGTTCCATCTGTGGCAGGACGATGCCCTGGGCGCCGCCGTCGAGCAGCCGCAGCATGCGCTTGGGGTCGAAATCCGGCACCCGCACCAGGGGCGTGAGCGAATAGCTCTCGGCGGTGCGGATCATGTGCTCGACGGTTTCCGGGTTGATCAGCACATGTTCCAGGTCGATGATCACGAAGTCGTAGCCGGCCTCGGCGATCAGCTCGATGGAGGCTGGCGCGGGAATCGACGCGATCAGGCCTCGAGCGCCCTCGCCCGCGGCCAGTTGCGCCTTGAGTCGATTGCTTCTCAGCATGTGCGTGGCCCATGGCTGTGCAGTGGATTGGGCACCCGCTTGAAGCGTCGCTCACCGTCGCCGAGCAGTCGGCGCTTGGTCAGTTCTTCCACTTCGTACTCGGCGGCGAACACGTCGAACACGGCGAAGCGTGCCGCGTGCTGCGGGTGTTTGCGCTGGTAGTCGAGCACCACCTCGGCGGTCATGCGCCAGAACTCGCCCTCCTCCAGGCTGTAGTGCTGACGCAGGAAGATCGCCAGCTCGGCTAGGCAGATGAAGAAGAACGCATCGCAGGAAAAGTCCCGCACCGCATCGACATCCTCGGTGAGGATGAACGAGTTGCGGTTCAGCCGCGCATGGCTCTCGGGCAGCGGCACCAGCTGTGGCGCCAGTTCGGGGCGGGCCAGGTGCGCCGGCGAGTAGCGCACGCCATCGTGGAAGTCCTTGAGGGCGATACGCTGCGGCCAGCCATCGCGGTGAATCAGCACGATGTTCTGGCCGTGGGACTCCATGCCGATGCCTTCGGCGTAGAGCATGTGCACGATGGGCGCCACGCTCACGCGCAGCAGTTGCTCCACCCAGGCGTGCAGGCCGTAGCGGGCGATCCAGGCGTCGATGAAGGGCTGCTGATCGCCTTCGGCATAGCGATTCTCGACATGGCTTAGGCCATTGAACGGCACGCCCTGCTCGCCCTCCTTCAGGTAGCCATTGAGGTTTTCCCGCCAGATCGCGCCCAGGGTGCCGTAGGCCTGGCTTTGCCGGATGGCAGGCAGTTGCGCGTAGTCGAAGCTCACCCCGGCGACCTCGCCAAGAATCACGAAATCCAGCTCCCGCGCCGTGGCATCGGTAGCGATCAGCTGTTGCAGCCAGTCGTTGATGATCGATCCGTTCAGCACCGTGTGCCGCGCCAGGATGCGCGTGCTGGAGGTGTTGGTCATGCTCAACGCGAGCTTCACGTAGGGCTTCGCCGGCTCCTCGACATTGGCCAGGGTGCGGATCGACTGCTGGGCCCGGTAGTGGGCGCCCGAGGTGCCGAGGTAGAGCAGCTCGCCCCGAGCCAGCTCGGCCTGGAAGGTCGGTACGATGGCCTGTTCCCACTGCCAAGGATGCACGGGAATCGGCCAGTAGTCGTCCAGGGAACGGCCCTGCTCGGCCAGCGCCCGGTCGATCTCAGCCCAGCGCTGCGCGCCAAAGGCTTCCTGTAGAAAAGCCTGCAGATCCACATCGCTCGACTGGTTGACCGAGCCCAGATGCCGGGCGATGCCCAGCCAGACCACGGCCAGTGGCTGGCCGAATTCGGGACCGTAGCGGCGGTTGTCGTCCAGGGAAAAGCCGATGCGCGACTTGTAGCAAGGATGGTAGCTGTGGGCATCCATGAAATGCCGCTCCAGGGCGTCGGCATCCAGGGTGTGCGGCGCGGCGGCGGGTCGGTAACTCTGGGTGCGCGACTGCAGATCCTTGAGCAACGTCTGTTCCAGCTCCTGGATGAACCGCGGCATGTGCGGGCCATCGGCCAGGGCGCCGAGCAGTTCCGACAGTGCCTGGTGCAGATCCGGCTGGCTGGACTGGCCTTGCGCATCGACGCGCTCCAGGGTCGCCGGATCCAGACGGATGATGGCGAAGCTGTCGCTGAGCAAGCCAAGGCAGCGGTACTCGACCACGGCCTCCCGCTCATCGATGCCTTCGACGATAAAGCGATGACGACCCTCTTCAAGAGCCTCGCAGCGATAGCTCAGCACATCCTCAAAGAGCAGGGCTTGCAGCAATTGCCCGATCACCCGTTGTGACACCTGGCGGTAGCGCTGGGGATCCGCCGGGGTCAGCCACTCGTGGGCATGGGCGATGAGTTCGGGCAGGCGAAGTGGAGAAAAGGAAGACATGGATAGACACCTCATGAACGGTGTTCGGACAGGGCCGAGCCTGGCTCGACCGGGTCGTTGGAAAGGGAATACGGAAAGCGCCAGGCGAAAGGCAGCGCGAGCAGGATCAGGGCAGCGGTGGCGATGAACACTTCGCCGATGGCGCTGGCCGTGCCGGTATGGGCCGCGCCCCAGTTATCACCCAGGCGGATCTGCAGCCACAGCGAGGCCAGCACGATGGCCAGGGACGACAGCAAGCGGCGCGAGATGTTGTTCATCGCCGCGCCCTGGGTGACCAGCGCCTCGGGCAGCACGTCCAGCCCGGCGGTGGTCACCGGCATGTAGGACAGCCCCAGGCCGGCACCGCGTACCACCATCAGCAGGCAGATGGCGAGCATCCCGACATCGTGATCGATGATGCCCAGGGCGAAGGTCGCCAGGCCGGTCAGCAGCAAGCCGGCAGAGACGATGCCTCGTGGCCCGTGGCGGTCGAGCAACTTGCCGCCGTAGTGGCCGAACAGGCTGGCTGACAACGCGGTGCAGAGCAGCGCGATACCGGTCCAGATGGCGCTGTGGCCCATCACCATCTGTACCAGCAACGGCACCAGCACCAGGCACTCGAACATGCCGATGGACTGCACCACGGCGATGATCACGCTCGATCGATAGCCTTTCAGGGCAAAGATGCGCAGCTCCAGCAAGGGCGCCGTGTGCCGCAACTGGTGCCTGACGAACGCCACCAGGCAACCCGCCGCCAGCAACAGGCCGAGCAGGTTGAGCGGATCCTGCAGAGCCTGTATATGGCGAAGCCGTCCCACGGTGACCATCAGCGCGCCGATGCCGACCGCGACCAGCAGGTAGCCGGTCAGGTCGAACGGCTTGCCCGCGCCCGCCTCGTTCCTCGGCAGCACCTTGACGCCCAGGCCGAAGGCCAGCAAGCCGATGGGCACGTTGACCAGAAACAGCGCACGCCAGTCGTACCACTGCAGCAGCAGGCTTCCGCACAGCGGCCCGACCGCGGGCGCGAGCATCACCGCGGCGCCCCAAAGGCCGGTGACCGCGCCACGCTCCCCCTTCGGGTAGACCGAAAAGATGATCGCCAGGGACAAAGGGATCATCAGCCCGCTGGCAATGCCCTGCACCACCCGCGCGGTGATCACCCAGGCGATGGAGTCGGCCATGGCGCCCAGCAGCGAGCCACCGATGAATAGCGACAGGCCGGCGAGATACAGAACCTTTCGCCCCACGCGCTGGGCCAGGTAGCTGGTCAGCGGCATGCTCATGCCCATGCTCACCATAAAGGCCGCCACGATCCACGTAGCCATCACCGGGCCCAGCTCGAACGCCTCGATAAAGACCGGCAATGCCGGATTCAGCGAGGTGTTGTTGAGGCTCACGGTAGTGGTCCCGAGGATCACAGCGACCACCACCAGCCGGCGCGACGTCGGTGCTGGCGCCCGTGCCGGCGCCATCATCCGTCACCTCCCCGACTGCCCTCGCCCCTGACGAACAGCTGTTCGGGGCGCGGATGGCAGAGGAAATCGGCATGCGAGATGTTGTAGCCGTAGGCACCGGCCAGCGGCAGTACCAGCAGATCGCCTACGGCGGCATCGACCAGTTGGCGACTGCGGCTGAGCACATCCTTGGGCGTGCACAGTTGCCCAACCACCGTCCACAGCCGGGGCACGCCACTCGCTGCACGACCTGGCGCCGGTACATGGATCACCGGATGATCGTGACCCTGGGCGACCGGCAGGCGGAACTGGTGGGTACCGCCCCGGCAGACCAGAAAGTGCTGGCCGTGACTGGATTTTGCGTCCAGCACTTCTATGGCGTAATAGCCGCAGAACGCACTGATGAAACGCCCCGGCTCGAAGCGCACGATCGGCGCATCGCGCAGTGCCCCCAGACGCTGCTCCAGATGGTGGCAAAGCCGCGGCCAGTCGAAGCGCTCGCCACTCAGGTAGTCCACCCCGATGCCACCCCCGACGTTCAGATGGGTGACGGTCTCGGGCCGCGTGGCCAGGGCTTTCCATTGCGCCCAATGTTCCAGGTACAGATCCAGCAACTGCTCGTGGCGCTCCACCTGCTGCTGATGGGACATCGCATGTACATGGAAGCCCTTGAGGCGCAGATGGCTGCACGCCTCCACACGCCTGACCGCCTGCGGCACCTCTGACTCGTCCAGGCCGAAAGGCGTCGCGGTGCCCGCCATGGCCAGCCGGCTGGATAGCGTGGCTGGCAGTTCCGGGTTGATACGGATGAACACCGCTTGCACGCGGCCGAGTTCCGCGGCGATGCGTTGCAGGCGGTCGATTTCGTTGAGGCTCTCGATATGGATCGCTTCCACGCCGTGCGTCAGGGCGGCACGCAGGTCGGAGTCGAGCTTGCCGGGGCCGGAGAATACGAATGGCTTGTCGCTGGCGGCCGCCTGCAGCCGCTCGATCTCGCCACCGGACGAGATCTCGAAGCCGTCGACCAGCGGTGACAACGCCCGCAGGATCGGCGCCTCGCTGTTGGCCTTGATCGCGTAGTACAACTCCACGCCTGCGGGCAGCGCAGCCATGACCTCGCGGACGTGCTGCGCCAATGCATCGAGGTCATAGACGAACAGCGCCAGGGGATCCACCGCACGGCTGCGGGCCTGCTCGATGGCGTCGAGCACCGCCATGGGCAGCTTATCCATGCTGCACCCCCTCGGCCCACGGGCACGCCAGTTGCACGTAACCGGCATGACGGTCGGCCTGGGCCGACAGACGCACTTTGAGGTTGGTCTTGCAGACGATGGGCTCCCCGGCGAGCAGCGCGTCCAGCTCCGGCGCGGGCCTGATCAGTTCGCCACGCAGCTCACACAACTGGCGCTCGACCCGCTGCCACATGATCGCGGCCAGGTGCGGGCGCTCCCAGCTCAGCGCCAGGATCGCTTCGGACAGGTTGTTGACGAACAGGCAGTAGCTGATGCGTTTCCAGCCTTGTTGACGCGAGTAGGTCAGCGATTGCCGAACACGCTCCTGCACACCCTCTTCGAGGTAGCACACGCCCAGATCATCGGTGAGTTTCACGCCTTCGAAGTCGCGCAACAGCAATTGCGCTGGCCAGCCGTTGTCGTGCACCAGTACCGCGTTCTGCAGGTGTGGCTCCAGCACCACGCCATGGTTGAAGAACAGCGACAGCACCGGGCGCAGCAATAGCGCCTGGTAGGCTTCGAACCAGCCCAGCAGATGTTCGTCGCTGGGCTTTTTCGCCCCCTGCTGCAGGAAGCCATGGATCAGCGGCTGCAACTGCAAGTCCCTCGCGAACAGCGTGCCGGCCATCAGGCAGGATTCGGCAGGCGCATAGCGGCAGAAGTTCTCCCGCAGGATGGCGCCGGTCTGCTCGCGAAACCAGTGGCTGTCCTCGGCGCTGCTGCCCGCCGGCGCCCAGCTGAGCGAACCCGGCTCGCTGACCAGGGTGGCGCCGCCGATCGTGGCCTTGTGCTCGCGCTGCAGGCGCGTGAACAGGCGGTCGATGAGCATGGCGCTGTCCAGCTCGTACCAGGCGTTCTTGCGCACGCAATTGGTGATGCGCACGTTGAGCGACCCTTTGAGGAAGTAGCCGCTGCCTTCCCCGTACCAGGTGCGCATCGAGGCCGTCGGGCTGGCCAGCGGCCCCTTCTGGCCGAGATCGACGATCTCGCCACGCTCGATCAACCCCTTGACCCGCGGATCGGCGAGAAACAGCTGGGCCTGCACCGGGTGCAGACAGATCGCCGCACGGCCGCTGTGCGCCAGTCGCTGGTTGGCGAAACCCTCGAGTACCTGCTCACCGCTCAGGCCGTTACCGCGTAGCTGCAGGCCGTCACGGGGCACTTCGAGGACATGCAGCGGAACGCAGGCACGAAACTCCGGCGCATAGGTCTTCTGCCCCAGGTGCTCGGGCCACAGCCGGGCCTTGGGCGCCGGATGGTTGGGGTGGCCGAACCAGAGCCCCTGTTCACTGGCGAGATAATCGCGCAGTGGGTCGTTCTCTTCGGACTCCAGCGCGCTGTCGACGATAGCCGCGGTAACGCCCTGGCTTTGCATGACCTGCTCGAGCAACTCCTCATTGCGCGAGCCGGTGAGTTGTTGGCAGGCCTCCAGCAGTTGCGCGGCGAACTCGGCGAATGGCGGGCAACGCCAGTCGGCATCGCCCTGGCGCGTGTACACATCGCTCAGGTATCGCTGGCTACCAAGCGGATCGCGGCGATCCACCAGCACCAGAAACTGCCACTTTTGCGGCAGGTCGATGACCAGCGGCATGCCCTTGCCCTGAATGGCCCGCAGGTAGCTGGCGGGTGCGATACCCCGCACATGAGACGGCCAGGCATAGCGCGCGCGGTTCTCCGGCAGCGCGAATTCCTTGATCAGGCAGTTGAGCAATGCATGGGACGCGGCCATTTCACTGACCACCTGCGCCAGGCTGGCGCGCACGGAATCGATGCGAGTGACGTCGACTGGCTGCACATCGAGGTCTGGGTAAGCGCGCATGGCGCTTGCGGACAGATCAGCCACGGGCACCTCCCGGCGCAGCGGCTAGTGCCGCATCCAGCGCGCGTTCGAAACGCACGATCACTTCGCCGCACTGCGCCTCGTCGATGATCAATGGCGGCAACAGGCGGATGACACTGCCGTGGCGCCCGCCTCGTTCGAGCAGCAAACCCTGCTTGAAGCAGTGGCTCTGGATGGAAGCCGACAGCGCCGCATCCATGGGATGGGCACCCAGGGCGTCGGCTGGCTGGCGTTCGTCGACGATCTCCAGGCCCAGCATCAGCCCACGGCCACGTACCTGCCCAATCGCCGGATAGCGCTCACGCAGCGCGTTCAAACGCTCTTTCAGCCAGTCGCCGCGTACCCGGGCCTGTTCGGCCAGGGCGTCGTTCTGAATGATCTGCAGGGTGGTCATGCCGCTGGCCATGGCCATCTGGTTGCCGCGGAAGGTGCCGGTATGGGCGCCTGGCTGCCAGGCATCGAACTCGCGCTTGATGGCCAGCACGGCCAGGGGCAGACCGCCGCCGACCGCCTTGGACATGACGATGATGTCGGGTTCGATATCGGCGTGTTCGAAGGCGAACATCCGCCCGGTGCGGCCAAAACCGGCCTGGACTTCATCGACGATCAGCAGGATGCCGTGGCGCCGAGTGACTTCACGCAGGGTACGCAGCCATTCATTGGGTGCCGGGTTGGCGCCTCCCTCACCCTGCACCGCCTCGACGATCACCGCCGCCGGCAGGCAGACGCCGCTTTCGACATCCGCGATGAACTGGGTGAAGTAATACGACAGCGCACGGGTGCCCGCCTCGCCACCGATGCCCAGCGGGCAGCGATACTCGTGGGGATATGGCATGAACTGCACGCCGGGCATCAGCGAGGCCACGGCATCTTTCGGGCCGGTATTGCCGGTCACCGCCAGGGCGCCGTGGGTCATGCCGTGGTAGCCACCGGAAAAGGCGATGACGTTGCTGCGCCGGGTCACGGTCTTGGCCAGCTTGAGCGCGGCCTCCACGGCATCGGCGCCGGAGGGCCCGCAGAACTGCAGGCAATAGCCCTGGCTCGGCAGCACGCCCAGCAGTGTCTCGCTGAAGGCATCCTTCAGCGGCGTGGTGAGATCCAGGGTGTGCATGGGCACCCCGGAAGCCAGAAAACCAGCCAGGCTATCGACGATGGCGGGATGGTTGTGGCCCAGCGCCAGGGTTCCTGCGCCGGCCAGGCAGTCGAGATAACGACGCCCCTCGACATCGGTCACCCACACGCCCTGTGCCTTGGCGATGGCCAGGGGCAGCTTGCGCGGGTAACTGCGCACATTGGATTCGAATCGCTCCTGGCGTTCCAGGTAATCCGCATTGTTGCTCTGGGCCGAATCGCGATGGACTCGATCCAGCGGGATGGTTCGTTCACTTAGCATGGTGCTCGCCTCTATCTGTTCGAGGCTCCGGGTGGAGCCGTTGAAAGTCGTCAGCACTGCACTCATCAGTCAATGGCAGGTCACGCAAAATGCGGGGCAACCCCTTTGGGGTCTCCCGCGTCATCCCTGAATAATTGGTTTTATTGTTTGCAGTCGAACGCCTGGTGCACAGGCGTTCGCTACAGAGGTGCTACGGACGGTCAGAACCCAACGGTTGCCGACAGAATGAAAGTACGTGGCGTGGAAATGGTCAGTCCCGGCTCGCTGTCGTCCGACGCGCCGGCCGAGATCCAGTCCCGGGAGTCGAGCACGTTCTCGACGGTGCCGCGCAGGGTGATGTCCTTGTCGTCGACCTTGAAGGCGTAGCGCGCGCCGACGTCATAGCGCGTCCACGAATCGATTTCCTTGGTGTTGGCCTGGTCGAGGTACTGCGAGCTGCTGTAGATGCCGCGCCCGGTCAGGGTCAGCCCCTGTAGGCCAGGCACATCCCACTCGGCACCCAGGTTGGCGTTCCATTTCGGCGTGGCCGGTGCGCGGTTGCCGTCGGTGGCACCGCCAATGGTGTTGCGCAGTTCGCTGTCGATATACATCACCCCGCCAAGCAGGCGGAAGCCATTCGCGGGTTCACCGAAGACACTGAGCTCGACGCCATCGTTGACCCGCTTGCCGTTGGGGCCGAACAGCCGCGATGTGGAATTGGTCTCATAGGCCGGTTGCTTGATGCGGAACACCGCGGCAGTGACGGCAAAGCGTCCCATGTCGTACTTGGCACCCGCCTCGATCTGACGGCTGATGAAGGGTGGGAAGATTTCGTCGTTGTTGTCCGAGGTCGATGGCGCGATCTTGCCCTGGCTGAGCCCCTCCATATAGTTGGCGTACAGGGACAGCTGGTCGGTGGCCTTGAACAGCACGCCAACCGACGGCGATACCTTCTCCTCGTCGTAGCCGGTGGGTCGTTCGACACCGTCGCTCCAGTCGGTGATCTTGACCCGTTGCCAGCGGGCGCCGAGGGTCAGCAGAAGACGATCGTCCATGAAGCCCAGGGTATCGGACAGCGCCACACCGCTGAAGCGGCTCTCGGTGTAGATCTTCGCATCGAGACGCGTCGGGACGAGCGGCTTCGGCGTCTGCACCGGATCGTAGAGATTGCTGTCGCCGTTGGCGTAGCGAGCGCCACCGTTCTCGAAATCCAGCTCGAAGTAGTCGGCGGCCAGATTGACTTCATGGCTGACAGCACCGGTGTGGAACCACTTGCGTACCCCCATGTTCACCGTGCGCACTTCCTCGTCGCGGGTGAAGTCGCGGGGCTGCACGGTGAAGTCGCCCGCCGCATTGGTGATCGAGACATTGTGGCGGAGGAAATCGTGGTTGCTCTTGCGTGCGCCCACGGCACCATAGACCAGGGTCGAATCATCGATATCGAACTCGCCGCGCAGGGCGCCGAAGGTGTCGTCGGTCTTGGCCTTGCTCCAATGCTGGGCATAATTGTGGCGTACGTCACCGGCCTTCGGCACCGGCGCCGCATCGGCGATCAGCACACGCTCCTGGGGCGCGTCGGTATCGCGCTCGGTATGTCCCAGATCCATCGACAGACGCAGGCGCTCGTCGCGGTAATCCAGCCCCAGCACCGCCATTTCGCGGTTGACCTTCTGGTGATCCCATTCGGTGTCGCCGGACTGCTTCACGCCGTTGAAACGGATGCCGAAGCGGTTGTCCTCGCCGAAGCGGCGGCCCACGTCCACCGCGCCGCCGACCTGGCTATCCGAGGCGTAGCTGCCGGTGAACTCGGTGATCGGCTTGTCGGTGGCACGTTTGGGCACGATGTTGATACCGCCGCCTACGCTGCCGCGCGGCGAGATGCCGTTGACCAGTTGGGTCGGCCCACGGAGGATATCGACGCGATCGGCCATTTCCATGTCGATGGAATAGGTCGGCATGATGCCGTACAGGCCACCGTAGGACACATCGGTGTTGAACAGGCTGAAGCCGCGAATGGTGAACTGCTCGTAGCGGCCGCCCGCCGGGTTGGTGGAACGCACCGCCGGGTCGCTGGAGGTCAGGTCGGCCAGGGTGCGCGCCTGATTGTTCTTCACCGTCTCGCTGGTGTAGGTAGTCATGCTCAGCGGCGACTCCATGAAGTCCCGAGAGCCCAGCAGCCCTTGCGAACTGCGACGCGCCACCTGGCTACCGGCATAGCGCTCGCCTTCGAGACTCTCGGAAGGAACCGTGACGCCAGTGATCGCCGTTGGTGCGATTTCCATGGCGTCGGCCCCCTCATTGGCCAGTACCAGGGTATAGGCCTCGCTGCCTACCGCCTGCAGACGCAGCCCGCTGCCCTGCAACAGGCGCGCGAAGCCCTCATCAACGCTGTAACTGCCGGAAATCCCCGGAGTACTGCGGCCACTGACCAGTGCCGGATCGACGGAAAGACTCACCCCAGCCTGGCTGGCGAAGCGGCTCAATGCCGCGCCGAGGTCACTGCCCGGCACGTTGTAACTGCGCTCCTGAGCC
Source organism: Phytopseudomonas daroniae (assembly GCF_004327275.1). Taxonomy (NCBI): domain Bacteria; kingdom Pseudomonadati; phylum Pseudomonadota; class Gammaproteobacteria; order Pseudomonadales; family Pseudomonadaceae; genus Phytopseudomonas; species Phytopseudomonas daroniae. The sequence goes on from NZ_QJUJ01000006.1 coordinate 47,488, forward strand.
TGGGCATGACTGATGAACGGCGCAACGGGCCCGAAGCCGAGCAACAGGCTCAGGCACACCGTGGGGTAGGAAATGGATGACACCAGACGTGGCCGATGACGTGTCATTGATAGCATGGCAAACGCTCTCTTTTTAATTCACTTACTTCCCATGACAGGTCAGTGAAAAAAAAGGGACAGGTTTCAGGAAAAAACTTCAGCGCCCTACATGTAGGAGCTGGCTTGCCGGCGATTGGTGGGGGCTCCACGGATGGTTCGCAATGGCTACGATCGTATCGCCCGCAAGGCTATGCGCCCCCGCAGCTCCTGCCGGTTAATGGAGGCAGGTTTAGGCCGCTCGCTCGCGGGGTACGAGGGTCACCCAGTAACGCGTGCGGGCACGCACCTCCAGCGGCAGGCTGGCAGCGAGAAGAGCAAGGATCTGATCGGTGTCGGCGAGGCGGAAACTGCCGGTCACCCGTAATGATTCCAGCGCTGCAGACCAACGCAGGATGCCCGCTCGATAGCGGTCGAGCTCACGCAGGAAATCGCCCAGCGGCTGGTCGTTGGCCATGAGCACGCCGTCACGCCAGCCTGGCACTCCGGTGTCGAAGGTCTGTCTGGACTCGATACGCCCTTCGCGCAGCCGCACGCGCTGGCCAGGCCTCAGCACGAACGTGTCGTACCCCGTTGGCCGTAGCGGCGCGCTACCGCTGAAAACCGAGAATTCGCAGGTATCGCCTTGCTGGCGCACGCAAATCTCACCCGCACCGAGCGTCGCCCTCCCCTGAGCCGTATCGATGATGAACGGTGAGGCTCCAGCCACGCGCAAGGCAATTTCGCCACGCACCAGCGTCAGGCGTTGCCGACCTGCGTCGATATTCACCGCCGAGGCGGTATTCATATCCAGCACACTGCCACTGGCGAGCGTCACGCTGCGCCGCTCGCCGGTGCCCGTGGAGAGATCCGCACGCCAGGCATCGATGGGCAATTCCCGCGTTACCAGCCAGGCCGCAGGTGCCACCGCCGCAATACCGAGCATGCCCTTGAGCATTCGCCTGCGGCCCTGATCAGGGCGATCGAGGCTGGCCATGGCCAGTTCGGGCGGCAGACCATCGAAACGGGTGCGCAGTGCCTGAATCCGCTGCCAGGCATGTTCGTGGCTGGCACTGTGCTCACGCCAACGCTGCAGGCCAGCGTGGTCGCGCTCCCCGGCTTCGCCGGATTCGATCAGCGCCAGCCAGCGTGCTGCGGAACGCGCGACACGGCGGGTGTCGTCACCGACCTCGCGGTTCAGCACAGCTCGACCAGCAGGCAGTGTTCGTAGGCTTGAACCATATAGCGTTTGACGCTGCGCTCGGAAACTTCCAGCCGTTCGGCGATTTCCCGATAGCCCAGCCCTTCGAGCTGGCTGAGTAGAAAGGCGCGACGCACCATTCGCGGCAGGCCATCGAGCAATTCGTCCAGGGCTTGCAGGGTTTCGAGCACCAGCCAACGCTGTTCGGGCGACGGTGCGCAGGCTTCGGGCAATTGCATCAGAGCATCGAGATACGCCTGCTCCAGGCTGCGGCGCTTGTGCAGATTGATCAGCAAGCGCTTGCCGATGGTTTTCAGGTAGGCGCGCGGCTCTTGCAGCTCGGCGATAGCCTGAGAACCGGCCAGTACACGAATGAAGGCATCCTGGCTGAGATCAGCCGCATCCCAGCCGTTGCCCATCCGCCGGCTCAGCCATTGCTCCAGCCAGCTGCGGTGGTCACGATAGAGATCGTGAAAAGCCTGTTCATTTGATAAAGCCGAACCGAACATGCCGGGCACCCGTCGCGAGAGTCAATAACGAGATCGATTCTAATTAACAACTGACTCGAACGGTAGTCTTGCTTGTGGATACTGAGCCAATGAAGGTAACGCCGCCCTTTATGGCGTGTTCAAGCAACGGTTTCGAGCCCTCGTAGCCGGTTCTGCTTATCGCAGGTACAAAAAACCGAGCTCATGGCCCGGTTTCTCATTCAGGTTCGCGTGTTAGCCGCTACCTTCACGGTAAAGGTTTTCGAAGCAGAAGTTGGTCGCTTCGATGTAACCCTCGGCACCACCGCAGTCGAACCGACGGCCCTTGAATTTGTACGCCAGTACGCAGCCCTCCTGGGCCTGTTTCATCAGCGCGTCGGTGATCTGGATTTCACCGCCCTTGCCTGGCTGGGTGTCCTTGATCAGGTCGAAGATATCCGGAGTGAGGATGTAGCGCCCGATGATCGCCAGGTTCGAGGGTGCATCTTCGGCCTTCGGTTTCTCGACCATGTGGCTGACGCGGAAGATATCGTCACGGATCATCTCGCCGGCAATCACCCCGTACTTGTGGATTTCTTCCATCGGCACTTCCTGGACGGCCACGATCGAGCAGCGGAACTGGTTGTACAGTTTGACCATCTGGGTCAACACGCCATCGCCGCCGAGGTTGATACACAGGTCATCGGCCAGCACCACGGCGAACGGCTCGTCACCGATCAGTGGGCGGCCGCTGAGAATGGCGTGTCCCAGCCCCTTCATTTCCACCTGGCGGGTGTAGGAAAAGGTGCAGTTGTCGATCAGACGACGGATACCGACCAGGTATTTTTCCTTTTCGGTGTCGCGGATCTGGTGTTCCAGCTCATAGCTGATGTCGAAATGGTCTTCCAGGGAACGTTTGCCGCGACCGGTCACCATGGCGATCTCGTTCAGGCCGGCGTCGAGTGCTTCTTCCACGCCGTACTGGATCAACGGCGTGTTGACCACAGGCAGCATTTCCTTGGGCATGGCCTTGGTCGCCGGCAGAAAGCGAGTGCCGTAACCGGCGGCTGGGAACAGGCATTTCTTGATCATGTTTTTTCCTTGAATGGTCGATGTTGCACGAGTCGCTGAACCGGTGGCGTCAGGAGGTCTGACGCAGCCGTTCATAGTAATAAGGCAGTTGCAGCAAGGCATGGCACGCCGCAGCAGCGCGCCTTTCGTTGTTGTCTCCGGGGAAAGTGATGGTCTCGCTGGTCACACCCTGATGTTCGGCAAGGCGGGTGACGCAGGCAAAACACATGGCACCATCAATCATCTGCAGGCCGCTCTTGTCGTCCGCGGTTGGCGCGCCAGTGATGGCCAGGATGATGTCCGCACTGCTGGCCAGCAGCACACCCAGCGCCATCTCCCGGGCGACCTCTTCGCTATTCATGCCGAAGGTCTCGATGGTCTCCAGTTTCACCCCGAGGCTGGCCTGCATGGCCCGTTTGGAGTAAACGACGAAGCCACTCTCGAGCACGCCATCACAGCCCGGTACGGCCGCAACGGTGGCGGCCAATAGCCCGGCCGTGGCCGACTCGGCAGTGCTCAGTACCAGGTTGTACTTTTCCAGGAAATGAACCGCCTGCTCGATGTTTTGCATGCTGGCGAAAGTCTCCAACCCAACCGTTACTGTGTGTCTATGGCAGTACTTGGGGGCTACAAGTTCCAGATATTTAGCAGAGACCATCCATCGACCCGGCTGAACTCTGCAGCCCGCTTGTTTTTCCCACGCTAGACAGCAGACGAACCCAAGGGGCAATGAAGTGAATACTCTGCGCAAGCTGCAAGACACCCATGAACTGCACGATGTGAGCGATGGTTCGATTCGCGATGCATTCATCCAGGCATTGAGCGAGAAAGCGCGCCCTCTGTTCGAAGAAGCAGCCAGCTACGCACGCAACCACGATCTTGACGTGGTGGTCGATCTGGCGCTGGAAAACGACAAGCCGCGCCTGATCCTGGCGGTCAGCCGGCCCGATGAAGGCCTGGTCAGCAGCTACAGTCTGGTCGCCAATATCGCGGCGCAGCGCATGCTGCATGAGGAGTACTACGCCGACAGCGGCGATATCCACCGCCAGGAATCGCTGCTGGCATCGGTCAACGAAAAGGTCATCGACACCCGTCTGGCCAACTTCTTCCGCAAAGGCTTCGCTCTGCCGCTCGATTACATCAACGAGCGTCATCCCATCGGCTTCTGGTGACCGTCCTTTTGCCTGATCCCGAGCAATGCCTCCCGGTGGCTACTGACCTACAGTAAGTGCCTGTCAGCAACTGCGGGGAGCCGCCATGCAAGCGGATGTCGTCATCGTCGGAGCCGGGCCGGCGGGCCTTTGCCTGGCGCGATCCTTGTCCGGCCACGGGCTTTCCATTCGACTGATCGAACGTCAGTCGCTCGATGATTTGGCAATGCCGCCCTTCGATGGCCGCGAGATCGCCCTCACCCACACATCGCAGCAAACGCTGCAATCGCTAGGGCTGTGGCAACACGTCTCGGCTGAAGACATCGCTCCGCTGCGCGACGCCCAAGTGCTCAATGGCCCTTCCCCTTACGCACTGCGTATCGCCGCGGCGGCAGCCGGCCAGGATCGGTTGGGATGCCTGGTGCCCAATCAGGCGATCCGTCGCGCCGCTTTCGCTGCAGTAAAGGAATGCCCTGACGTTCAATTGCTGGCCGAGTGCACGGTCAGCGAGCTGCGCTGCACGACACGGGGCGTGACGTTATGCCTGAGCAGTGGCCAGAGCCTGGGTGCGCGATTGATCGTCGCTGCCGACAGTCGTTTTTCGGAAACCCGACGGCGTCTGGGAATCGGCGCGCGCATGGAGGACTTCGGCAAGACCATGCTGGTCTGCCGCATGGCCCACGAGTACAGCCATGAACAGGTTGCCTGGGAGTGGTTCGGCTATGGGCAGACACTTGCCCTGCTGCCCCTGAACGGCAACTGCGCCTCGGCGGTGCTGACGTTATCGCCTGAGGAAATGAGCAAAGTGATGAGCCTCGATGCCGAGGCCTTCGCACGCGATATGGAGCGACGTTTCGACCGACGCCTGGGGCGTATGGAACTGCTTGGCGAGCGTCATGCCTACCCGCTGGTTGGCGTCTATGCCGAGCGTTTCGCCGGGTTACGCAGTGCCCTGGTAGGCGATGCCGCGGTGGGCATGCATCCGGTGACGGCGCATGGCTTCAACTTTGGCTTGCAGAGCCAGAAACGGCTGGCGGATGTGCTTCTCGACGCGTTGCATCAGGGCCGAGATATCGGCACCCCCGCCGTTCTTCAGCGTTACGCCCGCGCCCAGCAGCGAGCCAGCTGGCCCTTGTATCAGGCCACCAGCCTGCTGGTGCGGCTGTACACCGATGATCGAATGCCCTCTCGCCTGCTACGCAATGCCGGCCTGCGCCTGGCGCAGAACCTGTCGCCGCTCAAATCGGCGCTGGCTCGACACCTGACGCAGGTATCGAGCTGACTCAGCTGTCGGCAGCGCGTTGCATGTTGACGCGCTGACGCCACTCCATGTAGGTCTTGAGGAACAGGGTGAACAACGCCATGCAGGCCAACAGGCCCGCTGCGGTAAAAGCCGCTACGGGTTTGTAATCGTTGTTCAACTGATCCACCAGCAGCGGCAGGGTCAGAGTCTGGTTGAGGATGGTGCCGGACACCACCGACACCGCCCCGAATTCCCCCACTGCCCGCGCGTTGGTGACCACCACGCCATACAGCAACGCCCACTTGATATTGGGCAGCGTGATATGGCGGAAAATCTGCCAGCCATTGGCTCCCAGGCACAACGCCGAGGTTTCCTCGTCATTGCCCTGGGACTGCATCACCGGAATCAGGATGCGCGCCACATAGGGTGCGGTGACGAACACGGTGACCATGACGATGCCGGGCCAGGCGAACATCAGTTGCATGTCGTTATCGTAGAACCAGCGGCCCAGCGCGGTTTCCAGCCCATAGACGACCAGATAGCAGAGGCCCGCGACCACCGGTGACACGGCGTAGGGAATATCCACCAGAGTGGTCAGCAGCTTGCGGCCACGGAAGTCGTAATGGGTCACGCACCAGGCCAGCAGAATGCCGAAGCACAGGTTCAGCGGCACGGTGAGCGCAGCGACCAGCAGAGTCAGGCCGATGGCGTGCTGCATGTAGTCCTGGGACAGGTTGTCGACCAGTACGCTCCAGCCACCGCTGAGCGCCTTGGTGAAAATCAGCGCCAAGGGAACCAGCAGCATCAGCGCGACTGCACCGAGGCCGAGGATGATGAGTAACCATTGATGCCAGTGCTGAGGTTTTTTCATCTGCTTTGCCGCTGCCATTTGAACAAGCGCCCCTGCACCACCTGCAAGGCGAAGAGCAGGAACAGTGATGCCAGGAGAATCACCGAGGCGATCGCCGCCGCTGCCGGGTAATTGAATTCCTGCAAGCGCACGAAAATCATCAGGGACGAGACTTCGGTTTTGAACGGGATGTTGCCGGCGATCATGATCACCGCGCCGAACTCGCCCAGGCTGCGCACGAACGCCTGGGACGCCCCGGTGATCAGCGCCGGAGCCAGGCTCGGCAGCACCACGTAGGCGAAGCTCTGCCACTTGTTGGCGCCCAGGGTGCTGGCCGCCTCTTCGTATTCCGTGCCTAGGCTCTGCAGCACCGGCTGCACGGTGCGCACCACGAACGGCAGGCTGGTGAACACCATGGCGATCAGCAGGCCGGGATACGCATAGGCGATCTTGATGCCGACAGCGTCGAAATACTGGCCGAGCCAACCACCGGGCACCAGCAGGGTCGCCAGGGTCAGGCCGGCGACCGAGGTCGGCAGCGCGAACGGCAGATCCACCAGCGCATCGACCAGGCGTCGGCCGGGGAATTCGTAACGGGTGATGATCCAGGCGATCAGCAAGCCGATCAGCAGCACGATCACGGTGGAATAGAAGGCACCGCTGATGGTGACCTTGTAGCTCTGCACCACGCGCGGATCGCTGATCGCCTGCCAATACTGCGCCCAACTCATGTCGCTGACGTAGAGCAACAGGGCGGACAGCGGAAACAGGATGACCAGCGACAGGTAGAAAACGCTGAAACCGAAGCTCAGGCCGAAGCCCGGCAGCAACGGATTCTGCAGAAAGAAAACGGGGGTCTTGCTCACTCGAAAGTCCTTCAATGCACAAACCGCCGAAGGATCGGCGGTTTGTGAAATACATCTGATGCGGCTCAGCCCTCGGCGATGATCGAGATCTCGCGAGCTAGAACCATGCACGGGCTAGGCGCCCCCGTGGAAACAGGCAAAGCGGCCTGTTTCCAACGCTGCAGAGCCGACGCGCAGCAGATCGATACTAGACGATCAGCGACCTTCGGCCAAAAGCTGGTCAAGGATAGCATTGCCATCGAAGTGCTTGGCAGTGATCTCGTCCCAGGTACCGAGGACTTCGGTCGGGTTGATCAGGCGCAGATCCTGGAACTGGCCTGCGGTTTCGGCAGCCACTTCCTTGTCTTGCACGCGGTAGTGGTAGGTGGTCAGCAGCTTCTGGATATCCTTGCTGTATTGGAAGTCCAGGTAGGCTTTGGCGACATCGCGGGTACCCTTCTCGTCAACCACCTTGTCCACCACGGCGACCGGGAATTCGGCCAGCACGCTTACCGGCGGCACCACCACTTCGAACTCGCCGGACTTGAACTCTTCGCCATTGGCGATATTGACCACTTCCGATTCGAAGCTCAGCAGTACATCGCCCTGGCCATTCTGGGCGAAGGCCACGGTGGCACCACGGCCGCCGGTGGGGAAGTTCTCGACGTTGTGCAGGATCTTGCCGACGAATTCCTTGATCTTGGCTTCATCGCCCTTGAACGTTTCGTTGGCGTACAGCCAGGCACCCAGGTAGCTGTAGCGGGCGTTGCCGGAGGTTTTCGGGTTGGGGAACACCAGCTTCACGTCCGCACGGGCCAGGTCGTCCCAGTTCTTGATGTTCTTCGGGTTGCCCTTGCGTACCAGGAAGGCGGTGGTGCTGTAGTACGGCGAGCTGCCGTTGGGGAACTGCTCGGCCCAATCCTTACGCACCAGGCCACGCTTGGCCAGGATATCCACGTCGGTAACCTGGTTGAAGGTCACGGTGTCGACCTTCTTGCCCTGGATGATGTCCTGAGCCTGGCGCGAGGTGCCGGCGAACGACTGATCGATCTTCAGATCCTTGCCGGTTTCGGCTTTCCAGTGGGCCTGGAACTTGGGGTTGATCTCGGCGAACAGCTCACGGGCCACGTCATAAGAGGCATTGAGAATCGGCTTGTCTGCAGCCAGCACAGCAGCGCTACCGAGCAGCGAGGTGGTGACGGCAGTCGCCAACAGGAGTTTTTTCAGCATGATCCAGGGTTTCCTTACGGGGTGGGTGCGGATGACGGCATCAGTCTGCTTGATGGCCTTATGCCTTAAAAGAATCTATTTATCATAACCATATTCCTCTATGAACTAGAAATACCCTCACCCTCCTCTTTCCTGTAACCAGCTCTTGGCAAATCACCTGAATTCCTAAAAACAATTGAAGGAAAAAAGCCCGCCTGGTTTCCCGGGCGGGCTTTCTTCATTGCAGCGGTTGTCAGTGGCGGATCACTCCTCCCACTTGCCGCCTTCGACGATGATCGCTTCTGGATCGGTGCCCTCGGCCAGCTCCGGACGAACGTACTGATCGTACAGGCTGAGCAGGAATTTCTCCTCGCCCAGTTTGGCCAGCTCATCGTTCACCCAGTCGCGCAGTTCGATGTTGCCCTTCTTCACTGCCGGGGCGATCGGTGCTTCATCGCCCAGGGTTTCGGCGAGGACGCGATAGCCCGGATTCTGCTTGGCCCAGCTGAACAGCACCAGGTTGTCCTGGGCATAGGCATCGCCACGACCGTTGGCCAGGGCCTGCAGCGACTCGGAGTTCTTCTCGAACTTGAGCAGCTTCCACTCCGGATGGTTCCTGGTCAGCCAGATATCGGCCGTGGTGCCGGTGGTGACGATGGTGGTCTTGTCGGCCAGGTCATCGAGCTTCTGTACGTCACTGCCGTCGGCCACCAGGGCCTGAACGGCGACGCGCAGGTTCGGGTTGGTGAAATCCACCGCCTCGGCGCGCTCCGGGGTGACGGTCATGTTGGCGAGGATCAGGTCGACCTTGTCGCTCTGCAGGAACGGGATACGACTGGCCGGCTCGACGACCACGAATTCGACTTTCTTCTCGTCGCCGAGCAGATCCTTGGCGAAGCGTTTGGCGATATCGGTATCGAAGCCGACGTACTCGCCCTGCTCGTTGACGAAGCCGAATGGCGGCTTGTCGCTGAAGACACCGACGATCAGCTTGTCGCGGGCCTTGATCTTCTCCAGGTAGCTGTCGCTGGGCGCAGCTTCGGCGGCCGGCGGCGTCGGCGCGGCGGGCTCGGCCGCGGCCTGCTTGGGTTCATCGGATGGGCCGCAACCAATCAGCAGGCTGGCAGCGAGCAAGGGGAATGTCAGGGCAGATTTAAAGGTCATTGCGCTTTCCTTTTGGGCATGTTTTCCACGTAGGAGAACTTCTCCAGAAACTGCTGCGCGCGTGCGGTTTGCGGGTTGCTGAAAAAAGTTTCAGGGTCGTTCTGTTCGGCGATCACGCCGCCGTCCATGAACAGGATTCGGTCGGCCACCGCTCGGGCGAAGGCCATTTCGTGAGTGACGATAAGCATGGTCATGCCGCCTTCGGCGAGGCCGAGGATCACTTCCAGCACCTCCTTGACCATTTCCGGGTCGAGGGCGGCGGTCACCTCGTCGAACAACATCACCTGCGGGTTCATGCACAGCGCCCGGACGATGGCGATGCGCTGCTGCTGGCCGCCAGACAACTCACGCGGGTAGGCATTGCGTTTGTCCAGCAGGCCGACCCGCTCCAGCAGCGCCTCGGCCTGGGCCAAGGCCTCGCCGAAGGCGCGTCTCTGCACCTTGAGCGGACCGAGCAGGATGTTTTCCAGCACCGTCTTGTTGGGGAACAGGTGGTAGCTCTGGAACACCATGCCGACTTCCTGGCGCACGGCGCGCCAGTCGGTCTTGCCGCCCAGTTCGCGCCCGGCGAAACGCAGGCTGCCGCCCTGCCCCTGCTCCAGGCCATTGAGGCAGCGCAGCAGAGTGCTCTTGCCACAACCGCTGGGGCCGAGGATCACCACCACCTCGCCGCGCTCGACACGCAGGTCGACCTTGCGCAGCACCGGCGTGGCGCCGAAGCTTTTGCTGAATGAATCCAGTTCGATCAACGCGGTCATGCATGACTCCAGCGACGTTCCAGCACGCGCGAGGCGGCCGACAGCGGATAACAGAGGACAAAGAAAAACAGGAACAGGAAGCCGTAGATCAGCACCGACTCGTAGGTGCGCTCGATGATCTGCTGACCGACCTTGATCACATCCACCACGCCGATCAGCACCGCCAGCGAGCTGGTCTTGATCAGCCGCGTATAGACGTTGATGGTCGGCGGCGTCATGCGCTTGAGCGCCTGGGGCAGCAGTACCTCGCCGTACAGCTGCCAGGTGTTCAGGCCGATGGCCAGACCGGCCTCGCGCTGGCCACGGGGCAGCGAACGCAGGCCGCCGCGCACTACCTCGCCAACCTCGCTGGCGCCCCATAACGACAACACCAGCACCGCGCACCAGAAGCTCGGCACGCTGACGCCCGCGAAGATCGGCAACCCGAAGAAGAACAGATACAGCCAGACCAGCACCGGGATCGCCCGGAACAGTTCCAGGTAGACCCGCAGCAGCCCATCGAGCCAGGCCGAACCGAGACTGCGCAACACCCCGTAGAGCACGCCACCCAAAGTGCTGAAGGCGATGGCCGAGGCAGAAATGCTCAGGGTTTCCCAGGCGCCGCGGGCCAACTGCGGCGCCGACACCCAGAGCAGCTCAAGACCCGAACTGGCCATGTTGCAGCCTCCTTTCCAGTACACCCAACAGCAGCGACAGCGGCAGGAACAGCAGCACGCACAGGGTGGTCATCACTGCGAGCATCTCGTAGGTCTTGTAGTACAGGGCGATGTAGCTCTTGGTGGTGTAGAGAATCTCCGGCACCGCCACCGCCGAGACCACGGTGGTTTCCTTGAGCAGGAAGATGAAGTTGGCGAACAGCGCTGGCAGGCTGAGCAAACCGGCCTGGGGCAGGATCACGTGGCGCAGCAGTTGCCAGCGCGACAGGCCGATGGACAGCCCAGATTCGATCTGCGCCTTGGGTACCGCCTCCACACCGGCGCGCAGCACTTCGGTCAGGTAGGCGCCACCGAGAAAGGTCATGGCGATGATCGCCGCAGCGAACCCGGACAGACGGATGCCGATCACCGGCAAGGCGAAATAGATGAAGAACAGCTGGATCAGCAAGGGGGTGTTACGCGCCACTTCGACATACAGGCCGACCAGGCGCCGCAAGAACGGCACACGCCAGACCAGAATCGCCGAGTTGAGCAACGCCACCAGCAAGGAACAGGCAATGGCGATGGCGCCGACTTGCAGGGTGACGCCAACCGCCTTGAGAAAGGCTGGCAGCGTCGACAATACGAATGGCCAATCGAAGCTCATGGCTGCGACCCGCCGTCACACAAAAGGGCTTGCAACTGCAGCCCGGCTACCACGAACGAACGCATCGTCAACACCAAAATCGACTACCGCGTTGTGCGCAGCAGTACATGGCCAGGAGCACGCGGGCAGGGATGACGCCCACGTGCCGGTTTTCAATCTGGTTATCAGCTACCCGGATTGGCGTGGGCTTCCTCGAAGAAGTAATCCTTCCAGGAACCAGCCTTGTTCTTCAACACGCCCAGCTCATGCAATTTCTCGGCGTAGATGAAGGTGCGCTCCGGCGACACGGTGAAGTCGATTTCCGGATCGATGACGATCTTCTGCACGAACGCCAGTGGCAGCTTGGAGTTCTCGACCTTGATGTAGGTCTCTGCCGCAGCGGCCTTGTCGGCCTTGATGATCTGCGAGGCCTCGACCAGTGCGTCGTAGAAGGCCTTGTAGGTCTTCGGATTCTGGTCGTGGAATTTCTCGGTGGCATACAGCACGTTGAATGTGGCCTGGCCGCCGAGGATGTCGTAGGAACTGATCAGTTTGTGCACGTCGGGGTTTTCCAGCGCCTGGTACTGGAACGGCGGGCTGGAGAAATGCGCGGTGATTTCCGAGCCGCCCTTGATCAGCGCAGCGGTGGCGTCCGGGTGCGGCAGGCTCACGGAGATCTTGTCGAAACGCTGGAAGTCGGCATTGCCGTACAGCTTGGCGGTTTCGATCTGCAGGGTGCGCGACTGGAAGCCCACGCCGGCGGCTGGCACGGCGATGCGATCCTTCTCGCCGAGATCCTGCAGGGTCTTGACCTCGGCCTTGTTGCTCAGCAGGTAGTTGGGCATGGAACCCAGGGACGCGACAGCCTTGACGTTCTGCTTGCCGTGGGTGCGATCCCACACGGTGAGCATCGGCGGTACACCGGCCGAGACCACGTCGATGGCGCCAGCCAACAGGGCTTCGTTCATCGCCGTGGCGCCGGAGATGGTGCGCCACTCGACGTCGATGCTGTCCAGGCCCTGGGCCTTGGCGTGCTTCTCGATCAGTTGCTGATCCTTGACCACATGCAGCACCAGATAGCCGATACCGAACTGCTGGGCAATGCTGATCTTGCCTTCCGCGTGGGCGACCAGCGGGGTTGCCAGGGCGCCAAGCAGGCCCAGAGCAGTGGCCAGACGGCCGAGTTTGAATGTGTTGGTCATCATCTCTTCTCTATTATGTATATAGGGTGGATCGGGGCGCGTAGCTGACGCTTTTTTTCATCCACCACTGCACTCGAAATCGGTGAATCGGTCGGGCCGCACAGGTGGATCGGTGAAGCGTGATCCACCCTACGAAGGGCTCTACCTCTGCATACCCCAGCGCTTGACGGTGACGCGCTCGACGGTGGCGAACACCAGGTTCTCCACCAGCAGGCCAATCAGAATCACCGCCACCAGGCCGGCGAATACCTTGTCGGTGTACAGCTCGTTGCGGTTCTGGAAGATGTACCAGCCCAGGCCGCCCTTGCCGCTGGACGCACCGAACACCAGTTCGGCGGCGATCAGCGTGCGCCAGGCGAAGGCCCAGCCGATCTTCAGGCCGGCGAGGATCGATGGCAGCGCCGCGGGAATCAGGATGAACAGCACGAAGCGCATGCCCTTGAGGCCATAGTTGCGCCCGGCCATGCGCTGGGTTTCCGACACACCGAGAAAGCCGGCGTAGGTATTCAGCGCCAACGCCCAGAGCACCGAGTGCACCAGCACGAAGATCAGGCTGTTCTCGCCCAGGCCGAACCACAGCAGCGACAGCGGCAGCAGTGCGATGGCGGGCAGCGGGTTGAACATCGAGGTCAGGGTCGACAGCAGGTCGCGGCCCAGCTGCGTCGACACCGCCAGGGTGGTGAGCAGGAAGGCCATGCCGATACCGATCAGGTAGCCCTTGACCAGTACCGACAGCGAAATCGCCACCTTCTCCAGCAGCTCACCACTGCCGACGCCTTCGACGAAAGCCTTGGCGGTCTGCAGGAAGCTCGGTAGCAACAGATCGTTGCCCTGGTAGCGCGCCGCGGCTTCCCAGATCAGCGCGAGTGCCAACAGAATCACCGACTTGCGCAGCCAGCCCTGCTGCCAAAGACGCTGCCCCAGGGACAGCTCGCGCTCCACCTTGAGGCCGGGCAACGGTTGCAGGGGGATTTCGTATTCCTCACGCCGTGCGGGGGAAAGATTCATGGTTTCATTCTCCTCAGTAGGCGATGCGGATGTCGTGGAAGCCCAGCTCGACGGCATGGCCGCTGTCGACCTCCTCGTCGAACAGCAGGCGATGGATGCGCTGTGCGGTCTGCTGGAACCCCACACCGCCGAGGCTGTGCAGGTCGTACTGGTGGCTGTTGATCTCCGCCCTCACCCGCCCCGGATGGGGCGACAGCAGCAGGATGCGGTTACCGACGATCAGCGCCTCCTCGATGGAATGGGTGACGAACAGCAGGGTGAAGCGCACCTCCTCCCACAGCTCCAGCAACTCTTCCTGCATCTTGCGACGGGTCAACGCGTCGAGGGCGGCGAAGGGCTCGTCCATCAGCAGGATCTTCGGCTGCATGGCCAGCGCGCGGGCAATCGCCACACGAGCTTTCATGCCACCGGACAGGGTGTGCGGGTAGGCATCGGCGAAAGCGGCCAGGCCGACCTTCTCCAGGTAATGCAGGGCGCGCTCCTCGGCTTCGCGACGCTTGAGCGTGCGCGAAGCCAGCAGCGGGAACATCACGTTCTGTTTCACCGTCTTCCAGGGCGGCAACTGGTCGAACTCCTGGAACACGACGATGCGATCCGGGCCTGGATCGCGCACCTGGATGCCATCCAGGCGAATGTTGCCGCCGACCGGTTCGATAAAACCGGCCACCGCCTTGAGCAGGGTGGACTTACCGCAACCGGACGGGCCGAGCAGCACGAAACGATCGGCACGATCCACCTCGAAGCTGACTTCGTGGGTGGCACGTACGACGCGCTGCGGGGTGCGGTACTCGAGGCTGACCTTCTCCACCTGCAACAGGGTGTCGAAGGCGCCTCGATCCAATGTGCTGGCCGTGTGGCCTTGCAGAGGGGCATTCATGGTTTTCAGCTTCCCTGACCGATGGCGGGGTCTTCGAAGAAGTAGTCCTGCCAGTTGGACGGTTTGTTTTTGATGGCGCCGACACGGTGCAGGAAGTCGGCCAGCGGATAGGTGTTGGTGGGCGTGACGGAGAACTGGAACTGGTCGTTGTCGATGATTTTCAGCAGGTCTTCACGGCTGATCTTGGCGCCGGTGACGCGGATGTAGGTGTCCGCCGCCGCGCCCTTGTCCTTCTGGGCGAACTCGGCCGCTTCGGCCAGCGCGCCGACGAAGGCCTTGTAGGTCTTGGGGTTGTCGTTACGGAATTTCTCGGTGGAATACAGTACCGTCGGCGAGTTCGGGCCGAGCAGCTCGTAGGTGTCGAGCACCACATGCACATCCGGGTTCTCCAGCGCCTGGTTCTGGAACGGCGGGTTGGAGAAGTGCCCGGTCAACTCGGTGCCGCCCGCTTTCAGCGACGCGGTAGCATCCGGGTGCGGCAGCGCCAGGGTGTACTTGTCCAGCCGGTTGAACTGGTCATCGCCCCACTGCTTGGCCGCGGCGTACTGCAGGAAACGCGACTGCACCGACACGCCCACGGCAGGAACGGCGATGCGATCCTTCTCGGTGAAGTCGGCGATGGTCTTGACCTTGGGGTTGTTGCTCAGCAGGTAGTACGGGAAGTTGCCCAGCGAGGCCACGCCCTTGACGTTCTGGCGACCATGGGTGCGATCCCATACGGTCAGCAGCGGGCCAATGCCGGCACCGGCGATATCGATGGCGCCGGACAGCAGCGCATCATTGATCGCCGCACCACCGGACAACTGCTGCCAGTCGACCTTGATGTCCAGGCCTTCGGCCTTGCCGTGCTTCTCGATCAGTTGCTGATCGCGCACCACGTTGAGTAGCAGGTAAACGATACCGAACTGCTCGGCGATACGGATCTGCCCCTCGGCGTGAGCCGCTTGCGGCGCGACCAGGCTGCCTGCCAGCAGGCTCAGACTCAGGGCGATGCCGCCGGCCAGGCGGCCAAAACGGGGAACGAAGGGAAAGCGCTTACCTGCCGACATGTCGAGGCTCCATGAAAATGGGTCAAAAATTTAAAGGGTGTCGAATCGATTAGCAGGTCGTTGAAAAACGTAGGCGAGGCAGGCAGCGCAAGGCAAAAACAGGCGAGAAAGCGGAGTGTACGAGTAGTACATGAGCATTTTGAGCCTGTTTTTAACGCAGCGATGGCAACGCAGGTAGTTTTCAGCGGCCTGTCAGAACGGCACGTCACCCTGGATTGTTGTACGGTGCATGCGCCGGCGCAGATGGCTCGGGCAGCCGGTCGCCAGATGGATCAGCGCGCGGTTGTCCCAGAACACCATGTCGTTCGGCTGCCACTGGTGGCGGTAGATGAATTCGGGCTTCGCACTGTGGGCGTAGAGCTCGGTGAGGATCTGCCGGCTCTCGTCCTCGGGGACGTCGAGAATGTGGGTGGTGAAGTTCTCGTTGACGAACAGCCCTTTGCGCCCGGTTTCCGGGTGGGTGCGTACCACCGGATGCACCACCGCCTTGACCTCGGCCAGTTGCGCCTCGGTCAGCGTCGGACGGCGGATGCCCTTGAACACTTCATCGGCATAACGGGCGGTGTAGGAATGCGCGGCGCGCTTGCCATCGATGGCCTGGCGCAGCTCGGCCGGCAGTGTCTCGTAGGCCAGTTGCTGGCTGGCGAACAGCGTATCGCCGCCCTCTTCCGGCAGCTCCTGGGCGAGCAGCATGGAGCCCAGGCTAGGGAATTCCTTATAGGACAGATCCGAGTGCCAGTATTTGCCGGCATCACCCAGACCGACCGGCTGACCGTTCTCGACGATGTTGGAAATGATGAAGACTTCCGGGTGATTGGCCAGCAGGAACTGCTTGAGCACGTGGATCTGCAGCACGCCGAAACGACGGCTGAAATCGATCTGCTGCTGCGGGGTAATACGCTGGTCGCGAAACACCACCACGTTGTAGTCGAGGTGAGCGCGGTGAACGCGGGCGAAATCGGCGTCATTCAGCGGACGGCTGAGGTCGAGGCCGACGATCTCGGCACCGACAGCAGCGGAAAAGGGGCGTACTTCAAAATTCTGCGTTGGCTGATGGATAGCAGAACTCAAGGACACGGCAGACATTCGCGCAACTCCACACGTAAGGGCGCCAGCAAGGCGCATCTCAGAAGCAGGTGTTCGGCACCTGTATTCAGTCGTGCGGCGCGCCGGTTAGCCAGCGGGTACGCATATGCGAACTATATAGGCATAAGAATCAGCTTTTAAATATCGTTTTAGAATTAACTTATGGCTGGATCATCGGTGCGCCATCATCACCCTAAGCATGGCTCCAACGCCCGTGCAGCCACCTCGCAGCGGCATCGAGCAGAAAGCCCAGCAGAAGATGCCGATGGCCAGGTCTCACGACTGCTCAAGCAGGGAGTGGCCGTTGCCGAGGTCGCCGGCATATTGCCCGGGGCATTTCGCAAGCAGTTCAACGGCACTACAGCACCATAAAAAATATGACGGCCATAAAAAACGCCGACAGAGGCTTTGCCTCTGTCGGCGTGGTCAGCAGCGTCGGCAGCGTCGGCAGCGTCGGCAGCGTCGGCAGCGAGCGTGAGCTCGCCACGCCTTAGAACGCGGGTACTACAGCGCCCGAGTACTTCTTCTCGATGAATGCCTTCACCTCCGGGCTAGTCAGTGCGTCAGCGAGTTTCTTGATGGCTTCGCTGTTCTGGTTGTCCGGACGCGAGACCAGATAGTTCACGTACGGTGAATCCTTGTCTTCGAGCACCAGAGCGTCTTCAGTCGGGTTGAGCTTGGCTTCCAGCGCGTAGTTGGTGTTGATCAGTGCCAGGTCGACCTGATCCAGCACGCGCGGCAGCATCGCCGCTTCCAGTTGCTTGAACTGGAAGTTGTGCGGGTTGGTCGCCAGATCCTTCGGCGTGGCCTGTATATAGGTCGGATCCTTGAGGGTCAGCAGGCCGGCGTGTTGCAGCAGTTGCAGAGCGCGGCCGCTGTTGCTAGCTTCGTTGGGGATGGCGATGGTGGCGCCGTCCGGCAGATCCTTCAGGCTCTTGTACTTGCTGGAGTAGCCGCCGAAGGGTTCGACGTGCACGCCCTTGACGATCACCAGGTGGGTGCCGCGGCTTTCATTGAAACCGTCCAGATAAGGCTTGGTCTGGAAGTAGTTGGCATCCAGTTGCTTCTGCTCGACCTGCAGGTTGGGCTGCACGTAGTCGGTGAATACCTTGATCTGCAGGTCGATGCCCTGCTCTGCCAGCTTCGGCTTGATCAGTTCGAGAATCTCGGCATGGGGAACCGGGGTTGCCGCTACGCTGAGTTTTTCGGCGGCGAATGCGGTGGTGGACAGAACGGAGGCCAGTGCGGCCAGCAGAAGTGTTTTTTTCATGATTGTTCTCGTATGGTTACCGTTGGATCGACAACGGCATGATCGTGTTGGCCATTCCGGGTAGGTCGGCGCGCTGACGATACGGCCCGTCTTTATTCAAACGAAATACTTTTAATTCATCTTGTTATTCATTTAAAGAATAAGCATGAGTAAATTCGCTTGTTGTGTTTCGGGCTCACTTCTACAGTGATACCCATCCTCACCTTCCGGCAGTGAATCCCCCATGATCAGTGAAGCTCTGAACCGCTTCGAGCGGCTCGAACTGGTTCCCCATGTAACACCACTGCAGCGCCTCGAACGGCTGCCCCGCCATTTCGGCCGTGACATCCATATCAAGCGTGACGATCTGACGCCTTTCGCATTGGGCGGCAACAAGGCACGCAAGCTGGAATACCTGGGCAGCGATGCTCTGATACAACAGGCCGATACCCTGATCACCGCGGGCGCCATCCAGTCCAACCACGTACGGCAGACCGCCGCGCTGGCGGCACAGCTAGGCCTGTCCTGCGTGGCACTGCTGGAAAACCCCATCGGCACCCAGGATCAGAACTACCTGAATAATGGCAACCGCCTACTCCTCGATCTGTTCGGTACCCGCGTGGAACACGTCGACACCCTGGAAGACGCCGACATACAGCTGATGGCCAAAGCCGAGCACCTGCGCGCGGCTGGCAAGCGCCCTTATGTGATCCCGATCGGCGGTTCCAATGCCCTGGGTACACTGGGTTATGTCAAAGCCGGTTTGGAGCTGGCCGAGCAGATCGAACAGGTGCAGATCCCTGCCGGCACGCTGGTGCTGGCCTCCGGCAGCGGTGCGACCCATGCCGGTATCGCTCTCGCCCTGGCTTACCTGCTGCCTGACTGGCGGGTGGTTGGCGTTACCGTATCGCGTAGTGCCGATGCCCAGCGCCCCAAGGTTGCCAGCCTGGTACAACATACTGCCGAACTACTCGGTATCCCGGTGCCCGAGACGCTTTCCATCGAACTCTGGGATGGTTATTTCGCACCACGCTACGGCGAGGCCAATGCCGGCACCCTTGATGCCATTAGCCTGTTGGCCAGCAACGAGGGGCTTCTACTCGATCCGGTTTACACCGGAAAAGCCTTCGCGGGCCTGCTGGACGGACTGCAGACTGGTGCATTCGAAGACGGCAAACCAGTGGTCTTCCTGCATACCGGCGGCACTCCAGCGCTGTTCGCTTACCAGTCCCTGACTTATCAACAAAAATGAATATATAAATAATTTTTTATTATTTTATCGAATATACCTAGACCCATTAGAGTGCCGCACTTCGCACACAACAAGACCAGAGGCTCAGCTATGACATTCACAACATTGCGTCGCCAGTTCCTTATCGGCAGTTTTAGTCTGGCCCTCTGCGCCGGCCTCGGTAGCCAGGCATTTGCCGCAGACGATCTGCTGCAGAAAATCAAGGACAACGGCAGCATCAAGGTGGGCCTCGAAGGCACCTATCCACCGTTCAACTTCCAGGACGCAAGCGGCAAGCTCGCAGGCTTCGAAGTGGACTTCGCCAACGCTTTGGCAAAAGAACTGGGCGTGGATGCCAGCTTTCAGCCAACCAAATGGGACGGCATTCTCGCTTCTCTCGAGTCAGGGCGACTGGATGTCGTGATCAATCAGGTCACCATCTCGGATGAGCGCAAGAAGAAGTACGACTTCTCCACGCCTTACACCGTATCTGGCATCCAGGCACTGACCCGCAAGGGCGATGCCGATAGCATCAAGAGCGCAGCCGATCTGGCGGGCAAGAAGGTCGGGGTCGGCCTTGGCACCAACTATGAGCAATGGCTGAAGGAAAACGTACCGCAAGCAGAAATTCGTACCTATGACGATGACCCTACCAAATTCCAGGATCTGAATGTCGGACGCATTGATGTGATCCTGGTCGATCGTCTGGCTGCATTCGAGATGGTCGACAAGACTGGCGGACGTCTAGCCGCTGCTGGCGAAGCCTTCTCCCGTCAGGAGGCGGGCGTCGCGTTACGCAAAGGCGATCCTGAGCTGCTTGGGGCCATCGATCAGGCGATCGAAAAACTGCGCAGTGACGGCACCCTGAAACAACTCTCTGAAAAATGGTTCAAGGCTGACGTCACCCAATGATGCAAGACAGCCTCCAGCTGGCGCTGGACTCACTGCCCTTTCTACTCAAGGGCGCGGTATGGACGGTTGTGCTGAGCCTTGGCGGCATGTTCTTTGGCATGCTGCTCGGCTTCGGGCTTGCGCTACTCAGGCTCTACGCCATTGCGCCGCTGGGCTGGCTGGCCCGGGTGTATATCTCCTTCTTCAGGGGCACACCGCTGCTGGTGCAGCTGTTCATGATCTATTACGGCTTACCGCAGTTGGGGCTTCAGCTGGAACCGTTAAGCGCTGCATTGATCGGCTTCTCGCTGAATATGGCCGCTTATGTAGCGGAAATCATGCGTGCGGCGATCGCCTCCATTGATCGCGGTCAGTGGGAGGCCTCGGCCAGCATCGGCATGAGCAAAACCCAGACCATGATTCGCACCATTCTGCCCCAGGCAGCACGTACGGCCTTGCCGCCACTGGGCAACAGCTTCATCTCGCTGGTCAAGGACACCGCACTGGCAGCCACCATCCAGGTGCCGGAACTGTTCCGCCAGGCACAGTTGATCACCGCCCGTACTTTCGAAATCTTCACCATGTACCTGGCGGCCGCGCTGATCTACTGGATTCTCGCTAGCCTGCTGGCACATCTGCAGAGCCGCCTGGAAGCACGGGTAAACCGCCACGAGGCGGAAAACTGATGGCCCTCGCCCACACTCGGATACAGAGCGAAGCATGATCACCGTTCGCAACCTGACCAAGGCCTTCAAGGGCCAGACCGTTCTCGACGGCATCGACCTGAGCATCGCCCCCGGCGAGGTGGTGGCCATCATCGGCCCCAGCGGTTCGGGCAAGACCACCCTGCTGCGCTGCCTGAACCTGCTGGAAACGCCCGATGGTGGCAGCATTCGCGTGGGTGACATCGAAGTCGACGCCAGCAAACCCATCAGCCAGCAACAGGGGCTGATCCGCAAGCTGCGTCAGCACGTAGGGTTCGTGTTCCAGAACTTCAACCTGTTCCCGCACCGCACCGCGCTGGAGAACGTTATCGAAGGCCCGGTGGTGGTCAAGAAACAGCCACGCAACGGAGCACTCGAGCGTGGCCGCCAGTTGCTTGCCAAGGTCGGCCTGGCCGGCAAGGAGGATGCGTACCCCAAACGCCTCTCCGGTGGCCAGCAACAGCGTGTGGCGATTGCCCGTGCACTGGCCATGGAACCGGATGTGATTCTGTTCGACGAACCCACCTCGGCGCTGGATCCGGAACTGGTGGGTGAAGTGCTGGCGACCATTCGCGCCCTGGCCGAAGAAAAGCGCACCCTGGTCATCGTCACCCATGAGATGAGTTTCGCCCGGGACGTGGCCAACCGCGCCATCTTCATCGACAAGGGCGTGATCGTCGAACAGGGCGATGCCCGCGAGCTGTTCAGCGCGCCCAAACAGGTACGTACCCAGCAGTTTCTCAGCAAGTTTCTCGGCAACACCTGAAGTGACCGATAGTCACAGCGGGTAGTAGGCATCCCACAGGCGATTACGAAATTTGTAGGTGGGATCCAGCTGGCGTTTGAGCACGAAGTACTCCGGCGCGCGCGGGTAAGCCTGCAGAAACTGCTCGCGGCTGGCGTGGATCTGATAAGGCAGATAGTGCCGCCCGCCGCAGCGTAGCGCGGCGGCGATCAGGTCGCGCGTCCAGGCCGCTGCTTTCTGCCGTTCGATGTCCGAGCTGCCCTGACGGTAGTAGAGCACCAGGGCGAAGACCTCCTCGGGAGCCCAGTTCAACAAGGTATCGGGATCCGCCTTGGCATGGCGAATGGAGACATTGATCAGCGTCGCCTGATGCTGATGGGTCAGGCGCCCCAATTCGCCGATGAAACGTTCCAGTTGTGCCGGCGGTACGAAATACTCCTGCAGCACATAACTGAAGCCGGGGCCGGAGATCGGTTCCAGCTCGCTGACATCGAGGCTGGCCTCGCGGTTACGCCATTGCACCTTGGGGTTGCGAAACAGCAGAGGGTCGAGCGTCGTTTCACGCAGTTTGATGCCCGAAGGCGATCCGCTCAGGCGAATCCCGGCGCGTTGCAGGTGGCTGCCCTGCTGCGTGGGGATCAGCCGTTCGACTTCCGTCAACGCAGCGTCGGTACGCCGATAGGACACTGCACGCACCGTAGAAAAATCGTCGGGGTAAAGAATGCCGTTGTGCATCACCAGATCCGCCTGCGAGGCGACCTCACGGTAGAACCAGGGGCGGTACTCCTGCAGCGGCATGACCTGGCTTTTCCGGGCGATGCGGGTATTCTCCACCAGGCCCAGCGTGGCTTCGACTATCACCCCCAGGCCACCGTAGCCGCCAATCGCGCCATGGAACAATGCGATGTTGTGGGTCGGGCTGGCGTCCACCACGCTGCCATCGGCCAGCACAACGCGGATGGCCCGCACCGAACCGACGATCGGGCCTTCGCCCACGTAACGGCCGTGCACATTGACCGACAGCGAGCCGCCCACCGTGAAGTTGGCGTAGGACTGCATGATCTGCGGCGAGAGGTCGTACGGGTCGATGTATTCGAGCAACGCACGCCAGGTGATGCCGCTCTGCACGCGGATCTCGCGGCGCTCGGCGGAGAATGCCAGGATCTGATCGAGGCCGCGCATATCCAGCTGCAAGGCACCGTCCGTGGCCGTCTGCCCACCCATGCTGTAGCGGCCACCACCGATACTGATCGGCCCTGCATGGTTGCGCAGCGCATCGATGACCTCCTGCTCGCTGCGCGGCACGATCACCCGCTCTACCGCAACCGGGTTGAGGCCTGTCACGTCATTGACGACTTCCCGAGCGGCAACGCCCAGGCTCAGCACGCACAGACACAGGAGCAAACGGCGCATCGACCTTCCTTGGTAAATACAAACGGGTACAGAGATCATGTGAACGCTCGCCGCACCCTTGACGCCGGAGCGCTTCAGTCGCGGTCGAGCAGGTGAAACCGGGGTAGCGAGAAGTGCCAGCGGATCGCTGCAAGCCGAATCACCAGCACCACCAGCATGGCAATGCCGGTATCCAGCCAGTGCGGCGTTTCCAGCATGCGCAGCAGCACGAAGGTCACGGCGCCGGCCAGGCAGGCGGTGGCGTAGATTTCCTTCTTGAAGATCAGCGGGATCTCGTTGCAGATCACATCGCGCATCACGCCACCGGCAACGCCTGTCATCACACCCATGATCACCGCCGTGCTGGATGGCATGGCGTACTGCAGGGCGACTTCGGTACCGATCACGGTGAACACTGCCAGGCCAAAGGCATCGGCGATCAGCAAGCCCTTTTCGTGGATCGGTCGGGTCAGGCGCACCCAGATCACCGTACCCACAGCGGCCAGCGAGGCGACCAGGATATAGGTGTCGTTGCGAATCCAGCTGACCGGGTGGTTGTCGAGGATCACATCGCGCAAGGTGCCGCCACCGAGCGCGGTAATGATGGCGATCACCAGCACACCGAACAGATCCATGGACTTGCGCCCAGCCATCAGCGCGCCGGTGATGGCGAACACCGCCACCCCGAACAGATCCGCAAGGTAGAACAGCAGGCTCATCGACAAGTCAGTTCACCGGCGTGCGCAGGGTGACGAACTCCTCGGCCGCGCTCGGATGAACGCCGATGGTCTCGTCGAACACCTGCTTGGTCGCACCCGCCTTGAGCGCGACCGCCAGACCCTGCACGATCTCGCCGGCATCGGGGCCGACCATGTGGCAACCCAGCACGCGATCCGTCTTGGCATCTACCACCAGCTTCATCAGGGTACGCTCATCGCTTTCGGTCAGAGTCAGCTTCATCGGCCGGAAGCGGCTTTCGAAGATTTTCACCTCGTGCCCGGCTTCGCGTGCCTGCTCTTCGCTCAGGCCCACGGTGCCGATGTTCGGCAGGCTGAACACCGCGGTCGGGATCATCCGATAATCGACCTTGCGGTACTCCTCTGGCTTGAACAGGCGGCGTGCCACGGCCATGCCTTCGGCCAGAGCCACGGGTGTCAGTTGCACGCGGCCAATCACGTCACCAATAGCCAGGATCGACGGCGCCTTGGTCTGGTACTCATCGTCGACCTCGATATAGCCCTTGTCATCGAGGCTGACGGAGGTGTTTTCCAGCCCCAGATTGTCGAGCATCGGGCGCCGCCCGGTGGCGTAGAAGATGCAATCGGCCTGCAGGGTGCGGCCATCCTTCAAGGTGGCCTGCAGGCTGCCATCGGCTTGCTTGTCGATCCGCGCGATATCGGTATTGAATTGCACATCCAGATCACGCTTGCCCAGTTCTTCATGCAGGTGCGTACGCAGGGAGTTGTCGAAGCCACGCAGGAACAGATCGCCGCGATACAGCAGCGAGGTTTGCGCGCCGAGGCCGTTGAAGATCGAGGCGAACTCCACAGCGATATAACCACCCCCCATCACCAGAACGCGTTTGGGCAGCTCTTCCAGGAAGAACGCCTGGTTGGAATTGATCGCGTGCTCGTGCCCTGGAATATCGGGGATGTGCGGCCAGCCACCGGTAGCGATCAGAATGCGCTCGGCGCTGTACGTCTTGCCGTCGACTTCGACGCTGTGCTCGTCGAGCAGGCGCGCATGGCCTTCGAGCAGGGTCACACCACTGTTCACCAGCAGTTTTCGATAAATGCCATTGAGGCGCTCGATCTCGCGGTTCTTGTTGGCGATCAGCGTCGGCCAGCTGAACGTGGCCTCGCCGGGCGTCCAGCCAAAGCCCTGGGCCTGCTCGAAATCGTCGGCGAACTGCGCGCCGTACACCAGGAGCTTCTTCGGCACACAACCAACGTTGACGCAAGTACCACCCAGATAACGGCTTTCCGCCACGGCCACGCGCGCACCATAACCCGCGGAGAAACGCGCCGCACGTACACCGCCGGAACCGGCACCGATAACAAACAGATCGAAATCGTAGGTCATTACAGCCTCCTGAACAGATGCAGAGCATACCGTAAACGAAGCGCCCTGCCCGCCCGCTGCATCGGTCAAACTTATCGTTCGTTTGGCCAGTCTAGAGTCATTAATGAAGGAGCCCGATCATGCGCCCAACCCTCACCCACCTGGCTTTGCACGTACCGGATCTGCAGGCCTGCATCGCGTTCTATGAAGACTTCTGTGGAATGCACGTCATCCACCGGCGGCCCGGCAAGGGTTCGCAGATCGTGTGGATGGCAGAGCCAGGTCGGGAGAGCGAATTCATCTTCGTGATCATGCCCGGCGGCGAGCCGCGGCGCCTGGCGGCCAACGATTACAGCCATTTCGGTTTCGCCCTGCAGAGCCGCGAGGAAGTCGACGCCATCGCCGCCAAAGCCGAGGCCGCCGGTTGTCTGATCTGGGTACAACGCGACGAGCCTTACCCAGTTGGCTATTACTGTGGCGTACAGGATCCCGCTGGCCATTACATCGAGTTCAGCTACGGCCAACCGCTGGGGCCGGGTGCCAGGCCGATCAACGAAAGCTGAAATGAAAAAACCGCCCGAAGGCGGTTTTCTTGTCAATGAGCCATTCAGCCCCTGCCGGTCTTGTAGAGGTTCTCGTAGCAGAAGTTGGTCGCCTCGATATAGCCTTCTGCGCCGCCGCAGTCGAAACGCTGCCCCTTGAATTTATAGGCCAGTACGCAACCATCCTGAGCCTGTTTCATCAGCGCGTCGGTGATCTGGATTTCACCACCCTTGCCCGGCTCGGTTTTTTCGATCAGCCCGAAGATATCCGGGGTCAGGATGTAACGGCCGATGATCGCCAGGTTCGACGGTGCATCTTCCGGCTTCGGCTTCTCGACCATGCTGTTCACACGGAAGATGTCGTCACGGATCATCTCACCGGCAATCACGCCGTACTTGTGGATTTCTTCCATCGGCACTTCCTGGACGGCCACGATCGAGCAGCGGAACTGGTTGTACAGCTTGACCATCTGGCTCAGTACGCTGTCACCTTCCAGGTTCAGGCACAGGTCATCGGCCAGCACCACGGCGAACGGCTCGTCACCGATCAGTGGACGGCCACTGAGAATCGCATGCCCCAACCCCTTCATTTCCACCTGACGGGTATAGGAGAAGCTGCAGTTGTCGATCAGACGACGAATGCCGACCAGGTACTTCTCCTTGTCGGTGTTGCGGATCTGCTCTTCCAGCTCGTAGCTGATATCGAAGTGATCTTCCAGGGCGCGCTTGCCGCGGCCCGTCACCATGGCAATCTCGTTGAGACCGGCAGACAGCGCCTCCTCCACGCCGTACTGGATCAAAGGCTTGTTCACGATCGGCAGCATTTCCTTGGGCATGGCCTTGGTTGCCGGGAGAAAACGAGTGCCGTAGCCAGCGGCGGGAAACAAGCATTTCTTGATCATGGAAGTCCCTGAATGAGAGAGGGTTATCGATGCCGCAGCAGTTTATCAGGACGCCTGCTGCTTACAACGGCAGAACGGTAAACACCTAAAACGTTTGCGCAGCCAGGCAGTCAAAAACGGTGAAACCCACCGCGACGCGAGGTTCGCATGTCCATTGACAATGATTTGAAGAAAGAGGTTCTCACCCGCCTGCTGCATGCCCACCCTGCCGGCCTGGGCAAGGAGGTGCTGGATAATTTCCGCGGCGAACACGCGGTCGTCGACATTCTCAAACACCTGCAGGACAGCGGGCTGATTCAGGACGGCAGTGTCTCGAGCACTGATGGTGAACTGTCCATCCACTACCCCATCAAGCTCGGCGCCTCTGGCGTCGAAGCGGCCAAACAGTTCGACGCCTGATCCGCCGCCAGGCCATCACGGCACTGTATTGAGCGCTGCCACCAACGCCGTTTTCTCGCGATGAGAAAACGGCGTTCTCATATCTGCCGGCCACCCGATATCGGCACGATCCGGCACAGCATCGACTGGGTGGTCGACAACGACGACAGCTACCACGCCAACCTGCACATCAACCCGCAGATCAAGTACGACCTGGCCGAGGCCATGAGTTGGGGCAGGAAGTTCTACGTGGGCGTCGAGTACGACTACTGGAAGCACAAGTACGGCATCGACAACGACAGCCCGCTGGGTGACGAAGACCTGGGCGGCACCAACCAGAGCGCCATCAGTCTGCTGGTCAAGGCTCACTTCCAGGCAGTGGTCGGCCCTTGTCGCCTGCGAGACGGCAACAAGGCTACGCACGCTCCATTCGATGGCTCGTGACGTAATGATCAGAGATGACAGAGAGAAATCGCACGGAGGGTTTGCAGCTTGATGCCGCAGATGGTGCCCCGAGCCGGAATCGAACCGGCAAGACCTTGCGGTCGGCAGATTTTAAGTCTGCTGTGTTTACCAATTTCACCATCGGGGCAGCGAAATATGCGAGGGCTGGACTATATACACCCCCAGGCGACGCTGCAAGGTTAAAGCATGCAATAAAAAGCCTCGTAAATCAGTGATCTACGAGGCTATTTCGTTGACCGCGAGCTGACCACGCAGCTACGGCCGGATCGATTCAGGCGGGTCGCACCTCAGGTGTGCGCCGCCGGTATCGATTTACTTGCTGCTGCGACCGACCAGCAGACCGATCAGCAGACCGAAACCCGAGGCGACGGCAACGGAAGTCCAAGGATTGCTTTCGATGCGATCCTGAGCGTTACCAATGGTTTCACGACCCAGTTCGACGGCCTCGCGGCTTTTGTCGGTGATCGAGCCTTTGGCTTCATTGAGTAGCGCGATCACTTTCTCACGGGCCTCGTTTGCCTTGTCGCCAGAAAAGGACTCGGCATCACCCAGCGCTTTGCTGGCCTGGTCGAGAAGTTTCTTCAATTCCTTGGCGCTTTCCTGCTGAAACTGATCCAGGCCGCTTTCCAGCGAAGTTTTACGAGCCATTAGCGAATACTCCATAAAGTGATTGACGCTATTTTGGAGGTGCCGCTGATCGCCAGAGTTCAGGTTTTTTGCCGATCACGGCCATTCGGCCCTCAAGAGTCCAGTTCGATGAGCCCGGTATGAGCGACATGATCGCCGGCCATGCCCCGCACACGGGCGCGCAGATCGAATGGCATATCGTGCTTGAACGTAATGGCGTGGCCGATCAACTGGCCGTCCTCATCGACGCGCTCGCGCTCTTCTTCCATCCAGGTTTCCAGCTCATCCTCCGTCAGCCCCAGCTCTTCAGCCAGCAGCGAATGGAAGCGCTCGAGGTCGTAGCCATCGAATTTTCCACCGTCCATATCGTCATCCTCCTCAATAGTCAGTCTTGCTAACTGAGGCTGCGGGATGTGGAGGCAGTTCACTCTGTCTGACCGCGAGCGCGGACGACGGCATCAGGCCTGCTTGCGATCACTCCCTGAATTCAGCGTGCGCAGATCCTGGCGCAGCTGCGCCACCAACTGAGATATCTGCCGCGAGGTCGACAACTCGGCGCGCGAAATGCCGGTGACATTCAGGTAAACCTGCGCAGTGACCGGATCCCTGATCTGGATAGTCACCGACTCGCTGCCATCTATGTAGCACTTGCAGGCCAGGGGTAGAAACGCACATTCGACGATGTGGCGCTGTTCGAGAACGGACATCATCCTGGAACCTCCTTCCTCAATGTTGACGACCCTCGGAGTTTAGTCCGTATAAAATCGCCCGACATGAGACATTTTGTCCCGCCTATCGGCTGGCAAGTCCTGGCCATTCAAAAATGCATCGTCTCAGCCTGTTCAACCACTGGTAAGTATCCCTGAACCTTGCATCAGTGACACCCCTCCCTATTCTCACCACCCCATGCGAGGGTGAGCCCAATAGCCGATGAGGTGTCACATGCACGCCAACAATGTTGAAGGTACCGAGCGTTTACTCTCACTAGCTGTTGGGATAATGGGAGTTGCTAGCGGCATCAAGCAGGGCGGGATCCGCGGTTTGATAAAAATCGCGGCGTCAACGATGATTGCGAAGCGCGGAATAACGGGGCATTGCCAGCTCAAAGGCCTGTTGAGCGCCTGTGAGCGAGAGGGCACCCAGGACGAGCGAGGCGCATCAGCTCCGGAGCGAGATGGAGGTACAGCTCCGAAAGCCAGTAGCCAACTGCAGGATAGGGAGTCCCGAATGGATAACGCGCTCGAGGAGACCTTCCCGGCCAGCGACCCCATTTCGCCATAAGGCTACCGCCACTCCATCACGTGGCCAGCAGGATCAACAGGCCACGAGGTGGCCTGATCCCATCAGATATTGGCAGTCGAAAGCTGCAGCCATACCGAGAACGCACCCAGAATCCCCCAGAACACGCTGAACAACCAGGGTGACCGGAGCGAGAACAGCAACGACTTGCGGTAGCGCTCTTCACAGGCCTCGGTTTCACAGAACAGCGGCGAATCATCATAGGCATGCCCGAATCGGGGTTCGCTGCGCAGCAGGGTGTCCTGCTTGAATTGCCAGTGCCCGATGATCGCTGCAGAAGCCCTGATACCAGGCCATGCGCTCAGAGAACTGACGATCCCCAGCAAAACCAGCAACACAGGAATGATCAGCGTGAACAGATCGCCCCAGGTCTCGTTGGTATTGGCCATCGAAGACGCATAGGCGATCACCAGAAACGACTGTGCACCCAGGTAGGCGTTGGTGCGGCTCGACAACTGGCCGGTCTCGTAATGAATTTCCTTGCGATAGAAATCCAGGCGCTCCTTCGGCGTACCAAACATCATGGAGTCGCTGGCGGATGTTGCAGTTTCGGGTGAATCGGGGGTAGCGATCAGAGACACAACGATTACCGCGGGCAATGAGTACATTGCTTGGAAAGCCGCAGGAGTTTGCCGTTCACATTGATCGTCCTTCTCGATATCAAGCAACACCAGATTCTCTCCGGCCCTGCATCAACCCTTGCACCGTTGTGGCCAGCAAAATCAAGGTTCGTGATCTTCTTTTATTGCGCGCACTATAATTCCGATCCGCCGGGAACCACGCCAACCCCAACCAGCATCACTTACGCGACAGCGGATATCAAAGCACACCCACGTGTCGAAACCGGCCATCAAATCGCATGCAAAGAAAAAGCCCCGTGGTCAGTAACCACGGGGCTTTCTATTTGGAGGCTGAGGTCGGAATCGAACCGGCGTTCACGGATTTGCAATCCGGTGCATAACCACTCTGCTACTCAGCCTTTAAACCGAACGGGCCGTACGTGACGGCCCGTTGAAATTGGAGCGGGAAACGAGACTCGAACTCGCGACCCCGACCTTGGCAAGGTCGTGCTCTACCAACTGAGCTATTCCCGCTTGTCTTGTCGACGGGCGCCATTCTATAGCTTCGCAACGCCCAGTCAAGCTCTTGATTCGAAAAAGTTATTTCTTTTCTGCGGTTACGCTGAGGTGCGGCCAGGCGGCCAGCAGGTATTGCACCATCGACCACAGGGTCAGTACCGCTGCGATGATCAACAATACATAGCCGATCAGCACCCAGAAGCCGAACAGCGGCGGGTTGCCGAGCAGGATCACCAGCGCCACCATCTGCGCGGCCGTCTTCCATTTGCCCAGGCTGGACACGGCCACATGCGCCCTCGCCCCCAGCTCGGCCATCCACTCGCGCAATGCAGAGACGACGATCTCGCGGCCGATGATGATGGTCGCCGGTACGGTCAGCCACAGGTTGGC
Organism: Phytopseudomonas daroniae; assembly: GCF_004327275.1. NCBI lineage: Bacteria > Pseudomonadati > Pseudomonadota > Gammaproteobacteria > Pseudomonadales > Pseudomonadaceae > Phytopseudomonas > Phytopseudomonas daroniae. The sequence continues at coordinate 77,979 of NZ_QJUJ01000006.1, forward strand.
GTGTTCGGCGACCAGCAGCACCAGTGCGGTGGCGACCATCAGTTTGTCGGCAACTGGATCGAGGAAAGCGCCGAACGGCGTGCTCTGCTCCCAGCGACGCGCCAGATAGCCATCGAGCCAGTCGGTAACGGCGGCAAAGGCGAATACCGCGCTGGCAGCCCAGTAGCTCCACGAAAATGGCATGTAGAACAACAGGATGAAGATCGGGATCAGCAGAACGCGGAGCACCGTTAGGAGGTTGGGGATATTCATCGGCTCGACTGGGCGGTTAGGTGAGGCGGCATTCTACTCGCTGTGCAGGGCTGCATAAATCAACCCTGCCAGCTTTTTACTGATACCGGGCGCTTTAGCGATTTCTTCGGCGCTGGCGCGGGACAATTCTTGCAGACCACCAAAGTGATTGAGCAGTTCACGGCGTCGCTTCGGCCCTACTCCAGCCACCTCCTCCAGACTTGAGGTGCGCCGCGCCTTACCACGGCGGGCACGGTGCCCAGTGATGGCAAAACGGTGCGATTCGTCGCGAATTTGCTGGATCAGGTGCAGTGCCGGCGAATTACCCGGCAGGGTGAACTCGTGGGCAGCATCATTCAGATAAAGGGTTTCCAGGCCGGGTTTGCGCGTAGTGCCTTTGGCCACACCAAGCAGGATCAGTTCTGGCACTTCCAATTCCGTCAGCACCTCGCGGGCCATCGCCAATTGGCCCTTGCCGCCATCGACCAACAGAATATCCGGCAGCTTGCCCTCGTTCTGCTTGATCTTGCTGAAGCGACGGCTCAGCGCCTGGTGCATGGCGGCATAGTCGTCGCCGCCGGTCACACCCTCGATGTTGTAGCGCCGATAGTCCGACTTGAGAGGGCCTTCAGGGCCAAACACCACACAGGAGGCGACGGTCGCCTCACCGCTGGAGTGGCTGATATCGAAGCATTCCAGGCGCTGCGGCACTTCGTCCATGTCCAGCGCCTCGGCCAGGGCGTCGAAGCGCCCCGCCATGTGCGCACGGTTGGCCAGCCGGGCGCCCAGCGCCTGCTCGGCGTTGGTCACGGCCAGCGCTTGCCAGCGCGCGCGGGTGCCGCGGACACGGTAGCTGATGCCCAGCTCACGCCCGCGCAGCTCATTGATGGCGGCGATCAGGACGGGATAGTCTTCATGGGACGCGTTGACGATCAACTCGGTCGGCAGGTCGCGCTCCTGGCTGCCCAGGTAGTACTGGCCGAGGAATGCCACGAGCACGTCCTGCACCTCTTCCTCGATCGCCACCTGGGGAAAGAAATTCTTGCTGCCAAGCACGCGCCCGCCGCGCACGCTGATCAGGTGTACGCAGGCGCCGCCCGGATTGACCATGGCGGCGATAACGTCGACGTCACCGGTGCCACCTTCCATGCTCTGCTGATCCTGCACACGGCGTAGCAGGGCCATCTGGTCACGCAGTTCGGCGGCCTTCTCGAAATCCAGCTCCATGGCGGCCTGCTGCATGTTCGCGGACAACTCGGCATTCAGGGCGTTGCTACGCCCTTCCAGGAACATCACCGAGTGGCGCACATCCTCGGCATATTCGGCCGGTTCGACCAGGGCGACACAGGGCGCCTTGCAGCGCTTGATCTGATACTGCAGGCAGGGCCGCGTGCGGTTCTTGAAGTAGCTGTCTTCACACTGGCGCACCAGAAAGGTCTTTTGCAACAGTGCCAGGCTTTCGCGGATCGCGCCGGCGCTCGGGTACGGCCCGAAATAGCGCCCTTTGCGGTTCTTGGCGCCACGATGAATATCCAGACGTGGATAGTCGCCATCCGACAAAAATACGTACGGATAGGATTTGTCGTCGCGCAGCAGGATGTTGTACGGCGGCCGCCATTCCTTGATCAGCGTCTGCTCGAGCAGCAGCGCCTCGGTCTCGTTGGCGGTGATGGTGGTTTCCACCTGGGCGATCTTGCCCACCAGCGCAGCGGTCTTGGTCGCCAAGCCGGTCTTGCGAAAGTAGCTGGCAAGGCGCTTCTTAAGGTTCTTGGCTTTACCGACATACAGCAGGTTGGAGTTCGCATCGAACATGCGATACACACCTGGGCGACCACTGCAGGTGGCGAGAAAGGCACTAGCATCGAACACGGGAATGACTTCAGCTGGTGGCATCGACCATGCCATGACGGACTGCCAGCAACGCCAGCTCCACATCGCTGGTGATCGACAGTTTTTCGAAAATCCGATAGCGGTAGGTGTTCACCGTCTTGGGCGACAGGCAGAGTTTGTCGGAAATGCTCTGCACTTTATGGCAACCGGCGATCATCAGGGCGATCTGGATCTCACGCTCGGAGAGCAGGTCGAATGGCGAATTGCTGCTCTGTGGCTGGAAAGACTTGAGGGCCAGTTGCTGGGCGATCTGCGGGCTAATGAAGCGCTGCCCAGCGAAGACCATACGAATGGCCTGAACCATTTCCTCCAACGCGGCGCCTTTGGTCAGATAGCCGGCGGCACCCGCCTGCAAAAGACGCGTAGGAAACGGATCTTCTTCGCAAACGGTGACAGCTACAACCTTGAGGTCGGGATGGCTGCGAATCAGTTTGCGGGTGGCCTCGAGGCCACCGATGCCAGGCATTTTCACGTCCATCAGGACAACATCCGGCTTCAGCTCACGAACCTTCTTCAGCGATTCCTCGCCGGAACTGGCCTGACCGATGACTTGCAGGCCCTCGATATCGGCCAGCATGCGCGAAATGCCCGTACGAACGAGGTCATGATCATCAACAACCAATACCTTAATCAAACGAACACCTCGTACCTGCGCGAGCGCCGCACAGCGACTGCCTGGGAGAACCGCACCATATCAAAAAACCTGACGCCTGAGTTAACTCCGAACGTCAAGTATAGGCGCATGGTCGAATGCTCTCACCCTCCGCCGACGCTAATAAATGACGAAAAACATATTGAAGTAGAGGCCTGATAGGCACGGTCGTTATTAGGCTGACCTGGTGCCAAGCCTTCTACAAAGGCCCTTGCCTCCCCCGACTACGTCATCGGAACACAAGTAGGCGAACAAGAAGGCAGATTGACTTTTACAAACCCCGCCATCACTGTATACACATACAGCAAACAGGGTGAGTAGTCATGACAAAAAGCACCTCATCGGCGGCAGCGACGCCCCTCTCGTACGAACTGCTCGGAGCCCGAGTTTCACGGGTCATCAACTCACCGGCGGCGCAAAAGGCTCGAACGGCAGTACTACTCCGGGCTGATGACGACAGCCCGGATGACTGGGCACGCATCCTGGAGGAAATCGGTGAGAACGATAACGTGACGATCGCCCACCGGGACGACGGTTACCAGCTCTTCTGGACGGTGCCAAAAGAGGACTGATCCGTCGCGCGCGCTGAATTGCTCATTGGCGCCCTCTTCCAGCTCGCGCCCAAGCACCAGAAGCCGACGCTGATCTGCGCAATTGCTACGCCGGTATGTATACCTGAGCGGACAAGAACACACATCGAGACGGCGATCTTTCAAGCACAAGACGGCTTTGGATCAAGCAGTGAAATTCGCACCTGCCCATCCACTCAGCCAGCTACAAAGCAGGTAAAAAAAAGGCCTAGAAATCATCTAGGCCTTTGATATCACTAAGAATTTGGTGGAGGGCCAGGGATTCGAACCCTGGGAACGCTATTAACGTTCGCCGGTTTTCAAGACCGGTGCATTCAACCGCTCTGCCAACCCTCCAGATTGATATGGTCTGTTTCATCTGGCCGAAACATCCCTTTGCAACCTTGTCGACTGCGGGCGGCATCTTACCGGAACGTAACACACTGTCAAACACTCTGATTTGGCAGTACCCAAGGCTCTGTTATGATGCCTTCCGACCTTGGTCACGGAACCATTAGCCTTTACAGGAGTGTCGCCATGCGCGAACAAGATTACGCACACAGCCCTACGCAGGTTGAACAAACAGCAGTCAGCAGCGTTCTGCGCAACACGTACGGCTTGCTGGCTCTCACCCTGGCATTCAGTGGCATTGTGGCGTTCATGGCACAGCGTGCCAATGTGCCCTACCCGAACATTTTCGTGGTGCTGATCGGCTTCTACGGCCTGTTCTTCCTGACTGCCAAGTTGCGCGACTCCGGCTGGGGCCTGCTGTCCACCTTCGCACTGACCGGTTTCATGGGTTACACCCTGGGCCCGATCCTCAACCGTTACATGGGCATGGCCAACGGCGCCGAAGTCGTCAGCTCGGCATTCATGATGACGGCTGTCGTCTTCTGTGGTCTGTCCGCCTACGTGCTGACTACCCGCAAGGACATGAGCTTCCTGAGCGGCTTCATCACGGCCGGTTTCTTCGTTCTGCTGGGTGCGATACTCGCTAGCTTCTTCTTCCAGATCAGCGGCCTGCAACTGGCGATCAGCGCTGGCTTCGTGCTGTTCTCGTCGGCCTGCATCCTGTTCCAGACCAGCGCGATCATCCATGGCGGTGAGCGTAACTACATCATGGCGACCATCAGCCTGTATGTATCGATCTACAACCTGTTCATCAGCCTGCTGCAGATTTTCGGCATCATGGGTGGTGACGACTGATCCGCTAAGCGCCATACAAAAGGCCCGCCATTCAGGCGGGCCTTTTTATTTGTGAAGCATTCGAAAGCTATTGCTGAGCCTTTTCACGCATTCCTTTAAGGGTGTTGAATGGTGCATCCACGACGAATTTGTTAGACAGCCAGGAGGGAACGCTACCGCCTGGATCCGTATGCACCTCGTAGATGACCTCGACCAGGCCGTCGGCCTTGGGCGTCATCGTCCAGTATCCTTCCACGCTAGCCACCCGCACATATCCTTTTTCTTCCGGCTTGTAGTCGGGCACGCCATGCAGTTTTCGAGTGATGCTGCCATTGGCGCCCCGTTCAGTCGTCACTTCGATAATTGAATCACGCGGCGTCACAGGCCATGGGGTATTGAAGCGCGTATACGTCCAGCTCTTGTCGCCCTCGTGCTCGAGCAGCCGCTGCTCCTGGCACTCATGAATCCAGGCGCAGGAAGCTACGACATCCTCCTGCAGCGCCTTGAGCTTGCCTATGTCCGCTTTTACCAGGGTCACGCCGCGGTAAGCCTTGTATGGGGAGCCGGCCACTTCGCTCAGGTACACCTTGATGCCCGCCTCGTCTTTCGTCAGACGCCAATCCTCGGCGTGAGCGGCAGACGCGATACAAAGGAGTGTGCTTGCTACCACCAAACGGCTCAACGACATGTTCTTCTCCGAATTCACGTTTTCTTGGCACCCGTTCACCGCATCAAACGGCTGTTGCCGTAGCGCCCTCCAGCCAGGCGAGCAGGCGGACGGCTTCTTCACGGCTATTACCGCAGACATCGAAATCCGCTGAAAATGCCGAGCACACTTCAGGGCGATCCGGATGACCGAAGATGTTGCAGCGGTTGTCCTGGGTGAGATTCACGCAGCGCTGACCTGCCGGCTTGCCGTTGGGCATGCCAGGGATGAAGGAACTGATAGAAGGGGAAATGCAGCAGGCGCCACAACCGGGACGGCATTGCATGAGACGAGACCTCGAACGAACGACACTGCGCTGAGCAGTGCCAATTCTAGCGCGCCAGACAGGCCGTCGGCACTCCCTGCCAGCAGCCTCGATCCAGCGAGTGCCGAATCACTGGCGACATCCCGTTGAGCATCGAGAATATCCACTTCCAACTGATAAGTAACAGGACGATGCTCGCTGTTCGCCGAAGATCATCGTCGTTTCACGACTACTGAGCGCCTGGAAAAGAGGAACATGATCTTCTATGTCGTAACGTATAGCCAGCAGCGGGAAGAGACAGCATGCATGGCGGCACTTCGCAATGGCACGAAACGGGCCATTCGTCGGTCAGACTCTGCAGTGCTTATGGCCGAGTGGAACGCACCGCGTTTACGGACAAGGAGAAGCTATGGGGTATTGGCTGGTCATCGACCTGGAAGCCACCACGGAAGAAGGTGGCTGGCCCATCGAACATATGGAGATCATCGAGATCGGCGCCAGCCTGGTGAACGCCAGTGGTCATGAGATCGACCATTTTCAACGCTTCGTGCGGCCGCTGCGGCGCCCCAACCTCACCCGTTTTTGCCGGGAGCTGACCCATATCAGCCAGGCAGAGGTCGATTCAGCGTCGACACTGGCCGTGCTCTGGCCACAATTCGAACGCTGGCTGGAACCGCATCGACCGCGCCTGCAGGGCTGGTGCAGTTGGGGCGACTACGACCGCAAGCAGTTGCAGCATGATTGGCAAAGCAGTGGGCTGGTCAGCTACCTGCAGACGCTGCCCCACCTGAATCTCAAACGACGTTTCGCCGAAGAGCGCCACCTGGCCCGCCCGGTCGGGCTGAATGCAGCATTGCAACTGGCCGGTATCGGCTTCAGCGGCCAGCAGCACCGCGCCCTGAGCGATGCCCGCAATACCGCCCGCCTGCTGCCGCTGGTGATGACCGGCTGAAGGTGCACGCCTACAGGTGACGTCAGGAAATGCCTTGGGCATACTTGCCGGCCATTTATTTCTGCCCCTTAGCGAGGATGCACATGTTCAAGGTCAATGAGTATTTCGACGGCACCGTCAAATCCATCGCGTTCGGCATGGCAGAGGGCCCGGCCACTATCGGCGTAATGGCTGCAGGCGAGTACGAGTTCGGCACCAGCCAGCTGGAAGTGATGCATGTCATTGCTGGCGCGCTGACCGTGCAACTACCGGGTAGCGACAACTGGGAAACCTTCACCGCTGGCAGCCGCTTCACCGTACCGGCCAACAGCAAGTTTCAACTGAAGGTCGAGCAAGACACCGCCTACCTGTGCGAATACCGCTGACAGGTTGCTCCCGCTCCAGTGAAAACGCCCCGTGATCGGGGCGTTTTCACTTCTGGCGCAAGCGAGCGCCTAGATGCGCAGTTCCATACCTTCCCTGAGAAATCGCGGGGCGATGTAACGCTCGAAATGCGCCTCGGAGAGCAGGAAGAACTCGCGGTCGATGGCGTCACGCAGGTCAGGCAGTTCCCAGTTGCGAAACTCCGGCAGCAGGGAAATACCGTAGGCGTCCACCTGGGTGATCACCCGGGCGCCACGGGCCAGCAACTGGTAGGCCCAGCAATAGGCGGATTGGTGTGGAACGAAGCGGATCTTTCGCTGCTCCAGCTGTTTGAGCAGAAGCGCCTCGTCGAAAACTTCCAGCTTGGCGGTCATCACCTGTACCAGCAGCATCTCCAGACGCAGCCACACCGCCTGTTTTTCCTCGTCGCTGTAGCCGTTCCAGTTGATCACCTCGTGGTGGAAGCGCTTGCAGCCGCGGCACACGGAATCCCCGAATACCGTGGAGCAAAGGCCTACGCAAGGCGTCTTGATACGTTGATTGGACATGCGTTGCATCGATACACAGGACTATAGAGGGTGCATCTTAGCCCTTTGTCTAATACGGATCACCCCAGAGGGTGATGGGTCTTTCGCTTAACTTTGCTCCAGTTTTCCGCTAGAATCAGCGCGCCTTGCGAAAGGCGCCAATGTCCGTTGGAAGCTGTTTTCAAAGCGTCACGAGCACAGTCGATCCTGCAGGTACGATGTTGGCATGGTCATCCCCCGACCATGCCAACCCCTCATCAAACCCGTCCTGCCGGCGTAAAACTTTGAAAGCAGCTTCCGGATGGAAGCGTTGAAACCATCGCACGCGGCCCATGAGGCTGCGCTGCGGATGTGTTTAACGTGTTCCTGCATGCGTCCCGGACTCCCTATTTGGGATCACTGATGAGGGTAATAACTGTGCTTGAAGCCTACCGCAAACACGTAGCAGAGCGTGCCGCCCAGGGTATCGTGCCCCAGCCGCTAAACGCCGAACAAACCGCTGGTCTCGTCGACCTGCTGAAGAACCCGCCGGCCGGCGAAGAAGAATTCCTCCTCGACCTGATCACCAACCGCGTGCCGCCAGGCGTCGACGAAGCGGCCTATGTAAAAGCCGGTTTCCTCTCCGCCATCGCCAAAGGCGAAGCCACCTCCCCTCTGCTCGACAAGAAGCGCGCGACCGAACTGCTCGGCACCATGCAGGGTGGCTACAACATCGCGACACTGGTCGAGTTGCTGGATGACTCCGACCTGGGCGCCATCGCTGCCGAACAGCTGAAGCACACCCTGCTGATGTTCGACGCCTTCCACGACGTTGCCGAGAAAGCCAAAGCGGGCAATGCTCACGCTCAAGGCGTGCTGCAATCCTGGGCCGATGGTGAGTGGTTCAAGAAACGCCCTACCCTGGCCGAGAAAATCAGCCTGCGCGTTTTCAAGGTAACCGGCGAAACCAACACCGACGACCTGTCGCCCGCTCCCGATGCCTGGTCGCGCCCGGATATCCCGCTGCACGCCCTGGCCATGCTGAAAATGGCCCGCGAAGGCATCGTGCCTGACGAGCAAGGCGCCATCGGCCCGATGAAGCAGATCGCTCAGATGTACGGCGACGGCTTCCCGGTTGCCTACGTCGGTGACGTGGTCGGTACCGGTTCCTCGCGTAAATCCGCCACCAACTCGGTGCTGTGGTTCTTCGGCGACGACATTCCGTACGTGCCAAACAAACGTGCTGGCGGTTTCTGCTTCGGCACCAAGATCGCTCCGATCTTCTACAACACCATGGAAGATGCTGGCGCCCTGCCAATCGAGTTCGACGTGTCGAACATCAACATGGGCGACGTGATCGACGTTTATCCTTATGCCGGCAAAGTCTGCAAGCACGATAGCGACGAAGTGATCACCACCTTCGAACTGAAGACTCCGGTTCTGCTGGACGAAGTTCGCGCTGGCGGCCGTATCCCGCTGATCGTTGGTCGCGGCCTGACCGACAAGGCGCGCGCCGAGCTGGGCCTGGGCCCAACCGACCTGTTCAAACTGCCGGAAGCACCGGTCGACACCGGCAAGGGCTACACCCTGGCGCAGAAGATGGTCGGCAAGGCGTGCGGCCTGCCGGAAGGCAAAGGCGTTCGTCCTGGCACCTACTGCGAACCGAAGATGACCACCGTCGGCTCCCAGGACACCACTGGCCCGATGACCCGCGACGAGCTGAAAGACCTGGCTTGCCTGGGCTTCTCCGCTGACCTGGTGATGCAGTCCTTCTGCCACACCGCGGCCTATCCGAAGCCGATCGACGTCACCACCCACCACACCCTGCCGGATTTCATCCGCACCCGTGGCGGCGTATCGCTGCGTCCTGGCGACGGCATCATCCACAGCTGGCTGAACCGCATGCTGCTGCCGGATACCGTCGGTACCGGTGGTGACTCGCACACCCGCTTCCCGATCGGCATCTCCTTCCCGGCCGGCTCCGGTCTGGTCGCCTTCGCCGCAGCCACCGGCGTCATGCCGCTGGACATGCCGGAGTCGGTTCTGGTGCGCTTCAAGGGCAAGCTGCAACCGGGCATCACCCTGCGTGACCTGGTGCATGCCATCCCTTACTACGGTATCCAGAAAGGCCTGCTGACCGTCGAGAAGAAAGGCAAGATCAACGCCTTCTCCGGCCGCATCCTGGAAATCGAAGGCCTGGACGACCTGACCGTCGAGCAAGCATTCGAGCTGTCCGACGCCTCTGCCGAGCGTTCCGCCGCAGGTTGCACCATCAAGCTGCCGGAAAAAGCCATTGCCGAGTACCTGAAGTCGAACATCACCCTGCTGCGCTGGATGATCAGCGAAGGCTACGGCGATGCGCGCACCATGGAGCGTCGCGCTCAAGCGATGGAAGCCTGGCTGGCCAACCCTGTACTGCTCAGCGCAGACAAGGACGCCGAATACGCCGAGATCGTCGAGATCGACCTGGCCGATATCAAGGAGCCGGTACTCTGCGCACCTAACGACCCGGACGACGCTCGCCTGCTGTCCAGCGTTCAGGGCCAGAAGATCGACGAAGTGTTCATCGGTTCGTGCATGACCAACATCGGTCACTTCCGTGCTGCCGGTAAACTGCTGGACAAGGTCAAAGGGCAGCTGCCAACCCGTCTGTGGCTGTCGCCGCCGACCAAGATGGATGCTCACCAACTGACCGAGGAAGGCTACTACGGCATCTACGGCAAGGCTGGCGCACGCATGGAAATGCCGGGCTGCTCGCTGTGCATGGGTAACCAGGCACGTGTGGAGCCGAACTCGACCGTGGTGTCGACTTCGACCCGTAACTTCCCGAACCGTCTGGGCGATGGCGCCAACGTGTTCCTGGCCTCCGCCGAACTGGCTGCCGTTGCTTCGATCCTGGGCAAGCTGCCAACCGTCGAGGAGTACATGGAGTACGCGGCGAATATCGACAGCATGGCTGCCGATATCTATCGCTACCTGAGCTTCGACCAGATCGCCGAGTTCCGCGAAGCTGCGGCCAGCGCGAACATCCCGGTCGTGCAAGCCTGATGCATCATCGGTAATGAAGGAGCCCCGCTTTATGCGGGGCTTTTTTTATGGTGCATCAGACAGGGCGCACTCATTGCAGTCGCCTGGATTTGAATCGAATATTGCATGGTTCGACAGCCAGGGATTGGTACATCTCTCACAACCTCAACCTCCCGAACCGCCGGGTGCGACCCCGCCTGTGGGGAACACCCTATGGCGGCCGCCCCTTATGCCGAGTTCATGTGTCGTCTTCTCCGGCTTTTTGTACGCCAGGAGGATACCGACAAGGCGTCGACGCTGATTGCATGGTGCTCGCTCACGCATTCCCAGCGAGGGCCGCGCTGAGGTAATACAGGCCGGCCAGTGCAACGCCACCCGACCCGAAGCGCCGCAGTGCCGTCGAAAGGCGTGTTTGCCTGACATTTCCCAGGGACTGGCTATGCGTCACCTTGAGAAGGACGAACAACGGCAGCAACAGCACCTGATGACCGAGTTCGACGCCGAGGCTGAAGCCCAGCAGTGCATACAAGATAGTCTCTTTGGGCATCTGCTGCATAAGGTCGAGCAGGCCGCCGGCGAAACCCAGGCCGTGGAACAAGCCGAAGCAGAAGGCCACGGCCAGCCGGGCACGCCCATGTGTCGAGGCCGGCCAGAAGAGGTTCTGCAGCGCTACGACGACGATGCTGGTGGCGATCAGCGGTTCCACCACCATCGCAGGCAGGTGTACCCAGCCCAGCGCGGCCAGCGTCAAGGTGATCGAATGCGCGAGCGTAAAGGCCGTGACCACCTTCAGCAGTTTCCAGAACGTCGCTGCCGCAAGTGCCAGGGCGCTGGCGAACAACAGGTGGTCGTAGCCGGTGAGGATGTGGTGGACGCCGTGCCAGAAGAAGGTGCCGATCACCGGCTGGCGCTGTTCCATGCCCGCCTCCAATACGGAAGCGCCGCCGACCGTGAAATCCAGCCGGTAGCTGGACTGGTCGGAACTGCGCTGTTGGCCACGGATGTGGACAGCCGGATCGCTCGGCATCAGGGCGTTCACCAGATAGACGACTCTGGCGCTCGGGTGGCGCTGCTCCAGCGTGAGCCGGTAATCGCCATCACTGGATGACAGCTCGGCACGGAGCGCGAACGCGATGTCGCCCAGGCCCCAGCGTATGGCCTCGACCGGCGCATAGGCCGAAGATACCAGTCGCAGTGACAATGGGTGGCCATCAATGTCGAGCGCAAGCTCCCCGGCCACCTGCTCCGCATAGGCCCGCTGCTCGACTTCGGAGAGGACGCCATCGCCGTCCGTGTCGATATCGGCAAGTATCGCACCTGCCACCTCCACGCCTGGCGTCAGACGCAGTTGCAGGACAACGTGATCTCTTTCGACGCTCACCATTGTGGCGTGCAGGTATTCGTCCAGCCGGTGCGCCGGCGCGGACGCGCTCCAGCAGGCGCACAGGAGGAAGGCGAGCAGCGCCCGCCAGGCTTTCGTCATGGCTGGGTGAGTTGCTGGCCGTAGTCGTTGGTGGGATCGCGATAGACCGTGTGGACGTGCATCGTCGGGTCGCCGCCCACGCCCTGGGGCGAGAATTCGATGACCAGCTTCGGCCCCTGGATGCGGTAGTAGGCGCTGCCGTTCCTGCCCGGCTCATGAGTGGTCGGGCCGCTCCAGGCGAACCAGGTGTCGTCCAGCCCGGCGCGGATCTCGGCCATGCGCGGCGCGGCATAGGCGTCGCCCACGATGCCGGCCCATTCGCCGATCAGGTCGAGCAGCAGCGCGCGCTGGCGCTCGTCCATGGCCGATGCCTTCAGGCCCTCGGGCACGATGGTCTCTGCGCTGCTCCCCGGCCCGAGCACCAGGTCGCCCACGCGGTAGTCGAGAATGGCCTGCTGGCGCTGCGGGTCGTCCAGCGCCCCTAGCAGCGCGAACGCCTTGTCGTTTTCCCCGGCGAGCACGCGGACGGTTCTGCCGCCCACCGTATAGACGGACGGCTGGGCGCCGGTGAGGGTCGGCGTGAGCACGCCGCGTGCACCGACGATCACCACGTTGAGGCCAAGGTGGTGGCCACCGAACTGCACCATCCACGGCGCGCTGGCGCTTGGCGTGCCGAAGATGCCGAGGGTGTAGTACGCCGTGCCGGAGGCGTAGTTGGTGCCGCCTTCGGACAGGGCCTGGTCGGAGCCCATGATGTCCAGCACCTTCTGGTAGCCCTGGGGACTGAGCAGCGTTTGCAGCAGGTGCAGCGCCGCCGTGCGCTGGGCGTCGTTCAGGTTGCCGAGCTGCAGGCCGGGGCGTGGCACGTCGCTGACCGGATAGTTGGACCAGACGGCCGCGCCATACTGCTCGCCGACAAAGCCGCCGGCCGGCCCCATGCCGGAACCACCGCCGCCTGCCCCGCCCTCAGGCCGCTGGCCAGGAGGACGCCCCGCTTCTCCTGCACGAGAATCCTGACCACCATTATCCGATTCGTCCGGCTGCGGCTCGCTGCGAGCGAATGTCGCGGTGGTCGCGCTCTTTTGCGGCGTGAAAGGGAATTGCACCTTCGCGCGCTGCTCGGCATCGAGTGCGCTCAGGAAGGCGGCCGTTGCGGTCACCACGACCTGCGTTTGCTCTTGCGCCGTGATCGGCACCACGACGCCAGTGGAAGAGTCGGCCGCCCAGCCCTCGCTGCCGAGGGCCGTACCGGCCAGCATCAGGGCCGATACGATGCATGTCAGTTTGCCCATTCTCGATGCTCCCCTTGAATTACTTGTGCTGCCGGAAGATCCATTCACGGATGGGCTCGATGCTGTAGGCGATACGCCAGGTATTACGGTGCCCGCTTGCACCTGCGGCCGACTGCCCCGGGGGAATGACGGTGCCCTTGGCGAAGGTCACGTAGTTGATCGGGCTTCCCTCGGCGTCAATCTTCTCGAAGGCGGCGCGATATTGATTGGCCGACCAGGTGCCGTCCCAGGTGGCGCGACTGATCCTGGCGCCCTCGTTCTCTAGAACTTCGACGATAGCATTCTGCCCGGGATAGGCCTTGTCGTCGTCCTGCGACACAAGGATCCACAGCTTCTGCCGGGCCAGCGGCTTCACCAGCGCCGGATCCCATTGGCCGGCGACCAGGAAGGACGCGGCAAAAAAATCCGGATACTTGATATCCATCGCGATCGACATCATGCAGCCGCCCGACTGGCCGGTGGTATAGAGGCGCTTGCGGTCGATGCTGTACTGATCCGCCAGCGCCTCGATCAGGTCAATGGTAGTGTCGAGCATGCTGCTGGTCTGCGAGTCGTCGTCGGCGATAATCTCGGCGAACTGCGGCGCCAGCACGAAGCACGGGCGCCTGGCCTGATCCTCGGGGCTGGCCCAGACGATCGCGCCCAGGCCCTGAAACAGAGTCGTTCGCGTCACGTCGCTGGTCGCGCCGGCATCGTGCATGAACAGCACCAGTGGATAGGACTTCGCATCGTCGTAGCCTTTCGGCACGAACAGGTTGTAGCGTAGAGTCTTGCCCGTGTTCGAGTCGTGGAACTCCAGTTGCCGGAAATCGTCGACGACCAGGTTGCGAGCGGCCGTCGTCGCCAACGTGCCTGCACCGGGCGCCACGACCGTGGTCTGGGCGGTCTTGTAGACCGTGTCGTAAGTCGGGATGTCACCCGCGCCGCCGGGGCCGCGCCGGTTCTGGCCATCGGTTTGCCCGCCAGCCTGGCCGTCTTGCGATTGCAGCGTTTCGGCCAGGAGCGCATGGGTGTCCTCGGACGACAGGGTGACGATGACGAAACGGCCAGTATCCGTCCGGCTCGCCGGGTCGGTGGATGTGCTGGCGAAAACGCCAGTGACCGTGCGACCTTCGACCCGGAAGTCGGCGGCAGACAGATCCGCAGTCTTGACCGGTTTGGCGTACTCCACCGCAACAGCGGTCAGGCGAACGCCATCGCCGAACACCTGAGTGATGGCGGTGGCGCTCCTGGCCTGTCCCGCGTCTTGTTTCGCCAGGGCCGGCGCACCAATCGCCAACAGCGCTCCTGCGCTGGCGCCCATGATCAGAAACTCCCGACGTGTCCGCATCTTCATGACTTTCAACTCCCGTCTCCGTGCAGCTGTTTCAGCTTGTCGATGATTGCCTCAGCCGTCGCTTCAGCGGCGCCTCGGGCATTAGGGTGAGCTGGGCGGCTCGTTGGTATAGCGATCGTAGCTTTGTGCATCCGGCATGTACTTGACCGTGCCATCGCCTTTCGTCGCCAGCATAGTAGGCGGATAGGCAGAGTCAGCACGACTCTTCGCGCCGGGTCGGTAGCCGAAACCGGGGCGGCCTGAGTGGTCATTTCCATGTGCGCGCGTTTTATCTTCAGCGTCTGTCCGGATATCGGTTCGAATTTCATGGGCAACACGCACGACAGTTGCCCTAAATTCTGCCACCAGGCCCCTTCCTGACCGCATGCATCATGCCCTGCTCCTCCTTCCTCATTCGCTGGCGTCGGCTCCGCCGCCGAATACCTTGTACAGGGTCACACGGTTGCTGGCTTCGCTCAGGCGAAGGGTGATCAGATCCTGCTGCGCACTATAGAGCGTGCGTTGTGCGGTCAGGGCCTGAAGAGAGCTGTCCACGCCGTTGCGGTAGCGCGCATCGGCCAGGGTATAGCCGCGCCGGGAGGCGACGACCAGGGCACGCTGCGCATCCAGGCGCTCGTCCAGGCGGGCGCGCTCGGCCAGGACATCGGCCACTTCGCCGAAGGCGGTCTGGATCGCCTTCTCGTACTGGGCCACGGCGACATCGGCGGAGAGCTCCGCCGCGTCCAGCGATGCCTGGAGTGCGCCGGCCTGAAAGATCGGCACGCTGACGGTGGGAATGAACGACCAGGTTCGCGTGCCGGCATCGAACAGGTTCGACAGGGCGCTGCTGCCGACGCCCACTGTCGTGGTCAGCGAGATGGTTGGAAAGAAGGCCGCGCGTGCGGCGCCGATATCGGCATGGGCGGCTTTCAGTACATACTCGGCATACAACACGTCGGGGCGCTGCAGCAGCACCTGCGAGGAGAGGTCGGCGGGCAGCGGAGCTAGTACCACTGCGGCTTCGGCATCGTCGGTGTCAGGCAGAAGGCTGTCGGGGACGGGGGCGCCCACGACCAGCTCGAGCGCATGGCGTGCCTGCTCCAACGCAGTGGCGTAGGTGGCAACGTCGGCCCGTGCGCTTTCCACGCTGCCCTGGATGGAAGCCAGATCCACGCCGGAGGCCGCGCCCTCGCCATGCAGGAGCTCGGTGAGCTGCAGCGTCCTGCGCTGGCTCTCCAGGGTCTGCTGTGCCAGGGCTACGCGCTGGCGGTAGGCGCCCACGCTCAGCCAGTCGCTGGCGACCTCGGCCAGCAGGCTCATGCGTGTGTTGCGCTGGGTTTCGGCAGTGGCCAGGAAGGTCTGCGCGGCCTCGTCCTGCAGACTGCGGATGCGCCCGAACAGATCCAGTTCCCAACTGCTGAAGCCGACCGTGGCCGAGGCGCTGCGACTCACTGCCGCGACTCCGCTGCTGCTGGCGGCCGCACTGCTGCGTGCGGCCGTCCGGCTGAGCGTCGCGTCCACCGACGGCAGCAGGTCGGCGCTCTGGATGCGGTACTGCGCGCGCGCCTTCTCGATGTTGAGCAGCGCCACGCGCAGATCGCGGTTGCTCTGCAGCGCCTGGGCGATCACCTGGCGCAGGCGCTCGTCCAGAAACACCTGGCGCCAGTCGAGTTCCGCCACCGGCATCGCGTCCGCAGCGGCCGACGGGACGTCGCGGAACTGCGCCGGCACCGGTGCGGCGGGCTGTACGTAAGACGGCGCCATGCTGGCGCAGCCGGCCAGCGCGGCGGCGCAGAGAACGGCCAACGCCAGGCGAACCGGGCGCGGGGAACGCCGGGTAACGGACGGCCTGGTCATTCATTCACCTCCGTCGGCGCCGCGGGCTGGCTCTTGCGGCCGGGAAACAGGCTGCGCACGATCACGTAGAACAGCGGCACGAAGAAGATGCCCAGCACGGTCGAGGCCAGGGTGCCGCCGAACACGCCGGTACCCAGCGAGTGGCGCCCAGCGGAGCCGGCGCCGCTGCTGACCATCAGGGGCAGCACGCCGAGCAGGAAGGCCATCGAGGTCATCAGGATCGGCCGTAGGCGCAGGCGCGCAGCCTCCAGTACAGCCTCGACCAGTGGCTTGCCCCGCTCCTCCAGTTCCTTGGCGAACTCGACGATAAGGATGCCGTTCTTGGCCGCCAGACCGACCGTAGCGAGCAGGCCCACCTGGAAATACACGTCATTGCTGAGTCCGCGCAGCGAAGTCAGCAGCAGCGCGCCGCCGACACCGATAGGCACGGCCAGCATCACCGAGAACGGGATCGACCAGCTCTCGTACAGCGCCGCCAGACAGAGGAACACGAACAACAGCGACACCGCGTACAGCAAAGGAGCCTGCGCCCCGGCCTGCTGCTCCTGGAAGGACAGGCCCGACCACGCATAACCGAAGCCGCCCGGCAGTTGCTGCACCAGCCTGACTATCTCAGCCATCGCCGTGCCCGAGCTGACGCCCTGGGCCGGTTGGCCACTGATCTCCATGGCGGCGATGCCGTTGAAGCGCGCCAGCGATGCCGGCGCGTAGCTCCAGCCGCTGCTGGCGAAGGCCGAGAATGGCACCATTGCATCGTCGCTGTTGCGCACCGTCCAGCGGTAGACATCCTGCGGCAGCATCCGCGCCTGCTCCTGGCCCTGCACATAAACCTTCTTGATCCGGCCGCGGTCGACGAAGTCGTTGACGTAGGTGGCCCCGAACGCCGTGGACAGGGTGGCATTGATGTCGCTCTGGGTCAGTTTCAGCGCGCCGGCCTTGGCATCGTCGATCTTGATGTCGAAGGTCGGCGCATCCTCCAGGTTGGCATAACGCACCGCGCTCAGCGACGGCTCCTGCGCGGCCAGCGCCAGCAGCTTCTGGCGCGCGTCCACCAGGGCTTCGTGGCCGGCGCCAGCGAAATCCTGCAGCTCCAGGGTGAAGCCGGTGGCCTGGCCCAGCCCCGGAATGCCCGAGGGCGCGAAGGCGTAGATCTGTGCATCGGGAAAGCGCCCGAGCATCGCCTCGCTGATGCGCACGCCGATATCGGTGGCACTGGCCTCGCGCTCGCTCCAGTCCTTGAGCCGGATGAAGGCCATGCCGGCATTCTGGCCGCTGGTGCCCTGGCTGAAGCCGGCGACCGCCATGACCGTCTCGACCTCCGGCTGCCCGCGCACGTAGTCCGAGACCTCGGCGATCACCTGCTGCGTCTTCTCCTTGGTCGCGCCTGGCGGCATCTTCAGTTGCACCATCAGCGTGCCTTGATCCTCCTCGGGCAGGAAAGAGGTCGGCAATTGCCAGAACTGCAGGCCCAGCACCGCCAGCAGCACCAGATAGACCGCCACGCCCGCGCGGCGGTGGCCAACGACGCGCGCCACGCCGCGTTGGTAGCGCTCGGCGCCCTGATCGAAGCGGGTATTGAACCCTGCGAAGAAGCGACCGAGCGGCCCGCGCCGGGTAACCTGCCCGGGTGTCAGCAGCGTGGCGCACAGCGCTGGCGTCAGGGTCATGGCCACGAGTACCGAAAGGATCATCGCCGAGGCGATGGTCACCGAGAACTGGCGGTAGATCACCCCGGTGGAACCACTGAAAAACGCCATGGGCAGGAACACCGCCGTCAGCACCAGGGCGATGCCGACCAGCGCGCCGGTGATCTGGCCCATCGACTTGCGCGTGGCCTCGCGCGGCGGCAGGCCTTCCTCGCGCATCACCCGCTCGACGTTCTCCACCACCACGATCGCATCGTCCACCAGCAGGCCGATCGCCAGTACCATGCCGAACATGGTCAGGGTGTTGATCGAGTAGCCCAGCAGCGCCAGCACGCCGAAGGTGCCCATCAGTACCACCGGCACGGCAATCGCCGGGATCAGCGTCACCCGCCAGTTCTGCAGGAACAGGTACATGATCACCAGCACCAGCACGACGGCTTCGACCAGGGTCTTGACCACCTCCTCGATGGAGATCTTCACGAACGGCGTGGTGCTGGAGGCCACGTGGTAGCTGATTCCCTCGGGGAAGTAGGACTGCAACTCCTGGAGCCTGGCCTCTACGGCCTCCGACACCTGCATGGCGTTGGCGCCGCTGGCCAGCTCGATGCCGATGCCCGCGGCCGGCTTGCCGTTGAACGTGCTGGTCATCGCGTAGTCCTCGCTACCCAGCTCGACGCGGGCGACGTCGGACAGGCGCACCACCGCGCCGTCGCTGTCGGACTTGACGACGATCGCCTTGAACTGCTCCGGCGTCTGCAGTCGGCTGCGCGAGCTGATGGTCGCGTTCAGCGCCTGGCCCTGCGTCGCCGGTAACGCGCCGAGCTGCCCGGAAGACACGTCGGCGTTCTGCGCCGTGATCGCAGCCGTCACGTCGGAGGGCATCAGCGAATAGGTGCGCAGTTTCTCCGGATCGAGCCAGACACGCATCGAATACTGCGAGCCCATCACCTGCACCCGGCCAACGCCGGTGACGCGGCTGATCGGATCCTGGAGGGTGGACACCATGAAGTCGGCAATGTCGGTGCCGCTCAATCTGCCGTCGTCGGAGGTGAAGGCGAGCACCTCGAAGAAACTGCCGCCCACCGACTTGCTCACCGTGAGGCCCGTGCTTTTGACCACATCGGGCAGCATCGCCTCGGCCTGCTGCAACTTGTTCTGCACCTGCATCTGCGCCACGTCCGGGTCGGTGCCGGCCTTGAACGTCAGTTGCACCTGCGCGCTACCGGCCGCGTTGCTGCTGGCGGACATGTACATCAGATTGTCCAGCCCGCTCATCTGCTGCTCGATGACCTGGGTGACCGAGTTCTCCACGGTCTGCGCCGAGGCACCAGTGTAAGTGGCGCGGATCGAGATCGTCGGCGGCGCGATGTTCGGGTACTGCTCCACCGCCAGGTTGAACACCGCCAGCGTACCGGCCAGGGTGATGACGATGGCGATGACCCAGGCGAAGATGGGGCGGTCGATGAAAAAGCGTGACATAGCGCCTCCTTAGCTCGGCTGATCGGTTGTCGGGAGAGGCACTCCAGTAATATCCGGCGCCGGGGCCGCCACCTCGTGCGTCTTCACTGCCTGACCCGCCTGTACCTTGCTGCCACCTTCGACCACCAGTTGCTCGCCGGGCTGCAGGCCTGCGCTGATGATCCACTGATCCTTCTGCGCATCACCGGTCTGCACCGTGCGTTCGACCAGCCTGCCGTCGTCGCCGACCAGCTTGACCGTCGCCTCGCCCCTGGTATTGCGGCCGACCGCGCTCTGCGGCACCAGGATCGCCTTGTCGTTGATCGCCACCGGCAGGATGGCGCGCACATAGGCGCCCGGCAGCAGCAGGCGATCCGGGTTGGGAATCAGCGCACGCGACACGACGTTGCCGGTGCCGGTATCCACCGAGGTGCCAACGAATTCCAGCGTGCCGCTGTGCTCGTAGAGGCTGCCATCCTCCAGCTGGATCTGCACCGGCACCTTGCCGTCCAGCGAGGTGAGCGCGCCGCTGTCGAGCTGCTTGCGCAGCGCCAGCAGCTCGGCGCTGGACTGGGTGACGTCGACGTAGATCGGGTCGAGTTGCTGGATCGTGGCCAGCGCCGTGGTCTGGCCAGCCGTCACCAGCGCGCCGGGCGTATAGACCGAGGCGCCGATGCGGCCGTCGATCGGCGCGCTGACGCGGGTGTAGTCGAGGTTGATCCTGGCCGTCTGCAGCGCGGCCTGCGCCACCATCACCGCCGCCTCGTTCTGGCGCAGCGTCGCGACGGCCTCCTCGAGATCCTGCTGGCTCACCGCGTCCAGCTTGGCCAGGTTGGCGTAGCGCTGCGCCTTGGGCCGCGCCGACAGCACCGCCGCCTGTGCCTGGGCCAGGGCGCCCTTGGCGTTGTCGTAGGCGGCCTGGTAGGTCGCCGGGTCGATCTGGTACAGGATCTGTCCGGCCTTCACGTCCTGGCCTTCGGTGAACAGGCGCTGCTGGATGATGCCGCCGACCTGAGGCCGCACATCCGAGACCATGTGGGCCACCGTGCGTCCGGGCAGGGTCTGATGCATGGCCAGCCGCTGTGCACGCACCGTCCAGACTCCGACTTCCGGCGTCGATGCAACCGATACCGGTTCGGGCGAACAGGCAGCCAGCAGCAGTATCACCGGCAGAAAACACAGGTGCTTAAACAGTGGACGAGGGATCGGAAAGAGCATGCGCAATATCCTCGCAATCGCGGGAAACAGATAATGAGCGGCATGCTGGAGGAGGAATGTGCAGCGAATATGGAGTTTGCGATCCAGTCGCAACTCTTCCTTGTTCCCCGGCCTGGCAGCATGGTCGAATACGGCTTTGCGCCCCTACTCTGGCCACCCACCCTATGAAAATCGGCATTACCGCCAAACTCTTCCTCGCCGTGATCGCCTCCTGCGCCATCGTACTGCTGGTCAATGGCGTTGCGGCGCACGTCAGTTTCCAACGCGGCTTTCTCGGCTATCTCAACGAGCAGGGCATGGAGCGCATGGAGACGGTGCTGCCGCGCCTGGAAGATACCTATCGTCAGCACGGCAGTTGGGACTTCCTGCGTGGCGACCTGGAGGCCTGGTTCGCGCTGATGCGGCCCGCCCCCGATCCGGCACGGGCGCTGACCGGCCCGCCGGTGTCCGACCAGACTGGCGCCGTGCCGCGCTTCGCGCTGCTCGACCCTACCTACGCCCGGGTCGTTGGCAACCCGGGCGCCGACCGGGAATCGCTGTTGCGGCCGGTCGTCGTCGACGGGGAAACGGTGGGCTGGATGGCGATGGTACCGTTCCAGAAGGCCGTCGCCGCCGGCGACGTGCGCTTCTACGAAGCCCAGTTGTACACTTGGTGGCTGATCGCGGCCTTGTCGGTCGTCGTGGCGGCCCTGCTCGCCGGCCTGCTGTCGCGCATGCTGCTGCGCCGCGTGCATGGCCTGGCCTCGGCAACGCACCGCCTGGCGGCCGGCGACTACGCGATACGGGTGGATGCCGGCACCCGCGACGAGCTCGGCGGGCTGGCGCGCGATTTCAACCAGTTGGCGCAGGCGCTGGAGCACAACGAGCGCACGCGGCGCCATTTCATGGCCGACATCTCGCACGAACTGCGCACCCCGCTGGCCGTGATGCGCGCCGAACTCGAAGCGGTCCAGGACGGCATCCGGCCCATGGCGCCGGCGTCGCTGCAGCCGCTGGGCCAGCAGATCCTCCAGCTCGGCAAGCTCATCGACGATCTGCACGACCTGTCGCTGACCGACGTGGCCGCCCTCACTTACCGGCATGAGCCGCTCGATCTGGCGACCCTGCTGGAGGCGATGCTGGCGACGCTGGAGCCGCGCTTCGCCGGTGCCGGGCTGCAGCTGCACCGACGCATGGCCGCTGGCGCGTACCCGGTCCACGGCGACGAACGGCGGCTGCAGCAGCTGTTCGGCAACCTGCTCGAGAATACCCTGCGCTACACCGATCGCGGCGGCATCGTCGAAGTCGGCTGCGAACGGCGCAACGGCCGCTTCCTCGTCACCTTCGACGACAGCCCGCCGGCGGTGGACGCGGACAAGCTGCCGCGCCTGTTCGAGCGCTTCTACCGCACCGAGGCATCGCGCAACCGCGAAAGCGGCGGCAGCGGCCTCGGCCTGGCGATCTGCCGCAACATCGCGCAGGCGCACGACGGCAGCATCCGCGCCGACGCCTCGCCGCTCGGCGGCCTGCGCATCACGGTCGATCTGCCGGAGGCCGCATGACGGCCGCGCCGCCAGGAGGGCGGATTCTCATCGTGGAGGACGAGCCACGGCTCTCGGCGGTGCTGCGCGACTACCTGCAGGCGGCCGGCTACAGCTGCCAGCAGGTCTTCGATGGCGCCGATGCCGTGCCGGCCTTCCGGCAGCGGCAGCCCGACCTGGTGATCCTCGACCTGATGCTGCCGAACCGCGACGGCATCGACATCTGCCGCGAACTGCGCACGCTGTCCGACGTGCCGGTGATCATGGTCACGGCCCGGGTCGAGGAGATCGACCGCCTGCTCGGCCTCGAACTGGGCGCCGACGACTACGTCTGCAAACCCTTCAGCCCGCGAGAAGTCGTCGCACGCGTGCACAGCGTACTGCGGCGTCACCGCCACGTGCCCGGAGCCGTCGAGTCCGCACGGGGATTGTCTATCGACAATGCTGCCTGCCGAGCGTGCCTGCACGGGCACGATCTCGGGCTCACGCTGGTCGAGTTCCGCCTGCTGCGCACCCTGGCGGCGCAGCCCGGCCGGGTCTATTCACGCGATCATTTGATGAACCAACTCTACGACGATCACCGCATCATCACGGATCGAACCATCGATAGCCACGTGAAGAACCTGCGTCGCAAACTCGGCGACGTCGGGGAAGAGTGGATCAGGTCAGTCTATGGTGTCGGCTACCGTTTCGAGACATGACCGGTAAGGGTCTCGCCATGCGTGCATGGCCCGGGATCGGGACGACGGCATTGAGCAGCCCCTCATAAGGCGCCTCATGCAGGGTACAGATCGCTCAGCGTGACGACACCCAGAGTACGCAGCGAATATCGACAGCATGGCTGCCATCTACCGCTACCTGAGCTTCGACCAGATCGCCGAGTTCCGCGAAGCTGCGGCCAGCGCGAACATCCCGGTCGTTCAGGCTTAAGGCTTCACCCGCGTTGAAAAGCCCCGTCTGGTGCAGGACTTTTTTATGGCCGGCCATCCCTGACGGCCACCCTAGGGGCGTCGCAGAGAGGCTGAAAATCGCTCCCGGCGATTGCCCCATGCGCCTGATTCTTTCAGTGGCAAGTTTCCAGGAAACTGTACCGGATACAGCTGTGCTGGCGAGCCCACTGTAGAGGGAAAGCACCTGCGGGCTGTATCTGCCTGCGCACCACTCAGCTCGGTTAGGGTTACGCATTGATTCACCTTACCGAGAACAGCTCATGCACACGGATGAACGCGCTTTACTGGCCGACGCGGATCGCCGCGCCATCGCCTATCACGATTCGATCAGCCTGCGACGGGTGTATCCCGACGATAACGCTATCGCAGCGCTGGATAGCTTCGATCAGCCGCTGCCAGAAGTGGGGCATGCTGACGAACACGTATTGCAGCGACTCGATGAGCTCGGCTCGCCAGCGACCGTCACCAGCAATGGCTCGCGTTATTTCGGTTTCGTGATCGGCGCCACCCTGCCCGCAGCCGCAGCCGCCGAGCGAATGGTGCTGGCGTGGGATCAATGCGCCTCGTCCTTCGATAACTCCCCTGTTGCCGACAAGCTGGAAAAGGTCGCTGGCCGCTGGGTCTGCGAGGCACTCGGCCTACCAACCGACAGCGCCGTCGGCTTCGGCACCAGCGCGACGGCCTGCACCCTGGCCTGCCTGTCTGCAGCGCGCCGCCAGTTGCTGGCCAGGCTGGGCTGGGATTTCGATCAGGATGGCTTGATCGGCGCCCCGGAGATCCGCGTGGTGATATCGGAAACCGCCCACATCACCGTGAAAAAGGCTTTGCGCGTTCTCGGCTTCGGCATGCGCCGCCTGCAACTGGCACCGGTCGACGAACAAGGCCGAATCGACCCGGCCAGGCTGCCCGAACTGGATGACCGCACCCTGCTGATTCTCCAGGCTGGCGAGGTCAACACGGGCGAATTCGACCGCTTCGCCGAACTGATTCCTCGTGCCAGGGCCGCGGGTGCCTGGGTGCATGTCGACGGCGCCTTCGGCCTGTGGGCACGAGCCTCTTCATCGGCGGAGCTGACTGACGGCATCGAACAAGCGGACAGCTGGACGACCGACGGCCACAAGTGGCTGAACACCCCCTATGACAGCGCCATGGCCATCTGTCGCGATGGCGATGTCCTGGCCGCCGCGATGAACAGCGATGCAGACTACGCCATGGCTTCGAAAGAGGCACAGAAGAACCTGACGCTGGAGTTCTCCAGGCGTGGCGATCTGGGCGGCGCTGGCCAGCCTGGGCCGCAATGGCCTGCATGAGCTGATCGACCGACATATTCGCCAGGCTGGATACCTGGCCGAGGCACTACGCACAGGCGGCTATCAGGTGCTCAACCGGGTACGCCTCAATCAGGTACTGGTACGCGCCGACTCCGACGAAGAAACCGCCGCGATCCTAGAAACGGCGCAAGCGTCAGGCGAAGTCTGGTTCGGCGCGACCATCTGGCAGGGCCGCCCGGCCTTTCGCCTGAGCGTCAGTTCCTGGCGCACCACGGATGGCGATATCGAAACCCTCATCGCCCTCCTGTTGCGCCTGAAAAATGCCTGAGCGTTCGCCCGAGCGCCCGCTCACTGATCGGCCAGCATCTGTTGGAGCAGCGTGAAAGACGCATCCACACGCGCTTCGAGCGGCACGTTCCGGTTGGCGAGAAAGACCAGGCCAATGTCCTCATCGGGGATGAAGGCGATATAGCCGCCAAAACCATTGGTCGAACCGGTCTTGCCGAACAGCACGCCATGCCCGGAGGTATCCCTGGCGCTCAAGCGGCTGGCCGGCTGACTGTCGAGGGCGAAGGCCGGTGCATTGCCGGCTAGAAGACGCTCGCGGGAAACAGGCCAGGGATAGCGTTCCCAGACCATGGCCTGGGTGAACTCTGATGTTCGGGTAATGCCCTGGTGCGTCGTCGCAATAGCAGCGGAAAGCTGCTCGGGTAACGCCACCGCGCCCAGGTTGATGTCGACGAAACGCAGCATGTCGTCGATATTCGATTTCAAGCCGTAGGCTTCAGCATCGAGCATCCCCGGATTGACCCGGATCGCCGTATTGTCCTCGCGCGCGTAGCCATAGGCGTAGCGCTTCATCTGCGTGGCAGGCACCTCGACATAGGTATCCTCAAGCGTCAGGGGCTGCAGCACGTTGTCGTGAAGCGCCTGGGCATAGGGCTGTCCGAATGCCTTGGCCGAAATCCGCCCCAGCATGCCGATACTGACATTGGAATAGGAACGTTCGTGGCCGATGCCTGCAACCGGCTCCCACTGCTTCAGCCAGGTCATCAGGCTGGCGTCGTCCCTGGCCTCATCCGGCGGCTGCAATGGCAGGCCGCTGCTCTGGTGGCTGGCGAGATCCATGAGGCTCAACGCGCCGAACGGGCGTCTGCCCAGTTCGGGGATATGCGCAGCCACCCTATCATCGAGCGACAACAGTGAACGTTCCTGCGCAAGCGCCGCCAGGGTGACGTTGAAGGTCTTGCTCATCGAGCCCAGCTCGAACAGCGTGTCGGACGAAACCGGAATGGCTGCCGCTCTGTCTGCCATGCCCTGGGTGTAAACATAATGCTTGCCCTTCCAGGTTACGCCGACAGCCAGGCCCGGAACGTCGTACTTGGCCATCAGAGGCTTGAATACCTCAACCGCCCGCGTCTGAAACGCCTGCTCCGACATGGCGACGGCCGGAAGCGAGGCGGCCAGACTGGCGGTGAACAGGCCTATGGCGATATATCCATGATTCATCTTCGTGGCGGCTCTCCGTTTCGTTGTGATGTGACACCCGCCTCCTCTCTACTTAGTAGAGCCTGTTCAAAGTCTCGCGAGCTAGAGCAATGCAAGGCAAAAACAGGCGAGGAAGCGGAGTTTACTGGTGTAAATGAGCATTCCGAGCCTGTTTTTAACGCAGCAGTGCCGACGCGCAGCAGCCTTTGAACAGGCTCTAAGCGAGTGTCGGTGTTCGAGTCGAGACCAAGGATATCGTTTCATGCCAAGCCATGGGCCACTGACGCAAACCTCACGACTGTTTCCACAGAGCCTCTCGACAAAGCCTGCGGCTGGCCTTATTGTCGCGCCAGGCCACCGCAGTGGCCTACGTCGCTCGGACGGTTCCGGGCGCTTACGTTCTTCGAGGAAAGCATGGCTGACCAAGCTCCGCGCCGCTTTGCGCGCATCGATCGTCTCCCCCCTTACGTTTTCAACATCACCGCTGAACTGAAGATGGCCGCTCGCCGCCGTGGCGAGGACATCATCGACCTGAGCATGGGCAACCCCGATGGCGCGACGCCGCCGCATATCGTGGAAAAGCTGGTGCAGGTCGCTCAGCGTGACGACACCCATGGTTACTCCACGTCCCGCGGTATCCCGCGCCTGCGCCGGGCGATCTCGCGCTGGTACCAGGATCGCTATCAGGTCGACATCGACCCGGAAAGCGAAGCCATCGTCACCATCGGTTCCAAGGAAGGCCTGGCGCACCTGATGCTGGCCACCCTGGATCATGGCGATACCGTGCTGGTGCCCAACCCCAGCTACCCGATTCATATCTACGGTGCGGTGATCGCCGGCGCCCAGGTGCGCTCGGTGCCGCTGGTGCCTGGCGTGGACTTCTTCATCGAGCTGGAGCGGGCGATCCGCGAGAGCATTCCCAAGCCGAAGATGATGATCCTGGGCTTCCCTTCCAACCCCACCGCTCAGTGCGTGGAGCTGGATTTCTTCGAGCGCGTGGTGGCCCTGGCCAAGCAGTACAACGTGCTGGTGATCCACGACCTGGCCTATGCCGACATCGTCTACGACGGCTGGAAAGCCCCGTCGATCATGCAGGTGCCGGGTGCCAAGGACATCGCCGTGGAATTCTTCACCCTGTCCAAGAGCTACAACATGGCGGGCTGGCGGATCGGCTTCATGGTCGGCAACCCGGAGCTGGTCAACGCCTTGGGGCGGATCAAGAGCTACCACGACTACGGCACCTTCACGCCGCTGCAGGTGGCGGCTATTGCCGCACTCGAAGGCGACCAGCAGTGCGTGCGCGACATCGCCGAACAGTATCGCCAGCGCCGCAACGTGCTGGTCAAGGGCCTGCACGAACTGGGCTGGATGGTCGAGAACCCCAAGGCTTCGATGTACGTATGGGCGAAGATTCCCGACGCTTACGCCCACCTCGGCTCCCTGGAGTTCGCCAAGAAGCTGCTGGCCGAGGCCAAGGTCTGCGTGTCGCCGGGCATCGGTTTCGGCGATTACGGCGACGATCACGTGCGCTTCGCACTGATCGAAAATCAGGATCGTATCCGCCAGGCCGTACGCGGCATCAAGTCCATGTTCCGGGCCGACGGGCTGATCGAAACCGGCGCTGTCAAGAGCGTGCGCAAGACCTCCGCTTCAGCCTGAGCTTAGCCGCCTGGCTCGCCGTAGCGCGCCGGGTGGCAACCGTCCCTCATCCCTCCAGTAATAAATCCCTCTCCTACACTGCCTCAGTCCTCCGGAGGAGGCAGACCATATGTCATCGATCCACACCAGGTTGCATTAACTGCAAACGCTGGCGGTACTGCTCTGTTACCTCAAGAGCACCACTATCACCATAAACGACCCTGGGCGTTATCAAGACAATTAGCTCCGACCTTTCCTGACCTTTTCTGATATTACCGAATAACCAACCCAGCCCTGGGACACGCCCAAGGAACGGAACGCTATTTTCATTCTCGACCTCACTCTGCTGAATAAGACCGCCCAACAATATTGTTTGTCCATCACGCACAGCGACTTGGGTTGATACAGCCCTCGTTGATATGGTTGGATTCCCATTAGGATCGGTAACTATACCGGCACTACTCACCTGCTGCTGAATATCCATATAGACCAGGCCATTTGGACTTATACGCGGAACAACACCTAGAATCACGCCCGTCTGAACATACTGAACAGAGCTCGTGCTAATCGATGTATTATCAAGATTAATGGTTGTTTGATTGATAGGAATATTGTCCCCAACTTGAATTTGCGCCTCCTGATTATTCATAACGACTAAAGACGGTGCAGAAAGAACTTTTGTATTGCCATTCGTTTCCAGTGCACGCAAAGCAACCTGCAGGTTACTACTAAGAAAGGAATAGAACAGTGCATCTCTCCCGTTGAGGGCGGCACCACCCTGCCCAATAGCACCTTGTCCCCCTGGGGTGTTCTCGACCCCATCTGCAGAAGAGTTTCCAGCCAAACGACCTAAGTACCATTGCACACCCAGACTTAATGCCCCAGTAAGACTTACCTCTAAAATCCGGGTTTCTATCTGTACCTGAACAGGAGGGTGATCAAGCTTATGAATAGCCGCTTTTATCTCTTTCCATTGAGCCGGCCGACTTCTAACCAGCAGTTGGTTGCTATTTTTCTGTGCAGCTATACGAACAGAGCCCAATATTCTATCTTGGGCCATGGAGGAACTCGTCTCCGACTCAGCCAGGCCTGGAAAACGTGGGTTCTTCAAACCTTCCTGGCTGAGAGCCCCAGGAGGGCCACCAATACCATGGTCAGAAGTCAACGTCAGTGTGCGCAAACCTGGAGCAACAGTTTCTCCACCTTCCTCCTTGCTCCCCTCACCACCATACATTTGCCTCAAGTAACCAGCCAACTCGACCGCTCTCATGTTCTTGACATCATAGACATGAATGGCTGGCTCATTACCATTATCTTGATCAATAATATCAACCCAGCGTTCGACCTCTCGTAGATACTCTGGCTGAGAGGCAATTGCCACTATGGAGTTAGTCCTCTCAATAGGAATGAATCGCACCACACCTACAGCTGACACCTCCTCTTGCCCACGGAAAATTCGCTCAATTTCTGGCAGAAGTTCTCGAACGTCAGCATTATGAATAGGGTAGATGCCGAATGACATACCACTCAACCAATTGACATCGAACATATCAATAGTCCGTTCATAATTGGCCAGTTCCTCAGAGGTGCCAGAAAGAATCAAAACATTACGGGCAGAATCCACAAGCAAGAATGCACTATCACGTGCAAATGGCTTAATGAGTTTGTGCATCTCAATTGCAGAAATATAATTCAGCGCAAAAAGACGAGCCGCATATCCTTCTCTAGGTGCAGGAGCGATTGCCTTGGGGGTGAGTTGTCCAGCCACAACCTGGGTGACAGGCAGAACCAAATAACCATCCTTCTTGCGAACAATTGCATTGTTCGTCCAAGACAGCAAAGTCTCCAGAATAGTGAATGCTTGTTTTTTTCCGACAGGCTTCGCAGTAGAGAATGTCACCTCACCCGCAACCCCAGGGGCAATACTGTAGTTTTCTCCCAGCAAGTCACCTAGGACAGTATGAATTACGCTATCGATCGGTTGCCCGGAAAAATTGAATACTACCTCTCCCTGCATGTCACTTTGCGAGTGGTCAGGTCCTTCCTGCAGAGCTGAAAACCCTACCTTGGGCCTATGAACAATATGTCCAGAAGGCATCTTTTCCTCTGCATTGGAAGAGAGCGCCTCGAACCGTGTGTTAGGCATGGATAGGCTACCAACTCCCGAAAGCCCCTGGTTTATTATTGACACCTTCCCATTGTCTTTATCCACAGGAGATGTGCATCCCCAAAGAGACACGAGCACGAACAAACCCAAAATAAACCTGGACAATATCTTCATCCCTGAAAAGCCACTAATCTTCAGAATGTTTCCGCAACGAAGAAACAGACATTATTTTCCGGACACCATCCAAATTTATATGTATTTCATTTGCTCTAACTTCCTCAAGCAAGAAACCATTCACGATATAATCCCCCTCCCTAGCCACCAGCGGCCTGCCATCGCTCTGTTTTAGAAAAGCAAGTTTAAAGTCCGAGGCAATTACTACACCAGAGAGTATCAGCCCTTCGACACTCTCGATGGGGTCATCAGAAATCAAGTCACGAGGCACCACAAGCTTACGGCTTGGACTGAATATCGTTTTCTGCCAGGAAGCAGAATAATCTTCCAAGACAAGTTCGGGAATAGAAATTACAGCAGCCTGAAAACCTTCCCACTCCTTATCGTTGACAACATCAATCTGCTCCAACCAACTGATACTTCCCCCCTTTCCCCTGACCAAGCCAATACAGATGGCAAGTAGAAACATCACGCATATGAGTAAAAAAGCGCTAAGGCTCAAATCGCGCCATGATTTAGCAGCCATCGCACCGTTCCCCGTCGTCGCTGAACATTGCATAGCCGATCAGCGAAATCTGCACTATCAGCAGATCTTTTTCACTTTGGCCACCTCTCCGAATCCGAAGCGATTGAATAAATAAAAATGGGCTTGCGTCTTCAAAATGATAGAGTGAACGAACCAGCACCTCTGTCCCGCACTCGAGTTCCAGGTTTATTCTTATTCCCACCAGTCCATCTATCTCAGCAGGTGGCATAGGCGCTTGGCTAAGCACCTTACAAGCAGGGTGGATCTCAGAAGCTCTATATATAGCTTGAGCAATCAGCTCCATCATCTGGGCGGTAGCAGCACCAGCATCCACCCCGCCAAGCAGACCCTCAGATGCGCCTTGCCTCTGAACATCCAGGTATTTTTCCGCCAAGAACTGCTTCTGCAAATCAAGTTTACTGTAGCGCTGCTGAAGCCCTCTTAGCTCCTGCATTTCATCCGCTATATCCAATAATGTGGATGTAAACCACCAGTGCACTGTCAATATATAGATAAAAACAAAGCATGTACCGAGCAGTAACACAGCCCAAGTGCGCCGATTATTCAGAAGATAGCGAAAGCGCATGTACACCTCTGGGGCGCAACTGGGCGCTCATAGAAAAATTGCTTTTACCTGTCGCTTCATCGGGTTGAATCCCCCCTTGAAACTGAGCGTTTGACACGCTTGAGCACTCCTTTATCGCCGTCAACAATGCACTGGGACTAGCCGTTTGCCCCTGCATGTTTATGGTTCCATCCTCACCGACCTCAAGCTGATCAAGCCAAGTATCAGAG
The DNA here is from genome assembly GCF_004327275.1 of Phytopseudomonas daroniae. Lineage (NCBI taxonomy): Bacteria > Pseudomonadati > Pseudomonadota > Gammaproteobacteria > Pseudomonadales > Pseudomonadaceae > Phytopseudomonas > Phytopseudomonas daroniae. Next base: position 109,003 of record NZ_QJUJ01000006.1, read on the forward strand.
GGCATACATCGGGCCAACTCGTCCAGAAAGAGAATTGCTGATAAAGCATGCGCCTTATACGTTAACAGTCGTTCCCCCTCTGCAATAGAACGCCTAAATCGCTGACGAACATCCTCAATCCCAGCCGCCTCATGCCTTAGCGCATCGACCTGGGTTTGCATTGCCTCCAATGCAATTTTCTTGTTTTGAACATATAAAGACATGGAAGCAAGTCCCAATATCACCATCGCGACCAGCAAAGCTCCATTAATTTTCCTGATAACACTTCCATTTTTACGTCCACGCAGCTCGATGGAAAGAATATCGACGCCAATACGTTTTCCTTCACCATCACTGACATCAACGCAAGCCACGTTATATCCTTGGCCTCCGACGACCTCCAAGACAGCGTCCAGCTTCTGCCTGGCCACCACCACCAGTTCGATAATCGAATACTCTCCCTGCTTGAAAGAAGTCCGCACGAAGTCAAAGTAGACCTGACCCGAGGTAAAGGGCACATATTTATCCATTTCATAAACAAGAGCAGATGAAATTTCTTTTTCAGTCATGGCTGGCAGGTAGATCGTTCTGACCAAGGCAAATTGCCCAGGAAGAATAAGGCAACTATCATCATGGGAACCCTCAACTATTGAGCGTGCAGCATCCACCCCGCTTTCCGCCCAATATAACTCCGATTCCACCTGCCTTCTTACCCAAGTCTCTGGCAGGCATTTCTTCAACTCATCAACCCACCATGCGAAAAACGTCGCACAGGAGCCTTTCAATTGATCGGCGGATCCATACATTTTTATTATTCTCAGCATCTACCGGATCACTCTCTCTTGCCAATGCAGTACGCGATAGAGCTCCGATCGCCCCACTGGCCTTATATGAACAACAGCGCTTACCTCTATCTTGAACCCATTCTCCAACATGGCTTTCGAACGAATATCCATTATTGAACCCGGCTCCTCTACGCCCCACTCACCATCCATCCTAAAAGCCTCTCGCAGGTCATCATTGGCGTACCGAGGTGATGGGGCATTTAGCCCGGTCCAGAGAGTTACCTGAGAAGATAGACGCTGATACAACACTTCAGTCATTGCCGGAAAATCCCGCAGCTCATCTAGTGACACCATGCTTGAGGGGCGTCCCCGTAAGCGCTGAAGTTGCTCGGTTATTTTGCCGATCTGATACCGACTTGCACCGTTATATTGCAGCAGTATCTTGAAACTTTCTAAATTACAGTAATTCAAATCCAGCTTGCCACGTTCGCTACGTACCTCAACGCTAATCCGGGCTCCCCCAAAATCTACAGCGGCAGGCCGCTCATCACCTTCGACTGCAGCCCCTTGCGTCGATATATGGTTCTTGATTGCCAAAGCAATACCTGCCTCAGCGATAGAAAGCGCTTTGATATAATGAATGCCATGGCCACTTTGTCGCCCTTCGACACGCATAGCAAGCACCACACTTCCCATGAGTAGGCTCAATAGCGCTATCGCCCAAAGGGTGAATATAATCGCGACTCCATATTGGCGCTTCATTTGTAAACATCATCGGACTGGAACCGCAAGGCCACCACCATCGGCATCCAAGAAATAGAACTATCTGTATCGATTTCAATTCGGACTTTCCGAGGCAATCGTGCAGGCCATGGCCATTCGCTCAACCAACTCGTTGGACTCCCGTGTATATCATCCCCCATAAAGCCAAAACGAATAGACTTGGCATTTTCGAACAATACCTGTGACTCGCCCCATGGTTGGCCATCCGATATATTGTTAAAACTGATCCGCAGGGAAAGGGAGCCTCTTGATGGGGTATCAACCCAGATCGTGTGCGCTTTCAGCCCACCGTCCAAATAGCGCGGCCCTGGCGCCACGAATCGGATACGAGCACTCTGCCCCTCAAAGACGACGCCCCCGTCCATCTCCACTGCCCGAACTTGTTGCAGAGCGTGACTCAAAAAACCTCTAGCAGCTCTCAGTTCAGCAAGATGATCACTCTGCCGAAGAACGATATCCCAGACACGATTACCCGAACTCAAAGACGTGGCAATCAGTACAAACATCAGAGCAAGAAGGCTCAACGCCACCAGCGTTTCCAACAGAGTAAAACCCCGAGAATAGCTATCCTTCATCACCAACGAACCTATCCTGTTGAACGCGCAGAGTCGTAAACCGCTCTTCCAATTCCTCCATATGGACTACTAATTCAAGTCGATACAAACTGATATCGGCCTCACTCGCCTCCAGACGGGTATTCAGCCACCACTCAAGCTCACCTTCACGCCCTTGGCGCAGGCCAACTTCCTGCCGTCCGCGTGTTTCGCTCTCAATGAGGGAGCTCGCCAACATTGCCACCTGCGTTCTCAGATTGCTTTTTGCCAAGGCATGAAGCACCTGCCCCATGGCAGTTATCATCACCGTGAAGCCGACAGCCAACAGTGCAGTGGCCGCCAGCAGTTCAATCAAAGTGAAACCAGACTGGATATGTACACTACCTAGTGGGAATTGCTTTCCAGTACCGCTCTGCCTGTTAGCCATGCGATATCGATCCTCCATGCCTTATCACCCCGATAAAGACTGACATGCCCACCACTGGAGGTACCATCAGGATAAAACGCGATTACCGATACGCGCGGACTCAACCCATCTGCCGTCGTCAGACTCAGACTCATGCCATCCGGCAAACAACGCTCGCCTTGTCCTGGCCCCCGATAGCAACGCCTCTGCAGATCAAAGTCCACCAGTACCGGTTCATCACGGGCCAATGCCAAGGTTCTGGCCTGGCGCAGCTCCAGCATCAAATCTCGCCCGGCATGACGCTCACGTGCACTATTAACTCCTTGCGAAACCCCATAGGCAGCAAGGCTGAAGCCAGTGGCGACAATCGCCATCACTGCCAAAAGCTCTAACAGGGTAAATCCCCGTTGAACCTTTCCTGGCGATCGCTCCACTACTACTCCCAACTTCCTCGGTCTGCATTGAGCCCTTCACCACCACTCCTTCCATCCTTGCCGAAGAAGATCAGGTCGAAGGAGCCAAATTCACCGGGATTTCGATAACCAAAGGCGTAGCCAAACGGGTCTTGTAGATCGCTGCTCCTGGCATAAGGCCCACTCCAGTTCGCCAGCCCCACAGGTCTTGCCAGCAGATCCTTCAGTTCCTTCGGAGGCTGCCCGATATCCAGCGCATAGTTTTCAATCTTCATACTCAAGCTGGCCAGTTGTGCTTTCCCTGCATCGTATTTTCCCTTGTCCATGCTGCCACCGATTTGGCGCACGACGATGGTCGTTACGATCCCCAGCAGTACGATGACCGCCAGCATTTCGAGCAAGGTAAAACCGCTTTCTCGGCGGAGGGCGTTGGATACACGCATGCAATCAGTTCCCTGTTAGAGACCATTGGTAATGTTCATAAGCGGCAGCATGATTGCCAGCATGATGCAGGCGACCAACATAGCCATGATCAATGTCAGCAGCGGGATCAAGGCTGCCATGAGCCTATCGATGCCATCACGAGTCTCGGCCCCGTAGATATCGGCCAACTTGAGCAGCATGCCATCGAGCTGGCCAGACTCTTCTCCGACCTGGATCATCTGCAGGGCCAGGTCTGGAAAGGCATCCTCAACCTTCAAAGCCTCGGATAGCGAACCCCCTCCTTTCACGCGAGCACGAGCCTCTCCCAATGCCTGCTTCAAGGCATGGTTGGACGAAACCTCAAGCGCGATGGCCAAGGCATCCAGCAATGGCACGCCTTGCGTGATGAGAGTACCAAGCGTCCGAGTCAACCGGGCGGTCTCCAGACTCCAGATCAGTCCCCCGATGATCCGCATCCTTAATAGCCGCCGATCCCATGCAAGACGAAAGTCGGGAGCACGCAGGCGGGAAACGAACCACAACAGGAGCGTGATCAGGCTTGCCAAAAGATATCCCCCCCACTGAGCCAAGAACTGCCCAACGGAGAAGAGAACCTCAGTAGAAATGGGTAAAGGCACGCCCAAACTGTCGAAAATAGGCACGAACTGAGGAACGACATAGGTCAACAGCATCGCCAGCGATCCCAGTACGCCAAACATGAGAAACGCCGGATAGATCATCGCGTTGCCAACGCGGGAGCGAAGTGCTCTGGAGTATTCGAGGTATTCGCTCAGTTGTGAAAGCGTTCCCCCAAGAGCTCCGCCCGCCTCTCCAGCCCGAACCAGGCTCAGATAAAAAGGAGAAAACGCCTCATCCTCCGCCATTGCAGACGACAGGGAATGCCCACTCTTGACCCTCTCCCGCAAACGCTCGATCAACAGGCGCAGCGGTCTATCTGCGGATTGACGCAGGAGGATGGCAAGGGAGCGCTCCAGTGGCTGCCCGGCGTTCAACAACGTAGCCAACTGCCGAGTGAAGTGAAGCAGCGCTTTTTCCGGCAAAGCCTGTGACCGAAATAGCTGCAAGCTTCCCCAGGAAGCGCGTCTGGCAGCTTCGATTCGCAACACCAGCAGACCACGCTTCTGCAACGTCGTAACTGCCGACTCCAGACTGGTGGCCTTCATCAGGCCACTGATCCTGGCTCCCGAGGCATCCAGTGCCTGGTAGCGAAATGGCTTCATAACAACCCCGTCTGTTCGCCACGGGTTACACGTAGAACCTCGTCCAGCGTGGTGATCCCGGCCAATGCCTGGCGCAGGCCATCCTCATACAAAGTACGAAATCCAGCTTCCCTGGCGGCCTGCTCCAGCTCGACGGCACTGACGTTCTGCAGTAACAAGCCACGCAAGCGGTCATCCATCACGAGCAATTCGGTAATGGCGCTACGACCGCGATAACCGTTTCCTAACTCAGTGTTTCTGGCTCTGTACAGCCGGATTGGTCGCTCATGGGTATAGCGCCCAAGATCATGTTCGGCGACAAGTTCCGCTGGAACCTCGAATGCCTCGCGACACTCGGGATCAAGGCGACGAACCAGACGCTGGGCGAGAATGCCATTGACCGTGGATGCGATCAGATAACGCTCCACCCCCATGTCCAAAAGGCGCGTTATGGTGGCCAGGGCACCATTGGTATGCAGGGTGGAAAGCACGAGGTGGCCGGTCAGGGATGCCTGAATGGCGATACGACAGGTTTCCGGATCCCGCATCTCGCCGATCATGATCACGTCGGGATCCTGCCGTACGACGGAACGCAGCGCATTCGCGAAATCCAGGCCGATGGCCGGCTTCACCTGGATTTGGTTGATACCTTGCAACTGGTACTCGACAGGATCCTCGACCGTGATGATCTTGCGCGCCTCGGTATTCAACCGGGAAAGCCCGGCATACAGGGTGGTGGTCTTGCCCGAACCGGTAGGCCCCGTGACCAACAGAATGCCGTTGGGAGACTCAAGCAACGTCACCAGGCCATTCAGCCGTTCACCGTCTAACCCCAGGCCGACAAGATCGAGCATCACAGCCTGGCGATCCAGTAAACGCATCACGACCGACTCACCGAAACTGGTTGGGACAGTCGAGACCCGCAAATCCAGCTCCTTACCCTGAATCCGCAGCATGATTCGCCCATCCTGCGGCAGACGCCGCTCTGCAATATCCAGACGGGCCATGATCTTGATGCGCGAGATCACCGCCGCAGCCGAACTGGCAGGCAGGCTTTCCGCCTCCAGCAGGAGTCCATCCACCCGGTAGCGCACCTTGAGCAGACTCTCGAATGGCTCGATATGAATGTCCGAGGCACGTCGCTCGATGGCGCGCTGCAGCAACAGATTGACCAGGCGAATCACGGGAGCCTCGGAAGCCAGATCCTTCAGGTGCTCGACATCATCTTCGCGCATGTCTTGCCTATCAAAGCCCTCGACCAGGCTTCCCACCGCCGAGCGCCCCTCCCCGTAACAACGCTCGATGGCCTGTTCAATTTCGCTGCGCACGCCAATGAACAACCGGGCCGATCTCTGCAGGGCATATTCGAGCGCCTCGACTGGGTAACGGTCGGCAGGGTCGGCAAGCCATAGATGCACATAGGCTTCCTCGAAGCCTATCGGAATGACCGCATGATGCTTGAGAAACCTCACCGGCACCTCGGCCAATACCTCCAAAGGCTCAGGCAAGGCATCCGCCCTCAGCAAGGGCAGATCGAGAACCGACGACCATGCGCTGGCCAGGCTCACTTCAGACAGGAGCCCCAGGCGCAATAGCAATTCGATTCGCGACACCGTACGCCCCGCTTCCTGCAACTGGCCCACCCGCTCCAGACTTGCAGAAGATAGAACGCCTTCAGATCGCAAGAACTCTATGACTTGAACTTCCAAGTAGCCCTCTACACACAAAGAGATCAATCCTGATCAACCTCGACATCCAAATCGACAAAGCGATACGGGCTGTTATTAGCATACGCATACCGATTGAAACTCACCATCCTGCCCACAGCCCCCACCGGATCGATGGCCAGAACGCCCCAGCACCGCTGCCACGGGCCTGCAGGACGTTGCCCTTGACGTCGTAGCTCAACGCCGCCGCCAGGCTGCCGCTCAAGCTGGCCAGGCGGCCCTGCGCACAGAAGGTTGTTATCCCAAAGGAGTCGCAATATAGAGGACAATCAGGACAAGGCATCAAACAACGCCTTGCCCTAACCAGTAATTACATTTTTAAAGAACTACGGATAAGCAAAGAGTTACCCACCCCACACTCAAAACACTCGCTTCCCAGAGGGTTTATCTTGTTGCGATCGACGCCCACCAAACCAAACTCCCGGAGTATCATTAACTCACTCTTAACGTCATATTTCCAGAGTGATCCCGATCTACAAAGTAATCGCTATTCTGGCACTCTATAGCATCAATCGCAGCACGCAAATCCTGCAAGGCTCTCTCATCAGCAGCATTATTCTCAGCCTTCTTTAAACTTGACAAAACACTCTTATCAAGCGAATAAGCTAGCAGCATACAGGCCCTATAACGTACCGCATGAGACTTATCAGACAGGGCTTCCACTCCTAACTGAACAGCCTCGACAGATGATCTTGCATAACGAATAGAATGATAAACACAAGAACTTCTCACCTGCCACCGTCTAGAGCCCCTATACTTCTCAAGTAACAATCTAGGAAGCTCCCACCCAAGCTTCCTGAGCTCACCAATCGCATAAAACTCTCTATCCGATCCAGAGCCATCAAGGCAATCCAGCAACTCTGATTCATTTATTTTCTCTGTCACTTCAAACCCAATCACAAGAGATTCAATTCAGTTTTTGCGCCTGGATCATTGGCCCTTATTCTATCGCCATGCCGAACACTATTCTTAGGAACATGATCATACTCAACACAATAATGACACCCCTTATCGTATTGAATATCAGCCCTATTTGTACCAATCTTACCTCCATCAACATCAACTTGTTGCTGATTTTTACGAATATTCGAAACTGATGGATCCTGCCTCAGCCCGTCTATACGACTATCAATCGCATCATTATGATTAGAGTTCCCATGGGGTTTCGCATTACCACCATTAGGACGCGGCCCACTACTTTTAACAGTCAACATCCAAGTCAGTAGATCAAACCCTGACGCAGGCCGCCCCGTATGCCAAGGCCCGGACATCGTCGGATCAATCGACGAGCCTCCGTAAACCTCTCCTCCACCCTGGTGCGCCGGGAACGCGGTCATCCCACCAGTGGAATTAACGATTGCAGTCCCTGTCAGAATCTGAGCACCAGCAACCGCTATTTCCATCGCAACAACAGGGCTTCTGCCATCCGGATCGACAAAGCCATACGGGCTGTTATTGGCATATGCATACCGATTGAAGCTCACCGGCCTGCCCGCATCCACCCCCACCGGATCGATGGCCAGAAAACGCCCCACCACCGGGTCGTAGTAACGCGCCCCCGCATACACCAGGCCGCTGCCATCGTCCTGCATATGCCCCGTATAACCGATACTGCCTACGTTCGCTCCGCCCTCCGCCTGACGTTCGCCGTAGGGCCTGAAGTGCGTACGCCATTGCAGAGCACCCTGGGCGTTGCTCGCCGCTACCGGCGAACCCAGATGGTCGTTGTGGTAGTAGAGCGTGCCATCGCTGCCACCATGGGCGATAAGCTCGCCACCCGCATAGATGTACTCCTTGCGCTTGTTGGTGGCGAGATCCTCCTCCAGCAACAGCCCCGCCTGACCGTAGAAGCTGACTTTACGAACACCACCTTGCTCCTGCAGTACCCGCATGCCCTTGCCGTCGTAGCCGAAACGCTGGTCGGGTGCGCTGGCACAGTTGGCCTTGGGCTGGACACAGAGACGGTCGAGATTGCCCGCTCCGTCAATATCAGGATAAAGGACAAGGCATCAAAAACACCTTATCCCAATAAGTAATTACATTTTTAAGGAGCCATGGAAAGATTCGCTCCCTCCCCGCTCCTTTTACAGCTTAGAACTCCAACTACCTACCAGAGACTCCGCAACAACCATAGCCGGCTCAACAATTAAATTATCAAACAAACCCGTCACTTCAAAAAGATTCATCCAGAACTGGATCTACGCAGAACTATGGCCATCACTCAACATTTCCTGATAACGCTTAACACCGAACAGCCCCAAAATAAAAACCACACACCTTCAACAACCTTGAGCTCAGGTAAAAACAACTTGGAGAGCCATAAGATAAAATCAGCGGCCAACCCTTGCGACTTGTAGACCACATGCAAATAATCAAAGCCTGTAACGATACGCCCCACGTTGGCGGAGGTAAAAAAGTCGAAATCAAAAGATTTATTGCCACTCATTTTCAGCCTCCCGGGCTCTAAAGATCCCTGGAGGCTTCCTAGTTTGGTCTAGCCTTCCGCTTCTGCCACTCTTTGATCGAACCAAACATTGCTCTGCGGTGAAAAAAAACGATAGCCGAAAGGCAGAGCCAAAAACTTAGCAAGATCTGGTCTCCTAGCACTAACATCGTACGCATGCACTGTCTTTAATGTGTCAGTGTTGCCATTAAATCGATCAGTGGTAAGCCACCATCCCGACATATGATCAGGTGATGGATATCGTACCCCTTCCACATCATCACCCTCATAGACCCCGTCGGAAATAACAACCATCTGATCTAGCCGAGGCGGGGTGAATGCCGCCCCGACTTCTTGGCAGATCAAATTTTGATCGCGCCAATATGAAACAGCAATGCTTACGCCGAAGATATAATCCATTGTCCCTGGATCACACTCCCAGAATATCAACTGACTAAGATCATTCAATTCAGCCTTTGTAATCCAATACCCATATTGAACGGTTTCGCCAGGACGAATCGTATTACCAGCGAGTATATAATCCGCAACATATAGAACAAACTCACGACACTGATCCTTTAATAAGGAATTATCAACAGCCGCTGCTATTTCATAACCAAATACATCCCTCAAACCTGCAGTTTCACAAGACAGGCCTTCGCTTATTACAGACACTTTAATATTCAATTCAACCCTCCTTCTGAGCGACCCTGTGCACCCCTTACTTGCCCACCTTGTACACGACTGCATGTCAGGCAATGCGGATACAGCTCTTGCGGACCTCCTGAAGGATTCAACGCATTTGCTGGCTGGTGATCTGGGATGTGGTTTCCACTAGTAGTCCTCGGATCTGTGCTGCCACATGTATGACAACCAGTCTTTCGCCCAATTTCGTTAATCTTGTCTCGCTCTCCTTTGGTAAAGTCCCGACTAGGCCCACGTGCAGGAACTGATTCACCAGCATGTGGGCCAGGCTGCAAGGTATTACCTGCACTGCTTTTAACAGTCAACATCCAAGTCAGTAGATCAAACCCTGACGCAGGCCGCCCCGTATGCCAAGCCCCGGAAATCGTCGGATCAATCGACGAGCCTCCGTAAACCTCTCCTCCACCCTGGTGCGCCGGGAACGCGGTCATCCCACCAGTGGAATTAACGATTGCAGTCCCTGTCAGAATCTGAGCACCAGCAACCGCTATTTCCATCGCAACAACAGGGCTTCTGCCATCCGGATCAACAAAGCCATACGGGCTGTTATTGGCATATGCATACCGATTGAAGCTCACCGGCCTGCCCGCATCCACCCCCACCGGATCGATGGCCAGAAAACGCCCCACCACCGGGTCGTAGTAACGCGCCCCCGCATACACCAGGCCGCTGCCATCGTCCTGCATATGCCCCGTATAACCGATACTGCCTACGTTCGCTCCGCCCTCCGCCTGACGTTCGCCGTAGGGCCTGAAGTGCGTACGCCATTGCAGAGCACCCTGGGCGTTGCTCGCCGCTACCGGCGAACCCAGATGGTCGTTGTGGTAGTAGAGCGTGCCATCGCTGCCACCATGGGCGATAAGCTCGCCACCCGCATAGATGTACTCCTTGCGCTTGTTGGTGGCGAGATCCTCCTCCAGCAACAGCCCCGCCTGACCGTAGAAGCTGACTTTACGAACGCCGCCCTGCTCCTGCAGTACCCGCATGCCCTTGCCGTCGTAGCCGAAACGCTGGTCGGGTGCGCTGGCACAGTTGGCCTTGGGCTGGACACAGAGACGGTCGAGATTGCCCGCTCCGTCATAGGCATAGCTGCCACGAGCCTGCAGGACGTTGCCCTTGGCGTCGTAGCTCAACGCCGCCGCCAGGCTGCCGCTCAAGCTGGCCAGACGACCCTGCGCATCGTAGGCATAGGTAGTGCTCAGGCCACCCAACGTGCGGCTGGTGAGATCCCCGCGGGCGTTGTAGGCGAAACTTCCAGTACCCCAGGAACCGGCGGCACTGACCAGGCGGTTCAAGGCGTCGTAACCCAGGGTCTGGGTATAGGCGGCAGCTCGCAGGTCGGTGACCTTGGTGATGTTGTTGGCCGCGTCGTAGCCATACTGGAGAGACAGCAGGGTATCGCTGCCGCCGACCGAACGCTGGGTGGGACGTAGGCGGTTGGCGTCCAGGCCGATACTCAGGCTGCGGCCATTGCCATAGGTCAGCCCTTTCAGGCTGCCATTGGCGTGATAGCTCACTACACTGGCAAAACTACCCGCCTTGGTGGTCTGGCCGTAGGTGTTCGGCGCCAGATCGACCAGCAGGCCACTCGGGTAGGTGATACTGGTCAGGGCATCGAGCGCATCGTAGGCATAGGCCGCGACATAGTTCTTGCCGAGCGACGTCAGGTTCAATCTTTCGCTCAGCAGATTGCCATGGCTGTCGTAGGTATAGCGTCTGTCCGTGCCGGCAAAGACCTCGAACAGCACTCGCCCCGCCAGGTCGTAGCCGTATTCGAGCGCGGTTCCATCGACATAGGTGACCTTCTTCAGGCGGTTGCGCGCATCGTAGACATATTGATCCGCGACCGCGGCACCCACTTTCTTAGTAAGTACGTTACCGACGCCATCATGGGTATAGGCGGTGACACCGGTTTCCGGGTTGGTTTCGCTGGCGACGAAGCCTTTGGCGTCATAGGTATAGGTGCGGCTCAAGCCGCCCTGAGCGATGGCTGTCGTGCGCCCGAGGTTATCGATGGTGATGCTGGTGACGTTGCTGCCCGGTTCGGTGACCTTCACCAAGAGGCGTTCATCCGGCTCACCGAAGGAAACGTATTCACGAACGGTGGCGTTACCGCGTTCATCGGTCGTGGTTACTATCTTGGCGCCATGATTCATGCTGATGGTGGAACCATCGGCATGGGTGATCCTGGTCAGTCGGTTCAGGGCATCGTATTCGAATTTTTCGCCTACGGCCGCTGCAGATGCGAAATTGGGGTTCGACAGAAAGGTGCGGCCGCCCGACGGCGAATAGGTCGCCGTTACAACCACTGGCTGAACCGATGCGCTACCGCTTTCCGTCTGTTTCAGCAGTTGGCCGAGCTCGTTGTATTCCCGGACTCGCTTGTAGGCGCCACGCGTCAGCGTCTCGACATTGTTGCTGCCAAAGCTGTAGCCGATGGTTATCTTTGCAGCCGCTCCCTTGGGCGGGGTGACACCGGTCAGGCGGTTGGCCTTGTCATAGGTGTAACTGGTGGTCTGCCCCATGACGTCCTTCACGGAGGCCACGGTTCCCGTCTCGTTCACCGTCCGGGTAAGCACTCCGCCGTCGGCGTAGGTTTCCTTGCGCGGAACCCCCCGGTAGTAATCCTCGTAACGCGCCACCTTGCCATTGGCATCGGCCAGCGTATTCAAATCGCCAGCAGCGAGATAGGTGTACTTGGTCACCACCCCATAGCGATCCTCCTGGGAAACCTTGCCACTGGAGGTGTAGCTGTACTTGAGGCTCCCCGTGATGCCGGAGGTGGTTTGCGATGCGAGCTTACCCAGCATCCAGTTGCCGCCGGGCAAGGTGTAGGTATTGGTGATGGTTCTGGATTTATCGCCGCTCTCCACCAGCTTGGTGGGCTGGCCGTTGGCGTCATAGGTGTAGTCGGTCGTGTAGGTGCCTGACTGGCTGACCACCTTCTTCGTCAGTATGGGAGCGCGTGTATAGTTCTCGACCAGCAGGTTGTAGCGACGCATTTCATTCTGCTCGGAGATATTCTGCGATCCCCAGGTGTAGGTCTCCGTCCGCAGGGCGCTGCCGCAGCTCTTGGAAGTCTCCTTTTTGACCAGAAGCCCGATGGTCCACAGCCCTCTGTCCACTGCCGAGACGCCATTGGCGATGGTATTGGCACCAACATGTTCATAACGAACACATTGCTCGGGCCCCTTTTCAACGGTTACATCGTTTTTATTGACGCCTTTGGTATAGGTGTAGGCCCAGGTATAAGCGCTATGGGAACTGCCGCGAATCGAAGAAACTCTTCGCCCCGTGACGATGTTGGTCTTTTCAGACGGATCGGAACCCATCTGTTTGTAATCGTAGGTATAGCTGGTGCTCAAACCCAGCGGGCTTTTCATGGTCGCGATCGAAAAGCGCCCCGGCGAAGTACCTGCCAGGCTGTTGCTGTCATTGTAGGTATAGCGCCAGTCGGTACCGTCTGGATTGGAAGCCCGAGTCAGGTATTGTGCCTTGGCGCCAACGCTGTAAGCCGCATCGGAAAACGTATAGCTGACAGTCTGTCCCTCACCGCTGATACTGGAAATGATGGCGGCAGTGGAGGATTCGTTCTTGTAGTTGAACGAGACAGTGCGCCCATCCGATGCCTTGACTCGCGTCAGCAGGTGATGGGGCGCATATAGGTTCGAGGATTTAATATTGTATTCAAGATCCAGCCTGTTACCCGACAGGTCTTCTATTCGGGTAACGAAGTAAGTGCGAAACTGGAAACTTGGAGACACCGTACCCTTGAGGTTGAAGGTATATTTCAGACCTTCCGGGGAATGCAGAACAAGCCCACCGTCCCCCTTGTTCTGGGAGGCCGGCAGACAGGTTGCGATCCATCGGGACTTGGTAATGAATGCCTGGCTGGAGCCATTGCCATTGGCGAGCGTTTCTCTGGTGCCATCCGGCAATTCCAGGATCGGGTTCAGGTTGGTGGCAACCTGGCCAATCTGGCAGACCTTGTTGTTCGCTCCGGCAGCAAGGGTCTGATAAGTTTCCGAAACCCATAACCGCCCAAAGTGGATATCCCAACCCGTCCCGAAGGGCGTACGACTGGTGTAGCCATTGCTGTATGGGCCTGCCGTATTGCTCACCCCTTGATAGTTACGGAGAACCTCAATGTCGAGCCCGCCGTTACCTGGGATGACCAAATCTTTATGGACTATTTTCAGGGCCCCTGTAAAAGGATCGACCCTGTCGACGCTTTCACTTAAGCCGAAAGACCGGCTCAACGCGAAACCAGGTTCCTGATACAGGCCTAAGGCTGCAGAGTTGAATGCTTCCGCAGCAAGGCCAATAGTAGGGGGGAGTGATGAAAAAGCGAAAATAGTGAACAGACACGCGTAACGCATTGAACGTTGCGTCATAGTTAAGTCCTTTTAATTTTAGTCCATAGCCTTGCGGCACAAATACGCTGCTCGCCTTATACCTACGTCCAAACAACCACGTCAATCACGCTCATGAAATTTTCATAAGGAAATGCGGGAAATCCTCAATTTTGCGCACTAGCCTGCAATCCGCATGGTTACTATGTCGTACTTTTCGAGAGCTGAATTTCCAGACCATCCACAAGGATGGGTCGGAGGTAACCATGTTTTCTGAATAATTTCAGCCACCATCAACGTTGAAAGCGACGCATCGATCAAAGACTATTCAGGCTCCCGCAAATTTTCGTGTTTTGAGTCGCCGCGATAACCTTGCAACAGCCACTTCTCGCATTACAAGCGCCTCTCTCCCGGTTCCGTGTCAGGAGATAGTCGATGAGTGTCACCATCGCCCTCGGCGCGTTCAGCTTCACCATGGATGCCCTGCCCGGCACGCCGCAGATCCAGAACATCATCCCCACCACCTTCTTCAATACCACAGCCTGGGCCGCGCCCTGGCTGGGGCTGATCGGCAGCCTGTTCGTGCTTGGCATCGGCATGCTCTACCTGCGTCGGCAGCTGGGCAAGGCCCTGCGCGCTGGCGAGGGTTATGGCACGGAGCTGCGCAACGAGCCGGAAACCCCGGACGACATCAAGCTGCCCAGCCCGTGGCTGGCCATCGCGCCGCTGATTCTGGTGGACGTGGCCAACCTGCTGTTCACCCACTGGATTCCCGAGTTCTATGGCAAGACCCACAGCCTGCAACTGGCCGGAATGGCAGAGCCGTTGCAGACCGACGTCAGCAAGCTGACCGCCATCTGGGCCGTGCAGGCGGCGTTGCTGCTGGGCATTGTGCTGGTGCTGATCAGCGCCTTCGGGGTCATTCGCGAGAAACTCGCCGAAGGCACCAAGAGCGCGGTGAGTGGCTCGCTGCTGGCCGCGATGAACACCGCCTCGGAGTACGGTTTCGGTGCGGTGATCGCGTCGCTGCCGGGCTTCCTGATCCTCGCCGACGCCCTCAAGGGCATTCCGGATCCGCTGGTCAACGAAGCGGTGACCGTCACCCTGCTGGCCGGCATCACCGGATCGGCGTCGGGTGGCATGAGCATCGCCCTGGCGGCCATGTCCGACAGTTTCATCGCCGCGGCCAACGCCGCCAACATCCCGCTGGAAGTCATGCACCGCGTCGCCTCCATGGCCAGCGGCGGCATGGACACCCTGCCCCACAACGGCGCGGTCATCACACTGCTGGCGGTGACCGGGCTGACTCACCGCGAAGCCTACAAGGACATTTTCGGTATCACCATCATCAAGACCCTGGCGGTGTTTTTCGTGATCGGCGTCTTCTACAGCACCGGCATCGTCTAATTTTATGAAGCGAGCGGTCTGTGGTATCGGGCCGCTCGCACGCAAGGAGTCCAGCATGAATCTGAAAGGCAAGACTGCACTGGTCACCGGTTCCACCAGCGGCATAGGCCTGGGTATCGCCCTGGTATTGGCTGAAGCCGGCGCCGATCTGGTACTCAACGGCTTCGGCGATGCCCAGGCGGCCATCGATGCCGTGGCGGCGTTCGGCGGCAAGGTCGGCCACCACTCGGCGGACGTGTCAGATCCGCAGCAGATCGAGGCGATGATCGCCTACACCGAGCAGGAGTTCGGCGCGGTCGATATCCTGGTCAATAACGCCGACATCCAGCACGTGGCGCCGGTGGAAACCTTCGCCCCGGAACGCTGGGACGCGATCATCGCCATCAATCTGTCGTCGGCCTTCCACACCACCCGGCTGACCCTGCCCAGCATGCGTCAGCGCAACTGGGGACGCATCATCAATATCGCCTCTGCCCACGGACTGGCGGCTTCACCCGGCAAGAGCGCCTATGTGGCAGCCAAGCACGGGCTGATCGGCCTGAGCAAATCCGTGGCGCTGGAAACCGCCACCACCGGTGTCACCTGCAACGCCATCTGCCCAGGCTGGGTACTGACGCCCCTGGTACAGGCACAGATCGATGCCCGCGCGGCCGAGAGCGGCGACAGCGAAGGCGAACGGCGTAACCTGCTCGCAGAGAAACAGCCGTCGCTGGAGTTCGTGACGCCCAGACAGCTCGGTGAGTTGGCGCTGTTCCTGTGCAGCGATGCCGCTGCCCAGGTACGCGGCGCGGCCTGGAACATGGATGGTGGCTGGCTGGCACAATGACTGAAAACGGGTAGTGTCTGAACGGCCCACCTGCCAATAAAAAGCACGAATAAAAAAGTGATGAGGTAACCCAATGCAGCAACCGCTCTGGACGCCCATGGCCGAACGCATCAGTGCCACACGCATGGATGCCTTCCGCCGCTTCGTCAACAGTCGCCACGGCCTGGATCTGGCCGATTACCCGGCGCTGCACGCCTGGAGCGTGAGCGAGCGCGAAGCGTTCTGGCAAGCCATCGTCGATGTCTTCGACATTCGCTTCAGCCATCCACCCCAGGCGGTACTCGAAGAAGGCGCGGCCATGCCCAGCGCCCACTGGTTTCCAGGTGCCACCCTGAATTTCGCCGAGCACCTGCTGCGCCGCCGCGACGAGCATCCTGCCATCGTCGCAGTAGCCGAAGACGGCAGCCGCGAACAGCTCAGCCATGCGCAACTGGCCGCACACGTCGCCGGCCTGCAGCGCAGCCTGCAGGAGGCTGGCGTGGGTATTGGCGACCGGGTCGCCGCCTTCATGCCCAACACCTGGCAAACCCTGGTCGGCATGCTCGCCACCGCCAGCCTGGGCGCGACGTGGTCGAGCTGCTCACCGGATTTCGGTACCCAGGGCGTGATCGACCGTTTCGGCCAGATCGAACCCAAGGTACTGATCGCCTGTGCCGGCTACCGCTACGCTGGCAAGACGCTGGATCTGACGGACAAGCTCAACGAGGTTCTCTCGCACCTACCCAGCCTAAAACACTTGGTTGTGGTGCCTTATGCGCGAACAGAAGCCAGACCTACTGATTACAAGTCAGTTGCTCTAACCACTCTCTGGCAAGGCTTCTACCAACCCGGTGGAGAACCGCAATTCACCGCCGTGCCCTTCGAACAGCCGCTGTACATCCTCTACTCCAGCGGCACCACCGGCGTGCCCAAATGCATCGTCCACGGCGCAGGCGGAACACTGCTGCAGCACGTCAAGGAACTCGGCCTGCACAGCGACCTGACGGCCGACGACACGCTGTTCTACTACACCACCTGCGGCTGGATGATGTGGAACTGGCTGGTCTCCGGCCTGGCGCTGGGTGCCACCCTGGTGCTGTATGACGGCTCGCCGTTCCACCCGGATGCCAACCGCCTGATCGACCTGATCGACGCCGAGAACATCAACATTTTCGGTACCAGCGCCAAGTTCATCGCGGCCCTGGAAAAGGCCGGCGCCAAGCCGCGCGAAAGCCATCGTTTGCAGCGCCTGAAGGCGATTCTCTCCACCGGCTCGCCATTGGCCCACGAGAGCTTCGATTACGTCTATCGCGACATCAAGGCCGATGTCTGCCTGTCGTCCATCTCCGGCGGCACCGATATCGTTTCCTGCTTCGCCCTGGGCAATCCGGTTTCGCCGGTGTACCGCGGCGAGATCCAGTGCAAGGGCCTGGGCATGGACGTGCAGATCTGGAACGATGACGGCAAGGCGGTGACGGGCGAAAAAGGTGAGCTGGTTTGCGCCCGCCATTTCCCTTCCATGCCCGTGGGCTTCTGGAACGACGCCGACGGCGAGAAGTTCCGCAGCGCCTATTTCGACACCTTCCCCGGCATCTGGGCTCATGGCGACTACGCCGAGCAGACGCTGCATGGCGGGCTGATCATTCATGGTCGCTCGGACGCCGTGCTCAACCCTGGCGGCGTACGGATCGGCACCGCCGAGATCTACCGCCAGGTGGAAAAGGTCGAGCAGGTACTGGAGTCCATCGCCATCGGCCAGCAATGGGATGGCGACGTGCGCGTGGTGCTGTTCGTGCGCCTGCGTGAAGGCGTGAAGCTCGACGAAGCGCTGGAGAAACAGATCTGCCAGGTGATCCGCGCCAACACCACACCGCGCCACGTACCCGCGCGGCTCGTCGCGGTGACGGACATTCCGCGCACCATCAGCGGCAAGCTCGTCGAGCTGGCGGTGCGCAACGTGGTGCACGGCCAGCCGGTGAAGAACACCGACGCGCTGGCCAACCCCCAGGCCCTCGATCTGTTTCGGGATCTGCCGCAGTTGCAGACGTGATGGCATGAGCAGATGCTGCGATGGCCGTCGTCCACCACGCCTGCCATCCAGTGTCGCAACGACTAAGCAGCGTAACGGCCCGACAGCGTCCACGCACCGGCGTAACGATTTGCCGCGCCGCCGGGTTTATGCTGGACTGCCCTGCCAACCCTGCACGAGAACTGAGCATGACTTCCTTTCAGGCACTATTCGCCATCGGCGAGCGCTTCGATGCCTTCGTCAGCCGCGGATTGCCCGCCGAGATTGCCGCAGTGCAGACCGCACAGGAGTTGCTGAATGCCGAAGACGCCCTGAGCCCCAACATCTACCAGCGGCTAGAGGCCGTGGAAGGCCGCTATTACCTGCTGGCGGCTGCTGAGATGTGGTGCCCGGACTGCCAGCTCAACCTCACGGCGATGGATCACCTGCAGCGCTTGCAACCTCGCGTAGCACTGGCGATCGTATCCAAGGGCCGTGCCGAGCATGATCTGAAAGAGCGCCTGAACCTGGAACGTATCCCGATTCCGCTGGTAGTGGTACTGGACGAACGCTTCGAGCCGATCGGCCGCTTCGTCGAGCAGCCGCAGGCGGTCATTGCCGGCGGCGAGGCGATCAAACCTGACTACCGTGCCGGCCGTTACCTGGAGAGCACGCTGGATGATCTGCTGACGATCATCGAGGCACACGAGGGGCATACCCGCTCTTGAGTGGCCATCAGGCAGCAGACTCCAGCAGATAGGGGCGAACCACATTCAGTGCCCGCTCGACGAAGTCTTCCTTTTCGCCCACCGGCGCCACGTAGTGCAGAACCTCGGCACACGCTTGCTCGCCGGCCAGGCGCGCGATGGCCCAGGCTGCCAGGTATGGCGCGGACAGGCAGCCGCCCGCCGTCGCCAGGTTGCCACGTGCGAAGAATGGCTGGTTCAGCACGTCGACGCCCGCCTCGATCACCCAAGGCTTGCTAGTCAGATCGGTGCAGGCGGGTATCCCTTGCAACAACCCAAGCCGCGCCATGAGCAAGGCACCGGAACACTGGGCGCCGATCAGTTGCCTTCGCGGGTCAAGTTGCAGGCGTTCGAGGGTACGGGCGTCCTCGGCAATCTGGCGGGTTCTGATGCCGCTGCCAAAGAGCACCACATCCGCTTCGCGGGCGAACTCCAGCGACTGCTGGGCCTGAACCTGCACGCCATTCATGGACATCACCTGCTCGCCAGGGCAGGTAATCTGCGCCTGCCAGCCGCGATCCCGCAGGCGGTTGAACAGCGCGCTGGCGACAAAAGAGTCGAGTTCGTTGAAACCATCGAATGTCAGTACGGCAATGCGCATGCCCTTTCTCCCGGGAAATTAAACGCTAGGGTCTGTTGACGTTTCAACGCGAGCCGCGTTGCCGCGAGAAATCTCGCCAGGCTAGGCGGAGGACGCAGGGAATGGTTGTTCCCTTGCCAAGTCCTCCAACAACGCATGGCGAGATTTCCCGCACAACCCGCAGGGCCGGGCCCGTTTTTGCGCGATGCGGCGTTACTCGATGGCTCATTTGGCCCACCAAACTTCGCATCTCGTGCCTTGCCTCGCGCAAAAACGGGCTCCGGCGCGGCCGTGCGTGAAACGTCAACAGACCCTAGGCAGAATCTACGGCCATGGGGCCTTGCGCGCTAAGCACAGAACCGGGCAATTATTCCCATACAGTGAGCCCGCCGGAGCTCAGATGCCCTGACGGTCGGCTGCTCACGTCATTGAATTTGGCGCAGGACGGTGCGCCGGTCGAAAGATGGAAACCGGAACCACCCTGACTGGAGAGAACGTCCAGATTCGCTGATATACCAGCCAGCATGAGCCGGAAAAGCGATGCTGTTCTGATGGTGCAGCAAATGCTGGCACAATACGCGCCCGGTAAAAATGAGGTGCCCCGTCATGGCAAAGGCAATGGCCCGCCACATCCTGGTCAAGACCGAAGCGGAAGCTGCTGGTCTGAAGAAACGTATCGCGGCGGGCGAGGCGTTCGATGTGCTGGCGCGCAAGCACTCTACCTGCCCCTCTGGGAAAAAAGGCGGCGACCTGGGCGAAGTGCGCCCCGGCCAGATGGTGCGCGCCATCGACCAGGTAATCTTCAAAAAACCGCTTCGCGAAGTCCATGGACCGATCAAGAGCCAGTTCGGCTATCACCTGGTGCAGGTGTTCTTCCGCGACTGACGTGCTTGTCTATGCATAGGTGAAAACGGTCTAGCGAAGCTGGGGTACAACCGGATGCGACGCACCTGCCAAGCTGGCAGGATGCAAGACTGTTCCCATTTCAGCGCATGCCGCCCCAGACGAAAGGAGATGGAAGGATGAGTTTTGGCCCCCTGGTCACCAGCGAATGGCTCGCCCGCGAGGGTGATGCCGCGGACGTGGTGCTGTTCGATGCCAGCACCTACCTGCCCAACGAAGCGAAGAACGGCCACGAGGAATACCTCAAGGCGCACATCCCCGGCGCACGTTTCTTCGATATCGACGCCTTTTCCGATCCCGATACGCCGCTGCCCCACACCGTGCCATCCCAAGGCCGTTTCGCTCGGCTGATCGGAGCCCAGGGCGTCGACAATGCCAGCCGCGTGGTGGTTTACGACCAGAAGGGGCTGTTTTCCGCTGCCCGTGCCTGGTGGTTGTTTCGCTATTTTGGTCATGAGCGCGTTGCCGTGCTCGATGGCGGGCTGCCCAAGTGGCTGGCCGAAGGCCGCCCCAGCGAAACCGGCGAACCTGCCGCTGTCACTGAGCGTACCTTCGAGACCAATGTGCATACCCGCAGGCTCAGGGGCCTGGGCGATGTACTCGAAGCCATCGACCACCGCGACACCCTGATCCTCGACGCCCGCGCCGCCAATCGTTTCGACGGCAGCACCGCGGAAGCACGTCCAGGCGTTGCCTCCGGCCATATCCCAGGCAGCCACAATCTGCCCTACAGCCGATTACTGCGCAGTGACCACACCTTGCTGCCAGCCGACTCGCTGCGCGCCCTGTTCGCCGAAGCCGGTGTCGACGGCAAAAAAACCGTGATCACCAGTTGCGGCAGTGGCGTAACGGCCGCCGTATTGTTGCTGGGCCTGGAGGTCGCCGGCCTGCCCGAGGCCGCGCTGTACGACGGCTCCTGGACAGAATGGGGCGGCCGCCAGGACACGCCCAAAGCGACTGGGGTCGTTTGATACGCCTGGCGCGCATGTATCCCTGAGGGAAATGTGCGCCAGCCTGCTATGCGCCGTTCCAATCGTCTCGCCCGATCCTCATTTGAATGCGCTTCGCTAGCGGGTCAAAAGAGCGGCGATCATGAGTAACGCCTGCAACTCCTCTACGGCTTGGCACAACAGGGTTGAGGAACATCACGCCCGAGAGGATCAGGGCGGTACGGTGAAAGAGTGGCCTGCGCACATCCATGTGCATTCAAACATTCGATCCTTTGCAGAACCCAGGCACTGATGCGCTGGCGAATCAGTCCGGCTAAGCCACCAGACGCATCGCATTGCGTGCCTGGGAAATCTTCTCCTAGGGTGGCGTCCGGCGAAAATGAGCCAAATCAGGTGATAGTTTCTTTATAAATCAGCTATATCCTATTGATAAAAAACGATTTACACATTGATATGAGACAGGAGAAATCGAAACCCTCAAAGAGGAAAGGAGCCGCAGTAGGTACAACTCATAGAAAGCGCAGTACTGTTGCAGGACAGACACCCAGGCATAAAAATCGCCGAAAATGCCGCCAAATGATGAGAACTCCAGGAGCAATCATCTTCACGTGCTCAACTCATAAGGGGGTAGGTGCCAAGTCAGTTACGAACACGCCTCACTGCTCAGACAAGGTTTTCTCGAAAAATAATTAAATAGCTCATATAAATACATGATATTTATAGAATTAATATCAAAAATCTCGAAACAGAATCAACATCTAGACATCGAAAACAGCTATAACCATATCCATTCAAATTCTTTTGAAGAATAAGCCATTGCTCGTATAACCCTGATGAACAGGACTCGAACGAGCACGCCATGCCCTGCGCCATCCGACCTTTTTCTGCATCTGTGCTGTACGCCCATCAACTGTTGCCTCATCAACAGTTGCACAACATTACGTTTGGCAGAGAAACACCTGACACTTATCCAGGCGGTTCAAGGCCCCGTAATTCGTGGCAAATGATGCTGGTACAGCTCTTGCTGTCTGCGTGCACCGCCCTGTTCACAGGGCTCTGTCACAGGACGCGTACATGATTGCTCGCCGCATCAACCCTACGATCAAGCGCAGACCGTCAACGGTCTCGCCCCATGCTCCCCGATGCCCGGCCCGTAATGAGCGGGAGGCAGCCCTATGAACGTTTTCTGGTTTCTGCCAACCCATGGCGACGGCCACTTTCTCGGTACCAGTCAGGGCGCCCGCCCGGTAAGCCTCAACTACCTCAAGCAGATCGCCCAGGCAGCCGATGGCCTCGGTTACTACGGCGTGCTGATTCCAACCGGCCGTTCCTGCGAAGACTCCTGGGTCGTGGCCTCGGCTCTGGCGCCGATGACGGAACGCCTGCGTTATCTGGTCGCCATCCGTCCGGGGATCATCTCGCCTACGGTCTCGGCGCGCATGACCGCGACCCTCGATCGCCTGTCAGGCGGGCGTCTGTTGATCAATGTCGTCACCGGCGGTGACCCTGACGAAAATCGCGGCGACGGCATTCACCTGAGCCATGCCGAGCGCTACGAAGTCACCGATGAATTCCTGCGTATCTGGCGTCGAGTCCTGCTGGGAGAAGCCGTGGATTTCGACGGCAAGCACCTGAAGGTCGATAACGCCAAAGCCCTCTATCCACCGTTGCAGCGCCCTTACCCGCCGCTGTACTTCGGTGGGTCGTCGGAGGCGGCCCATGAGCTTGCCGCCGAGCAGCTCGACGTCTACCTGACATGGGGCGAACCGCCTGCCGCGGTGGCCGAGAAAATCGCCGACGTGCGCGCCCGCGCCGCCAAACATGGTCGTACCCTTAAATTCGGTATTCGCCTGCACGTGATCGTCCGGGAAACGGCGGAAGAAGCCTGGGCAGCTGCAGATCGCTTGATCGAACACATCTCGGACGAAACCATCGAGGCTGCGCAGAAGTCATTCGCGCGTTTCGACTCCGAAGGCCAGCGGCGCATGGCCGCCCTGCATGGTGGGCGCCGCGACAGCCTGGAAATCGCCCCCAATCTCTGGGCTGGCGTGGGCCTGGTACGCGGCGGCGCTGGCACCGCACTGGTCGGCGACCCGCAGCAGGTGGCGGCTCGCATCAAGGAGTACGCCGATCTCGGCATCGACAGCTTCATTTTCTCGGGCTACCCCCACCTCGAGGAAGCCTACCGCTTCGCCGAGTTGGTCTTCCCTCTTCTACCCGAGCCCTATGCCAGCCTGGCCGGGCGTGGCATCACCAATCTCACTGGCCCATTCGGCGAAATGATCGCCAACGACGTGCTGCCCAGTACCCAGACCGCGAGGAGCAACGCGTGAGTGCCCATCAGAAAACTGCAGTTCTCAGCCCACTGCAAACCGCGCGAAAGCTGGCGGCCGGCTTTGCCGAAACCGCTGTCGAACGCGATGAAGCAGGTGGGACGCCAAAGGCCGAGCGCGACGCCATTCGCCAGAGCGGCCTGCTTGCACTCAGCATCCCGACGCAGTTCGGTGGCGTGGGCGCCAGCTGGGCCGAGACCCTGGGGGTGGTGCGTGAGTTCGCCAAGGTCGACAGCTCCATCGCCCATGTCTTCGGCTTCCAGCACCTGATGCTGGCAACCGTGCGCCTGTTCTCCCGCCCAGAGCAATGGCAGCCCTGGTACGAGCAGACGGCTCGCAAGAACTGGTTCTGGGGTAATGCTCTGAACCCGCTGGACACCCGAACCATCGTCAAGAAGTTCGATGGCTGGCGCGAGTTCTCCGGCAAGAAGAGCTTCTGTTCGGGCGCCACCGACTCGGAGATGCTGATCGCCTCGGCCGTCGACGAGAGCGCCGGGGGCAAACTGCTGATTGCCGCAATCCCCAGTGGCCGTACCGGCATCACCCTGCATGACGACTGGAACAACATGGGCCAGCGACAGACCGACAGCGGCAGCGCGACCTTCGAGCGGGTGCGTGTCGAGGAAGAGGAGCTGCTGCTCGACCCAGGCCCGCTGAGTACGCCATTCGCCTGCCTCAGGCCGCTGATCGCGCAACTGCACTTCTCCCACATCTTTCTCGGCATCGCCGAAGGTGCCCTGGAAGACGCACGCCACTACACCCTCAAGGAGGGTCGCCCGTGGTTCAGATCCAAGGCCCAGCACACCAGCGAGGATCCGTACATCCTGCGCCATTACGGAGAATTCTGGGTCGGCCTGGAAGGTGTGCGCCTGCTCGTCGAACGTGCCGCAGCGCAGCTCGATGAGGCCTGGAGCAAGGAACATGCCCTGAGCGCCGAAGAGCGCGCTCGACTGGCCATTTCCATTTCCACCGCCAAGGTGGCAGCCAGCCGTACTGGCCTGGATATCTGCAACCGCCTGTTCGAAGTCACCGGTGCTCGCGCCACCCATGCCTCGCTGCGCCTCGACAGGCACTGGCGCAACCTACGCACGCAAACCCTGCACGACCCCGTGGACTACAAGATCCAGGAACTGGGCGACTGGGCTCTCAACCAGACACGCCCCACGCCAACCTTCTACTCATAGGATAACCATGCAGCTGCTGACGCTTCCTCCCTCTCCCGCACTGGCTACCTCGATTCGGGCAACCGCACAGGTTTTCGAAGACCCAAAATCGCAGGCGCTGCTCGCCCACTTACAACAGGTCGCACCCAGCGAGGCCAGCGTCCTGATAATCGGCGAAACCGGTACAGGGAAGGAACTGGTCGCGCGGCATATCCATAACCTCAGCGGCCGGCGCAACGGGCCATTCATGGCGGTCAACTGCGGAGCCTTCTCCGAATCGCTGGTCGAGGCCGAGCTGTTCGGCCACGAAAAGGGCGCCTTCACCGGCGCCCTGGCCGCCAAGGCCGGCTGGTTCGAAGAGGCCAACGGCGGCACCCTGTTCCTCGACGAGATCGGTGACTTGCCGATGCCCATTCAGGTCAAGCTGCTGCGCGTTCTGCAGGAACGCGAGGTGGTACGCCTGGGCTCACGCAAAAGCATTCCGATCAACGTCAGGGTGCTGGCGGCAACCAACGTGCAGCTGGAAAAGGCCATCAACGCCGGGCATTTCCGCGAGGATCTGTACTACCGCCTGAATGTAGTCAGCCTGCAACTGCACCCGCTGCGCGAGCGCCCTGGCGACATCCTGCCGCTGACCCGTCACTTCATCACGGCCTACAGCAACCGCCTGGGCTACGGCGAGGTACGCCTGACCGACGAGGCACAGGCCAAGCTGGTCAACTACAGCTGGCCCGGCAACATCCGTGAGCTGGAAAATGTCATCCACCATACGTTGCTGATCTGCCGCGCCGGTGTGATCGAGCGCGACGATTTGCGCCTGTCGAACATGCGCATCGAACGCCAGGATGGCACGCCGCCCGTCGATGAGTCCGCCGAGGCCCTGTTGCAGCGGGCGTTCCAGCGGCTGTTCGAAGAGCAGAGCGGCGCCCTTCACGAGAAGGTCGAAGATAGCCTGCTAAGGGCCGCCTACCGCTTCAGTCACTACAACCAGGTACATACCGCCAGCCTGCTGGGGCTGACGCGCAACGTCACGCGGGCCCGGCTGATCGCGATTGGCGAGCTGGTCGTCAACAAACGAAAACCTGCGCAAAGTTCGCAGGGCAACCGGGTCATCAACCTGTCGATATGACACTCGATGCCCATGCCGAGCATGCGATAGACGGAGGCGTGAATCGCCTTCCCCGCCCACAATCGCGTAAAGGATGTACTCATGAGCCTGGACATATTCTGGTTTCTTCCCACCTCCGGCGATACCCGCTACCTGGGCCACTCCGGGAGCGGACGCCCCGCCACCAACGCCTACATGCGGCAGATCGCGGTGGCCGCCGATCAGCTCGGTTACGATGGCCTGCTGATCCCAACCGGCGCCAGCTGTCTCGATCCCTGGGTCACGGCGGCGAGCCTGGTGCCGGTCACCCAGCGCATCAAACTGCTGGTTGCCCTGCGCACCTCGCTTGGCAACCCCACCGCCTCGGCACGCCAGGCGGCCAGCCTCGACCAGGCCAGCGGCGGCCGGCTGCTGCTCAACGTGGTGCCGGGTGGCGACGCCACCGAGCTGGAAGCGGACGGTGTGTTTCTCGATCATGATCAGCGCTACGAGGCCTCCGACGAGTTTCTCGGCATCTGGCGCCAACTGCTGCAAGGCGAGACCGTCGACTTCGATGGCAAACACCTCAAGGTACGCGGTGCGCAGAACTTCTTCCCACCGGTACAGACTCCCTATCCGCCCCTGTACTTTGGCGGTTCGTCCCCCGCGGCCCACGACCTGGCAGCCAAGCATGTCGACGCCTACCTGACCTGGGGCGAGCCGCCAGCGGCAGTGGCCGAGAAGATCGCCGACGTGCGTGCCCGGGCAGCCGCCTATGGCCGCACGGTGCGCTTCGGCGTACGCCTGCATGTGATCGTGCGCGAGACCAACGACGCCGCCTGGGCGGCGGCCGACGAGTTGATCAGTCATCTGGACGACGAGAGCATTGCCGCCGCGCAAAGCAACTACGCCAAGATGGATTCCGAAGGTCAGCGGCGCATGGCGGCACTGCATGGCGGCCAGCGCGACAAACTGGAGGTGGCGCCCAACCTGTGGGCCGGCGTTGGCCTGGTACGCGGCGGTGCAGGTACGGCACTGGTCGGCGATCCGCAAACGGTAGCTGCACGTCTTCAGGAATATGCCGACCTGGGCGTCGACAGCTTCGTGCTCTCCGGCTACCCGCACCTGGAAGAAGCCTACCGCTTCGCCGAACTGGTGTTTCCGCTGCTGCCGGGCAAAGGCAAGGTCACCGTTGATGACGCCTTTACCGGCGGCGCCTTCGATATCCGCGCTGGCCAGAAGAAGGAGAACGCGGCTTGATCCTGCCCATGGACGAGTGACACATCCCGGGCGGGATCTGCCAGTTGGAGAGCCCTGCCCGGAATCATCATTCACCAGACACGATACTCAGATCGCATGGGCCAGGTGCAGCTCGGTCAGCGCTTCGGCTTTCAGCCGCGACAGTTCACCATCGCGTCTGTCTCGGGGACGCGACAGGTTGACGATGAGTTCCTGACGGATGCCGCTGGGGCGACTGCCCATCACCAGCACCCGGTCACTGAGATACAGCGCCTCGTCCACGTCGTGGGTCACCACCAGCAGGGCGATGGCATGGTGCTTGGCAAGCTCGAGGAGCAGATCCTGTAGTTTCATGCGGGTGAAGGCATCCACCGCGCTGAAGGGTTCGTCGAGCAGCAACACCCGCGGCCGCGAATAGAGCCCGCGGGCCAGGGCCACGCGCTGCGCCATACCGCCGGAGAGCTCCTTGGGCAGCGCCTTGGCGAAACCATCCAGCCCCACTTCGGCGATCAGTTGCGCCACTCGCTCACGGTCGTAGTCGCGGTCGTCGGCAAAACCGATGTTCTGCTCCACCGTGAGCCATGGCATCAGCCGCGGCTCCTGAAACACGAAAGAGACGTCGCCGCCCTGCTCACCGAGCTGCACGCGGCCATTGAACTCACGTTCCAGCCCCGCGACGATACGCAGCAAGGTGCTCTTGCCGCAGCCACTGGGGCCCAGCAGGCTGACGATCTCCCGCTCGCCCAGGGACAGACCGACGTTCTGCAGTACGGTCACGCCAGCGAAACTCTTGCGCTCCACGCGTATATCCAGCAATGACGCAGCCATCTCAAACCTCCTTGCCAGTGAATGCATCACGCCAGCCCAGCAGACGCTGCTCCAGCTTGGCCAACAGGCCGTCGCTGAGCTTGCCGAGCAGTGCCAGGACGATGATCGAGGCCAGGACGATATCCGGCCGCGAGGTTTCCCGGCCGTCGGTGAGCAGGTAGCCGAGCCCCCTCGTGGCGGCGATCAGTTCGGCGGCGACCAGGAACATCCAGGCCAGGCTGAGCCCGCTGCGCAAGCCGGTCATCAGCCCGGGCAACGCAGCCGGCAGAAGAATACGCCAGACCAGACGACGCGAGCTGAAGCCATACATCTGGCCCACCTCGACCAGCTTGCGATCGATGTTGCGGATTGCCGCGACGCCGTTGACGTAAACCGGAAAGAAGGCGCCGATGGCGATCAGAACCACCTTGGAGGTCTCGTCGATGCCCAGCCAGAGCAACAGCAGCGGCACCCAGGCCAGGCTGGGAATCGCCCGCAGCCCGGCGAAAGTGGGTTCCAGATAGGCTTCAGCCTCACGGCTCAGGCCAACCCAGGCGGCCACCAGCAGGGCCAGCCCGGCGCCGATCGCGAAACCGGCGAATACCCGCGCCAGGCTGGCGCCGATATGCCCCCACAGCGGCCCTTCGGCCAGCTCATGCAGGGTCAGCACGATCTCGCTGGGCGCCGGCATCTGATAGGACGGAATCCAGCCGATGCGCACCACGATTTCCAGAAACACGATCAGCAGCAGCGGGATGACCAATCCCTTGGCGCGCCGACGCCAGGCACTGGCATCGAACCCCGGTTTCCATGGGGAACTGCGCAAAGCCGGCAGCGACTTGCTCTTGATTGTCATGAAAGGCTCCCCGATTGTTGAAGCGACATGAACACAGCGCTTGCCGCAGAGAATGGCGACAAGCGCTGCATCCACGCCTTATTTGGCGGCGATGGCCTGCTTGCCGAACGCCGGCTCGATGAGTGCGTCCACCACGGCGTTCACGTCAGTACCACGGCGCACCAGTTGCTCTTCGAGCAGGATGGGTGCGGCAGCCTTGAGCGCTGCGACATGTTCAGAGCCGGGCTGGGCGTTGCTGAAGTCGGTGCGCTGCAGTTGCAGCTTGGCTACTTCCAGCGGCAGCTTGGCTTCTTCGGAGAGAATCTTGGCGAGCTCTTCGGGATTGGCACGGGCCCATTCGCGCGCCTTTTCGTAGGCTGCCAGTACCTTGTCGATGGCCTGCGGATGCTCCTTGGCGAACTTCTCGGTAACGCTCACCACGCCGTAGCTGTTGAAGTCGAGATTGCGATAGAGAATGCGCGAGCCGGCCTGCAACTGGCTGGCGGCGAGCAGCGGGTCGAGACCGGCCCAGGCATCGACGTCACCCTTTTCCAGGGCGGTGCGGCCATCCGGATGCTGCAGGTGCACCAGCTCCACATCGTTCTTGTCGAGGCCGACCGTGGCCAGGCTGCGCAGGGTGAACAGGAAGGGATCGGTGCCTTTGGTGGCAGCGATCTTCTTGCCTCTCAGATCCTCCAGGGTCTTGATCGGCGAGTCCTTGCCCACCACCAGTGCCGTCCACTCCGGGCGGCTGGCGACGTAAACGGTCTTGATCGGGCTGCCATTGGCGCGGCTCAGTACGGCGGCCAATCCTGCGGTGGATCCGAAATCCACACCGCCGCTGTTGAGGTATTCGAGGGAGCGGTTGCTGCCCTGGCTGAACACCCAGCTCACCTTGGTATCGGGGCCAACGCTCTCCTCCAGCCAGCCAAAGCGCTTGAGCACCAGGCTGGTCGGTGAGTAATAGGCATAGTCGAGCTTCAGCTCCTTGGGCAGATCCGCCGCCTGAAGCGGAGCAGACAGGGTGAAGGCGGTAGCGGCTAAAGCCAGCAGCCGTACGAACGAATTGGCGACGCGGGATTGGCGCATGGAATGCTCCTGACAGGGACAGAAGCGGAACAGCTCCTGAGGTCGCCCTGAAAGCGTCGCTCGGATCAATTCCGCGATTGTGCAGAGCATTGCAGCAGTCGTGCCAGCGCCCTGGGCCCGGTTTCCGTGGGTTTTCGCGCATTCACCTGCCACGCCACAGGCAATGTGTTAATCCACTGTTGCCGGGCAAACAGTTGAGCGCGTAGCTCATTTGTAATGTCAGCCATCTCGCCATGCTGACCTCAAAGCCTCTCAAATGCAGTCATCAAATACCTGATCACTGCGACTTGCCCATGAGCGCCCTATGCGGGCAGAAGGCAAAGCGCGGTGAGGC
This sequence comes from Phytopseudomonas daroniae, assembly GCF_004327275.1. NCBI lineage: Bacteria > Pseudomonadati > Pseudomonadota > Gammaproteobacteria > Pseudomonadales > Pseudomonadaceae > Phytopseudomonas > Phytopseudomonas daroniae. Next base: position 139,079 of record NZ_QJUJ01000006.1, read on the forward strand.
GAGCTGACCTGCCCTTCAGCGGCGAGGGGCTGTAGTTCGATCAACCAAGTTTTACCATTACGCACTTTCGCGCCGTACCAGGCGTCTTCGGGCATGCACGAGTGCCGGCATATGCGAACCAGCTGCGCTGGCGTAAGGGTTGCCATAGGTTTTCTCAGGGCATCAAAAACCCATACGTGGCGGGCTTAGTCAGTAGTTTAGGTTGTACTACTATTGATATTTCTTGGGCGGGCTGGGGATGTCTCATGGAAAAGCCAAAGCTTCAAGCGTTCGCGAGCAGATACGTAGCGGAGCTGATCAATAGTGCACCACCGGACGCCGTAGTCCTCTCTACTGAGGGCTTCTCACATGAAGATCGTGATGCTGTTTATCGTGTGCTGAATCAGATCAGAGAACGCCTGTTGACCGAGGCCGAGGTGCTGGAATCGCTTTAAGCACCCTATCCAGAGCCCGGCCTGAAACCAAAACCGTTGGAGATGCACGCCATGCTGAGCTACACCATGATAGGCACCAACGACCTACGCGCCGCAGAGATCTTTTACAACGCGCTCCTGGTTCCACTGGGATACGAAGTGGAGCGATGGGAAAGTCAGTTGTGTTACTCGCTTCCTGGCACTGAGGATCGCGAGAATGGCCCAGGGGCGTTTCACGTGACCACCCCTTATGACGGAAAGCCGGCAACGGTCGGCAACGGCAGCATGGTCGCGTTCAGAGCGCAGAAACAGGACGAGGTACGCGACCTCCATGCAGAGGGCGTGCGCCATGGGGGAGTGAATGAAGGCTCACCCGGTTTTCGCGAGGCCTACAGCCCGAACTTCTTTGTCGGTTATCTCCGCGATCCAGATGGCAACAAGGTGGCACTTTTCTGCACCAATCCTCATGAACCCGTGCGACCTGAAAAGTAACCATTGATCCACATCCAGATGCAGCAGATCAGCGAGCCGGTGATCGTGACATTGCCTTCTCGGCAGAGATTCGGGCATTGGATTTTCTGCAGACGGAAAAAGCCACACGCGGCGGGCTCAGTGAGAACCGAGAATGCCTGGCATCAAAATGCCAGTACATTAGTGTTTTCGAAGATCATCTACAACAATTGGGAATAGCCTATAACCCGGCTCAGCCAGGGATCGAGAACAGCGGGCTGCAGAATCATGCAGGGCGTAGTGGATGCTGATCATGCCATTAGCAATGCAGGCCTTACTGCTCATCGGCACCTGATCATCAGGCTCCAGCCATCTGCTCGAGCAGTTGTTCTCGGTGCGCAAGCCTCTCCTCCATGTCGTCCAACAGACGAGTGACCCGCATCATCAGTGACCACCGCCCCTGAAAGCGCTGGGTATTCGCTACTGTCCTCCGTACAATACGCGCCACACATACGCAAACCATGTGCCTAATGGCAGGGATGGCTCCGGCCTTCATCGCCAAGCAGTTGGGCCACTTAGTGCAGATTCTGCTGACGCGCTATGCCCGATGGATTGCTGGCGAAGGCGACTGGGCAGAGATGAGCAAGCTAAGAATTGCCCCAAAACTGCCCCAAGAGTAAATCCACCCCTTTGAAACATGCGAGATAGACAGCTTTGATTTCCACAGCAAATATCACGATGCAGTTCGGTGCCAAGCCGCTGTTCGAGAACGTGTCCGTTAAGTTCAACAACGGCAACCGCTACGGCCTGATCGGCGCCAATGGCTGCGGCAAGTCGACGTTCATGAAAATCCTCGGGGGCGATCTCGAGCCCTCCGGCGGCCAGGTCATGCTCGAGCCGAACGTGCGTCTCGGCAAGCTGCGCCAGGATCAGTTCGCCTACGAAGAATTCAACGTGATCGACACCGTGATCATGGGTCACGAGGAGCTGTGGAAGGTCAAGGCCGAGCGCGATCGTATCTATTCGCTGCCGGAAATGAGCGAAGAGGATGGCATGAAGGTCGGTGAGCTCGAAGGTGAGTTCGCCGAGATGGACGGCTACACCGCCGAATCCCGTGCCGGCGAGCTGTTGCTCGGTCTGGGCATCCCGCTGGAACAGCATTTCGGCCCGATGAGCGAAGTCGCCCCCGGCTGGAAGCTGCGCGTGCTGCTGGCTCAGGCATTGTTCTCCGATCCGGACGTGCTGCTGCTCGACGAACCGACCAACCACCTGGATATCAACACCATCCGCTGGCTGGAAACGATTCTGACGGCGCGTAACAGCACCATGATCATCATTTCCCACGACCGCCACTTCCTGAACGCGGTCTGCACCCACATGGCGGATCTGGATTACGGCGAGCTGCGCCTGTTCCCGGGCAACTACGACGAATACATGACCGCTGCGACCCAGTCGCGCGAGCAATTGCTGTCGGACAACGCCAAGAAGAAGGCACAGATTTCCGAGCTGCAGAGCTTCGTCAGCCGCTTCTCGGCCAACGCCTCGAAAGCCAAGCAGGCCACCAGCCGTGCCAAGCAGATCGACAAGATCCAGCTGGCCGAGGTCAAGCCGTCGAGCCGGGTCAGCCCGTTCATCCGCTTCGAGCAGACCAAGAAACTGCATCGCCAGGCCGTGACCATCGAGCAGATGTCCAAGGGGTTCGATGGCAAACCGCTGTTCAAGAACTTCAGCTTCACTGTCGAAGCCGGCGAGCGCGTCGCGATCATCGGCCCCAACGGCATCGGCAAGACCACCCTGCTGCGCACCCTGGTCGGTGAACTGACCCCGGACACCGGTGCGGTGAAATGGACGGAAAGCGCCGAGGTCGGCTATTACGCCCAGGATCACGCCCACGACTTCGAAGACGACGTGACCCTGTTCGACTGGATGGGCCAGTGGACGCAAGGCGAACAGGTCATCCGTGGCACCCTGGGGCGCATGCTGTTCTCCAACGACGAGATCCTCAAGTCGGTCAAGGTGATCTCCGGTGGTGAGCAGGGTCGCATGCTGTTCGGCAAGTTGATCCTGCAGAAGCCCAACGTGCTGGTGATGGACGAACCGACCAACCACCTGGACATGGAATCCATCGAAGCGCTCAACCTGGCGCTGGAGAACTACCCAGGCACGCTGATCTTCGTCAGCCATGATCGCGAGTTCGTCGGCTCCCTGGCCACGCGCATCATCGAGCTGTCGGACGATGGCGTCACCGACTTCAGCGGTACCTACGACGATTACCTGCGCAGCCAGGGCATCATCGTCTGATCGCTTGACCGAGACAAAAAAGAAGCCCCGTCATCCTTCGGATGACGGGGCTTTTTCGTGTAGATGGGTCGTTGATGGGTATCGTCGCTTCGCTCCTCGACCCATCCTACGAGGTTGAGCAGATATGAAAACGCCGCTCTGGTCGAGCGGCGTTTTCATTACAGCCGTGGCATCAAGCGGAAAGCTCGACCAACAGCTTGTTCAGACGCTGCACGTAGGCCGCCGGATCTTTCAGGCTGTCGCCCGCAGCCAGCGCGGCCTGGTCGAAGAGAATGTGCGACAGGTCGCCAAAACGATCTTCGTCCGGTTCGGCATCCAGTTTCTCGATCAGCGGGTGGTTCGGGTTGAATTCGAAGATCGGCTTCGAATCCGGCACCTTCTGGCCGCTGGCCTCGAGAATCTGGCGCATCTGCAGGCCCAGATCCTGTTCGCCGATGGCCAGGATGGCTGGTGAATCGGTCAGGCGATGGGAGACGCGTACTTCCGCCACTTGTTCTCCCAGCGCCGATTTCAAGCGTTCGACCAGCCCTTCCTTGCTCTTGGCGACCTCTTCCTGGGCCTTCTTGTCCTCTTCCGAGTCCAGCGAACCCAGATCCAGGTCACCACGGGCGACATCGACGAACGACTTGCCATCGAACTCGGTGAGGTAGCTCATCAGCCACTCGTCGATACGGTCGGTGAGCAGCAGCACTTCGATGCCTTTCTTGCGGAAGACTTCCAGGTGCGGGCTGTTCTTGACCTGCGCGTAGGACTCGCCGGTGAGGAAGTAGATCTTGTCCTGGCCGTCCTTGAGGCGACCGATGTAATCGCCCAGGGAAACGCTCTGCTCGCCCTCGCCGTCCTGAGTGGAAGCGAAGCGCAGCAGGCCGGCGATCTTCTCCTTGTTGGCGAAGTCTTCCGCCGGGCCTTCCTTGAGAACCTGGCCGAAGTTCTTCCAGAACGCCTTGTACTGCTCGGGCTCGTTCTTCGCCAGTTTTTCCAGCATGTCCAGCACACGCTTGGTCAGTGCCGACTTCATCGAATCGATCACCGGATCCTTCTGCAGGATCTCGCGGGAGACGTTCAGAGACAGGTCGTTGGAGTCGACCACACCCTTGATGAAGCGCAGGTACAGCGGCAGGAACTCGTCCGCCTGATCCATGATGAACACGCGCTGCACATAGAGTTTCAGGCCACGCGGCGCTTCGCGCTGGTAAAGGTCGAACGGTGCACGGCCTGGCACGTACAGCAGCGAGGTGTACTCCAGCTTGCCTTCGACCTTGTTGTGGCTCCAGCTCAGCGGGTTGTCGAAGTCATGGGAAACGTGCTTATAGAATTCCTGGTACTGCTCGTCGGTGACCTCGGTGCGCGGGCGCGTCCACAGTGCACTGGCGCGGTTGACCACTTCCCACTCGGGTTCGGCTGGCTTGTCCTTCTCCTCGCCGTGGAACTCCTTCGGCAACTCGATCGGCAGGCCGATGTGGTCGGAGTATTTCTTGATGATGTTGCGCAGGCGCCAGCCGTCAGCGAACTCCTCTTCACCGCTCTTGAGGTGCAGCACGATACGGGTACCGCGCTCGGCTTTCTCGACGTTGGCGATTTCGAAATCGCCCTCGCCCTTGGAGGCCCAGTGCACGCCTTCGCCAGCCGACAGCCCGGCACGACGGGTGAACACTTCGACCTTGTCGGCAACGATGAACGCGGAGTAGAAGCCCACGCCGAACTGACCGATCAGGCTCGAATCCTTCTTCTGGTCACCGGAGAGGTTCTTCAGGAAGTCGGCGGTACCGGACTTGGCGATGGTACCCAGGTGCGCGATGGCTTCTTCGCGGCTCATGCCGATGCCATTGTCGTCCAGGGTGACGGTCTTGGCGTCCTTGTCGAAGGTCACGCGGATCTTCAGCTCGGCGCCGCCTTCGAGCAGCTCGGGTTTGGCCAGCGCCTCGAAACGCAGCTTGTCGACGGCGTCGGAGGCGTTGGAGATCAACTCGCGCAGGAAGATTTCCTTGTTGGAATACAGCGAGTGGATCATGAGGTGCAGCAGTTGCTTCACCTCTGTCTGGAAGCCCAGGGTTTCTTTTTGAGTTTCCACACTCATGGTCATCTAACTCCACATTGATGGCTAAGCCGCAGTACGGCGGATGACCTATCAGGTGGGGGCGGTGTGGGAAAACTTCAAGTCAACAGACCTTAGGGTCTGTTGACGTTTCGTCGCAAGCCGGTAGTAAGAGGGTGCGCTGCGCGCACCTGAACGATCGACGCCGCTAGCCTTGGTGCGCATGGCGCACCCTACGCAAGGCCGCCTCGATCGTTGACGCCTATGCAGCCTCACAGCCCCCTGGCCAGGCATGAGCGTTCGAACGCCTGCCGTTGTTCCACGGAAAGGCCGGCCACCTTGTCCGAAGCCATCATCCGGGCACAGACGATCTCCCATTGCAACTCCAGTCTGGCCACGGAAGGCAGCCAGATATTGAACGTAAAAGCCAGTTGCGTGACCAGCAAGACAGCCAGGAAAGAAACGAAGCCGCTCTTGCTGGGCGCCCAGAATCGCTTCATCGGTAACAGGCAACAGTGCAGGTACAACGCCAGAAACGGCACCATGAAGTAAAGCGCATGGGCAGGTTCGCCCTGGAGGTATTCGTCCATCGTGAGCATTCCCTGCAGCGACCGATCGACCAGGAAAAGCAGCAGGGGAACTATCAGCAACAGGAACAGGGAATAGCAGCGCGCATAATGCAAGGTCAGCAGGAACGCTCCCTGAATACGCGTATGGCCTGCAGGCCTGCGAACGCCCATACATGCGAGGATCAACAGGAAGAAGCAGCCCGTCGAAAAATAGGCATAGTAGGCAAATCCCAGGAACAGGGCCTGGATGTTCGAAAACACCGATGCGGCGCCGGACAGATCCACCCCCACCACGAGAGCGGAACTGTAGGCGACGATAAGCGCTACCACGGACAGGCTCAGAAGCACGTCATACAAGGCATACCTCATCTGGCCTTGCCCCAGCTCTGCCAGTGTTTCCACCCTAGGGTGAAACAGGAGGCCAGCACTCCTGCACGCATACTCTACGAAGGGAACCTTCTCCCTCAGTATCCTGAACGGTTCAAGCAGCAAGGAACGACCCAAGACCTTTCTCCTGTTGGTTCAGGGAGGCCGAAGGTACGGCATCCCGGCTCCGCAGGATGCTCTCGAGCGGAGGCCATACCCATTAAAGGGTCTGTTAAGGTTTCACATAGGCAACCATAAGAACGCGCAAGCCATGGCTACCACACTCTCGTAATTTCGTTTGAGCTTGTCGAAACGTGATGCCACCGCCCGGTAATGCTTCAGTCGGGCGAAGGCGTTCTCCACCAAATGCCGATTGCGGTAAAACCCTCTATCCAGATCCGCGTTTCCTTTCACGGAGTTACGCTTTCTCGGTACCACGGCCTTAGCCCCTTGTCGTTCTATCTGTCCCCGGATTCTCTCGCTGTCATAGCCCTTATCCGCGACGATGGTTTCTGCCGCTGGGAGCTGGGAAATCAACGCCGCTGCCTGGGTGCAGTCATTGATTTGACCACCTGTGATTTCAAACTCGATGGGCAGACCATATGCAGCCACTGCCAAGTGAATCTTGCTGGTGTTGCCGACTCGGCTTTTCCCTATCGCTTCATCCTGTCCACTGGCTGCACCTACGCTGTGCTGGTGGGCCTTGTGAAAGCCCACTCCATGTCGGATTCAACCACAAGCGCCTTGAAGATCCTGAGCCACTTGCCGCAAGCAGACTAGGCATTGAAGCGCTTGTAGATTCTATTCCAGTCCCCAAACGCCTCGGGCAGATCTCTCCAGGGACATCCCGTGCGCATGCGATAAAGCATGCCTTCGACAGTCATCCATAGATCACGCTTGTTGTAGATGGCCATGTGAAGCAAAATTTCCAGCAGCTTCGACCAGTGCTCATCGCTGAGCATCAATCGGGGCATTGCAAGCTCGTATTGGTGTTGTATGAGAGCTACAACGATACGAGCTTGCTCTTATAGATCAAAGAATTAGGGTGAAACGTCAACAGACCCTAGTCAAGCAGCTCGACATGAACGACATCCGTCGGCGACAGCGCAAAGCGCGCTTCGCCCGAACCGTTCAGGCGCTGCCGCAGGATGATCTGCCCCTGTTCATCGAGCCCGGCGAACTGCCCCTGAGCCGAGTTGCCCTTTTCGCTGAACACTCGCATCGGCTGATTGACGTAGCGTTGCGGCTCACTGAGCAGGCGCACAAGGGTGAAGTCCTGGCGTGGATCCTGCTGGGGGGCTGGCTGGCTTGGCGCGGCGGGCTGAGCAGGTGCAGCAACAGGCATCTGCTTGCTCGCTGCCGATAATTCGGCGAAGCGGTCATCATCCACTCGCCAGCCCAGTTGTGGATGTTTGCTCAGGCTCACCGACAAACGCTGCTCGCGTCCGTCAACGCGAGCCTGCACTTCGAGCATCAGGTTGCTACCCGCCACGGCAGAGGCAGGCAGTGGCTCAAGTTGCACATCGCGAGTAGCAAAGCGACGTTGCAGGTAGTCGGTGAGGATATGCGCCAGGGTGTCACGAGAGTCGACGGTGCGATCCACCTTGCCCTCGTTATAACGCAGGCCATTGCGAAACACTTCGACCTTGCCACTCAAGGTGGTCTCGAATTGCGGCGGCAGCACCAGGTGGAAATCCCCCACCAGACGATTCGGTTCTTCGGGCCGGAGATCCAGGTGCAATGTGTAGCCACCTTTCAGTTGGCGCGCTTCGGGCAAGTCCTGATCGGGCAACAACCAGCTGAACTCGATCTCCGGCAACTGACCCTGATCATCCGGCAGCACATCCAGACGCAGTCCATCCGCGGCGAGCGGCAAGCCACGAATGATCAGCTCACGACGGGCAAAGAAATCCTGACCTTCACGCAGACTGAGCACGCTGTCGGTCAATTCGCCTTCCTTGGGAGCGAAAGGTTCGCCATTGAGTTGGCCATTGAGCTGGATATGCAACTCACCTGGAGCCTGCTTCTCAGGCTGCAACCACTGCAGGCCGATGATGGCCTCCAGACGCTGTGGATCCTGGCCCGCCATTACAGCCAGACCGACGACCAGCGGGATCATGCCCAACGCGCAGCAGGCCAGTGCATGTTTGGCCCGGCGCCAATGAGCCACGATGAACAGCAGCGTCAGAGGCGGCAACAGGCAAGCCCAGCCCCATAGCAGGCTGGTGGCGAAACCACGCATCACCAGCAACACCAGGCCGACGAGAATCAGCAGCAGGCCGCCCAGGATCAACAACGCGTCCATTCAGTTTCCTTAAGTTCAGTAGCCGGGATCGGCGTCGGATGCGCCCACTTTGCCAGCGCGCACCGAGGGAACGAGCGTCACGATAATCATCGATGCGTGCTCAATCCACCGAGAAGTCGAGAAATTTTCCGATTTTGTGACAAGCCCTGAATTGGTGCTTCTACGGGTGCACCCAGCGCATAAACGGGCATTGAGTGGAAAGGGAATGAACTTATACCCACTTTGATGCCTCGAAAAACCGTAATGGTATTTACCCAAAGGAGATGCACCACCATGCAAAAATCAGTCGCTTACGCCTTCATGCTGGCTGCCACGCTTGGCCTTGCGGCCTGTGACAAGCCGTCCGAAAACAAAGCCGAAGACGCTCAAGAAGCTCGCACCGAAGCCCAGGAGTCGATGAACGACGCCGCTGAGCAGAGCAATGAAGCTGCTCAAAAAGAAGCCGAGGCCGCTCAGGAGCGTGCCAACGAGCAACAGGAAGAGCTGCAAACTCCACCAGCCGAACCGGCCGAACCGGCAGCCCCTGCGGATCCAGCCGCACCCGCTGATCCGGCAGCCCCGACTCAGCAACAGCAGTAAGCTGACATTTTCACGTTACCCGCAGCCCACCGCGGGTAACGCCCTTCTCCCTCCGCTTTACCGCAACGCTGGCGTGAGCATCAACAGCAGCGTGCAACCCATTCCAATCATCCACACCAAGCTACGTTGCCAGTGCAGATCTGCCCAATAGAAGAGCAGATACAGCACCCGTGCGACCACGAAAGTCACCGCCAACAAGTCCACCAGCCACCCGCTGCTCTGGGTGACATGAGCCATCAGTACCCCTACTGCAAACAGCGGAAATGCCTCGAAACTGTTCTGATGAGCAGCCAGCGCGCGTGCGCCGAATCCGCTGAGGCGCGCCTGTTGTGCGCGTGGATGATGGTTGTCGTAACGCCCGCCCTCCTCCTTCATCGCCTTGGCCAGCGGCACCTTCGCCACGAAGATCAGCACGGCGCTGATGAATATGCACCAGAACGGAATACTCATTCGGCTCTCTCCTTGGTGGGCTCGAACGTCGGCGTTTGTGTGTACACCATCACTTCCAGCACATCGGAATGGAATTCGCGTCGATACAGCACCACCACGACACCTGCGGAAACCAACATGAAGAACCAGGGGTTGATGAACCAGGCCAGAGTCGCCATACCGAAATAGTAGGCACGCAGGCCGTAGTTGAACTGGTTGGCCGCCATCGAGATCACCCGCGCGGTTCGCTCGCCAAATGCCTTGCGCTCCTGCTCGGTGACATGCCGCTCACCGATCATCGGCGCTGAGCCCACCAATACGGCAGCGAAGTTGTATTGGCGCATGCACCAGCTGAAGGTGAAAAAGGCGTAGACGAACACCACGCCTAGGCACAGCAGCTTGGCCTCCGACATGCCGCGGCTGGCGACCTGCACGAACGGCAGGTCGGCCAATAGCGATACCGCGCGATCCGAAGCGCCGAGCACGGTGAGGATGCCGGCGAGGATGATCAGCGTGCTGGAGGCGAAGAACGAGGCGTTACGCTCGAGGTTGCCGATCACGTTGGCATCGGCGATGCGGTTGTCGCGCAGCAGCATTCGCCGCATCCAGTCCTCGCGGTAGAGATGCAGGACGCTGGCCAGGCAAGGAGTGGTGCGGCCTTTCACTTGGGCATAGCGGGTGTAGCCCCCCCAGCAGATGACGAACCAGAGAACGGCCAGTAGATGAGGCAGATATTCTTCGCTGATGGGCATGCAGGCTCCTTGTAGTGCTGGAGCGATTATAGCCACGGAAGACAAGAAAAAGCCGCTCAAGGGAGCGGCTCCTGGACATCGACAGGTTGGTCAGGCCGTTGCCGGACGCCTCATCCCCAATACCCGATCAACCAGGCAGGCGACCATTAATGTCACCAATACGGGCACCAGCCAGCCCAGACTCTGAGCAGCCAGTGGCAGCCTGCCAAAGACGGCGGGCACGTGATCCCCCCAACCAGCAGCGCCCATGCCGTCGACGATACCAAACACCAGGGTAACCGCCATAACCGGTACGAAAACCCGGCTCTGTGACAGCCATAGGTGGTTCGCCAGGCTCAGCGCCACCAGCACGATCGCCAGCGGGTAGAGCCCGACCAACACGGGAATGGAAACGCTGATTAGCTGAGTCAGCCCCTGGTTGGAAACCGCCAGACTGAACAGCGCCAGGACGATAACTACGGCGCGGTAAGGGATCTTGACCAGATCGCTGAAGAACTCACCGCACGCTGTCAGCAAACCAACGCCAGTGGTCAGGCAGGCCAGGATGATGACGACCGCCAACAGCAGCGAGCCCGATGTTCCAAACGTCTGGTTCACGTAGGCGGTGAGGATTTGCCCGCCGTTCTCGGCACCCGCAGCCAACTCATGGCTGGTAGCGCCAAGATAAAACAGCGACAGATAGACCAACGAAAGCGCCACCGCAGCGATGATGCCGGCAATCACACAGTAGCGGGTGATCAATCCGTCGTCGCTGATGCCACGCGCGCGCACGGCGTTGGCAATCACAATACCGAATACCAGGGCGCCCAGGGCATCCATGGTCAGGTAGCCCTGCAGGAAACCCTGCACCAACGGTTCACTGCGGTAGGCACCGGATGCCTCACCCACCTCCCCCGCTGGGGCAAATACGGCCGCACCACCCAACACGATCAGCGCAACGATCAGCACCGGCGTAATGTACTTGCCGACCCGATCGACCAGGCGACCTGGATTGAGGGACAAGAACAGTACGGCCGCGAAATACACCAGGGTATATACGAATAGCGCCGTGGCGCTGTTGCCGACAAAGGGCTGCATGCCGATCTCGAACGACGCGACGGCCGTGCGCGGGGTGGCAAACAGCGGGCCGATCGCCAGGTACACGGCCACTGCCAGTGCGATACCGGCCCAACGACCCAACGGTGTGGTCAACGTTGGCAGGCCACCGCCCACACGGGCCAACGCCACGACCGTGAGCAATGGCAAACCGACACCGGTCAGCAGAAAGCCCATTGCCGCTGCGGCGATATTTTCGCCAGCTGACAGGCCGGCGCTAGGCGGGAAGATGATGTTGCCCGCACCCAGAAAAAGCGCGAACGTCATGAAACCGAGAGCCAGGATATCCAGGCTTTTCAAGCGAGTCATAGAGGGAAATACCACAGGCAGAAAATCAAAATGTTCCGGAGGTTTCCATCAGGGTCAGGGGAAACGTTGCCCGGGCTCGTGGGCCGGGCCAATGCAGGCATGCTCGTCTGCTTGTGGCAGTTGGCAATGCAGGGGGCGGCATGTTAGCGAAAATCAGCCGAGAACTCGAAGCTGGCGGACAGACTGTCGAAAGCCTGTAAGTTCGCGTCGCCTCAATGAAAAAAGGCCACCCGAAGGTGGCCTTTTTTCACAGTCGTAACGGCTTAGCCGTTTTTGACTTCCCAACCGGTCAGCTCGGCCAGGGCCTTGCCGATGTCAGCCAGGGAACGCACGGTTTTCACACCAGCGTCTTGCAGAGCAGCGAATTTCTCGTCTGCAGTGCCTTTGCCGCCGGAGATGATGGCGCCAGCATGGCCCATGCGCTTGCCGGGTGGAGCGGTCACACCAGCGATGTAGGAAACTACAGGCTTGGTGACGTTGGCCTTGATGTAGGCAGCCGCTTCTTCTTCAGCCGAACCGCCGATCTCACCGATCATGACGATCGCTTCGGTCTTCGGATCTTCCTGGAACAGCTTCAGGATATCGATGAAGTTGGAGCCCGGGATCGGGTCACCACCGATGCCCACGCAGGTGGACTGGCCGAAACCGGCGTCGGTGGTCTGCTTGACGGCTTCATAGGTCAGGGTGCCGGAACGCGACACGATGCCTACTTTGCCTGGCAGGTGGATGTGACCCGGCATGATGCCGATCTTGCACTCGCCCGGAGTGATCACGCCTGGGCAGTTAGGACCGATCAGGGTAACGCCCAGCTCGTCGCACTTGACCTTGGCATCCAGCATGTCCAGGGTAGGAATGCCTTCGGTGATGCACACGATCAGCTTGATGCCGCCGAAGGCAGCTTCCAGGATCGAGTCTTTGCAGAACGGAGCCGGAACGTAGATGACCGAAGCGTCGGCGCCGGTAGCTTCCACAGCTTCTTTCACAGTGTTGAACACTGGCAGGTTCAGGTGGGTAGTGCCGCCTTTACCTGGGGTCACGCCGCCAACCATCTTGGTACCGTAGGCGATGGCTTGTTCGGAGTGGAAGGTACCTTGCGAACCAGTGAAACCCTGGCAGATAACCTTGGTGTCTTTATTGATCAGGACGCTCATTACTTGCCCTCCGCAGCTTTGACGACTTGCTGAGCAGCGTCGGTCAGGCTGGTTGCCGCGATGATGTTCAGGCCGCTTTCGGCCAGGACTTTGGCACCCAGTTCAGCATTGTTGCCTTCCAGACGGACGACAACCGGAACCTTGACGCCGACTTCCTTCACTGCACCGATGATGCCTTCGGCAATCATGTCGCAACGAACGATACCGCCGAAGATGTTCACCAGAACGGCAGCGACGTTGCTGTCGGACAGGATGATCTTGAAGGCTTCGGTCACGCGCTCTTTGGTAGCGCCGCCGCCAACGTCCAGGAAGTTGGCTGGCTTGCCGCCGTGCAGGTTGACGATGTCCATGGTGCCCATGGCCAGACCGGCACCGTTGACCATGCAGCCGATGTTGCCTTCGAGAGCAACGTAGTTCAGTTCGAACTTGGCAGCGTGGGCTTCACGGGCGTCGTCTTGCGACGGGTCGTGGAAGGTCTTCAGCTTCGGCTGACGGTACATGGCGTTAGCGTCGATGTTGATCTTCGCGTCCAGGCAGTGCAGATCGCCGTCGGCCTTGATGACCAGCGGGTTCACTTCCAGCAGAGCCAGATCGTGATCCTTGAACAGCTTGGCCAGACCCACGAAGATCTTGGCGAACTGAGTGACTTGCTTGCCTTCCAGGCCCAGCTGGAATGCCAGCTCGCGACCCTGGAACGGCTGTGCCCCGACCAGCGGATCGATAGTGGCCTTGAGGATCTTCTCAGGCGTTTCGTGAGCGATCTTCTCGATGTCCACGCCACCTTCGGTGGAAGCCATGAACACGATACGACGGCTGGAGCGATCGACTACAGCGCCCAGGTACAGTTCCTTGGCGATGTCGGTGCAGGACTCGACCAGGATCTTGGTGACAGGCTGACCATTGGCGTCAGTCTGATAAGTCACCAGACGCTTGCCCAGCCAGTTGGCAGCGAAAGCCTTGGCGTCTTCCTTGCTCTTGACCAGTTTCACACCACCCGCTTTACCGCGGCCACCGGCGTGTACCTGAGCCTTGACGACCCACTCGGTACCACCGATCTTTTCGCAGGCCGCTGCGGCCTCTTCCGGGGTGTCTACGGCGAAGCCCTTGGATACGGGCAGGCCGTACTCAGCGAACAGCTGCTTACCCTGATACTCGTGAAGATTCATGCTTGTCTACCGTCTTCGTTTAGGTATTGCGCATCGGTGCTGCACTGACGTGCCGCACCACCTGTGACCGCCTCTAGGCAGTCCGGCACACATTCCGCGCATGGGCCTGAGCCCTGCGCGGGCAATGCACCGTGGTTCTGCTTCGCGAAAAATCGTCTGAACGACACCGGCCCGCAGGCCGCTATCAGACGAACGACTTCTTAGCGTTTCTTGCGGTTGGCGACGTGAATCGCGCCACCGTTTACTGCGAGCGCTGCTTCGTGCAGGGCTTCGGACAGGGTCGGGTGCGAGAAGACCATCATGCCCAGGTCTTCAGCGCTGGTACCGAACTCCATACCGATGGCGCCTTGCTGCACCAGCTCTGCCGCGCTCGGGCCGATCACGTGTACACCCAGTACGCGGTCGGTATTGGCGTCGGCGATGACCTTGACGAAACCGCCGGTGTCGTTGGCTGCCATGGCACGGCCGCTGGCTGCGAACGGGAAGGTACCGACGTTGACTGCAACGCCTTCACCCTTCAGTTGCTGCTCGGTCTTGCCGACCCACGCGATTTCCGGGTGGGTGTAGATGACCGAAGGAATCAGGTCATAGTTCATCTGTGCCTTGTGACCTTTGATCCGCTCGGCAACCATCACACCCTCTTCCGAGGCCTTGTGAGCGAGCATCGCGCCGCGCACCACGTCACCGATGGCATAGACGCCTGGAACGCTGGTGGCGCACTGGTCGTCGACGAAGATGTAGCCACGCTCGTCGAGATCAACACCGCTGTCCGAAGCCAGCAGTTCGGTGGTGACCGGACGACGGCCAACCGCAACGATCAGCTTGTCGAAGACGATTTTCTGTTCGCCTTCGGAATCGGTGTAGGTGACGGTAACCTGCTTCTTCTTCACTTCCGAACCGGTCACGCGAGCGCCCAGCTTGATCTTCAGGCCCTGTTTGGTCAGGGTCTTCAGCGCTTCCTTGGCAATCGCTTCGTCAGCGGCTGGCAGGAACTTGTCCAGCGCTTCCAGAACGGTCACTTCGGCACCCAGGCGAGCCCATACCGAACCCAGCTCCAGACCGATGACACCAGCGCCGATCACGCCCAGCTTCTTCGGTACGGTCTGGAAGTCCAGTGCACCGGTGGAGTCGACGATGACGTCCTGGTCGACCGGAGCCGGCGGGATGTCGATCGGACGCGAGCCGGAAGCCAGGATCACGTTTTCGGCTTCGACGATCGAAGTCTTGCCGTCTTTGTCGGTGACTTCGACCTGCTTGCCAGCCAGCAGCTTGCCGTGGCCTTCCAGCAGGGTCACGCCATTGGCCTTGAACAGGGTGGAAACACCGCCGGTCAGGTTCTTGACGATGGTGTTCTTGCGGCCAACCATGGCTGGCACGTCAATGGTCACGCCCTTGGCGGCAATACCGTGTACAGCGAAACCTTCATGGGCCTCGTGATATTTCCAGGAGCTGTCCAGCAGCGCCTTGGAAGGAATGCAGCCAACGTTCAGGCAGGTACCACCGAGGGCGATCTTGCCGTCCTTGTCCTGGTACTTCTCGATGCACGCGGTCTTCAGACCGAGCTGGGCAGCCTTGATGGCGGCTACGTAGCCGCCAGGGCCGGCACCAATGACTACCACGTCGAATTTCTGGCTCATAAAAGATTCCTTTTCAGCTTCAAGCTTCGAGCTTCGAGCTGCAAGACGGAGCGCTTCTACTTGAAGCTTGGCGCTTGCAGCTTGAGGCTGGTGTATTAGATGTCCAGCAACAGACGAGCTGGGTCTTCCAGCAGGTTCTTGATGGTCACCAGGAAGGTCACGGCTTCTTTGCCGTCGATCAGACGGTGATCGTAGGACAGTGCCAGGTACATCATCGGGCGAATCACCACTTGACCGTTAACGGCCACCGGGCGCTGGATGATGTTGTGCATGCCGAGAATCGCAGCCTGCGGCGGGTTGACGATCGGCGTCGACATCATCGAACCGAAGGTGCCGCCGTTGGTGATGGTGAAGGTGCCACCAGTCATCTCTTCGATGGACAGCTTGCCATCACGGGCTTTCTTGCCGTAGGCGGCGATGCCGGCTTCGATATCGGCCAGGCCCATCGACTCGGCGTTACGCAGTACCGGCACGACCAGACCACGGTCGCTGGAAACGGCTACGCCGATATCCTGGTAGCCATGGTAAACGATGTCGTTGCCATCGATCGAGGCGTTGACAGCCGGCAGGCGCTTCAGCGCTTCGGTGGCAGCCTTGACGAAGAAGGACATGAAGCCCAGACGAGTGCCGTTGTGGGTTTTCTCGAACTGATCCTTGTACTTCGAACGCAGCGCCATGATCTCGGACATGTCGACTTCGTTGAAGGTGGTCAGCATGGCCATGTTCGACTGCGCTTCGACCAGACGGCGAGCGACGGTGGCACGTACGCGGGTCATCGGTACGCGCTTCTCGGTACGATCGCCAGCAGCAGCGACGACCGGAGCAGCGGCGGCAGCGGCAGCCGGCTTGGCAGCTGGAGCGTTCTTCTTCGCTTCGACAGCGGCGACCACGTCTTCCTTGGTCACACGACCACCTTTACCGGAACCGCTGATGCTGTTCGGGTCGATGCCGTTCTCTTCGGCCAGTTTGCGCGCGGCAGGCGACAGGATCTGGTCGTCGCCAGCAGCGGCAGGTGCAGCGGCCTGAGCCGGAGCGGCAGCAGCTTGAGCTTGCGCAGGAGCAGCGGCCGGAGCAGCAGCGCCGCCTTCGGTCAGTTTGCCCAGTACTTCGTTGCTCAGTACGGTGTCGCCTTCGTTCTTGACGATTTCAGCAATAACACCATCGGCCTCGGCCAGTACTTCGATCACGACCTTGTCGGTTTCGATGTCGACGATCAGCTCATCGCGCTTGACCGCGTCGCCCGGCTTCTTGTGCCAGGTAGCCACGGTGCCGTCGGCGACCGATTCGGGGAATGTAGGGGCTTTGATCTCGATAGCCATTGTGTTCTGTTCCTTAAATTCGGTTTGTTCGAGGAAACGGCCTCAGTCAGGCCGCTTCCCTCGCGATGGCGTTAAACGGTGAAAGCATCCTGCAGCAGTTTTTCCTGCTGTTCGGCGTGCAGAGAAGCGTAGCCACAAGCCGGAGCTGCCGAGGCATCACGCCCTGCATACTCGAGCACCAGGGATTTCTTGTGCGCAGTGGCGACACGACGCATATGGTGCTGGCTGCAATACCAGGCGCCCTGGTTCATCGGCTCTTCCTGGCACCAGACGACATGCTTGAGGTTCTTGTAGCCTGCGAACACCTCATTCATATCGTCTTCCGGGAACGGATACAGCTGCTCGATACGCACGATGGCGACATCTTCGCGGCCTTCGGCGCGGCGCTTCTCCAGCAGGTCGTAGTAAACCTTGCCGCTGCACAGAACCAGGCGCTCGACTTTCTTCGGGTCGATCGCATCGATTTCCGGGATGACGGTATGGAACGAGCCTTCGGCCAGATCTTCCAGAGTCGATACGGCCAGCTTGTGGCGCAGCAGCGACTTGGGCGTCAGCACCACCAGCGGCTTGCGCAGCGGACGGATGACCTGACGACGCAGCAGGTGATAGATCTGTGCCGGCGTGGTCGGTACCGCAACCTGGATGTTGTGCTCGGCGCACAGCTGCAGGTAACGCTCCAGACGTGCCGATGAGTGCTCCGGGCCCTGCCCTTCATAACCGTGCGGCAGCAACATGGTCAGACCGCACAGACGACCCCACTTGGTCTCGCCGCTGGAAATGAACTGATCGAACACCACCTGGGCACCGTTGGCGAAATCGCCAAACTGGGCTTCCCAGATCACCAGCGCGTTCGGCGTGGTGGTGGCGTAACCGTATTCGAATGCCAGTACCGCTTCTTCCGACAGGAAGGAGTCGTACAGGTCGAAGCGCGGCTGACCCTCGTAGAGGTTCTGCAGCGGCAGATAGGTGCTGCCGTCCTTCTGGTTGTGCAGCGCCGCATGGCGGTGCGAGAAGGTACCGCGACCCACGTCCTGACCGGTGATACGGATCGGATGGCCTTCGACGAGCAGGGTCGCGTACGCCATGGTTTCGGCGTAGCCCCAGTTCAGCGGCAAGCCGCCTGCGCCCATTTTCTGGCGATCTTCGTAGATCTTGGTGACCTGGCGCTGAACGACGAAGCCATCCGGAGTTTCCAACAGCTTGTTGGACAGCTCCTGCAGGGTCTTCAGATCGAAACGGGTGTCGTGACGAGCAGTCCAAGCGTGCCCCAGGTAAGGGCGCCAATCGACGAACAGCTCCTTGTTCGGCTCCTTGACCAGGCTCTTGACCACGTGCTGACCGTTGTCCAGTGCAGTGCGGTACTCGTCGACAGGCGCCTGCACGGCTTCGGCCGACAGACGTCCGGCATTGGTCAGTGCTTCGGCATACAGCTCACGGGTGGTGCGCTGCTTGGCGATCTGCTGATACATCAGCGGCTGGGTACCACTCGGCTCGTCGGCCTCGTTGTGGCCACGGCGGCGGTAGCAGACCAGGTCGATGACCACGTCACGCTTGTACTGCATGCGGTAATCGACAGCCAGTTGGGTGACGAACAGCACGGCTTCCGGATCATCGCCATTCACATGGAAGATCGGCGCCTGGATCATCTTGGCGACGTCGGTGGCGTACTCGGTGGAGCGCGCATCGTCGGCACGGTTGGTGGTGAAACCAACCTGGTTGTTGATCACGATGTGGATGGTGCCGCCCGTCTTGTAAGCGCGGGTCTGCGACATCTGGAAGGTTTCCATGACCACGCCCTGACCGGCGAATGCCGCGTCACCGTGGAGGGAAATCGGCAGAACCTTGTCGCCCACTGCATCGCTGCGACGATCCTGGCGAGCACGTACGGAACCTTCGACCACCGGAGAAACGATTTCCAGGTGAGACGGGTTGAACGCCAGGGCCAGGTGCACTTCGCCACCCGGCGTCATCACGTTCGAGGAGAAACCCTGGTGATACTTCACGTCACCGGAGCTCAGGCCTTCGACCTTCTTGCCTTCGAACTCGTCGAACAGGTCGCGCGGGTTCTTGCCGAAGGTGTTGACCAGGACGTTCAGACGGCCACGGTGGGCCATGCCGATGACGATTTCCTTGGTGCCGTAGGAACCGCTGCGCTGGATGATCTCATCGAGCAGCGGGATCAGGCTCTCGCCACCTTCCAGACCGAAACGCTTGGTGCCCGGGTATTTGGTACCCAGGTATTTTTCCAGGCCTTCAGCGGCGGTCAGGCGCTCGAGCAGATGCCCCTGCACTTCGGCGGAAATCTGCGGACGACCGCGCACGCTTTCCAGGCGCTGCTGGAACCAGCTGCGCTGCTCGGAATCGACGATGTGGGTGAACTCGGAGCCGATGGTGCGACAATATGTCTGCTGCAAAGCATCGCGGATTTCCCGCAAAGTTGCTTCTTCCTTGCCGATTGCCAGACCACCTGTGCGGAAGGTGGTGTCCAGATCCGCGTCGGTAAGGCTGTAATGGCTGATCGACAGATCAGCAGGAACAGAACGCTGCCACAGCCCAAGCGGATCGAGCTGAGCCGCCTGGTGGCCACGCATGCGGAATGCCTGAATCAACCGCAACACTTCGACCTGCTTCTTTTCGTGTTCGCTGCTGACAGTACCGGCTGAAGCCGGTTGAGCACGACGCTGGTTTTTGGCCAGCAACACGAAATGATCACGAATCGTCGAGTGCGATACGTCATTGGCGGTACTGCCTTCGGACGGCAACTTATCGAAATAAGTGCGCCATTCTTCCGGCACGGCGTTGGGATCGTGCAGGTAGAGCTCGTAGAGCTCTTCCACGTAGGCAGCGTTACCACCGGATAGGTGGGCACTGTCCCACATACGCTGCATCACGCTTTCTTGCATGCTTGGTCACCCTCGGTAAGGGGACACCACCGGCGAGGACACCGACTGGCTTTCGAAGTCATGTAACAGCGACTCGAAAAAGCCACCAATAATCCCGCAGATAGTCCGGGCACCAGCCCGAATGCCCCTGCTGGTCGTCATATATCTCATTGAAGAACGTCGGCGGCTAGACCGACGCCCTGGCTATACTGCAACACCGACATGAAGTCGGTGCTGCAGGCGTTGCGGGTCAAGCTAAAGAACAGTGAATCAGGTACCGCTCTGCAGCAACATGTTGCGAACGTGACCGATTGCCTTGGTCGGGTTCAGCCCTTTGGGACATACGTTCACGCAGTTCATGATGCCGCGGCAGCGGAACACACTGAATGGATCATCCAAAGAGGCCAATCGTTCCGCGGTCTTGGTATCACGGCTGTCGGCCAGGAAGCGATAGGCTTGCAGCAGCGCGGCCGGGCCCAGGAACTTGTCCGGGTTCCACCAGAACGACGGGCAACTGGTCGAGCAGCAAGCGCACAGGATGCACTCGTACAGGCCATCCAGCTTCTCGCGCTCGTCCGGCGACTGCAGGCGCTCGATAGCCGGCGCCGGCGTGTCGTTCTGCAGGAACGGCTGCACCTTCTCGTACTGCTTGTAGAAGATGCTCATATCGACGACCAAGTCACGAATGACCGGCAGCCCCGGCAGCGGACGGATCACCAGCTTGTTGCCCTTGACCACGGTGGAGATCGGCGTGATGCAGGCCAGGCCGTTCTTGCCACTGATGTTCATGCCGTCGGAACCGCAGACGCCTTCACGGCAGGAGCGACGGTAGGAGAAGCCTTCGTCCTGCTCCTTGATCAGGGCCAGCACGTCGAGCACCATCAGATCCTTGCCGTCGATCTCGACGTCGAAGTCCTGCATGAAGGGCGCTTTGTCCGTTTCCGGGTTGTAGCGATAAACGCTGACTTTCAAGCTTTTGCCAAGAGACATGGTAGCCACCCTCAATAAGTACGAACTTTGGGTTCAAACGCCGGAACCGTCTTCGGCGAGAAGTTGACGTCACGCTTGGTCACGCGCTTCTCACCCGGGAAGTACAGGCTGTGGCACAACCAGTTGGTGTCGTCACGATCCTCGTAGTCTTCACGGGCGTGGGCGCCGCGGGACTCGGTACGGGTATCGGCGGCGATGGCAGTGGCTTCGGCGACTTCCAGCAGGTTCTGCAACTCCAGCGCTTCGATACGCGCGGTGTTGAAGGCCTGGCTCTTGTCGGAGATCTTGACGTTGGCGATGCGCTCGCGCAGATCGGCCAGCTGGGTGATGCCCTTCTTCATGTATTCGCCGGTACGGAATACGCCGAAGTAGTTCTGCATGCACTGCTGCAGTTCTTTGCGCAGCGGTGCGACTTCTTCGCCAGTGCTGCGCTCGTTGACGCCGGACAGACGCCCCAGCGACTGCTCGATATCGGTCTCGCTGGCACCGCGGACTTCCACGCCTTCTTTCAGCGCTTTTTCCAGGTGCAGGCCAGCGGCGCGGCCGAAGACCACCAGGTCGAGCAGCGAGTTGCCGCCCAGACGGTTGGCGCCGTGTACCGATACGCAGGCTACTTCGCCCACGGCGAACAGGCCTTCGATGATGCGGTCGACGCCATTGGCATCCTGGGTGATGGCCTGGCCATGAATGTTGGTGGCAACGCCGCCCATCATGTAGTGGCAGGTCGGGATGACCGGAACAGGCGCGACAACCGGGTCAACGTGCGCGAAGGTCTTGGACAGTTCGCAGATGCCAGGCAGACGGCTGTGCAGCACTTCCTCACCGAGGTGATCGAGCTTCAGCAGCACGTGATCCTTGTCAGGGCCACAACCGTTACCGGCGATGACTTCCTTGACCATGGAACGGGCCACTACGTCACGACCAGCGAGGTCTTTGGCGTTAGGCGCATAACGCTCCATGAAACGCTCGCCGTGGGCGTTGATCAGGTAACCACCCTCACCACGGCAGCCTTCGGTGACCAGTACACCGGCGCCGGCGATACCGGTCGGGTGGAACTGCCACATTTCGATGTCCTGTACCGGCACGCCAGCACGCAGCGCCATGCCCACACCGTCACCGGTGTTGATCAGTGCGTTAGTGGTGGAAGCGTAGATACGGCCAGCACCGCCAGTGGCCAGAACCACGGCCTTGGAGCGGATGTAGACGGTTTCGCCGGTTTCGATGCAGATGGCGATGACGCCAACGATGGCACCGTCCTGGTTCTTGACCAGATCGACCGCGTACCACTCGTTGAGGAACGAGGTGCCAGCCTTCAGGTTGGCCTGGTACAGGGTGTGCAGCAGCGCGTGACCGGTACGGTCGGCAGCGGCGCAGGTACGAGCAGCCTGAGTCGGGTTGTCCGGGCCCTTGGACTGGCCACCGAACGGACGCTGGTAGATGCGGCCCTGCTCGGTACGGGAGAACGGCAGCCCCATGTGCTCGAGCTCGAACACGGCCTCCGGGCCGACGGAACACATGTATTCGATCGCGTCCTGGTCGCCGATGTAGTCGGAGCCCTTGACGGTGTCGTACATGTGCCAGCGCCAGTCGTCGTTCGGGTCGTTCGACGCGATGGCGCACGTGATGCCGCCCTGGGCGGAAACGGTATGCGAACGGGTCGGGAAGACCTTGGTTACCACTGCGGTCTTGTGGCCGCCCTGCGCCAGCTGCAGTGCAGCGCGCATGCCGGCACCGCCACCACCAACGATGATGGCGTCATAGGAAAGAGTACGAATGCTAGTCATGAATCAGAAACCCCAAAGAATCTGCACGCCCCAGACGAAGAACACGAACATGGCGATGCCACACGCGGCCTGGAACAGAAAACGCACAACGGTGGCCCACTTGCCCAGCGCGGTCGACGTCAGGTAGTCAGTGGAGATCGTCCACATGCCGACCCAGGCGTGAACGCCCAGCGCGACGAGGGTCAGCAAGCTGAAGATGCGCATTGCATTATTGGAGAACAGACCATGCCATTCGGCATAGCCCATGCCTGGATTCAGGAGGATGTAACCCAACAGAAACAGGACATAAGCCGCGAGAACGACCGCAGAAACACGTTGCGCCATCCAGTCATAGAGGCCCGAACGCGAGAAATTAGTGACATTAGTTACCATATCCACACCCCCAGCAGCACGATCACGATCGCCGATACGACGAGAACGATTTTGGAACCCAGCTTGCCGCCTTCCAGCGTCTCACCGACTCCAGCATCCATGATCAAGTGGCGCACACCGGCCACCAGGTGGTACAGCAGAGCGGACAGAAGTCCCCAGATCACGAACTTGGCCAGCGGGCTGGTCAAGCATTCTTTCACCTGGGCGAAGCCCTCTTCCGATGACAGCGATTTGTCGAGCCCGAACAGCAGCACGGCAATGCCGAGGAAAAGGATCACGCCGGATATACGGTGAAGAATGGACGTGTAAGCAGTGACTGGGAGTTTTATCGTCCGAAGGTCTAAGTTTACAGGTCGTTGGCTATTCACGGCTTTATTATCACACTGAGAGCCCCAGCTATCAGGGCTGAGTTGTCGGGAAGCGCACTGGTCAGGTACCCATCACCCAAGAAGTGACAACCACCAGAATCCGGGCTGTAAGGCCCTTGGCAGTCGGGCGCAGAGTATAGACAGTTAGGTCGCTAATGACAACGCGGACACCTCGACCTTCTACCGATTGCGTCAACCTTGAAAATGGCGTAAAAGGCCGCGCCTTTTTGTCGCAGGCAGCGCACTCAAACCCTTCTATTGCCTGGGTTTTCGCAAATTGACTTTCAGATTCATAACACTATAGTGATGCGGGCCCTGCGTGGGGGGCCGACTGATGATTCCAAGCATAACTAGGAGGCCAAACATGGCTGACAAAAAAGCGCAGTTGATCATCGAGGGCGCAGCCCCCGTCGAGCTGCCCGTTTTATCCGGCACCGTTGGCCCTGATGTGATCGACGTGCGGAGCCTGACTGCCACGGGCAACTTCACTTTCGACCCCGGCTTCATGTCGACCGCTTCGTGCGAATCGAAGATCACCTACATCGATGGTGACAAAGGCGTCCTGCTGCACCGCGGCTATCCGATCGAGCAGCTTGCCGAGAAAGCCGATTACCTGGATACCTGCTACCTGCTGCTCAATGGCGAGCTGCCTAATGAAGAGCAGAAAGCTGCTTTCGTCAGCACCATCAAGAACCACACCATGGTTCATGAACAGCTGAAGACCTTCTTCAACGGTTTCCGCCGTGACGCCCACCCGATGGCCGTCATGTGTGGCGTAGTTGGCGCCCTTTCCGCCTTCTACCACGACTCCCTGGACATCAAGAACCCGCAGCACCGCGACATTTCCGCGATGCGCCTGGTCGCCAAGATGCCGACCATCGCCGCCATGGTGTACAAGTACTCCAAAGGCGAGCCGATGATGTACCCGCGTAATGACCTGAGCTACGCGGAAAACTTCCTGCACATGATGTTCAACACGCCGTGCGAGACCAAGCCGATCAGCCCGGTGCTGGCCAAGGCGATGGATCGGATCTTCATTCTGCATGCCGATCACGAGCAGAACGCCTCCACCTCCACCGTACGTCTGGCGGGCTCCTCGGGTGCCAACCCGTTCGCCTGTATCGCTGCCGGTATCGCTGCGCTCTGGGGCCCGGCCCACGGCGGCGCCAACGAAGCCGTTCTGGCCATGCTGGACGAAATCGGTGACGTATCGAATATCGACAAGTTCATCGCCAAGGCCAAGGACAAGGACGATCCGTTCAAGCTCATGGGCTTCGGACACCGCGTCTACAAGAACTTCGACCCACGCGCCCAGGTCATGAAACAGACCTGCGACGAAGTACTGGCCGAGCTGGGCATCAATGACCCGCAGCTGGAACTGGCGATGAAGCTCGACGAAATCGCGCGTAACGATCCTTACTTCAAGGAACGCAACCTGTACCCGAACGTCGACTTCTATTCGGGCATCATCCTCAAAGCGATCGGCATTCCGACCAGCATGTTCACCGTGATCTTCGCCCTGGCGCGTACCGTCGGCTGGATCTCGCACTGGAAAGAAATGCTCTCCAGCCCGTACAAGATTGGCCGTCCGCGCCAGCTGTACACTGGCCCGACCAAGCGCGACATCACGTAATCCGCTTGCGCTGAGTCGCCTGTGACCGAAAAGCCCATATCTGCGGATATGGGCTTTTTCATTTCTGTTCCCGGCCAATCAGGCCTTATCATGACGCCCTGTTTCCGCAACCGGGCCGCTCATGAAATTCGCCATTGCCCTGTTTTCCCCAGCCTCGGCCCCCTCCTCCCGCCGCGCCCTGCGTTTTGCCGAAGCGGCGCTGCACGGCGGCCACGAGATCGTGCGCCTGTTCTTCTACGCCGACGGCGTACATAGTGCCTCGGGCAACATCGTCAGCCCTCAGGATGAAACCGATGTGGCTCGCCAGTGGCGTGAGTTCATCACCACCCAGGAGCTCGACGGCGTGGTCTGCATCGCCGCGGCCCTGCGCCGTGGCGTGCTCGATGAGCAGGAGGCACTTCGCTATGAGCGACAAGCCGCCAACCTGCCGGCCCCGTGGGTGCTTTCTGGTCTGGGCCAATTACATGAGGCGGCGCAACTGGCCGACCGCCTGATCTGTTTCGGAGGCGATTGAGGTGAGCCATTCGCTGCTGATCATCAGCCGCCAAGCCCCCTGGAGCGGCCCCGGCGCCCGCGAAGCACTGGATATCGCCCTGGCTGGCGGCGCCTTCGATCTGCCCATCGGCCTGCTGTTTCTCGATGACGGCGTACTGCAACTGGCCGCCGACCAAAAGTCCCAGGCCGTGCAACAGAAAGACCTGACCGCCAACCTGCAGGCCTTGCCGCTGTTCGGCGTCGAATCGCTGTACGCCTGCAGCCACAGCCTGCAACAGCGTGGCCTCGGCGAAACTTCGCTGGCACTGGAGGTGCAGCGCCTGGACGACGCCGGGCTGCGCGATCTCATCGACCGTTACGACCAGGTGATCACCCTCTGATGACAACCCTGCACGTTGTATCCAGCTCCCCGTTCAGTGATGACCGCCTGAGCAGTTGTCTGCGCCTGCTGGGCAGCGGCGATGGCCTGCTGCTCTGCGGCGATGCTACCTACGCGATCCAGCCCGGCACGATATACGCCGATTCGCTGAGCGCCCTGGGCGACGGTATTGCCCTGTTCGCTCTGGATGAAGACATTCAGGCTCGTGGCCTGCAGCCTGCCGGCAAGCTGCAGCAGGTCGACTATCCAGGCTTCGTCGCCCTCGCCTGCCGCTTCAGCAAGGTCAATAGCTGGTTATGAGCCCCCTGATCGTCAACGACCGCGCCATCGAGCTGGATAAAGATGGCTATCTGCTCGATCTCCAGGATTGGTCCAGAGAGGTGGGCACAGCCCTGGCCGAGCGCGAAGACCTGCAGTTGAGCGATGAGCATTGGGAAATCCTCATGCTGCTGCGCGCCTTCCACGACGAATTTCAGTTGTCGCCGGCCAATCGCCCGCTGATCAAGTACGTCGCCCTCAAGCTGGGCCCGGACAAAGGCAACAGCCTGCACCTCAATCGCCTGTTCAATGGCACTCCTGCCAAACTCGCCGCCAAGCTGGCGGGCCTGCCCAAGCCCACGAATTGCCTATGAACCTGATCACCCCAGCCGAACACCCTTTCGCCTCCTTCGTGCGCATTCTCGGCAAAGGCAAGCGCGGCGCACGCAACCTGACCCGCGAGGAAGCCCGCGACGCCATGGGCATGATCCTTGACGACAAGGTCGAGGATACCCAGCTTGGCGCCTTTCTCATGCTCCTGCGGCACAAGGAAGAAAGCGCCGAGGAGATGGCTGGCTTCACCGAGGCGGTGCGTGCGCGCTTGCCTGCGCCAACCATCGCCGTCGACTTCGACTGGCCCACCTACGCCGGCAAGAAACGCCATCTGCCCTGGTTCCTGCTGGCTGCCAAGGCCCTGGCGAACAGCGGCCTGCGCATCTTCATGCATGGCGGCGGCGCACACACGGCCGGGCGCCTGTACAGTGAGCAGTTGCTCGGCGAACTGGCGATTCCTCTATGCCGCAGTTGGGATGAGGTTGCGCGGAGCCTGGATGACCAGAACCTGGCCTTCATGCCCCTGGACGACTGGATGCCGGCGTTGCAGCGCATGATCGACCTGCGCAACGTGCTCGGCCTGCGCTCGCCGATCCACTCACTGGCACGCATCCTCAACCCGCTGGCGGCGCGCTGCGGGCTGCAGAGCATCTTCCACCCCGGCTACCAGGCCGTGCACCGCGAGGCCAGCCAACTGCTGGGTGATCGCGTCATCGTGGTCAAGGGCGACGGCGGCGAAATCGAACTCAACCCGGACGCCGTCTGCCACCTGTATGGCACCGAGGGGGGCGAGAACTGGGACGAGGACTGGCCGATGCTGTCCGAGCGGCGCCATGTCAAACCGGAGCGCCTGGATCCAACCCACCTGCGCGCCGTCTGGCAGGGTGAAGCCGAAGATGCCTATGGCCAGTTGGCGATCATCGCCACCATGGCCCTGGCACTGCGCGGCCTGGGCATACCGCGCGAAGCAGCATTCGATGACGCGCGAAAGCGCTGGCAGGCTCGTCAGCTATCGAGCTAGCCGATTCGTGACGCCCGTTTTTTGTGCCCTGCCATCCCTGGCGGGCACCCTGCGGGCCGTCGCCAGCGACGTCAAAAATCGCTCCCGACGTTTTTTTGTATCCCGCGCTCACGACCGGCTGGCTAAACTCCAGTTTCCGGGGAATTTCCCTCGGCTGGCAACGGGAGTACGGACATGGGACTGCTGATCGAAGGCCAATGGCACGACCAATGGTATGACACCGGCGCCGGTGGCCGCTTCAAGCGGGAGAACGCCCAGCGGCGCAACTGGATCACCGCCGATGGATCGCCCGGCCCTACAGGCGAAGGCGGGTTCGCCGCCGAAGCCGACCGCTATCACCTGTACGTGTCTCTGGCCTGTCCGTGGGCCCATCGCACGCTGATCCTGCGTGCCCTCAAGGATCTTGAGGAGCTGATAGAGGTATCGGTGGTGAGCTGGCTGATGCTCGAGAACGGTTGGACGTTCGACGCCGAGCATGGCTCCAGCGGTGACGCCCTGGATGATTTCGCCTTTCTGTACCAGCGCTATACCCAGGACGACCCCGATTACACAGGCCGGGTCACCGTGCCCCTGCTGTGGGACAAGAAGCAGCAGCGCATCGTCAGCAACGAGTCGGCGGAGATCATCCGCATGTTCAACTCGGCATTCGACGGGCTTACCGGCAATCGCCTGGATTTCTATCCGCAGGCGTTGCACGCCGATATCGATGCGCTCAATGCGCGCATCTACCCGAGCGTCAACAATGGCGTCTACCGCGCCGGTTTCGCCACGACCCAGGCAGCTTACGAAGAAGCGTTCGATGAACTGTTCGGCGAACTGTCGGTGCTGGAAACCCGCCTGGGCCAATCACGCTACCTGACCGGCGAATACCTGACCGAAGCCGACTGGCGCCTGTTCACTACCCTGGTGCGCTTCGATGCCGTGTACCACGGCCACTTCAAGTGCAACCTGCGGCGTATCGTCGACTACCCGAACCTGAGCAACTGGCTGCGCGAGCTGTACCAGTGGCCGGGCGTGGCGGCCACCGTGGACATGTGGCATATCCGGCATCACTACTACACCAGCCACCAGACCATCAATCCCACCAGCATCGTGCCCAAGGGGCCACTACTGGACTTCAACATCGCCCATGACCGCAAGCGCCTGAACGGCAAAGGCATCTGGCTACGGGGCTGATGCCAGCCCGCCGATCAACTCGTAGCAGCGTTCGCCCTGTCCGCTCGAGCCTGATCGATGGCGCCCATGAATTCGTCGGCCGGCAACGGCCGGCCAAGCAGAAAACCCTGCAAAGAATCGCAACCCAGGTTGGTGAGGAAGTCCTGCTGCCTGGCGGTTTCCACGCCTTCGGCGACGATGCGCAGATTCAGAGCCCGACCCAGGGCAACGATGGCGGAAATAATCGCCGCATCGTCGCTGTCGTGTTCCAGTTCGCGGACGAAGCCACGATCGATTTTCAGCTCATTGGCAGGCAGACGCTTGAGGTAGAGCAGGCTGGAATAGCCGGTGCCGAAATCGTCGATGGACAGGTCGACGCCCATGTCGGCAAGCTGCTGCAGCACCAGCATACTGGCGTCGGCATCGCTCATGGCAGTGGTTTCGGTGATTTCCAGGGTCAGGCAATTGGCCGGCAGGGCGTGCTCGGCCAAGGCTCCGGCCACACTGCCCAGCAGGCCGGCATGGGAGAACTGCAACGCCGACAGGTTGACCGCCACACGCCAATCGCGATGACCGGCGGCATACCACTGCTGCATCTGACGGCATGCCTGTCGCAGCACCCATTCGCCGATGGCAATGATCAGCCCGGTGCGCTCGGCCAGGGGGATGAAGGTATCCGGGGCCAGCAACCCACGCACGGGGTGTTGCCAGCGCAGTAGCGCCTCGGCACCGATCGGCTGGCCATTGAGCGCATCGAACTTGGGCTGGTAATGCAGCACGAACTCTTCATTCGCCAGGGCCGCACGCAGGTCATGCAGCAGTTGCAGTTGGTTATGCGCATTGGCGTTCATCGACGCTTCGAAGAAGCTGTAATCGTTCTTGCCGGTACCCTTGGCGTGATACATCGCCGCATCGGCATTTCTCAACAACTCCTGCCGATCGTCGCCATCGCCCGGATACAGGGCGATACCTACGCTGGTCGAGACTCTCAGCTCATGTTCGGCCACCTGGAAAGGCTGACCAAGCAACACGACGATCTGCCCGGCGATGGTGGCCGCATCGTCGCGCTCGCCCAGTTCGGCAAGCAGGACGAATTCATCCCCACCTACTCGTGCCAGGGTGTCCTGAGCCCTCAGGCTGCGCTGCAGGCGCTGACCGACCTCCCTCAGCAACAGGTCGCCGACATGGTGACCGAATGCGTCGTTGACCGGCTTGAAGCCATCCAGATCCATGAACATCAGTGCGAAGTGCCCGCCATTGCGACGGATCTTGTGCATGCTCTGCTCGATGCGATCCTCCAGCAGTAGGCGATTGGGCAGGCGCGTCAGGTTGTCGTGCAGGGCCAGCAAGGTCAGTTCCTGATTGGCCTCGGCCAGCGAGCTGTTCAACATCGCGGTCTGCGCCTCCAGACGCGCATCGAGCACCGAGGTGAGCAAGGCAATGGCCAGCACCGCCAGGGTGACGATGATCACCAGGCTGGCCAGCCAGCCGGTATCCAGCCCGCTATTCGCTGCACCGCAGAAACTGTCGGCGGGAAAGTTGGCGGCAGCCATGCCGGTGTAGTGCATGCCGACGATGGCAAAGCCCATGATCACCGCTGCCCCACCCCGTGCCAGACGGACGAAAGGCGTATGCCGGCGCAGCCGGAAAGCGATCCACAGCGCTGCGGCGGACGCCAGTACGGCAATCAGCAGAGACAGCGCGAACAGCAGCGGATCGTAGTCGATGCCCGGCTGCATCATCAGTGCCTGCATGCCGATGTAATGCATCGAACTGATGCCCGTGCCCATCACCAGCGCACCGAGCAACCAGTGCCAGAGCGGCATCCGCGCCTGACTGACCAGCCACAGGGCAAACCCCGAGGCGAGCATGGCGATGGTCAGAGACAACAAGGTGATGGCAAGGTCATACCCCAGGGGGATCGGCAGGCTGAAGGCAAGCATACCGATGAAATGCATCGACCAGATGCCGATCCCCATGGCCAGTGCTCCACCACCGATCCACAGCGAAACCGCAGAGGCCTTGGCGGTAGCGATGCGCCCGCTCAGATCCAGCGCCGTATAGGAGGCCAGGATCGCCACGCACAGAGAAATCAGAACCAGGGAAAGGTCGTAGCTACCCGTCAGCATTGCAACTCTCAATAAGGAACGGCGTGCCGCCATGCACCGAGTTGCCGGATCGCCGAATCAACAGCCACCACACACCTATATCCGTATGGGCACATACTCGCTGTGTACAAGGGCGTACGCACAATAACGCGACATCACGTATGGAATTTTAGCGAAAAACGCCGCGAACTAAACAGTCACGAATAGTCACCAATGGCCAGGGCCCCATTCACCAGACTATTCGTCGGCCGGCGAAAGGTTCAGCGTATCCCAACCGCCGCCCAACGCGGTGATCAGTTGCACGCTGGCCGTCAGGCGGCTGCCCAATAGCGTCAGGCTGCTGCGTTCGTTGCTCAGCGCCGTGGCTTGTACGTTGACCACACTGTTGTAGTCGACGGTACCGGCGCGGTACTGGTTCTCGATCAGGCGCAGGGATTCACGCGCGGCGTCCAGCGCTTGCGACTGCACCTCCATCTCGCGTCCGAGTACGCGCTGCTGCACCAGGTAATCCTCGACCTCGCGGAAGCTGTCGAGCACGGCCTGGCGGTACTGGGCGACGGTCTGATCGTAGACCGCTTCGACCCGCTCACTCTCGGCACTGCGGCGCCCGCCATCGAACAAGGTCAGGGCCAGCTGCGGCCCGACCGACCAGAAGCGGTTGGGCAGGTTGACCCAGTCGGAGAAGCTGCTGCCGCGGTAGCCGCCAGCAGCGGACAGTGTCAGGTCGGGAAACCAGGCGGCCTTGGCCACGCCGATCTCGGCATTCGCGGCGATCACCCGACGTTCGGCGGCCGCCACATCAGGGCGGCGCTCCAGCAATTGGGAAGGCACGCTCGCCGGCACCTGCGGCAATGCAGGCAAGCTTTCGCGGCGGGCAATGCTCACATCGCTGGGTGGCACGCCGATCAGCACCGCGATGGCGTGTTCGAGCTGCGCCCTCTGCCATTGCAGGTCGATGGCCTGGGCCTCGGTACTGCGCAGCTGGGTCAGCGCCTGACTGACGTCGGAGCGCGGCACGATACCGGCCCGGTACTGGTTTTCGGTCAGCCGCAGCGAACGCTGGTAGGCAGCGACCGTAGCGTCGAGCAGGCGCTGCTGTTCATCCAGCACACGCAGTTGCAGGTAGCTCTGCACCAACTCGGATTGCAGGCTCAGGCGCACCGCAGCTAGGTCGGCCGCGCTGGCCTCGAACGCCGCGCGATTGGACTCCAGGCCGCGACGCAGCTTGCCCCACACATCCAGTTCCCAGCTGGCATTGAGGCTCAGATCGTAGTTTTTCGAGATGCTCGCCGAGTTGGCCCCGCCGATGGCAATGCCGTCGGAGGTACGCAGCGTACTGTCGCCACCGCCCTGCCCGGCACGGGTCATGCCGGCACTGGTCGACAGCGTCGGCAGGAACGCCGCGCGCCCGCTACGCAGTAGCGCACGAGCCTGACGGTATTGAGCCTCGGAGGCGGCCAGGGTCTGGTTGGACACGTTCAGGCGCCCGACCAGCGCATTGAGCTCGCCATCGCCATACAGCTCCCACCAGGCGCCGCGCTCCAGAGCATCGGCAGGCACGGCGGCCTTCCAGCCTTCGGCCTGCTTGAATTGCGCCGGCGTACTGATTTCCGGACGCTGGTAGTCGGGGCCGATGGCACAGCCGGCCAGGGCGATGCTCAGCGCCAGCAGGCCAAGGGTACGGCGGGTTGCATGGGTCATAGAGGCGTTTCCAAAGCGGCATCGGTGCGCACGCCACGCCAGCGGTTGACCCGATGGCGCAGGCGGTCGAGATAGAGGTAGACCACCGGGGTGGTGTAAAGCGTAAGCAGTTGGCTGAGTATCAACCCGCCGACGATGGTGATACCCAGCGGTTGGCGCATTTCCGAACCTTCGGCGCTGCCGAGCATCAGCGGCAAGGCACCGAGCAATGCGGCCAGGGTGGTCATCATGATCGGCCGGAAGCGCAGCAGGCAGGCGCGGCGAATCGAGTCGGCCGGACTCAGGTGTTCGTTGCGCTCCAGTTGCAGCGCCAGATCGACCATCAGGATGGCATTCTTCTTCACCACCCCGATCAGCAGGAACAGACCGAGCAGCGAGATCAGGCTGAATTCGGTATTGAGCAGCTGCAAAGCGAGCAATGCGCCGACGCCAGCCGACGGCAGCGTCGAGAGAATGGTCAGCGGATGCACGTAGCTCTCGTAGAGAATGCCGAGCACGACGTACACCACCACCAGCGACATCAGAATCATCCACGGCTGGTTCTGCTGCGTCTGCTGGAACGCCGCACCGGTGCCGCCCAGCGTGCCCTGCACCTCGTTGGGCAGGCTGATCCGCGCCACTGCGCGGTCGATGGCCTGGGTAGCCTGATCGAGGCTGACGCCCTCCGCCAGGGAAAAGCCGATGTTCTCGACCGCGAACTGCCCCTGGTGGCTGATGCGATCATCCTCGAGGCTGCGTTCCCAATGGGCGATGGATGACAACGGCACGCGCGCGCCGTCCGCGGTGATCAACTGGATCTGCGCGAGTGCTTCGGGGCTCTGGGCGTAGCGCGGGTTGATCTCCATGACCACGCTGTACTGGTTGAGGCTGTCGTAGATAGTGGAGATCTGCCGCTGGCTGAACGCATTATTGAGCACGCCAGTCACCAGGCTCATGTCGATACCCAGGCGCTTGGCCTCGCCACGGTCGACCACCAGGCGGATCTGTGGCGCACCGCCGTCTTCGGACGCATCGATATCGGTCAGCTCAGGCAGCGCCCGCAATGCCTCACGCACCTTCGGCAACCATTCGCGCAGAGCGTCGAGATCGCCCGACAACAGCATATATTCGTTCTCCGAGCTACGCCCCTGGCGCCCGCCGACCTGCAGATCCTGATCGGGCATGAGGAACATCCGCCCCCCCGGAATCTTCGGTGCATTGGCACGCAGGCGGTCGATCACCTGCTGTGCCGACAGGTCGCGCTCCTTGAGCGGCTTGAGGCGCACGATCATGATCGCGTTATTGATACCGCTGTTACCGCCAATGAAGCCCGCCACGCTTTCCACTGCCGGGTCGGCCAGAATCGAACGGCGATAAGCCTCCATCTTCGGTTGCATCACCTGGAAAGACAGCCCGTTGTCGCCGCGGATGAAGCCCATCAACTGGCCGGTATCCTGCTGCGGCATGAAGGTTTTCGGGATGCTGACGAACAGGAAGACGTTCAGCGCGATGGTCGCGAACAGACTGATCAGCATCAGCAGCGAATGGCGCAAGGCCCACTCCAGGCTGTGTTCATAAGCACGCAGCACACGCGCACCGATGACCTGCAGACGTCCTGCCTGGTGCTCTTCGCGCCTGGGCTCGGGCTTCAGCCAACGCGCGCACAACATCGGCGTGAGCGTCAGCGATACCAGCAGGGAAATGACGATGGCCACCGCCAGGGTGATGGAAAACTCGCGGAACAGCCGCTCGACCAGCCCGCCCATAAACAGGATCGACAGAAACACCGCCACCAGCGAGACGTTCATCGACAGCAACGT
This sequence comes from Phytopseudomonas daroniae, assembly GCF_004327275.1. Classification (NCBI taxonomy): domain Bacteria; kingdom Pseudomonadati; phylum Pseudomonadota; class Gammaproteobacteria; order Pseudomonadales; family Pseudomonadaceae; genus Phytopseudomonas; species Phytopseudomonas daroniae. The sequence goes on from NZ_QJUJ01000006.1 coordinate 173,233, forward strand.
GAAACCCACCTCGCGTGAGCCCTTGAAGGCTGCGGCCATGGGCGTTTCACCGGCCTCGATATGCCGGGAGATGTTCTCCAGCACGACGATGGCATCGTCCACCACCAGACCGGTGGCGATGATCAGCGCCATCAGCGACAGGTTGTTCAGGGAAAAACCGAGCAGGTACATCGCCGCGAACGAGCCGACCAGCGAGACCGGCACCGCCAGGGCGGGAATCAGCGCGGCGCGCCAGCGGCCGAGAAACGCGAACACCACGAGGATCACCAGCGCCACGGCGATCAGCAGGGTGTGCTCGGCTTCCTTGAGCGTGGCGCGAATCACCGGCGAGCGATCCATCGCCACTTCCAGGTCGGCGCTGGCCGGGATCACCCCGCGCAGCTCCGGCAGCAACGCGCGGATGCCGGCAACGGTCTGGATGATATTCGCCCCGCTCTGGCGGTTCACCACCACCAGCACGGCCTGTTTGTCATTGTAGAAGCCGCTGTTGTAGCGATCCTGCACGCCATCGGTGACCTGGGCGACGTCACCCAGGCGGATCGCCGCACCGTCCTGGTAGCGGATGATCATCGGCTGGTAATCGGCGGCGCGCTCCAACTGGTCATTGGCCTGCACCTGCCAATGCCGCTGCTCGTCCTCCACGGCGCCCTTGGGACGCTTGGCGTTGGCCGCGGCGATGGTCGCACGCACATCGTCCAGCGCCACGCCGTACTGATCCAGCAACCGCGGCTCCAGGGCCACCCGTACGGCAGGTAGCGAGCTGCCGCCTATCTGAACTTCGCCGACGCCGCTGACCTGCGACAGTTTCTGGCCGACGATGGTCGAGGCGACGTCGTACAGCTGGCCCTTGTCGAGCACCGTCGAGGTCAGCGAAAGCACCATGATCGGAGCCTGGGACGGATTGATCTTGCGGTAGGTCGGCATGCTGCGCATGCCGCTGGGCAGCAGTTCACGCGAGGCGTTGATCGCCGCCTGCACCTCCCGCGCCGCGGCGTTGATATCACGATCCAGATCGAACTCGATCATGATCCGCGTATTGCCCTGGCTGCTGTTGCTATTCATCTGGCTGACGCCAGCGATGGCGCCCAGGGAACGCTCCAGTGGCGTGGCGACCGTGGCGGCCATCACCTGCGGACTGGCACCGGGCAGGCTGGCCTGCACGGTGATCACCGGGAAATCCATGTTCGGCAGGGGCGCTACCGGCAGCAAACCGAAGCTGACGCCGCCCAGCAACATGATCGCCAGGCTCAGCAACAGGGTCGCCACCGGACGGCGGATGAAAGGTGCTGACAGATTCATAGCTGCAAGCCAGCTTTGAGCCGCAAGCCACAAGCTGCAAGCTGCAAGTCAAAGCTGGCTGTTGCTTCTAGCTTGAAGCTTGAAGCTTGAAGCTTGCCGCTCATACCACCACCCCCGCCGTGCCACGGCGGCTGAAACGCCGCGACAACCGATCGAAGTACAGATAGATCACCGGCGTGGTGAACAGGGTGAGCACCTGGCTGAGCAGCAGGCCACCGACCATCACCAGGCCCAGCGGCTGCCGCAGCTCGGCACCGGATCCCGAAGCCAGCATCAGCGGAATCGCGCCGAACAGCGCGGCCAGCGTGGTCATCAGAATCGGCCGGAAACGCAGCAGCGCCGCCTGATAGATCGCGTCATGGGGCGTCATGCCCTGGTGTCGCTCCGCCTCCAGGGCGAAGTCGATCATCATGATGGCGTTCTTCTTGACGATACCGATCAGCAGGATGATACCGATGATCGCGATCAACCCCAGGTCGTTGCCGGTCAGCAGCAGCGCCAGCAAGGCGCCAACGCCGGCCGACGGCAGCGTGGAGAGAATGGTGATCGGGTGGATGTAGCTTTCGTAGAGCACACCGAGCACGATGTACATGGTGACGATGGCCGCCAGGATCAGCAGCAGCGTGGACGACAGCGAGGCGCGGAAGGCCTCGGCGGCACCCTGGAAGTTCACCTGCACGCTGACCGGCATCTCGATGTCCTGCTGCACACGCTCGATCACCGCCACCGCATCGCCCAGGGCGACGCCAGGGCTGAGGTTGAACGACAGCGTGGCGGCCGGGAACTGGCCGATATGGTTGATCAACAGGCTCGCCGCACGTTCCTCGACATGGGCCAGGGACGACAGCGGCACCTGACCGCCCTCGGCAGTGGCGACATGGATCTGGCGCAGCGCCGCCGGGCCGATGCTGCCGCCATTTTCGCTTTCCAGCACCACGCGGTACTGGCTGGCCTGGGTATAGATGGTGGAGATCTGCCGTTGGCCAAAGGCGTCGTAGAGCGCATCATCGATAGCCGCAACGCTGACACCGAGCCGCCCGGCCATATCGCGATCGATCCGCAGGTAAGCCTGCAGGCCGCGGCTCTGCAAGTCACTATTGACGTCGCTGAGTTCCGGCTGCTGACGCAGCGCCTCGACCAGTTTCGCCGACCAGGTTTCCAGCATCTCGGGGTCGGGTGACTCCACGCTGAACTGGAACTGGGTACGGCTGACCCGATCTTCGATGCTCAGATCCTGCACCGGCTGCAGGAATAGCTCGATGCCGCTGAGCCTGGCCAACTCCGGACGCAGCCGCTCGATCACCTGGGTGGCACTGAGGTCGCGCTCGGCGTGGGGCTTGAGGTTGATCAGCATGCGCCCGCTGTTCAAGGTCGGGTTGTCGCCGTCCACACCAATGTAGGACGACAGGCTGGCGACCGCCGGATCCTTGAGGATCACGTCGGCCAGGCGCTGCTGGCGTTCGCTCATGGCCGAGAAGGAAATCGACTGCGGCGCCTCGGAAATACCCTGGATCACCCCGGTGTCCTGCACCGGAAAGAAGCCCTTGGGTACGGCGAGATAAAGCACCACGGTAAGTGCCATGGTGCCGATGGCCACCAGCAGGGTCAGCGGTTGATGGCGCAGTACCCAGCGCAGGCCGACCGAGTAGCGTTCGATCATGCGGTCGATGACCGCACCGCTGGCCTTGTAGAAACGCCCCTGCTCCGCTTCCGGCTCGTGCCTGAGCAGGCGTGCGCACATCATCGGCGTCAGGGTCAGGGAAATCACCAGGGAGATGAGGATCGCCACCGCCAGGGTGATGGCGAATTCGCGGAACAGCCGCCCTACCACATCGGCCATGAACAGCAGCGGGATCAGCACGGCGATCAGCGACAGGGTCAGCGAAACCAGGGTGAAACCGATCTGCCTGGCGCCCTTGAGCGCAGCGTTGAGCGGCGTTTCGCCATCCTCCAGATGGCGGGCGATGTTCTCCAGCATGACGATGGCATCGTCCACCACGAAACCGGTGGCGATGGTCAACGCCATCAGCGTCAGGTTGTTGATCGTGAAGCCCGCCAGGTACATCACACCGAAGGTACCGATCAGCGACAGCGGCACCACTACCGAGGGAATCAGCGTCGCCGAGACCTTGCGCAGGAACAGGAAGGTGACCATCACTACCAGGGCGATGGCCAGCAACAGTTCGTGCTGCACATCGCGCACCGCGGCGCGAATGGTCTGGGTGCGGTCGGTGAGCACCGTCACCTCGACGCTGGCCGGCAAGCCCTGAGTCAGGTTGGGCAGCAGGGTCTGGATGCGATCCACCACGTCGATGACGTTGGCGCCCGGCTGCCTCTGCACATTGACCAGCACCGCCGCATTGCGATTGGCCCAGGCGGCGAGACGCTGGTTCTCCGCGCCATCGACGATCGATGCGACATCGCGCAAGCGCAGCGCGCCGCCATTGGCGTAGGTGAGGATCAGATCGCGGTATTCGTCGGCCGAGCGCAGTTGGTCGTTGGCGTCGAGCTGGCTGACCCGCGTCGGGCCGTCGAAGTTGCCTTTGGGCTGGTTGACGTTGCTGGCATTGACCAGCGAGCGCACGTCCGAAAGGTTCAAGCCATAGGCCGCCAGGGCCTCGGGATTGACGCGAATACGTACCGCCGGACGCTGGCCACCGGCCAGGGATACCAGACCGACGCCAGTGGTCTGCGCCAGTTTCTGCGCCAGACGGGTGTCGACCAGGTCATTGACCTGGGGCAGCGGCAGCTCCTTGGAGGTCACCGCCAGGGTCAGCACCGGGGTGTCGGCCGGGTTGACCTTGTTGTACACCGGCGGCGCCGGCAGGTCGTTCGGCAACAGGTTGGTGGCGCCATTGATCGCCGCCTGTACTTCCTGCTCGGCCACGTCCAGTTGCACTTCCAGATTGAAGCGCAGGGTGATCACCGAAGCGCCGCCGGAGCTGGTCGAGGACATCTGCTGCAGCCCGGCCATCTGCCCGAACTGGCGCTCCAGCGGCGCAGTCACCGCGCTGGTCATCACATCGGGGCTGGCACCGGGATACAGGGTCATCACCCGAATGGTCGGGTAATCCACTTCGGGCAATGCGGACACCGGCAGCAGCCGATAAGCGATCACGCCACTGAGGAAGATCGCCAGCATGATCAGGGTGGTGGCGACCGGTCGCAGGATGAACAGGCGGGAGACGTTCATGAAGCGCTACGCACCCGCGGTGCATTTTCTTCGGTGGCCGACGGCTCACGAGTACCCTCGCCGATCACCTCGACCTTGTTACCTGCACGCAGGCGATCGGTACCTTCGACCACCACGCGCTCGGCGGCCGCGACGCCCTCTTCGATCACCGTGAACTCGCCGTCGCCGGGGCCGACCTTGACCTTGCGAACCTCTACCTTGTCTTCCGCGTCGATGACATACACGAAGGTGCCGTTGGCGCCGAACTGCAGCGCCGCGACAGGAACCAGCAAGGCATTCTCGCGAACCGAAACCTGCAGGCGGGTATTCACGAACTGGTTGGGGAACAGCATTTCCTCGGCGTTCTCGAAGCGCGCCTTGAGCTTGACCGTACCGGTGGTGGTGTCGATCTGGTTGTCCAGGCTCTCCAGCACACCTTCGGCCAGTTGGTTGTTCTCACCACGATCCCAGGCTTGCACGACCAGGGTGCGCTCGTTGCGCACCTGAGCCAGCACGGCCGGCAGCTCGGCCTCGGGCAGCGTGAAGGTGACGGAAATCGGTAGCGTCTGGGTGATCACCACGATGGGATTGGTGTCACCGGAGTTCACCAGGTTGCCCTGGTCGACCTGACGGATACCCAGGCGGCCGTCGATGGGTGCGCGCACCTTGGTGAAGTCCAGATTCAGCTTGGCCTCGGCCACCGCGCCCTGGTTGTTCTGCAGCGCGCCACGGTACTGGTTGACCAGTGCTTCCTGGGTATCCAGCGTCTGCCGGGCGATGGAGTCTTCGGCGAACAGGCCGCGATACAACGCCAGATCCTTTTCGGCATTACGCAGCTGTGCCTGGTTTTCCGCCAGCGTGCCCTGTGCCTGCTGCAGGGCGATCTCGAACGGCCGCGGGTCGATCTGCGCCAGCACGTCACCGGCCTTGACCGGCTGACCGTCCTTGAAGAGCACCTTCAGCAACTGGCCATCCACTCGGCTACGCACGTTGGCGGTGTTATAGGCGATGACCGTGCCCAGGGCTTTCAGCACGATGGGGAAGTCCCGCGACTCGACATGGGCGATGCGCACCGGCACATTATCGAACCCCCAGCGCGTGTTGCCTTGAGGCGCCGTTTTTGCCGGCCAGAACCACCAGATCAAGACGATGACCAACGCCAGCAAGAGCAGACCGATGAACCACTGACGTTTGGAGGATGGAGTGCTGCGCGTTGTGTTTACTTCGGACATGGGCCAATCGCTTCCTAGGGGAGCGTGAACGATAAGCACTGTAAGGCTCGAAGCAAAGCCTCTTTACGGGCTATTTACCTCCAGCAGTGGCTTGAGAGGGAGAAATGCGCAGAAAACCGCGCCGGGCGCCTGTAACGCGAGCGCGGCATGCATTTTTCGATGTATTGCCTGGTATTGCCATCGTTCCGAGCGCCTACAGGATGACCCGATGCTCGGCCTGCCCCTGTGCTTGCAGCTCCACGGCAAACAGTTTGCCTGCCTGGGGCTCGGCAGCCAGTTGTTCGTCGTCGAGGCCATCGCGCGCGGAGGTCGCGAACAGGGTCGACAGGCCTGGCCCGCCAAATGCCGGGCAGGAAATCTGCGAAGCGGGAAAGGCCACTGCCTGCTGAAAGTGCCCCTCCGTGTCGTAACAAGCGACACGCGAGGCCCCCCACTGCGCGCTCCACAGACGCCCTTGACTGTCGATCACCGCGCCATCGGGGCTGACGCCCGCCACGCGACCGTCGATGAACGGCTGCGCCTCGCCCTGTGGCCAGCCGTGCTGCTCGTCCAGCGGCTGGCGCCAGATCTGCTGGCGTGCGGTGTCGGCAAAATAGGCATAGCGCCGATCGGGCGAAAAACAGATGGCGTTGGTGATGCTGATAGCGGCGAACAAGCGGCGCCGCTCGCCACGGTAATAACGGTAGATGGCACCGGCCTGCTTCTCGGCGTTCAGGCCCATGGTGCCGATCCAGAAACCGCCCCAGGGATCGGCGCGGCCGTCATTGGAGCGGGTCAGTGGATTATCCGCCTCCAGCGCGCAGACCTTTTGCCGTGCGCCGGTGGCCAGATTGAAGGTCGATAACGCCGTCTCGCTGGCAATCAGCAGTAGTTCCTCATCGATCCAGCCAGCGGCGGATACACGCTCATCGAATGTCCACTCCAGCGGCTGATCATCCTGCTGGCTGAGCAAGCGTCGCCCGAGAATATCGAACCAGAACAGTTGCTCGCGCTGCGGGTGCCAGAACACCCCTTCGCCCAGGGTGCAGAGGCGTGCGTCGGCGATACGTGCGGCGCTGGTGCCGTTCGAGTTTGCAGCCATCTCTAGGCTCCTCGTTGAATATGCTCACGGGCAGCGGTCAGGCCAGCCAGGGTGACGCGCTCGGCACTCACGGGCAGCGCCGCCACGCCCAGGATATCGAGGGCATGCCGATAGCGCTCGGCCGATTCGCCGTCGCCGATGACACAGACCCGCTGACCTCGCCAGCGTTCATCCAGCGCAGCCAGCTCCTGGCCAATCAGCAACCCAGATAGCCGAGAGCGTGCGGCAACCGGTGCCAGCCCTTCGAGCAAGCCTTCGGCGCGCAGGCCGAACAAAGCGCCGACCAACCGCTGCGCCTTCCCTGCCCCAGCTTGCAGCCCGGTGTCGAAAGCCTGCTGATCCAGAAGCCGAGCATCCCCCTGCATACCGTGGCGCAACACCGACTGCTGGCTCAGCAAGGCGAACAGCTCACCGGTCATGAATGTCTGGAAAGCGATGACCTGCCCCTCACGAATCTCCACCCACTTGCTATGGGTACCCGGCAGGCAAATCACGCCGCTGTAATCGGGGTGCTCGGCGAGCAGGCCGGCGATCTGGGTTTCCTCGCCGCGCAGCACATCGGCAGGCGCGCGCTGGCACAATCCCGGGATGATCGAGACACGCAGGCGTCCATCCGCCACCTCGGGCCTGACCATTCGCTCCACCGCCTGCGGCGCACAGGGCACTTCGGCATAGGGGGCCTCACGCCAGCCCTGCCGCGCACCGACCATGCCGCAGGCGATCACGTCGATAACGCGCCTGTCGTCCAGCCAGCCGCCGATCAATTCGAGCAGCGCGCCTTCGAACTGATCCGGCGTCAGGGTACTCATGCCGCGCGCCGATGAAGCGCGCTGGAGAACCTCCCCGCTATCCGAGAGTGCCCACGCACGCACCTGGGAGGTGCCCCAGTCGACGGCAATCCAGCTGATCGCAGCCTGGCTGATCTCTGTCATCTTCGATTTCCTCTCGCAAGTCTCAGTGGCTGTCTTTGGGAATGCCGGCACCGCGGCAGCCCTTGAGGAAATCGAAGTCCGCACCGCTATCGGCACCCTGAACATGATCGTGGAACAGCTTGATGTAGCCGCTGGTGGGCGGCTCGATGGTTGGCTGCCACTCGGCCAGACGCTGCCGCAGTTCGGCCTCGGGGATGTCCAGGTGAATGCGCCTGGCCTCCACATCGAGCTCGATCATGTCGCCATCGCGTACCACCGCCAGCGGCCCACCGGCGGCCGCTTCCGGCGTGGTGTGCAACACCACGGTGCCGTAGGCGGTGCCGCTCATCCGCGCATCGGAGATCCGTACCATGTCGGTGATGCCCTTGCGCAGCACCTTGGGCGGCAGGCCCATATTGCCCACCTCGGCCATGCCCGGATAACCGCGCGGGCCGCAGTTCTTCAGCACCATCACACAGTGCTCGTCGATATCCAGGCTCTCGTCGTTGATCTTCACCTTGTAGTCGTCGATGTCTTCGAACACCACGGCGCGGCCACGGTGCTGCATCAGGTGCGGCGACGCTGCCGAGGGTTTGAGCACTGCGCCGCGAGGTGCCAGGTTGCCACGCAGCACGGCGATCCCGCCCTTGGCGGTGAGCGCCTGATCAACCGGGCGGATGACGTCCTCGTTCCAGTTGCGTACGTCCTTGACCTCCTCCCAGATGGTTTCGCCGGACACGGTCAGCGCGCTCTTGTGCAGCTTGCCGCCCTCGCCGAGCATACGAATCACCACCGGCAGACCACCGGCGTAGAAGAACTCCTCCATCAGGTATTTGCCCGACGGCATCAGGTTGACGATGGTGGGAATGTCCTGACCGAGGCGATCCCAGTCATCCAGGGTCAGGTCGACACCGACGCGGCCGGCGATGGCCAGCAGGTGGATGACCGCATTGGTCGAACCACCGATGCTGCCATTGACCCGGATGGCGTTCTCGAAAGCGTGGCGGGTCATGATGTCGGATGGTTTGAGATCGTCCTTGACCATCTGCACGATGCGCCGCCCGGTCAGGTGCGCCACCACACGGCGGCGGCTGTCCACCGCCGGAATCGCCGCATTGCCGGACAGCGCCATGCCCAGGGCTTCGGCCATGCTGGCCATGGTGCTGGCGGTACCCATGGTGTTACAGGAGCCGGGCGAACGGGACATCGACTGCTCGGCTTCGAGAAAGTCCTCGCGGCTCATCTTGCCGGCCTTGATGTCTTCCGACATCTGCCACAGGGCGGTGCCCGAGCCGACCCGTTCGCCACGGAACCAGCCATTGAGCATCGGCCCGCCGGACACCACGATGGCCGGAATATCCACGCTCGCCGCGCCCATCAGCAGCGCCGGGGTGGTCTTGTCGCAGCCGGCCAGCAGCACCACACCGTCCAGCGGGTTGGCGCGCAGCGCTTCTTCCACGTCCATCGCCGCCATGTTGCGGTACATCATCGCGGTCGGCCGCAGCGAGCTTTCCCCGGCCGAGAACACCGGGAACTCCAGCGGCAGGCCACCGGCTTCGTAGATGCCGTGCTTGACGCGTTCGGCCAGATCACGCAGATGTGCATTGCAGGGCGTCAGCTGCGACCAGGTGTTGCAGATGCCGATCACTGGCCGGCCGTCGAACAGATCGGCCGGCAGCCCCTGATTCTTCATCCAGCTGCGGTGGTAGATGTGATCCCGCGAGTTGCCGCCGAACCATTCGGTGGAACGCAGCTTGCGTGGCCAGACCGCCGCTTTGAAGGTGCTCATACCCAGCCTCCGTCGACAATGAAATTCTGCGCCGTGCACATCGCCGCCGCATCAGAAGCCAGGAACAGCGCCATGTCGGCGATATGCTCGGGCAGCAGTTGGCCGGGCATGCACTGGTTCTGCCTGATCTGCTCCTTGGCCGATTCGTCGACCCACATGGCCAGCTGCTTCTCGGTCATCACCCAGCCCGGCACCAGGGTGTTGACGCGGATGCGATCCTTGCCCAGATCGCGCGCCAGGCCACGGGTCAGGCCATGCACGGCGGCCTTGCTCGCCGCGTACACCGGGTAACCGGCCGAAGCCATCATCCAGCCGACCGAGCCGAAGTTGATGATCGAGCCGCCGCCGGCCTGGCGCATCATCGGCACCACCGCCTGGGTGGCGAACGTGGCGTGGCGCAGGTTGACGGCGATCAGGTCGTCGAAGCGTTCGACGCTGATCGAGTCCAGGGCATGGCGAACGTCGTTGGCGGCATTGTTGAGCAATGCGGTGATCGGCCCGAACTGTTCGGCGATCTTGTGGATGGCCGCCTGATAAGCCTTGATATCGGTGATATCGCAGCGCAGGAAGCGCACCTGATGCCCCTCTTCGCTCAACTGGCTGGCCAGGGCCTGGCCGTGCTTGTCGTCGATATCGACGAAAGCGGTTCGTGCGCCCTGGCGGGCGAAGGCCTCCACCAATGCCCGACCGATACCGGTGGCGCCACCGGAAATCAGCACGGTGCGCTCGGCCAGGTCGGCATACACGGCCTTGCCTGGAGTCAAATTCTGGCTATTCATGGCCTAATACCTCAGCGGGATTTGTTCTTGTTGACCACGTCGAAGATCACCGCAGCCAGTAGCACCAGGCCCTTGATCACCTGCTGCCACTCGATACCGATCCCCAGGATCGACATGCCGTTGTTCATCACCCCCATGATCAGGGCGCCGATCACCGCGCCGATGATCTTGCCCACGCCGCCCGACATCGAAGCGCCACCGATGAATACCGCGGCGATCACATCCAGTTCGAAGGAAACCCCGGCCTTGGGCGTGGCAGTGTTCAGCCGCGCAGCGAAGATCAGCCCGGCCAGGGCGGCGAGCATGCCCATGTTGACGAAGGCGAAGAAGGTCAGGCGCTCAGTGTTGATGCCCGACAGCTTGGCCGCCTTGACGTTGCCGCCGATGGCGTAGATGCGCCGGCCGAGGGTGGTGCGGTTGGTCAGGAAGGTGTAGGCGCTGATCAACATGGCCATGATGATCAGTACGTTCGGCAGACCGCGGTAGGTGGCCAGCAGGTAGGCGATGTAGACGATGGCACCGGCGATCAGGCCGTTCTTGATGACGAAGAACAGCGCCGGCTCGTCGACGATGCCGTAGCGCTTGGCACGACGACGGGCGCGCACTGACAGGTAGATGATCAACACGGCGGCGAGCACGCCCAGCACGATGGCGGTGATGTTCGGCCGCGTATCGCTGAAGATATCCGGGATGAAGCCGTTGCTCATCAACTGGAAGCTGCTCGAGAACGGGCCGACCGACTGGCCATCGAGCACCGCCAGGGTCAGGCCGCGAAACACCAGCATGCCGGCCAGGGTGACGATGAACGAAGGAATCTGCCAATAGGCGATCCAGTAGCCCTGGGCAGCGCCGATCAGACAGCCCATCAGCAGGCAGACCGGCACCACCACCGAGGTCGGCCAGCCCCACTGCACCATCATCACCGCTGCTGCCGCACCGACGAAGCCGACCACCGAGCCCACCGACAGGTCGATGTGCCCGGAAACGATCACCAGCAGCATGCCCAGCGCCATGATGATGATGTAGCTGTTCTGCAGGAACAGGTTGGTCAGGTTCACCGGGCGCATCAGCGTGCCGTCGGTCAGCACCTCGAAGAGCGCCATGATGACCACCAGGGTCATCAGCATGCCGTAGTCACGCACATGGCTCTTCAGGTGGGCCAGCAACGACGGCCGAGCCGGTTGGGTTTTGGTTTCCATTGCGTTCACCTCGCTCACGCCTTGACGATCATCGACATGATCTTTTCCTGGCTCGCGTCTGCGCGCGCCAGTTCGCCCAGGAAGGCGCCTTCGTTCATTACGTAGATGCGGTCGCACATGCCCAGCAGCTCGGGCATTTCCGAAGAAATGATGATCACCCCCTTGCCGCTGGCGGCGAGTTGGTTGATCAGGCTGTAGATCTCGAACTTGGCGCCGACATCGATGCCCCGGGTCGGCTCATCGAGAATCAGCACCTCGGGTTTGGCGAACAGCCATTTGCTGAGCACCACCTTCTGCTGGTTGCCACCGGACAGGTTGAGCACCTTCTGGAATACCCCGGGCGTGCGGATGTGCAGCGCTTCGCGATACTGCTCGGCGACGCGTCGTTCCTCGTGTTCGTCGATCACCCCAAAGCTCGACACGCCGGCGAGGTTGGCCAGGGTGGTGTTGCAAAGAATGCTCTCGTCGAGCACCAGCCCGAGGGACTTGCGATCCTCGGTGACGTAGGCGATGCCGTTGTCCACGGCGCTACGCACCGTGGACACATCGATTTCCTTGCCGCGCAGGTGCACGGAGCCGGAGATGTTGCGCCCGTAACTCTTGCCGAACACGCTCATGGCCAGTTCGGTGCGCCCTGCCCCCATCAGCCCGGCGATGCCGACCACTTCACCGGCAGCCACGCTGAGGTTGACGTTGCGGATCATCTGCCGGGATGCCGATTCCGGGTGCCAGACATTCCAGTCACGGATCTCCAGCAGGGTTTCGCCGATCTCGGGGGTGCGATCCGGGTAGCGGTTCTCCATGTCGCGGCCGACCATGCCGCGAATGATGGTTTCCTCGCTGACCGCTTCGCTATGGCAATCCATGCTGCTCACCGAGGCGCCGTCGCGTAGCACCGTGATGCTGTCGGCCACGCGACTGACTTCATTGAGCTTGTGGGAAATCAGAATCGAGGAAATGCCCTGGGCGCGGAGCTCCAGCAACAGATCGAGCAGCTTCTGGCTGTCGTTTTCCTGCAGCGCCGCGGTGGGCTCATCGAGAATCAGCAGCTTGACGTCCTTGGCCAGCGCCTTGGCGATCTCCACCAGTTGCTGCTTGCCCACGCCGAGCTTCTCGACCGGCGTGGTGGCGATTTCGTCGAGGCCGACCTTTTTCAGCAGCACCTCGGTGCGCTGATAGACCTCCGGCCAGTCGATCACGCCGTTGCTGGCGATCTCGTTGCCGAGAAACAGGTTCTCGGCGATGGACAGCAACGGCACCAGAGCGAGCTCCTGGTGAATGATGATGATCCCTTCCCGCTCGCTGTCGCGGATGCCGGTGAATGCCAGTGGTTTGCCTTCGTAAACGATCTCGCCCTCGTAGCTGCCGTGGGGATAGACGCCGCTGAGCACCTTCATCAGGGTCGATTTGCCGGCGCCGTTCTCACCGCACAGGGCATGGATCTCGCCGCGGTGCACCTTGAGGTTGACGTTGTTCAGGGCCTTCACGCCCGGGAACGTCTTGGTGATGCCGCGCATTTCCAGAATGATGTCTTGCTGCATGGGCATATCCGTCCGCAAGGCACGCGCCAGCCGCAGCGGGCGCGCCATGCTCAGGTCAGGAAAGGAGTGGATGGCCGGCAGCGCCAGGCGCTGCCGACGGCGGCGCGGTTACTGGAACTGATCCTTGCGGTAGTAACCACTGTCGATCAGCACCTTCTCCCAGTTGCTCTTGTCGACGGTGACCGGTTGCAGCAGATAGGACGGCACCACTTTCGCCCCGTTGTCGTAGGTTGTGGTGTCGTTGATCTGCGGCTCGCTGCCTTCGAGCAAGGCCTTGACCATACCGACGGTCACCTCGGCGAGCTGGCGGGTGTCCTTGAAGATCGAGGAATACTGCTCGTCGGCGAGGATGGATTTCACCGAAGGCACTTCCGAATCCTGGCCGGTCACCACCGGCATCGGCATGTCGCCCGAGCCGTAGCCGACCCCCTTGAGGGACGAGAGGATGCCGATGGAGATGCCGTCATAGGGCGACAGCACGCCGTCGAGGTGCTCCTTGGTGTAATTGGCGGACAGCAGGTTGTCCATGCGCGACTGGGCGGTGGCACCGTCCCAGCGCAGGGTGCCGACCTTGCCCATGCCGGTCTGCCCGGAAAGGATCTTGATCTCGCCCTTGTCGATCAGCGGCTGCAGCACCGACATGGCGCCGTCGTAGAAGAAATAGGCGTTGTTGTCATCCGGTGAACCACCAAACAGCTCGACGCTGTAAGGGCCAGGGCCGCGTGCCTGCATGCCCTTGACCAGCGACTCGGCCTGCAGCACACCCACCTTGGTGTTATCGAAGGTGGCGTAGTAGTCCACGTATTGGCTATCGCGAATCAAACGGTCATAGGCGATGACCTTGATGTCCGCGGCATTGGCGTTTTCCAGCGCGTTGGTCAGGGTTGTGCCATCGATCGCCGCGATGACCAGGACATTGACGCCCTTGACCATCATGTTTTCGATCTGCGAAACCTGGGTGGGGATGTCGTCTTCGGCGTACTGCAGGTCGGCCTTGTAGCCGGCTTTCTCCAGTTGCTTGACCATGTTGTTGCCGTCGTCGATCCAGCGGGCGGACGACTTGGTAGGCATCGCGATACCCACGAACCCCTTGTCGGCGGCCCCGGCGGAGGCGGCACTCAACAGGCTGGCGCCCATGGCCACGGCGGCCACGAGTTTACGGACAGTGTTCATCAGCTTCTCCTGGGCGACGCCTGCTGCATGCCAGGGCACACGCGACATCGCAGTTATTGTTGTTCGTTCAGCGAAGAGCTTTCAAAGCAGGCATGAAGATAGAGTCAGCCGTCCATATCAATCAAATTCATATTCAGTGCATCGCCATACCAATAGTGGTATGCAAGTAATCGACAAGTGCCCCGCCGCGTCACAGAATCCGTTCAACGCCTCAATAACGACAATAAAACGAGAGCCACCATGGATATCGGGATCGCCCGACACCTGAAGATTCCCCAGTTGCGCCTGATCGCCGCCATCGCCGAGCACGGCCAGCTAGGCCTCGCGGCAGACGCGTTGACCGTCACTCAACCGGCTGCTTCGCGCATGCTGGCGGATATCGAACATACCCTCGGCGCCCGGCTGTTCGAACGCCATGCCAAAGGCATGCTGCCGACCCTGATCGGCCGAGCCCTGGCACAGCGCTCGCACAATATGCTGGTGGAACTGCGCGACCTCGCCCAGGACGTCGAAGAACTCAAGCGCGGCGAAGGCGGCATCACCACGGTCGGCGCGGTGACCGGGGCTGCGGTGGGTTTCGTGATTCCGGCCATTCGTCAGCTCAAGGCGATCTCGCCGCGGGCCGAGGTGCACGTCAACGTCGCCGCCAGCGACGTGCTGGTGCATGACCTGGCTGCGGGCAAGAACGACTTCGTGCTCGCCCGCCTGCCGCGCGGTGTCAATCCGGCGGACTTCGAGATTTTTCCGGCGCGCACCGAAACCCTCAAGCTGATGGTTCGCCAGGATCACCCGCTGGCCAATGTGGATCAGGTGACGCTGCGCGATCTGTCGCCCTATGAATGGGTCATGCAGAGCCACCGGGCGCCGATCCGTGAGGCGATGGAAACGGCCTTTCTCAGTGCCGGTGCGCCCTTGCCGACCAACATCACCAACACCACATCGTTACTGGCGATGATCGCCATTCTGGTGTCGTCATCGGCCATCGCCCCGTTGGCCAGCGAGGTGCCGGATCTGCTACTGGGCGACCAGGTCGGCGCCAAGCTGAAGGTACTCCCGCTCAACGTGACCATCGAGATGTCGCCGTACTACCTGCTGCTGGTCAAGGGTCGCCAGCTGTCGCCGGTAGCCAACCGCCTGCGCAGGCTGGTGGCCGCGGGGCTGAACCAGCAATGAATGGCTGAAACGAAAACGGCCTGCAGAGCAGGCCGTTTCGAAGCGTTACGAGAACTTACTTGAGAACCGCCAGAGCGGCATCGTAGTCCGGCTCGCTGCCGATCTCGGCGACCAGTTCGCTGTGCAGCACCTTGTCGTTTTCATCCAGCACCACCACGGCGCGGGCAGCCACGCCGGCCAGCGGGCCGGAGCTCAGGGCCACCCCGTAGTCCTTGAGGAATTCGGCGCCGCGCATGGTCGACAGGTTGATCACGTTTTCCAGGCCCTCGGCACCGCAGAAACGCGCCTGGGCAAACGGCAGGTCGGCGGAAACGCACAGCACCGCGGTATTGGCCAGCTTGCTGGCCTCGGCGTTGAACTTGCGTACCGAGGTCGCGCAGGTCGGGGTATCGACGCTCGGGAAAATGTTCAGCACTTTGCGCTTGCCCGCCAGGCTGCTCAGGCTGACATCCGCCAGGCCGGCACCGACCAGGTTGAACGCAGGCGCCTGCTGACCGACTTGCGGCAATTGGCCATCGACCTGAACCGGATTACCGCGCAGGGTTACTTGTGCCATGAAAATGATCCTTTTCTATGTGGGTAATACACGCATGGGCGACCATCCTACGCCAGGACAGCGCTCACTAGAAGGCTGCTCTACCCTCGGCAGAGCAGGCCGTGCGCAGTAAAAAATACGCAGCGTCAGTGCTGAATGACTTTCCAGCATTCGTGCGAAGGGACGCTAAGCGCAAGGCTCTGGCCGGCGGCTCATGCTTTGGAGCGAGAGATCCGGCCGGACTTGACCTCGGCGGCATACTTGGACAGGCGATCCTCACCGTTGATCAGCACCCCCACCATCCTGAGAATTGCCCATGCATCTGCTTCGTTCTCCGTGCCTCTTAAGCGCTCGGCGATCTGCACCAGATCAACGGACGCCCATTTCAGGTCTTCGGCGATTGCCTTCAGGTCGTGCTTGAGTATCTGTGTCTGCCGCTGGCCCATGGAATCCCTATGTGTCGGTAATGTGAATGCCCGGCCCGCTGCAAGATGACAGCAGCGTAAATACTGCCAGTTACCCGTCGCCGGTCAGGCCTGCGTCAACGATGCTTCGCGGCGCAGGCAGTCGCTCCTAAAAGTCTCGCTTGTAGAACAGATCCAGGGAACTGGCCAGGCCGCTGGCAGCCTCCAGATACAGGCGGCGACTGAGGGCGTAACGCAACGCCACGGTATTCACCGGCTCGAACACACCTACGCCATAGCGCAGGCTCAGGCGTTCGGAGAGGTTGCCACTGGCGACCACGCTGGTGGTATTGCCGCTGCCCTCGGTATCCAGCTGGAAGTCCTCGATGCCCAGGCTCTGCGCGACCGAGCCGGTGACCCCTGAACTTCCCGCCACGCCCAGCGCCAATGCTGCCTGGGCGAGCATGTTGTTGTCCTCGCTGCCAGTCGAAAGCGGCCGCCCCAGCACCAGATAGGACAGCGCCTGCTCCTGGCTCATCGCCGGTTCGGAAAACACTTCGGTACGCGGCTGGTCGGCGCTGCCGGTCAGACGCAAGCCAGCGACCACCTCGTCGACCTTGCGGATCGCCTCGATATCGAGGAACGGCTGGTCGATGGGGCCGGCGAACAGCAGGCGCGCGCGGCGGATCGTCAGGCGCTGGCCGTAGCCACGGAAATTGCCCTTGTTGAGATTCAGCTCGCCACGGGTGTCCATGTCGTCACCGATATGCACCTGCCCGGCCAGTTCGGCATTGAGCCCGAAGCCACTGAAGGTCAGCTTGTCGCTACCCACATCGACGTCGATGTCCATGCTGATGGCCACCGCCTGCTGCTCACGCGCCTCGGCACCGACGATGACCGCATCGTCGGAGACCTTGACAGTGGACGGCGGCAGTTCACGCACCACGATCTCGCCACGAGGGATGGACACCTTGCCGCTGACCGACAGTCGATCCTCGGCCAGACGCACCTGTATGTCCGGCTCGACTTCCAGTGTCGCATAAGGCTCGACGACCACCGGCAAGCGGCGGCCCTGCACGCTCAGGTTAACGTTCAGCGGGCCACTCCAGGCCAGCGCACCGTTCAGTGTGCCCTGCCCTTGATCGCCACTGCGCCAGCCGCCGTTGAGCTGCAGGCTTTCGCCGGCGATCAACACACGGATCTGCAGATCCTCGAAGTTGGTCGGTAATTCACCACCGGAGACTTCTCCTCCGCTGAGCAGCAACTGGCCATTGACCAGAGGCGACAGCAGATCGCCGGACAGGTTGCCGCTGCCATCCAGACGCCCGGTCAGGCGCTCCACCATCGGCACGAACGGCCGCGCGATGGCCAGATCGAGGCCGCTCAGGCGGAACTGGCCAGACAGCGGTTTGTTCTGCGGGCGCGGATCGAGCTGCGCCTGCACCGACAGCTCACCGATTTTCGGCCCGCTGAGATTCAATTGGGTATCGATACGCTGGGACTGCAGCTCACTGCTCAGGCGCAGGCTGTCGTAGGTGAAATCCACCCACTGCTCGTCGTCGCGCACACGCCAGGTACCACTGCCGGCATCCACCACCACGCGCCCGCTGGGGCCGGCGGCAGGCAGATCCAGGTGCACCTCGGCGTTGAGCCGCCCCTGCCAGGCGAAGTCCTTCGGGAACCAGGGCGACAGGCTGTCGAGGGGGAAATCCGCCAGTCGATAACGGATTTTCGGCTCCGGCTGCAGACGCTGGTTCTCGCCGCACAGGCTGGCCTCGCCAGAGCGCAGGCAATGGGCGCCCAGGTCGATTTGGCCGCTGGCCAGGCGCACCAGCGAGGCGGGCTGCTGCAAGCGCCAATCCTGGCCACCGGCCTGCACCTCGGCGCGGCTCAGACGGCCACGCCAGTTGCCCTGATCCAGTGTTCCGTCCAGCGCCAGGCTGGTTTGCAGCGCTTCGCCCTGCAGGCTCAGCTCCATTTGCTGCTGACGTTGATTACCGCCGCCGTTGACCGTGAGATCACCAATCTGCGTATCGCCGCTGGCGATCCCCAGGCCACGCAGTTGTACCTTGGCCTGCCCGTTGGCATTCAGGGTTGCGTCCAGCCCGAGCTGATGCAGACGCATGTCCTCGAACGCCAAACCTTGGCCGCTCAGGTCGAATTTGCCCTGAGGGGCCTGCAGGCTGCCAGCCAGATCGAGACGCCCTGTGGCCTGCCCCTGCAAGCCCGGCCACAGTTGGCCGAGGCGATTGAGCGCGATGCGCAGCTCGCCCTGCAGACGCTGATCGAGCCGACCGCTGCCATCAATGCGATTGTCGCCGAGACGCAATGTCAGCGCGTTCAACTCCCAACGTTCCCCGGCGCCAGCTACCTGGGTCTGCAACTGTGCCGGCTGGCCACGCAGGCGCCCCCGCAGATCGAGATCGCCGGTCAGTTCCAGACGTCCGTCGAGCAATTGCCCTTTGCTGCGCACCGGCCCGGCGATACGGCCGGGCAATTCGGCGACCCAGTACGCAGGATCGAAATCGCTGACCTGCAACTGCGCATCCCAGCGCACCGCATCGGCGAAACCGACGGTCACCTGGCCATCGATCGTTCCCTGGCCGGCACGAATCTGCAACTGTGGCAGGTGCACCTGCTGCAGATCGCCACTGAGCGGTGTTTGCACACTGAATGCGCCCGCCGGGCCGTCCAATGCCGCGGACAGATTGCCAAGGTAGTTGCCATCCTCATAAGCGAGATCACCGGTGAGTTTCTTCAGCGTGACCGGTGGAGCCTCCTCCAGCGGATACAAGCGCAGCCAGGGGAAATCCTGCCAATCGATATGGGTATCCGCGCTGAAGCCGTCCTGCCAGTCCAGACGACCATTGACCGCGAGGTACTGGTTGTCCGCCGCGGCCAGGCGCAAGGTGGCGATATCCGCGCCCTTGGCGTCGACACGACCACGCAGCGCCAGGGCTACCGAGCCACCCTCGGCTGGCAGAGTGGCGTTGCCGTCGATGCCGTAACCGTCCTGCAGATTACCCGCCGCCTGCAGCTGCAAGGCGTCCAGTCGCAGGGTATCGGGTAACGATGCATCGGCTTTGAAGCCGTCAGCCGTGAACGTCAGCGTCGCCGGGATGTGCTCGACCAGAGGCTGTACCTCGCCACTCAAGCGCCCGGCCAGGTAGCCGCTGCTGTCGACCGTCAGCGCCAGGCTCTGAAGCAGGTCGCCTTCGACCTGCAGCCCCAGGTTCCAGGGTTGCCCGTCTGGTGCTGGCAGCGCTGCGCGGCCCTGCAGGCTCAGCGGCCATTCACCACTGGGCTGCAAGCGCCCCTGCAGGTCGACGATCAGATCGTCACGCTGCACGTGCAGCTTGCTGATGTTCAGGCCGTCGGCTGCCCAGTCCGCAGCGAGCTCCAGCCCCTGCAACTGATCCTCACCGTTCAACTGCAGACTGCCGATCCATACCTCACCGACCTGCAAGGCCAGCGGCAGATCGAGTTGCGGCAGGCTGAAGGGCTCCTGACTCGGCGGCTCGTCGCTGGGTGCGAAGTTCAGCTCGATGCGTTCGCTACGCAGCGTATCGATGCACAGTGTCAGACGCAGCAGACAGGCAGGCGACCAGTCGAGCAGCGGCTGGCGAACCAGCACCTGATTGTCGCCCTGCTGCCAGAGCAACTGCTCGGCACTCCAGCGACCACCCAGGCGCCCTTCGAATCCGTCGATCTGCAGCCCAGGCACCAGGCCCAATGTCCAGCGGCTGCCGGCAGCGGTCGCCAGCATCCAGATCAGCAGTACGGCCAGCAACACCAGCAGGCCCGCCAGGCTCAGACCGACATACTTGAGCGCCCGCCTCACAGTTCCGGCCCCATGGAGAAATGCAGACGCACCCCGCCCTCGTCATCCAGCGGGTGAGCCAGGTCGAGGCGCAACGGCCCCACCGGCGACACCCAGCGCATACCGATACCCACCGCGCTCTTGAGCGTCGGCATATCCAGGGAGTTGAAGGCATTACCGGTATCGTAGAAGGTCGCCACCCGCCACTTGTCCGCCACGCTGTACTGGTACTCGGCGCTGGCCGCGAACATATAACGTGCGCCGATCTTGTCGCCCTGGTTGTTCTCCGGCGACAGGCTCTGGTAGTCGTAACCGCGCACACTCTGGTCACCACCGGCGAAAAAGCGCAATGAGGGCGGCACGGAAGAATTGAACCCCCTGGACTCGGTACCGCCAAACTGTGCCCGACCGAGGAAACGGTGCTTTTGCCACAGGGTGGTCAAGCCCTTGACCAGCGCGTTGCCGTGGATGACGTCCGAATCGGCCAGCAAGCCCTCTTTGGCCAGCGAGGCGTCGAACTGCAGGCGGTAGCCGTAATTCGGGTCGATGCGGTTATCGCTGCGCAGGTAGGCAAAGCTGATGCCGGGCATCAGCAAGGTACTCAGGCCCGAATCGTCGCCCAGGCGATACTCCTCGCGTAGCCATTTCAGCGAGATCACCCGTTGCCAGCCACTGTCCAGCTTGCTGTGCCATTCCGGGCCGACGGTCAACAGGCGACTGAGGCTGTCGGTGTTGGCGATCTCTTCGTACTGATAACCGCCGGAGATCCGCAGTTTGTCGGTCAACGGCGGATCCAGCGGCACGTCGTACCACAGCCCGACGTTCTGCCGCGGCGCCGAGAGCTCCATCTCCGCGCCGTAACTGTGCCCTTGCGGGTTGGCCCAATGCCGCTCCCAGTTGGCGCGGCCGCGGGGGCCGACGTCGGTGGAAAAGCCAAGACCGAGGCCCATGGTACGCGGCAGACGGGTCTGCAGGTGCACCTCGACTGGAATCACCTGCTGCTCGGCGACCGTGGGGCTGGCATCGACCCGTACCGATTCGAAATAACCGCTGGAGCGCAACGCCTGATAGAGCTCGGCAATGCGCTCGGAGTCGTAGGGTGTGTTGGCGGAGAACGGCACCATGCGCTGCAGCAGGTCGTCGTCGAACGGCATGTCGCCCTCGAAACTCACGCTACCAAGGATGTAGCGCGGGCCACTGTCATAGACCAGTTCGATGTCGGCCAATCCGGCCTGGGGGTCGATGCTCAAGCGCTGCTGGGTGAAGTGTCCGCGAAAGAAGCCGTAGCGCGAAGCCTGGTTCTGAATGTGCCGCTTGGCCGCCTCGTAACGGCCATGATTGAGCCGGGCGCCCTGGGTGAGCTGTGCATCCCTGGGCAACTGGAAGGCGGGCATTTCCGCGGCCGGCCCGTCGACCCGCACCGTCACGCTGCCGATGCGTACCGGTTCGCCTGGCACGATACGCACGTTCAGGCGCGGCGGCGTCTGCTCGACCACTTCGGTGCTGATCTGCGACTGGTAGTATCCCAGCGCCTGCGCCGCCTTTTCCGCCTGGCTTTCGACGACTCGACGCAAACGTTGCAGAGCCTCGACATCACGCTCGCCGAGACTGCCGATGTAACCTTCGACATTGCTCTTCAAGGCATTGTTGGCAGGCTGCACACTGACCACGAGGCGAGCGTCTTCGGCCAGCGATACCGAACTGAACAGCAACAGTGCGCATCCCGCGCCTAGTGTAGAAATAACTCTCATGGCCGCGATGCTATCACGGCAACCACCCTATTCCAGAGCCTGTACGAATCGAAACGATTTCAAGATCTGGCTCTCCTAGTGGCCGTCTATCGCCCTGATCGGCTAGCATCGTCTCCTTACCTGCCAGAATCACCAGGATCGCTGCCATGAAACTCGTTTCCTTCAACATCAACGGCTTGCGGGCACGTCCGCATCAACTCGCTGCGCTGATCGAGAAGCACCAGCCAGATGTGATCGGCCTGCAGGAAACCAAGGTCAGCGACGATCAGTTTCCCGAAGCGGAAATCCGCGCCCTGGGTTACCACGTCCACTACCACGGTCAGAAGGGCCATTACGGCGTAGCGCTGCTCTCGCGCCAGGCGCCGCTGGAGTTGTTCAAGGGTTTTCCAAACGACGGCGAGGAATCCCAGCGGCGCTTCATCTACGGCACCTACGCCGACGCCCAGGGCAACCCGGTCACCGTGATGAATGGCTACTTCCCCCAAGGCGAGAGCCGCGACCATCCCACCAAGTTTCCCGCCAAGCAGCGCTTCTATGCCGATCTGCAAGCGTTGCTGACAGAGCGCTTTGCCCACAACCAGCCGCTGATCGTCATGGGCGATATCAATATCTCGCCCGAGGATTGCGATATCGGCATCGGCGAGGTCAACCGCAAACGCTGGCTGAAGACCGGAAAGTGCAGCTTCCTGCCGGAAGAACGCGAGTGGTTGGCAACACTCAAGAGCTGGGGGCTGGCCGACAGCTTCCGTCAGTTGCATCCGCAGGTCGATGACCGTTTCAGCTGGTTCGACTACCGCAGCTGCGGCTTCGAGGATGAGCCCAAACGCGGCCTGCGTATCGACGTGATTCTCGCCTCTCAGGTGCTACAGGAACGTCTCAAGGACGCGGGTATCGACTACGAATTGCGCGGTATGGAGAAGCCTTCTGATCACGCCCCTGTGTGGCTGGAGCTGAGCTGACCCGCCCAGTCATCTTATGGTCATTTTTCTGTCTTATCGTCGCAGCACTTCAGCCACCCCCTTCAAGGTGTTTGCCGCATGCTGCGTGCCCTCGTTTGTGACCGTGAAACCTGGAGCCGAACCGCAACCTTCCTGTTGCTCGGCTTCGTCTGCTACCTGAGTCCCTGGACGGCATTCGCCGCCCTGCCGCTACCAGCCGGGGATCGCCCGGCCCTGCGTATCCAGGGCTCCAACACCATTGGTGCCAGCCTGGGCCCTGCTCTGGTCAGGGGCCTGATGCAACAACAGGGCCTGAGCAATATCAACACGATCAACACCCAGGAAAACGAGCAAGTGATCTCCGCCACGAATGCAGCAGGCCGCACGCTGCGCGTGGAAATTGCCGCGCACGGTTCGGGCACCGGTTTCAGTGCCATTGGGCAAGGCGACGCCGAACTCGCGGCCTCGTCACGGCCGATCAAGGACAATGAAGTGGCGATGCTCTCGTCGCTCGGCAACATGAAAAGCCGAGACGCCGAGCAGATCATCGGCATCGATGGATTGGCGATCATCCTGCATCCGGATAACCCGATCAGCGTCCTCAACATCGAGCAGTTGGCGCAGATATTTTCTGACGAAGTGAGTGACTGGGCGCAATTGGGCGGACGCTCCGGTGCCATCAGCCTGTACGCCCGAGACGACAATTCCGGCACCTTCGACACCTTCAAGGAGCTGGTACTGAGCGCCAATGGCAAGCAGTTGTCTGGCAAGGCCAAGCGTTTCGAATCCAGCGAACAGCTCTCCGATTCGGTCGCCCATGATCCCCAGGGCATCGGCTTTATCGGCCTGCCCTATGTGCGCAAGGCCAAGGCCGTACCCATCGCTGCCGGTGAGTCGCAACCGATGCAGCCCAGCGTGACACTGATAGCCACCGAAGATTACCCGCTGTCACGGCGCCTGTTCCTCTACGCCCCCCCGAAAAACGCCAATCCGTGGGCCGAAGCTCTGCTGCAATTCGCCCAAAGCCCGCAAGGCCAGGCCATCGTCGCGCAGAACGGCTTCATTGCACAGACCGTGCAGGCGGTCAGCATCGAAGCCACGCCCGACATGCCGGCGGCTTATCAGGAATTGGCACGTGACGCCCAACGCCTGTCAGTGAACTTCCGCTTCCAGGAAGGCAGCGCCAGCCTCGACAACAAGGCCCAGCAGGATCTGCGCCGGGTACTCGATTACCTGAAGCAGCACGACAAGCTGCAGCAAAAGGTCGTGCTGGTTGGTTTCGGCGACCCGAAGGCCGCTTCGGCGCGAGCCGAACTGTTGTCCAAACTGCGCGCCATGGCGGTACGCCGCGAGCTGGTGCGCGAAGGTGTGGTGTTGCGTGAAGTCGCCGGCCTCGGTGATGAGTTACCGGTCGCCGACAACGAAGGCGACAGCGGCAGGATCAAGAATCGCCGCGTCGAAGTCTGGGTGTATTGAAATCTTTTGAGCGCGGCAGCCACTTGCCCTGCTGCGCGATTCATCCTAGCCTTATGCGCATGTGACGCCGGGCCCCTCTGGCGATGAGTCCATCTCATCGTGATGTCGGAGTCACTAAGTTGAATCTCAACTTAGGCATTAAACAGGGAGGGCCCATGACAGCTCTACATGCCTTTATGTCCACGCCGTTTCTCGGCACCCCATACTATTTCTGGATGGCGTTCGTCATCATCGTCTTTGCGCTGCTGGTCTTCGATCTCGGCGTCCTGCACCGTGACCAACACGAAATCGAAATGCGCGAAAGCCTGCTGCTCTACGCGGGTTATTTCAGCGTGGGCGTCGCGTTTGGCGGCTGGGTCTGGTGGGAACTTGGCGCAACCAAGGCGCTGGAGTTCTATACGGGCTTCCTGGTCGAACAGTCGCTATCGATGGACAACGTGTTCGTCATGGCGATGATCCTCGGCTTCTTCGGCATTCCCCGCAAATATCAGCACCGCGTGCTGTTCTGGGGCATCCTCGGCGTCGTCGTGCTGCGGGCGATCATGATCGGCCTGGGAACGGCCCTGGTTCAGGAGTTCGACTGGATCCTCTATGTGTTCGGCGCGTTCCTGCTGTTTACCGGCATCAAGATGCTGTTCAGCAAGGATCACGAAGAGCATCCGGATCTGTCGCAAAACAAGCTGCTGATCTTCCTGCGCAAGCACATCCGTGTCACGGATGACCTGCATGGCGGCAAATTTCTGGTGCGCCAACGGGATCCGGGCAGTGGCAAGGTGCTGTTGTTCGCCACCCCGCTGCTGCTCGCATTGGTGCTGATCGAACTGGCGGATCTGGTATTCGCTGTCGACAGCGTGCCGGCGGTGTTCGCCATCACCCAGGATCCATTTATCGTCTACACCTCGAACATCTTCGCGATTCTCGGGCTGCGGGCGCTGTACTTTGCCCTGGCAGCGCTGATGCACCGTTTCGTGTACCTCAAGTACGCGCTGGCGATCGTGCTGATATTCATCGGCAGCAAGATCTTCCTGCACGGTTTCATCAAGGTTCCCGCCTTGCTTTCGCTCAGCGTTACCATGGGCGTACTGGCCGGCGGCGTCATACTGTCGCTGCTGAAAACCCGTGACAAGAAGCCTGCAGAGACGACGTGACCCAGCAGGCAACGGCGCACTCTGGTACGTACGCCTGGGCAAATGTACCCTCATATTCGATGGGGAGCTCGCTGCACGTGCCTTCGCCGCACCACTGCATAGGCGCTTGAATGGCGACAAGCGGGCTCTGCTTCCAGAGCCCGACGAGCCGCCGGGCACCTGAGCCAGCCTCACTTCATGTATTTGCCGAGCTCGTACTTGCCGATAGCCGCACGGTGTACTTCATCCGGGCCATCGGCGAGGCGCAAGGTGCGCTGCATGGCGTACCAGTAAGCCAGCGGAAAATCACCGCTGACCCCTGCCCCACCGTGCATCTGAATGGCACGATCAATTACTTTCAGTGCCACATTGGGCGCCACCACCTTGATCTGCGCGATCTCGCTGGCAGCCACCTTGTTGCCGACCGTATCCATCATGTACGCCGCGTTCAGGGTCAGCAGGCGCGCCATGTTGATCTCCATGCGCGACTCGGCGATCACATCGACATTGCCCCCCAGCCGCGCCAACGGTTTGCCGAAGGCACTTCGCTCCAGGGCTCGCTCGCACATCAGCTTGAGCGCCCGTTCGGCCATGCCGATGGAACGCATGCAATGGTGGATGCGACCTGGGCCGAGGCGCCCCTGGGCAATCTCGAAACCGCGCCCCTCGCCTAGCAATACGTTTTCGTACGGCACCCGAACGCTTTCGAAAAGCACTTCCGCGTGGCCGTGGGGGGCATCGTCATAGCCGAACACCGGCAGCGGCCGAACCACCTTCACGCCGGGCGTATCCATGGGCACCAGAATCATCGAATGTTGCTGGTGACGATGACCATCGGGATTGGTGAGCCCCATGAAGATCATGACTTTGCAGCGCGGATCGCAGGCACCGGATGTCCACCACTTGCGCCCATTGATCACCCAGTGATCACCGTCACGCACGGCGCTCGCCTGCATGTTGGTCGCGTCCGAAGAAGCAACGCCCGGTTCGGTCATGGCGAACGCAGAACGAATTTCACCGGACAGCAACGGATCGAGCCACCGACGTTTTTGCTCTTCGCTGCCATAGCGCACCAATACTTCCATGTTGCCGGTATCTGGCGCCGCACAGTTGAATGGCTCGGCACCGATCAGCGAACTGCCCATGATCTCTGCCAAAGGCGCGTATTCGGTGTTACTCAGCCCCGCCCCGCGATCGGAGTCAGGCAGGAACAGGTTCCATAAGCCTTCGGCTTTCGCCTTGTCCTTGAGCTGCTCCATGATCGCCGTTGGCTGCCAGCGATCGCCTTCGGCCACCTGACGCTCGAACACTGCTTCGGCCGGATAGACGTGAGCTTCCATGAACGCGCTGACGCGCTCACGTAGTTGCTGAACCTTGGGGGAATAGGCGAAATCCATGGCACACCTTCAGAGCTGCTTTTGTGTGCAAACGATGCTAGTGGACGCCGCATAATTTATCGAAGCTATTTTCAGCGTGTATTAACATTCATCACCGATATAAGATCACCCCACAAAAACAACACGCGGAGTCACTCGGGCATGAATCTGAACAAGGTGGATCTCAATCTCTTCGTCGTCTTCGATGCCATCTACAGTGAAGCCAACCTCACCCGCGCCGGACAGATCGTCGGCATCACCCAGCCGGCGGTATCCAACGCTCTGGCGCGCCTGCGGGAAACCTTCAACGACCCGCTGTTCGTACGCACCGCCCAGGGCATGGTGCCGACGCCCATGGCGCAGAACATCATCACGCCCGTGCGCAACGCCCTGCAGCAACTGCGTATCTCGGTTCAGGAAAGTCGTACCTTCAACCCAGCCCAGGCGAACAAAAGCTTTCGCATCTGCATGACGGATCTGACCGAAGCCGTGGTATTGCCACCGCTGTTCCAGCGCTTGCGCCGCCAGGCACCGAACGTGACCATCGAGAGCATGCTGGTACGTCGCCGGGAAACCACCAAGGAGCTGGCGGCCGGTCGCCTGGACTTCGCCGTCGACGCCCCGCTGAACATCGATCCACAGGTGCGCCACGTCAAACTGATGGAGGATCGTTACGTCTGCGCGATGCGCCACGGCCATCCGCTGGGCAAGGAAAAGCTGAGCCTGGAAGAGTATCTGTCGCTGACCCACATCCACATTTCCAGCCGTCGCAGCGGCCTGGGTTATATCGATCTGGCACTGGGCAAAATGGGCATTCAGCGGCGTATCGCCCTGCGCTCACAGCATTACCTGATGGCTTGCCGTGTGATGCGCGATACCGACATGGCGATCACCGTGCCGGAGCGTTTCGCGCGGGACAATGATCTGCATTTCAGCGAACTGCCGGTGGCCGGTATTCCAGTGCTGGAAACCCATCTCTACTGGCACGAAAGCACTGATCAGGATCCTGCCAATCGCTGGATGCGTGAACAGATCATCGAGATATGCCAGCGTATCAGCGTCGAGGAGCGCAAGGCCTCCGCTACAGCAACCGGCCGCTAATGCGACTGGTCTCAGCTGGAATAATCGAGCACCGTCCAGACTCGGGTCAGCCCTTCACCGATCACACAGCCCGAAACGCCCAGTTGCTTGTTGTCATGCAAGGTCATGCGGGTGGTCACCCCGTCCGCGGCATCCTGGCGCTCGACCAGCCACTGCACCTTGCCGCAGTTCGGCGTATCGATCACGTAGCTGGCAGCGACTGGCGCATCGCTATTCGCCAGCTTGATGGCATCGACCACTACGCCGTGTTCCTCCACGCGTTTGCCGTCTGAAACCAGCACTGCCCAGGCCTGACTGTCTTCGATGATCAGGTAGTTGGCATTGACCCTGGGTTGCTCGACCTGCGGTTGCACGCAGCCTGTCAGCGTCACCAACAGCAAAATTGTCATGAGTATCTGTTGCATTGCTAGTAGCCCTCGGCATCGACCACGGGCGCTCTGCAGCGCTCGCGCACATGGGAGTCATGAAGCGTCGAAGACCACTATTACCGAATACTGTTTATTTGTACAGTATTTTTGATTTACCCTAGCAGCCGTCACCACACCGATCGCACATCGGGATTGACCCGACTAGATCAGGCGTAAAGCGGGAGTCTAATGATGCTGGACGTAATGCAACTCAAACACTCGATCAATCGGATGCCACTGGACAAGGTTCGCCCCATCGTCGAGGAACTGCACCTGGAGGGAATCGTTACCGAAGGTAAAACTCCCTTCAACCGCCTGCACTTCAATACCTGCTTCGCCGAGATCGAAGCCTTGCTGCAGCGTGCGGGTTATCACAGACAATTGGATGTGGTGGGCTACCAGGGCCTTGCCTATGCAATGTTCGACCCCAATCGCTGGGAAGCCGTAGACGTGCTGCGCTGGCTGAGGGACTACGTGGAAGAAGCCCAGGTGTGCCCCGCCTCATAGCGAACCATCCATGAGGCGGCAGTGCACAGCAATAGCTCACACCGTAGGGGTGGGTCAGGTCGAACCATTACGTTTTTCCGCCTGCTAGCGATATGGCGTGATACTTGCTTTGGCATTACGACAATGAATCGGCGCCCTGTTATCGGGAAGCCGGGTAACGAACACGGTGTCTGCCAGATCACCTTCCCCCATCGGGTGGCCTGGTAGATGCCGTTTTTATTTGCAACGCCCTGGCACTTTTTACGGGCAAAGAAAAACCCGGCCGAAGCCGGGTTTTCCTGAAACCTGAGCCTATTACTGGGCTTGGGCTTCTACTTCAGCTTCTACACGACGGTTGATCGCGCGGCCTTCTTCGGTAGCGTTGTCAGCAACCGGACGGGACTCACCGTAGCCAGCGGAGTTGACGCGCTGGGAATCAACACCGTACTGGTTGACCAGGACGTCACGAACAGCGCTTGCACGACGCTCGGACAGTTTCTGGTTGTAAGCGTCGGTACCAACGGAGTCGGTGTGACCTTCAACAGTAGTGCTGGTTTGCGGGTACTGGTTCATGAAGTCAGCCAGGTTCTTGATGTCACCATAGCTTTCTTCTTTGACAGCGGATTTGTCGAAGTCGAACTTGACGTCCAGCTCAACGCGGACGACCTGAGGCGCTTCTTCAACGACCGGAGCCGGCTCTGGGATCGGCTCTGGAGCCGGCTCAGTGACCTGGGCGACCTGACGGGTGCTGCCACCGAAGTTCAGACCGACACCAACGCCAGCTTGCCACTCGGTGTCACCCTGGTCGATGTTGTACAGGGCATCCACACCAGCGCGAGCGTAGAAGATTTCGGTGAAGTAGTACTTGGCACCAGCGCCGGCGATAGCCAGAGTGGAGTGGTTACGACCACCGCTGTTGGCGTCGCCGATGCTCTGATGACCGAAGCCACCGGAAACGTAGGGACGCAGGCCTACACCAGGCTGGCCGAAGTGGTAGATGGCCTTCAGATCAGTCAGGTTGCCCTTGATGTTCTTGCTGCCAGCAGCGCCTTCGCCACGCAGGTCGTGGTATTCGCCATAGGACAACGCCAGCTCGACATCGTCGGTCAGGTAGTAACCAACGCTGCCGCCGAACAGGTTGCCTTCGTCGTGAGCGAAGTCACGTTGGGTGTCGGTGAAATAGCGATTAGCAAAGCCTTCCACCTCGACAGCGCCTTGGCCTTGAGCCAGCACGCCCATGGAGGTAGCGGCTACCAAGGAGCCAATGACTACGCCTAAGGTGTTTTTCAGTTTCATCCGTTAAATCCCCATCTATGAGTGATTGATTCACATGCAGGTAGACATGCGAGTCGTCAGTAAGTTTAAAAAAACTCACCTATGCCAGTGAAAGTTCGCCCCGAACTAACTTTCGGTAACGCCTGCAAACTTCTCCCGCAATCTGTCTAACGCGCGTTTGTAGCGCATTTTCGTGGCGCTGAGCCCCATGTGCATGATGTCAGCAATTTCCTGAAATTCCAGTTCTGCAACAAAACGCAACACCAGAATTTCACGGTCAATCGGATTCACATGCACGAGCCAGCGATCCAGGCCACCTCGATCCTCTATTTTAGGCGCCTTTTCTTCAGACGCCTCTTCCAGTGGATCCAAACTTAGCGCGTCCATTAAACGACGCTTGCGACGCTCCTTGCGATACTGCGTGATGCATTCATTGTAAGTAATGCTGTAGAGCCAGGTCTTGAACTTGGACTTCCCTTCGAAGTTCTTCAACCCATACAGAACTTTCAACATCACTTCCTGACAGACATCGTCCGCGTCGCGATCGTTCCCTAAATATCGTGCGCATACATTGAACAAGGTGCGCTGGTAACGCCGCATCAGCTCCTCGTATGCGCGAGTGATGTGGAACAGCTCGTCATGGGCACGCGCCACCAGCTCCTCGTCGGAGAGCTCGCGTGGGTCATAGCGCAGTGACGGTGATTGGGGTGCGTTCAAAACAGATCGGGCCAACGGTCAGGACGAAAACAGCCAGCACCTGATATTACAGGCCGCTGGCTGGGCGCACAGGGTAGCAGAAATGCCCTCTCAGCGGCTGCTTACCCGCTGCTCGAGCAGTATGCGGTTGGAGAACGAAACCAGCTCGCCGGAGTCCGTCAACACTGTGGTTTTAACCGTACCGATCTCCTCGATCTGCCCTTCTATATCGCCCACTTCGATCTGCTGACCGACCTGATACAGCTCACGCACATAGATGCCGGCGAGAATCTGGCTGGCCAGTTCCTTGCTGCCCAGACCCAGCGCCAGCGCGACCGCCAGCCCCACGGAAATCAGCACGATGGCGATGACGTTGTTGAGCAGGTCGGTTTTCACTTCCAGTTGGCCGATGGCCACGGAGATGCTGATGATGATCACCAATCCCTGGGCCAGGCGTGCCAGGCCGTGGGCATAATCCAGTCCAACACCTTCCGCGGCGCCGCGCACCAGGCCACTGAGCAAGTGAGCCAGCACTACACCGGCCAGCAACACCAGCGCGGCACCGAACACCTTGGGCAGATAGAGGGCGAGTACGTCCAGGGTCGCGGAGACACGCTCCAGGCCCAGCGATTCGGCAGCGGACACCAGGAATACCAGCAGCACGAACCAGTAGACGATCTTGCCAATCAGAGTCGAAACCGGAACCTGGAAGCCAGCGCGACCCAGGATCTTGGTCAGACCGGTGCCGGCCATCAGACGGTCGAGGCCGAGCTTTCCGAGCAGTTTGGAGAGCAGCGTATCGAGCAGCTTGGCGACGACGAAGCCGAGCAGCACCAGTACCAGCGCAACGAACAGATTGGGAATGAAGCCGGCGACTTTCGTCCACAACGCCGTCATCGCGGCGACCAGGCTATGAGTCCAGGGATCGAGTTCCATTTCATTCAGCCTTATCAGAAGAGCGAGCAGAAGTACGGCGACGTGACACCGGTGCTACATGGGAAGAGCCATTGTTGAGGGCGATCATCAGGGCTCCGGCCCAGTGCCCCATCAAGCCGAACAGGTCGCCCGCGCCGACCTGGCGGTTGGCGGTCTTCAGGACGCGGTTCAGGCAGGCATCGTCATCGCGCGACGGCGAGGACGGGGTTTTCAACAGATCACGCAGGGATTCTTCAAATGGATCGTGCATGGCAGACCTCACAGAACGTCTCCGCTAGACGAAGCGCCTGAGACGCAAGTCACATCAGACCCAACGCAAGCGCCGGAACAGCAACCACTGCCCGAAGCCGATAATCAGCATCAGCAGGCAGGCGACAAGGAATCCGTAGGGGTTATCGGCCCCTGGAATACCGCCGACATTGATGCCCAGCAGACCGGTGACGAAGCTCATCGGCAGAAACACGCAGGTGATGATGCCGAAGCGGAACATGATGTGGTTCATCCGCACATCCATGCGCCGGTTTTCCGTTTCCAGCAGCAAGCCGATGCGTTCGCGAGTCAGTTCCAGCTCCTCGAGGTAACGCAGCAGGCGGTTGTTCAGCTCGTTCCAGTAGATGCTGTCCTCGTGGCTCAACCAGGGAAGTTGGCTGCGCGTCAGCTGCGCATAGATATCGCGTTGCGGCGACAGGAAACGCCGCAAGCCCGCCGCGCGGCGACGGATCTGCAGCAGCAGGCCATGATCGGGCAAGATGCGCTCGTCGGCATCGACCTTCTCTTCCTGGGCGTCGACCCGTTCGGAGAGCTCGGTGACCAGATCCTCGACCTTGTCCGTCAGGTAATCGCTGAGCTGCAGCACCAGTTCAGAGGCGCTCTTGGGCCCTTTGCCAGCTTGCAGCCGGTCGATCAGATCCTCGGTGGCGCGCAGCGGACGCAGGCGCAGAGAGATGATGCGCCGCGCCTCGGCGAAGATTCGCACCGAAACCATATCCTCGGGCTCGGCACCGGGATTGAGGTTGACGCCACGCAGAAACAGCAGCAGTTCGTCATTGGGCAGCGGCAATGCTCGGGGCCGGGTATTTTCCTCGAGCAGCAGATCGCAGGCGAACTCGCTCAGGCCACTGTCGCGCCGCAACCAGCTTTGCGTCTGCGGATGACTACGATCCCAGTGCAGCCACAGGCTCTGTCCCTCATCCAGCTGCAATTCATCGAGTTGCTCGCGGGCCACTGCACGGGCGCCACCTCTGCCATCCAGCACGAAGCCATGCACCAGGCCCCACTGCGCGTTGTCTTCCTCGTACATCAACACCCCTGATGATTCATGGCGACAGCCCGTTGAGCAACCGCACCCGGTTATTCGACTTGCAGCGCCTGCGGCGAGACGATGATGCCGTTGTTGTCGGCATACACGTATTCGCCCGGGCGAAAGGTCACGCCGCCGAAAGTGACCACCACGTTGAGGTCACCCAGACCGCGCTTTTCGGTCTTCATCGGATGACTACCGAGAGCCTGCACGCCGAGATGGGTCTGCGCCAGCACGTCGACGTCGCGCACGCAGCCGTAGATCACCATGCCTTCCCAGCCATTCTTTGCCGCTTTTTCCGCGATCATGTCGCCAAGCAGCGCACAGCGCAGGGACGCGCCGCCGTCGACCACCAGTACCTTGCCGGCGCCGGGCTGATCGGCCTGGGCCTTGACCAGCGAATTGTCCTCGAAGCATTTGACGGTGACGATCTGCCCAGCGAACGAGTCGCGGCCACCGAAATTACTGAACATCGGTTCCACGACGCTGACCAGCTCCGGGTTGGCGTCACACAAATCGGGCGTGATGTATTGCATGGCGAAGCTCCTGAATAGGTGATCGAGGCCTGCAGCATAGTCTGATCGACTGCGCACATGGCACGTGACCAAGCATCGCAGCGACTGACGAGGGCAATCTTAGCCGGATCATGGCGTGGCAGGAATGCCCGCCCCGTTTTCCGCCTGCGGCGCAGCCCGTGGCGATTGCCGCTCACCGTCCAGCCAACGACGCACCAGCGGCCAGACTTCGTCCTGCGCCTCCTTGCTGATCAGCATCTGCACGTGGCCGTAGTCCTGCTGAAAGCCCTGAGCACGTCCCAGGCTGATGAACTCGCGATCCTCCGATGCGAATTGCTCGAACAGTGCCCGGCATGCCGGAGGCGGACACTCGGCGTCGCCCTCGCCTGCGATCGCCAGCACGGGCACCTGCACCTCACTCAAACCCGCCCACCAGTCACGCTCGGCATCGCCGAAACGTCCGAACAGCCGATACCAGCGCAGCGTTTCCAGGGCGATACCGATTGGCTCATCCTCAGGCCCGCGCTTGAGCCGCGAGCCGGACAGCACCGTAAAACGCTTGAGCAGCAAACGCGCCAGCCACTCGATTGGCGGTACCTTTAGCAACCAGTAGCGGCGACTGATTTCGGCCCCGAACAGGCCAACACTGGCTATCCCCGCCTGCTGCAGATAGCCGCCTCCCAGTGCAGCGGCCAGGGTCAGGCCGCCCAGCGAATGGCCGAGCCAGTGAGCGGGCCGCGGATTCTTTTCAGCAACGAACGCCGCTATTGCCGGCAGGTCGTAACGCGCATAGTCGGCCACGCAGTTGTGACGATAGGCCAGGTTACGCGGCGACAGGCCGTGGCCGCGCATTTCCGCGATCCACACATCGAACCCCGCGCGAACCAGATATGGCGCCAGACCAATGCACTTGGGCGAATACCAGAAACGTCGGTTCGAGAAACTGCCGTGCAGCAGGATAACCGGCTCACCACGCACAGCCTCCTGGCCCGCCACCGCCAGGCGGGTAAGTGCCAGCTCGACGCTGAAATCCGGGCTGTTGCCAGGCTTGAGACGGTAGACATCTTCACTCAGGTCGCCACGCAGTTCGGCACCGATCAGCGCAACGGGAAACAACTCACTACTGCTTTGCATCTTCTTCGCTCTGGCACAGCCCGCTGCCGACTACGAACATCCCCAGTCGGCAGGTCATAAAAAAGGGCAGGTAGAACCTGCCCTCGGATCAACATTCAAGGCATGCCGGTCAGCTTTGCTGACCCTCGGCCAGGAAGAACCAGGTTTCCAGCACCGAATCCGGGTTCAGGGAAACGCTTTCGATCCCCTGCTCCATCAGCCACTTGGCCAGATCCGGGTGGTCGGAAGGCCCCTGGCCGCAGATACCGATGTACTTGCCCGCCTTGTTACAGGCGGCGATGGCATTGGCCAGCAGCTTCTTGACCGCCGGATTACGCTCGTCGAACAGGTGGGCGACGATACCGGAGTCACGATCCAGGCCCAAGGTCAGCTGAGTCAGGTCGTTGGAGCCGATGGAGAAGCCGTCGAAGTACTCGAGGAACTCTTCGGCGAGAATGGCGTTGGACGGCAGCTCACACATCATGATGACTTTCAGGCCATCCTGACCGCGCGCCAGACCGTTCTCGGCGAGCAGATCGACCACCTGCTTGGCTTCGCCCAGGGTTCGCACGAACGGCACCATGATCTCGACGTTGGTCAGGCCCATCTCGTTGCGGACTTTCTTCAACGCCCGGCATTCCAGCTCGAAGCAGTCGCGGAACGATTCGCTGATGTAGCGCGAAGCACCGCGGAAACCGAGCATCGGATTCTCTTCTTCCGGCTCGTACAACTTGCCGCCGATCAGGTTGGCGTATTCGTTGGACTTGAAGTCGGACAGGCGCACGATGACCTTCTTCGGCCAGAACGCCGCGGCCAGGGTGCTGATGCCCTCGACCAGTTTCTCGACATAGAAGCTCACCGGGTCGTCGTATCCGGCGATGCGCTTCTCGACGCTTTCCCTGATTTCCGGCGGCAGGCCGTCCATGTTCAGCAGCGCCTTGGGGTGCACACCGATCATGCGGTTGATGATGAATTCCAGGCGCGCCAGACCGATACCGGCATTGGGCAGCTGGGCGAAGTCGAAGGCGCGATCCGGGTTGCCGACGTTCATCATGATCTTGAACGGCAGTTCGGGCATGGCGTCGACGGAGTTCTTACGAATGTCGAAGCCCAGCTCGCCCTCGAAGATGAAGCCGGTGTCGCCCTCGGCACAGGAAACGGTCACGCCCTGACCGTCACGCAATACGTGGGTGGCATTGCCGCAGCCGACCACGGCCGGAATGCCCAGCTCACGGGCGATGATCGCCGCGTGGCAGGTACGCCCGCCACGGTTGGTGACGATGGCGCTGGCGCGTTTCATCACCGGCTCCCAGTCCGGATCGGTCATGTCGGAAACCAGCACGTCGCCGGGCTGAACCTTGTCCATTTCCGACACGTCGTTGATGACCCGCACCTTGCCGGCGCCGATCTTCTGACCGATGGCGCGACCTTCGACCAGCACGGTGCCAGTCTCCTTGAGCAGGTAACGCTCCATCACGGTGACGTTGGCACGACTCTTCACGGTCTCGGGGCGGGCCTGGACGATGTACAGCTTGCCGTCATCACCGTCCTTGGCCCATTCGATGTCCATCGGCCGGCCGTAGTGCTTCTCGATGATCACGGCCTGCTTGGCCAGCTCGGTGACCTCGGCATCGCTCAGGCAGAAGCGCGCACGCTCGGCACGCTCGACGTCGACCACCTTGACCGACTTGCCGGCCTTGGCTTCGTCGCCGTAGATCATCTTGATCGCCTTGCTACCCAGGTTGCGGCGCAGGATCGCCGGGCGACCGGCCTCGAGGGTGTGCTTGTGCACGTAGAATTCGTCAGGGTTGACCGCGCCCTGCACAACGGTTTCACCCAGGCCGTAGGCGCCGGTGATGAACACCACGTCGCGAAAGCCCGATTCGGTATCGAGGGTGAACATCACGCCGGCGGTGCCGGTTTCCGAACGCACCATGCGCTGCACGCCGGCGGACAGGGCGACCAGCTTGTGGTCGAAGCCCTGATGCACGCGGTAGGCGATGGCGCGGTCGTTGAACAGGGAAGCGAAGACTTCCTTGGCCGCACGAATGACGTTTTCCACGCCGCGGATATTGAGGAAGGTTTCCTGCTGGCCAGCGAAGGAAGCGTCCGGCAGATCCTCGGCGGTAGCCGAGGAGCGCACGGCCACGGCCATGTTGTCGTTGCCATTGGCCATGGCGGCGAAGGCGGTGCGGATCTGCTCATTGAGTTCGGTTGGGAACTCGGCGTCCATCACCCACTGACGAATCTGCGCGCCGGTCTTGGCCAGGGCGTTGACGTCATCGACATCCAGGGCGTCCAGGGCTTCGTGGATCTGCGCGTTGAGCCCACTTTGCTCGAGGAAGTCGCGATAGGCCTGGGCCGTAGTGGCGAAACCACCGGGAACCGAGACACCCGCCCCCGCCAGATTGCTGATCATCTCGCCGAGGGAGGCGTTCTTGCCCCCTACATGCTCGACATCGTGATTGCCGAGCTTATCGAGGGAAACTACGTACTCTGCCAAGGTGATCTCTCCACTTCAGTGTTGGAAAAGCTCATGGGGCTGGAAAAGTCGACGGCTTGCGCCGTGCGGACAATGGCCTGGCCCTGGAAAATAAGTAACAATGCAAGCCCATCGGGGCCCGCAAAAACCGGCCCATCATAGCCAAGATTCGCTCTCAGCTTAAGGCCATTGTCGCAATGAATCGAACCGCGTACTTCATCTCGGACGGCACCGGTATCACAGCGGAAGCCCTGGGGCAGAGCCTGCTGGCACAGTTCGAGACCATCGGCTTCAGCAAACTCACGCGGCCGTATGTCGACAGCGTGGAAAAAGCGCGCGCCATGGTACAACAAATCAATAACGCCGCCGACAAGGACGGCGCCAATCCGATCATCTTCGCCACCATCGTCAACCAGGAAATCCACGACATCCTGGCTGAGTCCCGCGGCTTCATGATCGACATCTTCTCGACCTTCCTGTCGCCTCTGGAACAGGAGCTGAACTCGCACTCCTCGTATTCGGTGGGCAAGTCGCACTCGATCAGCCATAACACCAACTACATGGAGCGGATCGAGGCGGTCAACTTCGCCCTCGACAACGACGATGGTGCCCGTACACATTACTACGACAAGGCAGATCTGATTTTGGTCGGTGTATCGCGCTGCGGGAAAACGCCGACCTGCCTGTACATGGCCATGCAGTACGGTATCCGCGCGGCCAACTACCCGCTCACCGAGGACGACATGGAACGTCTGCAACTGCCTGCCTCACTGAAGAAATACCGCGACAAGCTGTTCGGCCTGACCATCGACCCGGATCGGCTGACCGCCATCCGCAACGAGCGCAAACCCAACAGCCGCTATTCCAGCTACGCTCAATGCGAATTCGAAGTGCGCGAGGTGGAAAGCCTGTTCCGTCGCGAATCGATCAATTTCATCGACTCCACTCACTTCTCGGTGGAAGAAATCTCCGCCAAGATCCTGGTGGAAAAAGGCGTCGAACGACGCTTCAAATAGCCTGCCCCCATTCTGGACGTGCCTCATGACCCTGCTCGATGCCGTGCTGTTCGCCCCAGTCGCCATGTTGATCGCCCTGACGCCAGGGCCGAACAACTTCTGCGCGATGAACAATGGCATTCGCCATGGCATTGGCGCGGCCGTGCTGGCTACCACAGGCCGCGTGCTGGCCTTCGCGATTTTCCTGAGCATTTCCGCGATCGGCCTGGGAGCGATGCTGCTGGCCTCGGAAACGGCGTTCACCGTGATCAAGTGGGTCGGCGCAACCTACCTGCTGTACCTGGGTATCAGCGCCTGGCGCAGCCGGGAGTTCAGCGGTCTGAACCTGGACAACGCGACAATGCCGCCGGTACAGCCGCAACGGCAACTACGCCGCTTGATGCTGCAGGAGTTTCTGGTCGGCATCAGCAACCCCAAGGCGATCCTGCTGTTCGCTGCGGTATTTCCACAGTTCATCAAGCCCGGCCAGCCGGCCATCGAACAGTTCGTCTACCTGGGTGCTACGTATCTGCTGGCCGAATATGCGGCCTCGCTGGTTTACGCTCTGTTCGGCCGGCAGATTCGCCGGTTCATCCGCACCAGCCGCGGCGCGCAACGCCTGAACCGCACCACCGGCGCCTTTTTCATGGGCGCCGGCGGTTTGCTGTTGGGGGCGACTCAACACTGAGTCGCTCCGGCACGCGACGTCAGAGCACGAACAAATCCATGAAGCGATGTACCGCGGTGCCCTCCAGCGCCTGAGCGTCCTTGCACAGCGCAAAGATGCGGGCGCTGCGCGACGCGGTGAAGCGCGTGGCCAGGTTGGCCTTGAACTTGTCCTCCAGTAGCGGGATGCCTTCGGCGCGGCGCCGGCGGTGCCCAACCGGATACTCGACTTCGACTTTCTCGGTCGAGGAGCCATCGTTGAAGAACACCTGAATGGCGTTGGCGATGGAGCGCTTGTCGGCCTCCAAGTACTCCCGAGAATAACGGGGCTCCTCGACCACTTCCATCTTCTCGCGCAGACGATCGATCTGCGGATGGGCAGCGTGGAAGCCATCCTCGTAATGCTCGGCGACCAGGCCGCCGGTCAGCAGCGGCACGGCGATCATGTACTGTAGGCAATGGTCACGATCCGCCGAATTGGCCATGGGCCCGGACTTGGAAATGATGCGAATCGCCGACTCGTGGGTGGTGATCTCGATGCGTGCGATGTCATCCAGGCGCTCGCGAATCTGCGGATGCAGGATCACCGCCGCCTCCACCGCCGTCTGCGCATGGAACTCGGCCGGGAAACTGATCTTGAACAGCACGTTTTCCATCACGTAGCTGCCGAAGCCCTGGGAAAAGCTGAAAACACGCTTATCCTCGGGCTTGCTCGCCAGATCCTTGTTGGTATGGCTGAAGGCGACATCGTAGAACCCCCACTGCGGCGCCGACAGCACACCGGGAATGCCCATCTCGTCGCGCAGGGCGATATCGGCCAGACGCACCGCCCGACTGGTGGCATCACCCGCCGCCCAGGACTTGCGCGAGCCGGCATTCGGGGCGTGACGATAGGTGCGCAGCGCCTGGCCATCGACGAAGGCGTGGGACAGCGCCGACAGCAACTGCTCGCGGCTGGCGCCCATGAGCTTGGCGCAGACTGCCGTGGAGGCGACCTTGACCAGGATCACATGGTCGAGACCGACACGGTTGAAGGAGTTCTCCAGCGCAAACACGCCCTGGATTTCGTGGGCCATGACCATGGCCTCGAGCACCTCGCGCATCAGCAGCGGCGCTTCACCACGGGAAACCCGCAGCTGTGACAGATGATCGGCCACGGCCAGAATGCCGCCGAGGTTGTCCGAGGGATGGCCCCATTCGGCGGCCAGCCAGCAGTCGTTGTAATCCAGCCAACGGATGATGCAGCCGATGTCCCATGCAGCCTTGACCGGATCGAGCCGATAGCTGGTGCCCGGCACCCGGGCGCCATGGGGCACCACGGTGCCTTCGACGATCGGCCCCAGATGCTTGGTGCACTCGGGGAAGCGCAGCGACAGCAGGCCGCAGCCCAGGGTGTCCATCAGGCAGTTGCGCGCCGTATCCAGCGCCTCGCGGGACTCGACCCGGTAGGTCAGCACGTAGTCGGCGACCTGCTGCAGCACGCTGTCGTAGTCCGGTCGCTCGTTACGGTCGGTATTGCTACTCATGAAATCGTCCTTTTTACGTAGGATTGCTGTTGCCAGGCAAACCGGTAATGCGCCCACTCTCCAATGGGAGGGGCTTCGTTATCGAAAATCAGAAGGAATCGGCAGGCACCCTCACCCAGCCTTCCATCAGCACCCGTGCACTGCGGCTCATGATCGCCTTGGTCACCGTCCATTGCCCGCCGCCGCGACGGGCTTCGGCGCCAACCCGCAGGGTGCCCGAGGGGTGACCGAAACGCACCGCGCTGCGCTCACCGCCACCCGCCGCCAGATTGACCAGGGTGCCGGGAATGGCCGCAGCCGTGCCGATGGCCACCGCCGCGGTGCCCATCATGGCGTGGTGCAACTTGCCCATGGACAGCGCCCGTACCAACAGATCGATGTTCTCGGCCTCCACCGGCTTGCCGCTGGACGACAGGTAAGGCTTCGGCGGCGCGACGAAGGCCACCTTGGGCGTGTGCTGGCGGCTCTGCGCCTCGTCGAGAGTCTTGATCAGGCCCATGCGCAAGGCGCCATGGGCGCGGATCGCCTCGAACCGGGCCAGCGCCTCGGGATCGCCGTTGATGACGTCCTGCAGCTCGGTGCCGATGTAACCGACGTCCTCGGCGTTGATAAAGATAGTGGCGATACCCGCATTGATCAGCGTGGCCTTGAAGGTACCGACACCGGGAACGGCCAGCTCATCGACCAGATTGCCGGTGGGGAAC
This sequence comes from Phytopseudomonas daroniae, assembly GCF_004327275.1. Lineage (NCBI taxonomy): Bacteria > Pseudomonadati > Pseudomonadota > Gammaproteobacteria > Pseudomonadales > Pseudomonadaceae > Phytopseudomonas > Phytopseudomonas daroniae. The sequence goes on from NZ_QJUJ01000006.1 coordinate 214,211, forward strand.
ATGGCCCCGCCCTCGTCTTCCTGCGCATCGGCCGGATCGAGAAACTCCAGCTGCACCTCGGCGGCGGCAAAGGTCACGCCATCGAGTTCGAAATCACCGGTTTCCTGCACGGCGCCGGCGCTGATCGGTATATGGGCGACGATGCTCTTGCCAATATTGGCCTGCCAGATCCGCACCGTACAGATGCCGTCGCGGGGGATACGCCCGGCGTCGACCAGCCCGGCCTGGATGGCGAAGGAACCCACAGCGGCTGACAGGTTGCCGCAGTTGCCGCTCCAGTCGACGAAGGCCTTGTCGATGGAAACCTGGCCGAACAGGTAGTCGACATCGTGCCCGGATCGGCTGCTGCGCGACAGGATCACCGCCTTGCTGGTGCTGGAGGTGGCGCCGCCCATGCCGTCGATCTGCTTGCCATAGGGGTCGGGGCTGCCGATCACCCGCAGCAGCAATGCATCGCGGGCGGCGCCGGGCACCTGGCAGCGCTCGGGCAGATCGTCGAGACGGAAGAACACGCCCTTGCTGGTGCCGCCGCGCATGTAGGTAGCGGGAATCTTGATTTGAGGTGCATAAGCCATCGATGAATACCTGATCGTTAAACGAAAACGGCTTAACCAGCCACCTTTTGCGAAACATCGGCACCCGCTTCCAGAAAATCCTGGGCGAAACGTTGCAGCACACCACCGGCCTCGTATATCGACACCTCCTCGGCGGTATCCAGTCGGCAGGTCATGGGGACTTCGAGGGTCTCGCCGTTGCGCCGATGGATGACCAGGGTCAGATCGGTGCGCGGCGTGCGGGCGCCGAGCACATCGAAGGTTTCACTGCCGTCGATGCCCAGGGTCAGGCGCGTGGTGCCGGGTTTGAACTCCAGCGGCAGCACGCCCATGCCGATCAGGTTGGTACGGTGGATGCGCTCGAAGCCTTCAGCCGCAATGGCCTCCACACCGGCCAGGCGCACGCCCTTGGCCGCCCAGTCACGGGACGAGCCCTGACCGTAGTCGGCGCCAGCGACGATGATCAGCGGCTGCTTGCGCTGCATGTAGGTCTCGATGCCCTCCCACATCCGCACCACCTTCCCCTCCGGTTCCAACCGGGTCAGCGAGCCTTTGCGCACCTGGCCATCGACCACGGCCATTTCGTTGACCAGTTGCGGGTTGGCGAAGGTGGCGCGCTGGGCGGTCAAATGGTCGCCACGGTGGGTGGCGTAGGAGTTGAAGTCCTCTTCCGGCAAGCCCATTTTCGCCAGGTATTCGCCAGCGGCGCTGTCGGCGAGGATGGCGTTGGACGGCGACAGGTGGTCGGTGGTGATGTTGTCCGGCAGCACCGCCAGCGGGCGCATGCCCTTGAGCGTGCGCTCGCCAGCCAATGCACCTTCCCCCTCTTCATCCCAATAAGGCGGACGCCGAATGTAGGTGCTCATCGGCCGCCAGTCATACAGCGGACTGATGCGCTCGCCGTTGTCGGACTGCACGGCGAACATCGGGAAGTAGACCTTGTGGAACTGTTCCGGCTTGACGCTGGACGCCACCACGGCGTCGATTTCCTCGTCCGCCGGCCAGATATCCTTGAGACGAATTTCCCGCCCGTCGACCACGCCGAGCACATCCTTCTCGATGTCGAAGCGGATGGTGCCGGCGATGGCGTAGGCGATCACCAGCGGCGGCGAGGCCAGGAACGCCTGCCTGGCGTAGGGGTGGATGCGCCCATCGAAATTGCGGTTGCCCGACAGCACGGCGGTGGTATACAGGTCGCGCTCGATGATTTCCTGCTGGATCGCCGGATCCAGCGCACCGCTCATGCCGTTGCAGGTGGTGCAGGCGAAGGCGACGATGCCGAAGCCGAGCTTTTCCAGTTCGGGCAGCAGGCCGGCGGCCTCCAGGTACAGCTGCACGGCCCGTGAACCCGGCGCCAGGGACGACTTGACCCAGGGTTTGCGCAGCAGGCCCAGTTGATTGGCCTTTTTCGCCAGCAGCCCGGCGGCGATCACGTTGCGCGGGTTGCTGGTGTTGGTGCAACTGGTGATCGCGGCGATGATCACCGCGCCGTCGGGCATCTGCCCGGGCACCTCTTCCCAGGCACCGGCGATGCCGCGCTCGGCCAGCGCCGAGGTCGGCAGACGCTTGTGCGGGTTGGACGGGCCGGCCATGTTGCGTACCACGCTGGACAGATCGAAGCTCAGCAGCCGCTCGTACTCGGCGCTGGCCAGGTCGTCCGCCCACAAGCCGGTAGCCTTGGCGTAGGTTTCTACCAGGCGAACCTGCTCATCCTCACGACCGGTCAGCCTGAGGTAGTCGATGGTTTGCTGGTCGATGGCGAACATCGCCGCCGTGGCGCCGAACTCCGGAGTCATGTTGGAGATGGTCGCGCGGTCGCCCAGGGTCAGCGCCGCCGCCCCTTCGCCGAAGAATTCCAGATAGGCGCCGACCACCCTGGCCTGGCGCAGGTATTCGGTGAGCGCCAGCACCACGTCGGTGGCGGTGATACCCGGCTGCGGCCGGCCGGTAAGCTCGACGCCGATGATATCGGGCAGGCGCATCCACGAGGCACGGCCAAGCATCACGCTCTCCGCCTCCAGGCCACCGACACCGATGGCGATCACCCCCAGGGCATCGACATGCGGGGTGTGGCTGTCGGTGCCGACGCAGGTGTCGGGAAAGGCCACGCCCTGCTGCACCTGCACCACCGGCGACATCTTCTCCAGGTTGATCTGGTGCATGATGCCGTTGCCCGGCGGGATCACGTCGACGTTCTTGAAGGCCTTCTTCGTCCACTCGATGAAGTGGAAGCGATCCTCGTTGCGGCGATCCTCGATGGCGCGGTTCTTGGCGAAGGCATCCGGGTCGAAACCGCCGCATTCCACGGCCAGTGAATGGTCGACGATCAACTGGGTCGGCACCACCGGATTGACCTGGGCGGGATCGCCACCCTTGTCGGCAATGGCGTCGCGCAGGCCGGCCAGGTCGACCAGCGCGGTCTGACCGAGGATGTCATGGCACACCACTCGCGCCGGGAACCAGGGAAAATCCAGGTCACGACGCCGCTCGATCAGTTGCCTGAGCGAGTCGCGCAGAGTCGCCGGGCCGCAGCGACGCACCAGATTTTCCGCCAGCACCCGCGAGGTATAGGGCAGCGTGGCGTAGGCACCGGGCTGGATGGCATCGACCGCAGCACGGGTATCGAAGAAGTCCAGCGAGGTGCCGGGTAACGGCTTGCGGTTGGCGCTGTTCATGGTCAGGGTCATGGCACGAAACTCGATCACGGTGGAGTAGCTGGCGCGCCGTTCGAGCCGGCAGCGCTCTTTATGGGTGTCGCGGCACCACCGAAGTGGACCGCGTGCGTTGCTTCAGCGCTGATCCAGCGCCACGAACGGACGCTGCTCGACGCCGGTGTACTCCGCACTCGGGCGGATGATGCGGTTGTTCGCTCGTTGCTCGAACACATGGGCCGTCCAGCCGGAAACCCGCGAGCAGACGAAGATCGGTGTGAACAGCTTGGTCGGAATGCCCATGAAGTGATACGCCGAGGCATGGTAGAAGTCGGCATTGGGGAACAGCTTCTTCTGCTCCCACATGACCCGGTCGATGGCCTCGGACACCGGAAATAGCACCGTGTCGCCCACTTCGTCGGCGAGCTTGCGACTCCAGCCCTTGATCACCTCGTTGCGCGGATCGGATTCCTTGTAGATCGCATGGCCGAAACCCATGATCTTGTCCTTGCGTTCCAGCATCGCCAGGGTGCCGGCGGAGGCTTCTTCGGCCGAGGCGAATTTCTCGATCATCTCCATCGCCGCCTCGTTGGCACCGCCATGCAGCGGTCCGCGCAGAGAGCCGATGGCCGCGGTGACGCAGGAAAAGATGTCGCTGAGCGTCGAGGCGCAAACCCGCGCAGTGAACGTCGAGGCATTGAATTCATGCTCGGCGTAGAGAATCAGCGACACGTTCATCACCTTGACGTGCAGCTCGCTGGGCTTCTTGCCATGCAGCAGCGCCAGGAAGTGACCGCCAATGGTCGGTTCAATGCTGTTGCAATCGATGCGCTGGCCTTCATGGCTGAAGCGATACCAGTAAGTCATGATCGCGGGAAAGGCGCCGAGCAACCGATCGGCCTTGTCGCGCTGCTGCTCGAAGCTCGTCTCGGGCTCGAGGTTACCCAGCACCGAGGCACCGGTGCGCATCACATCCATGGGATGAGCATCTTTCGGGATACGCTCCAGCACTTCCTTGAGCACTGTGGGCAGATCACGCTGACCCTGCAGCTTCTTCAGGTACCCATCCAGCTGCGCCTGGTTGGGCAACTCGCCATACAGCAGCAGGTAGGCAACCTCTTCGAAGATCGCCCCCGCCGCCAGCTCACGCACGTCATAACCCCGATAGGTCAACCCGGCACCGGTCTTGCCCACGGTGCACAACTCGGTCTGCCCGGCGACCTGGCCACGCAGGCCTGCGCCACTCAACACTTTTGCTTCAGCCATGGGTTTTCTCCTTTTTTGGATTTGTTATAGATGTCTATCCAGCCACTTCGAGGCGTATATGCCGGAGCCATCGCCGGCAAGGCCGGCTCCTACGAGAGGGCTTTATGCCTGTAGGAGCTGGCTTGCCAGCGATGAGACCAGCATCGGTTCAGCCGTTCTTCTGCGCGAACAGCGCATCGAGGCGCTGCTCGAAGGCGTGGTAGTCGATACGTTCGTAAAGCTCCATACGGGTCTGCATGCTGTCGACCACGTTCTTCTGCGTGCCATCGCGGCGAATCGCGGTGTAGACGTTTTCCGCGGCCTTGTTCATGGCGCGGAATGCCGACAGCGGATACAGCACCAGGCCGACATCGACCGCGGCCAGTTCGTCGGTGGTGAACAGCGGCGTAGCGCCGAACTCGGTGATATTGGCGAGAATCGGCGCCCTCACCCGCGCGGCGAAGGTCTTGTACATCTGCAGTTCGGTGATCGCTTCCGGAAAAACCATATCGGCGCCCGCTTCGACACAGGCCGCGGCCCGATCCAGAGCGGCGTCGAGTCCCTCCACGGCCAGGGCGTCGGTGCGCGCCATGATCACGAAACTGTCATCGGTACGCGCATCGACGGCGGCCTTGATGCGGTCGACCATTTCCTGCAGGGAAACGATCTCCTTGTTCGGCCGATGGCCACAGCGCTTGGCACCGACCTGATCCTCGATATGGATCGCGGCGGCGCCGAACTTGATCATCGACCTGACGGTGCGCGCCACATTGAATGCCGAACTGCCGAAGCCGGTGTCGACATCGACCAGCAGCGGCAGATCGCAGACATCGGTGATGCGACGCACGTCGGTGAGCACGTCATCCAGCCCGGTGATGCCCAGATCCGGTACTCCCAGGGAGCCAGCCGCCACGCCACCACCCGAAAGATAAATAGCCTTGAAACCGGCGCGCTTGGCCAACAACGCATGGTTGGCATTGATGGCGCCGACGACTTGCAACGGCTGCTCGTTGGCGACCGCATCGCGAAAGCGCTGGCCTGGCGTACTCTGACTCATGACTTGCCTCGGGTCTTGACGGTGGTGGGATGGGCGCTCTGGTAGTGGCGCTCGATGTTGCGCTTGGATGCGCCGATATGTCGGCGCATCAGCAATTCGGCCAGTTCGCCATCACGATCGGCGATGGCATCAAGAATGCGGTGATGTTCGGCAAAGGCCTGACGCGGACGATTGGGCGTTATCGCCGAGAACTGAATGCGGTACATGCGCACCAGTTGATAGAGCTCGCCGCAGAGCATCTTCACCAGGGTACGGTTACCACTGCCCTGGATGATCCGATAGTGAAAATCGAAATCGCCTTCCTGCTGGTAGTAACCCACGCCAGCCTGGAAGGCTTCGTCACGCTCATGGGTGTCGAGCACCCGGCGCAGATCATCGATCTCGGCCTGGGTCATGCGCTCGGCCGCCAGCTTGCAGGCCATCCCTTCGAGGGATTCGCGAATCTCGTACAGTTCGATCAGTTCCTCACGATCGAGCGATACCACCCGTGCCCCGACATGAGGAATGCGCACCAGCAGGCGCTGCCCTTCCAGGCGATGGATCGCCTCACGCAGCGGGCCACGACTGATGCCATAGGTACGCGCCAACTCCGGCTCGGAAATCTTGCTGCCTGGGGCGATCTCGCCTTTCACGATAGCCGCCTGGATACGGCGAAATACGTGTTCGGAGCGGGTTTCCGCATCTTGCTCGGCAGCCAGGACAAGCACACTGGGCTCTTGCATATTGTCGACACACCGCTAGTAATTTGCCTGAAACCATAGGCAAAAAGCCAAATAAACACAAATTAAAAACAACATTGTCGACAATATAACCATTCTCGCTGCAACTACGATAACCAGAAAAGCAGATACACAAAGGCAGACAACCGTCTGTCACCATGGAAAAACCCCATGTTAGAATGCGCGCCATTCAATGCCTGGAGGGGACGTCCCGGGGCGCCTGCTAGACTCCATGCCAGCGAATGGCGGCCCCGGCCCGAGATTCGCTCTACCGATCGCGATCCACCCGACAGGATTTATGAGACTCAAAACCTTCCCCCTGCTTTTCTGCCTATCGCTCCTGCCCGGTCTCGCGGCTGCGGCCGACAAGACCATTTATGGCCTGAACGAATACGTGAGCCTCGACCTCGACGTGATCGTGGCCGCCAAACTCGATACCGGCGCCCAGACCGCTTCGCTCAGCGCTCGTGACATCGAACGCTTCGAGCGTGATGGCGAACGCTGGGTACGCTTCTACCTGGCCATCGACGATGCCCATGCCCATCCGATCGAGCGGCCGCTGGCGCGCATCAGCAAGATCAAGCGTCGCTCCGGCGATTTCGATCCGGAAGAAGAGAAAACCTACACCGCACGCCCGGTAGTCGAGCTGGATGTGTGCATGGGCGGCGCCAGGCGCCAGATCGAAGTGAACCTTACCGATCGCAGCGCCTTCCAATACCCACTTTTGATCGGCTCCGACGCGCTCAAGCGCTTCGATGCACTGGTCGACCCCAGCTTAAAATACGCAGCAGGGAAACCTGCCTGTACCACCGCAAAATCCGGCGAGTAATCCCCATGCGCTCTCTTAACCTGCATCTGAAAATCCTGATCACCATCCTGGTGAGCCTGGGGATCGCGATTACGGCCTATCAGATCTTTGTCCTTGGCATTCCGGTCAGCAGTGACGAAACCGACGACCTGTGGAACATCGACACCCGTGTCGAATTCCAGGCCAACGGCCGCGACCCGATCAAGCTGCAGATGTTCGTACCGCCGCTGAACCAGGATTACGTCAGCCTCAATGAAAGTTTCATCTCCAATAACTACGGTGTGAGCATCAACCGTGCCGACAGCAACCGCAAGGTGACTTGGTCGGCACGCCGCGCCAATGGCAAGCAGACGCTCTACTACCGCCTGGTGCTGACCAAGCGCTACAGCGGCGAACAGGCCAAGGCCAAAGGCCCGATCTTCCGCGACAGCATCCCGGTAGAAGGCCCCGAGAAGATCGCCGCCGAAGCCCTGCTGGCGCCGATTCGCCAGCACTCGGCCGATGTCGAGACCTTCATCAGCGAAACCATCAAACGGGTCAACAACAGCAACGACGACAACGCCAAGCTGCTGCTCGGCGGCGACGCCTCGACGCCGAACAAGGCGCAAGCGATCGAACTGCTGCTATCGATCGCCCACGTGCCGATGGAACGCGTGCACACCATTCGCCTGGCCGCCGACATCCAGCAGAGCCCGGAGTTGTGGCTGCGCAGCTTCAACGGCGACCGCTGGCTGTATTTCAACCCGGAAAGCGGCGAGCAGGGTCTGCCGAACGACCGCCTGGTCTGGTGGACAGGTGACGAGCCGCTGATCACCCTCGATGGTGGTCGCCAGGCGACCACTACCTTCACCCTCAACAACAGCGAGATGAACGCCATCCGCCTCGCTCAGTTGACCGACGAGAACACCGACGCCGACTTCCTCGAGTACTCGCTGTACGGCCTGCCACTGCAGACCCAGCAAACCTTCATGATCATGGTGATGATCCCCATCGGCGTGCTGGTCATCCTGATCCTGCGCAACCTCGGCGGCCTGCAGACCCTGGGCACCTTCACCCCGGTGCTGATCGCCCTGGCCTTTCGCGAGACTCAGTTGGGCTTCGGTATCTTCCTGTTCACGGTGATCACCGCACTCGGCCTGTCGCTACGCTCCTACCTGGAACACCTGAAGCTACAGATGCTGCCGCGCCTGTCGGTGGTACTGACCTTCGTGGTCGTGCTGATCGCCACCATCAGCCTGTTCAGCCACAAGCTGGGCCTCGAACGTGGCCTGTCCGTAGCGCTGTTCCCGATGGTGATCCTGACCATGACCATCGAACGCCTGTCGATCACCTGGGAAGAACGTGGCGGTAGCCATGCCTTCAAGGTGGCCATCGGCACCCTGGTCGCCGCGACGCTGGCGCACCTGCTGATGAGCGTGCCGGAACTGGTCTACTTCGTCTTCACCTTCCCGGCGATTCTGCTGATTCTGGTGGGCTTCATGCTGGCGATGGGTCGCTACCGCGGCTACCGCCTGACCGAACTGTTCCGCTTCAAAGCCTTCCTGAAGGATTGAGCCAATGCTAGGTCTCTGGAAAACCTGGAAGGCCCTTGAAGCCAAAGGCATCATGGGTATCAACCGACGCAACGCGGACTACGTGCTGAAGTACAACAAACGGCACCTGTACCCGATCGTCGACGACAAGATCATCACCAAGGAGCGCGCCATCGAAGCCGGCATCCACGTGCCGGAAATGTATGGGGTGATCTCCACGGAAAAGGAAATCGACACCCTCGACAAGATCATCGGCGAGCGCAGCGATTTCGTCGTCAAGCCGGCCCAGGGCGCTGGCGGTGACGGCATCCTGGTGATCGCCGACCGTTTCGAGGATCGTTTCAAGACGGTATCGGGCAAGATCGTCAGCCACTCCGAAATCGAACAACAGATTTCCAGCATTCTCTCGGGTCTGTACTCCCTGGGCGGGCACCGGGATCGTGCGCTGATCGAATACCGGGTAACCCCGGACACCATCTTCAAGAGCATCAGCTACGAAGGCGTGCCGGACATTCGCATCATCGTGCTGATGGGTTATCCGGTGATGGCCATGCTGCGTTTGCCAACCCGACAGTCGGGCGGCAAGGCGAACCTGCACCAGGGCGCCATTGGCGTTGGTGTGGATCTGGCCACTGGTGTGACCCTGCGCGGCACCTGGCTGAACAACAAGATCAGCAAACACCCCGATACCACCAATGCGGTGGACGGCGTGCAACTGCCGAACTGGGATGGTTTCATGAGGCTCGCCGCTGGCTGCTACGAGCTATGCGGCCTCGGCTATATTGGCGTGGACATGGTGCTGGATCAGGAGAAGGGCCCACTTATTCTCGAGCTCAACGCCCGCCCCGGCCTGAACATTCAGATCGCCAACGATTGCGGCCTGACCCACCGTACCCATGCGGTGGAAGCACGCCTGGAAGAGCTGGCTGCCAAAGGCATCCAGGAGAACGCCGAAGAGCGTATGCGCTTCTCTCAGGAACTGTTCGGCCATATCCCGGCCACAGAGATCTGAGCCCTGCCCTGCTGCCGACACAGTCGGCAGCAGTCTTCCTCTCAAAACATCAAGTAACCAATTGATTTACAGGAGGTTAAAAAATGTAGGATGGGGCGGGCCGCGTAGGTGCTAACCCATCGCAATTGATGGGTTAGCACCCATCCTACTCTGTCTACATCGACCTGTTTGCTGCGCGACAGCGCTGCGGCGAAGCCTCCTAAAGACTCAACTGACGATTAGAGGCCTTCAGGAACTCGACCTTGAGGTCTGCGTAAGTGTGCACGGCCGGAAACTGCGGGAATTCGCGAATCACGTTTTCCGGCGCATGGAACAGGATGCCAGCGTGGGCTTCGCTGAGCATGGTGGTGTCGTTGTACGAATCGCCGGCAGCGATCACGCGATAGTAGAGGCTCTTGAAGGCCAATACCGACTGACGCTTGGGATCCTTCTGGCGCAGCTGATAATCCACCACACGGTCGGTATCGTCGGTGATCAACCGATGGCACAGCAGCGTCGGAAAGCCCAACTGGCGCATCAGCGGCTGGGAGAACTCATAGAAGGTGTCTGACAGGATTACCACCTGAAAGCGTTCGCGCAGCCAGTCGACGAATTCGACGGCGCCGTCGAGCGGCTCCAGCGTGGCGATCACTTCCTGGATATCCGATAGCTTCAGGCCATGCTCGTCGAGGATTCGCAGACGCTGCTTCATCAGCACGTCGTAATCGGGAATGTCTCGGGTGGTCGCCTTGAGGGATTCGATTCCGGTCTTTTCCGCAAAGGCGATCCAGATCTCGGGAACCAGTACACCTTCCAGATCAAGGCAAGCAATTTCCACGGCACACTCCTAGGTTGGGCTTTAAAGTTGGCGGCAACTCTACAGAAGCCGCGCCGCTTTGACGATACGGCAGCCCCTGCAGCCACGCAGATTTGCTACCATCGCCCTCCTCACGCATATGCCCTGGAGCCTGCCATGGATCTCGATCTGGACACCCTCAACGCCGAATTCGCCAACCAGCCGGAGAAGCTGATCGAATGGGCGATCGGCCTGGGCAAACCGGCGATCTGCACGACCAACTTCCGCCCGTTCGAGGCGGTCATCCTGCATATGGTCAGCCAGGCCAAGGCCGACATCCCGATCGTGTGGATGGACAGCGGCTACAACACCGAAGCCACCTACAAGTTCGCCGATGAGGTCACGAGTCAGCTCGGTCTGAACCTGATCACCTACCTGCCCAAGCGCAGCCGTGCCCACCGTGAGGCCATCGACGGCCCGACGCCAGCACTGGACGATCCGCGCCATGCCGCCTTCACCGAAGAGGTCAAACTGGAGCCCTTCGCCCGCGCCCTGCGCGAAACCGCGCCGAGCGTCTGGTTCACCGCGCTGCGCGCCACCGACACCGCCGTGCGCGCGCAGATGCAGCCGGTGAGCATCAACCCGGACGGCCTGATAAAGGTCGCGCCGTTGCTGCACTGGTCATCCAAGGATCTGTATCAATACCTCACCGCCCACGGCCTGCCGAACAACTTCGACTACTTCGACCCAACCAAGGGTGAAGACAACCGTGAATGCGGTCTGCACCTGAGCCATTGAATCAAGCTACAAGCTGCAAGTCAGAGGCCTCGTGACCCCATGCTTCTACTTGCCGCTTGTGGCTTGCAGCTTGCCGCTAATGTTGTCAGTGCAGCGGCAGCTCCACGTCCTTGAACAGTTCTTCCAACTCGACCTTGTTGTGACATTGCACGGCCTTGGCCAGCACCTCACGGGTCAGGTGCGGGGCGAACTTCTCGATGAAGTCGCACATGAAACCGCGCAGGAAAGTGCCACGGCGGAAGCCGATCTTGGTCACGCTAGACTCGAACAGCTCGCTGGCATCGAGCACCACCAGATCCGGATCCAGGGCCGGGTCGACGGCCATCTTGGCCACGATGCCCACACCGAGACCAAGACGCACGTAAGTCTTGATCACGTCGGCATCCGCCGCGGTGAACACGACCTTGGGCGTGAGACCACGGTGATTGAAGGCTTCATCGAGCTTGGAGCGGCCGGTGAAACCGAAGGTGTAGGTGACGATTTCGTGCTCGGCCAGGGCTTCCAGCGTCAACTTCGGCAGCTTGGCCAGCGGATGGCCCTGGGGCACGATCACGCAACGGTTCCAACGGTAGCAAGGCATCATCACCAGATCGTTGAACAGCTCCAGGCCTTCGGTGGCGATGGCAAAGTCCACGGTGCCGTCGGCGGCCATTTCGGAAATCTGCGTCGGCGTGCCCTGGTGCATGTGCAGGGCAACGTCCGGGTACTGCTTGATGAAGCTGCTGATCACTGGCGGCAGCGCATAACGTGCCTGGGTGTGAGTGGTAGCGATGGACAGGGTGCCCTTCTTCTCATTGGAGAATTCCTGGGCGATCTGCTTGATGCTTTCAACCTTGCGCAGGATTTCACCTGCCGTGGTTATGATGCGCTCACCCGCCGGCGTCACTCGCGTCAGGTGCTTACCGCTGCGGGCGAACACTTCCACACCCAACTCGTCTTCGAGCAAACGGATCTGCTTGCTGATACCTGGCTGCGAGGTATAAAGGCTCTGCGCCGTGGCTGAGACGTTGAGGTCATGGTGCGCGACTTCCCAGATGTAGCGCAGTTGCTGAAGCTTCATAGAAATCCCTCAAAGCGGATAGGCAGCCTGATCGTCGAACCGGTATATAACCATATTAATGGTTCAGACGGTAAATATAGATTTTTTATCTGGGTTGTGTAGCGATCATTCGTGACGGGAACGGTGTTGCAACATGGGTACCAGGTAGACTGGTACATCGGATAACTGCAGCAACCTCGACGCCGTCCTGCCCATCGGTACCTCCAACGCGGCACCATGGCTGTGACTGCCTACGACCAGCAAATCCACACCGAGTTTCTGCGCTTCTTCGAGAATGGCCAGTGGTGGATCGCCCCGCAGCACCCGCACCGAGCCGATCAGATCGAGGTCGTCGCGGTTTTCCCCCAACTCGTCGCGAAATCCTTCGAGCACCCGCAGTTCGATGCTATTCATCACGGTTTCCAGCCCCGTGCTGCGCAATTCCTTGAGGCGCGCCTCGTCGACATAGGTTTGCAAGACCGACTCGGCGAACAACCCCATCGGTTCCACCACATGCACCACATACAAACGAGCATTGAAACTGCGCGCCAGCGCTAGCGCGTGCTGCAGGACGTAGGGTGCGTAAAGACCGAGATCGGTTGCATAAAGAATCGAACGAATCATACGGCCTCCTCGACTGCCGACACGGCGGAGCCTCGCTTGAGCTTAGCAGCGTCATCCAAAAGTCAACGAAAACACTGGCAGTCAGGCGATGGCCATATACAACCCAAAGCCAAAGTCCGCATAGGAGATCCGGCCTCGGGAAGGGGATTCGATCATGGCCATCGCACCAAATCACGCGACTCCACCACTCGCTGCGAAGCCGCGGCTCCCGCAAGGCTCAGGGCAGTTCCTCGGGTGGACGAGCCAGCACACTGGCCAGGGCTCTTTCGAGATCGAGCGGCGCCAGACGACTATGCAGAGCCCCTAGGAACTGGCCGTCGCGCACGACGAACAATGCAGGCAGATGAAAGACCTCGTAGCGCCGAACCAGGCCGCCATTGGCACCTGCATCGATCCATGCCAGCCGCTCGACGGGCAGCGATAGCCTGGGCAATCGTTCACGGGCGTAGCGGCATGCGGCACAACCCTGGCTGGTGAAAATCACCAGCGAGGTACCCGGCAGACTCAGCAGCTGCTGATCGGCATCGAAATCGGACAACTCCAGATCGCTCGTCATACCCGGCGAGGCAATATCGATTTGCTGCCAGCTGCAGTGGTCGTTCATGCGTCGGCTTCTTCGTCATGGCGTGATTTACCGATGGAGTATCGTTACGCAGAGCATGTCACTCGACGCGTCCCCTCTGTCAAGGCGCCGCAGCCGAGCCGCATATTCCGCTACCGAGTGAGCGGGGATCCTATTCTGGCCCGCCTGGAGCAGTCAGCAGTCCGTCAGCATCGCCTTCAGCGGGCACGACACCGGGCCACCGCATCGGACTACCGCAAGCAGCACGAACGACAAGTCGCTTAGGCGCTGCCTCTGGAGGACACCGCAAAAGAGTGGCAGGGAGCAGCATACCGATAGCTTTACCACTCTCACGCCCTAAATATCATTGTCTAGCCAGGCGCTAACGCGCTAAGGTTCCGCTTCCCCGCTGTGCCCATACCGCTGTGCCCGCTGCACGGGGATCGCTGGCGGCCGGCTTCCGTGACCCGATGACGCAACTGATGAAAAGCACGATGGCTGATTTACCGATTAACGACCTTAACGTCGCCTCCAACGAAACCCTGATCACCCCGGAACAGATCAAGCTCGAGATTCCGCTGACCGAAAGCGCGCAGCGCACGGTTTCCGCCGGCCGCCAGGTCGTGCGCGACATCCTCGACGGCAAGGATCACCGCCTGTTCGTGGTCGTCGGCCCCTGCTCCATCCACGACATCAAGGCTGCTCATGAATACGCCGAGCGCCTGAAAGTACTGGCTGAGGAAGTATCCGACACGCTCTATCTGGTCATGCGTGTGTACTTCGAAAAGCCGCGTACCACCGTCGGCTGGAAAGGCCTGATCAACGATCCGTACCTCGATGACTCGTTCAAGATCCAGGATGGCCTGCACATCGGCCGCAAGCTGCTGCTCGATCTCGCGGAAATGGGGTTGCCCACCGCTACCGAAGCGCTGGATCCGATCTCGCCGCAGTACCTGCAGGATCTGATCAGTTGGTCCGCCATCGGCGCGCGTACCACCGAATCCCAGACCCACCGCGAAATGGCCTCGGGCCTGTCGTCGGCCGTGGGCTTCAAGAACGGCACCGACGGCGGCCTGACCGTTGCCATCAACGCCCTGCAATCGGTTTCCAGCCCGCACCGCTTCCTGGGTATCAATCAGCAAGGCGGTGTGTCCATCGTCACCACCAAGGGCAATGCCTACGGCCATGTGGTGCTGCGCGGTGGTAACGGCAAGCCGAATTACGACTCGGTAAGCGTGGCCGTCTGCGAACAGGAATTGAAGAAGGCCAGCATCAAGCCGAACATCATGGTCGACTGCAGCCACGCCAACTCCAACAAGGATCCGGCTCTGCAGCCACTGGTGATGGACAACGTCGCCAACCAGATCCTCGAAGGCAACCAATCGATCGTTGGCCTGATGGTCGAGAGCCACCTGGGCTGGGGCAGCCAGTCGATCCCGAAAGATCTGCAGCAGCTCAAGTACGGCGTGTCGATCACCGACGCCTGCATCGACTGGGAGAGCACCGAAAAGACCTTGCGCTCCATGCACATCAAGCTCAAGGACGTACTGCCCAAGCGCCAGCGCGGTTGAGTCGACAGCAATGAAAACGCCGGGCATCTGCCCGGCGTTTTGCTTGCAGCCTTTGCTTCAGCTCTGCTCGGTGGAACCCTCGCGGCGCGCCATGTAACGCTCCACATAGGAGCAGGATGGAATCACCGTATAGCCCATGCGCTCGGCGTAATCGAGCGCGGCACCGGTAAGGGCCGCGGCGATACCGCGACCACGCAGCGAGTTGGGGACGAAAGTCCGATAGATATCCAGCGTCTGCTTACCCAGATCCATATAAGAGAGGTAAGCGCGATCACCATCCACTGTGGTCTCGAACTGGTGACCGGCAAGGTCATGGTGAATGGACAGTGGCTCGCTCATTACTACTCCTCTCGATTGGGTCGGACATCGACATCCAGCCATTGTGGCCTGCGTACATCCGGTAACAATAGGATATAAAGCCATTCTAGAGGATAAAGGGCAAGGCAAAATCCGTTCTGCTCGGAACAGGCACAGCCCCTACCCAATTATCCTGATCGTTCGGTACTCATTCGCCTTGTCGTACCTGCTCAATAAACAACCAACATCGCGCGCTCGGTTAATTACCGACAGGCCCGTTGAACATGAAAAAAACCGGCGGCCTTGCTTCCCGTACGTTTACTTACTAAAAGTTACAGGTAGTATGTACGCCGGTCATTTTCCGGGTTCGGGATTTGGCTTCAACAAGCAAAAAACTTACCCCAAGGGGAACACGATGAACAACGTTCTGAAATTCTCTGCTCTGGCTCTGGCCGCAGTTCTGGCTACCGGTTGCAGCAGCGTTACCAAAGAAACCGAAGCTCGCCTGACTGCAACCGAAGACGCAGCAGCTCGCGCTCAGGCCCGTGCCGACGAAGCCTACCGCAAGGCTGACGAAGCGCTGGCCGCTGCTCAGAAGGCTCAGCAAACTGCTGATGAAGCCAACGAGCGTGCTCTGCGTATGCTGGAAAAAGCCAGCCGCAAGTAAAAGCCCTTGGCTAATAAAAAAACCGGCCCCAGGGCCGGTTTTTTTATTGCTCTTAACAATTAGCGAACAATAAGAACCCCTGTTCTTTATTGCCGCCAACACACTCAGAGCGCGGACGATTGCGCCTGGATTACCGCATCTCGCGGCGCAGCTATCTCGATTGGCAGACCGTCTTGCGCCGCCACGACCTCACGCACTACATCCCAATCCAGGTTCTGTGCATTCAAGTCGCTGCGCTTGATCAGCGCGTTGACCACCGCGGCGTGCTGATCACCAGTCGGCACGCCCTCCTCCTCGTCGAGCGGCGCGTGAGCCTCAAGGTAGACCTTGCCGTTGCTCACGCCAAACTTGTAGGGTTCGTTGATGATGCGCACAGGCGTGCCGACCGGCACCTTGTCGGCCAGCTCGAGCACATTGTTATTGAGCATACGGAAGCAGCCATGGCTCACCCGCATGCCGATACCGAATTTCTTGTTCGAGCCATGAATCAGGTAACCCGGCACCGAAAGCGCCATCTTGTAGGGCCCTAGGGGGTTGTCCGGGCCTGGAGGCACGTAACTCGGCAACGGATCACCATCGGCAGCGTGTTCGTCGCGGATCGATTGCGGCGGGTACCAGCCGGGATTCGGCGTTTTCGCGGTGATGCGCGCTTCGGTAACGGGCGAGCTCCAACCTTCACGACCGATCCCCAGCGGATAGGTGTAAACGACGTTCTGGCCTTTCGGGAAGTAATACAGGCGGTACTCGGCCAGGTTGATCACGATGCCTTCTCGAGGGCCCGCCGGCAGAATGAAACGCGTCGGCAGCACGATATCGGTGCCCTCGCCAGGCAGCCAGGCATCCACACCCGGGTTGGCGGCGACCATTTCCAGATAGCCCAGATCATTGGCCGTACCCAGGTCGGCGAAGGTGTCTTCGTAACGCGCCTTGATCACTTGGATTTCACCAACCACATCCTCACCCGGCGGCGGCAGCGGCAGCTCCATCGCGACAGCAGAACCTGCCAGACAGAAAGCACACAACGACAGACAGCGGGCGAGAGCTGAAACGCGCGGCGACATGCAGGAAACCTTTGAGGTGGAAGTGGTAGATAGGAGGTGAAGTGTATACCGCCGCCAGGCTCAGCGTCCGGGCCAGGCCGGACGTTCTCCGCGCCGTTGCGCATCGAGCGTCGCCAGGCAAGCCGGGCACAGGCGCCGGTCTTGCAACATGGGGCGTTCCAGATCACGCCACAACGGCTGTGCAGGCAACAGACCGCCGCAGAGCGTGCGATCGGCGTAACCGCCCAGCTCCAGCTGTCGAGCGACCAGGTGCACGCGTACCTCGCGACAGGCGAACAGGTCGAGCTGTTCATCCGGCTCGATCAGTTGATAGGCGTACAAAGACCAGACGGGTCGCAGCATCGGGGGCTCCAGGGCGGGGGCGCCACATTATCCGAAACGCCGTCAGTGGAAAAGCCCGTCAGAGCAACGGTTTCAGGGTTGGCCAGACATTCTCCAGCAGCATCTGCTGCGCCTCTATCGCAGGATGCACGCCGTCATCCTGCATCAACGCCTCGACACCGCCCACACCTTCGAGAAGAAACGGCACCAGCGCAACATTCTTCTCCGCCGCCAGCTCCTCATACACCTTGGCAAAGGCCGTGGTGTAGCGCTCACCATAGTTGGGCGGTATGCGCATGCCCAGCAACAACACCTTGGCACCCGCCTCACGGGACGCATCGATCATCGACGCAAGATTCTGTTGCAATTGACCAGGTGGCAAGCCGCGCAGCCCATCATTGCCACCCAGCTCCACGATCACCAGATCCGGGTCATGCTCGGCAAGCAGCGCCGGCAGCCGCGCGGCACCGCCAGCACTGGTGTCGCCACTGATCGAGGCGTTGACCAACTGATGGTCGAAACCCTGCTCTAGCATGCGCTCATCGAGCAGATGAACCCAACCTTGCCGGGTATCCATGCCAAAAGCCGCGCTGATACTATCGCCGACTACCAGCACGGTACCCGCCTGCGCCATCTGCCCCGCAATCTGCCCCAGAAGCAGCAGGCCGAGAACGGTTCCTTTCCATATCGCACGCATCGGATTCCTCATGAGCTCAAGCATTCTGTCTGCGCAGAACCTTAACAAAGTGGTTTCCAGCGCGGAAGGCGAGTTGACCATCCTGCACGACCTTTCACTGGAATTGGAAAAAGGCGGTAGCCTGGCCATCGTCGGCAGCTCGGGATCCGGCAAATCCACCCTGCTCGGTCTGCTGGCCGGGCTCGATTTGCCCAGTAGCGGTCGCATCCTGCTGGCCGGCAACGACCTTGGCAACCTTGGCGAAGACGAACGTGCCCGCGTACGTGCCGAACATGTCGGGTTCGTGTTCCAGTCCTTCCAGTTGCTCGACAGCCTCAACGCCCTGGAAAACGTCATGCTGCCACTGGAGCTGGAAGGCCGTGGCGATGCCCGGCAGCGCGCCACGGAGCTGCTCGAGCGTGTTGGCCTAGGAGCACGCCTGAGCCACACACCGCGCCAGCTTTCCGGTGGCGAGCAACAGCGCGTGGCCATCGCTCGCGCCTTTGCCGCTGATCCCGACGTGCTGTTCGCCGATGAGCCGACCGGCAACCTCGACAGCCATACGGGCGAGCGCATCAGCGATCTGCTGTTCGAACTGAATCAGGAGCGCGGCGCTACCCTGGTGCTGGTCACCCACGATGAACGCCTGGCTACGCGCTGCCAGCGCCTGATCCGTCTGGAGGGTGGCCACCTCGTGGCACCGGTGAACGCCTGATGAAATCCCTGTCCTTCTTCAGCCTGCTGTCACTTGCAGGCCGCCAACTGCTGCGCGATGCCCGTGCCGGTGAGTTGCGCGTGCTGTTCTTCGCCTTGCTGATCGCGGTCGCGTCCAGCACCGCCATCGGCTATTTCGGGGCGCGCCTGAATGAAGGCATGACCTTGCGCGCTACCGAATTCCTCGGGGCCGACCTGATCCTGCGCGGCAGCGCGCCAGCGGCCGCCGAGCAGATTGACGAGGGTACTTCACGGGGCCTGGAACACGCGCAGGTCGTGGAGTTCTCCAGCGTGATCGCCAGCGACGCGGGTATCCAACTGGCCAGTGTCAAAGCTGCAGGCAAGGGCTATCCGCTGCGTGGCGAACTGAAGAGCGCAGCCGAACCCTACGCCGAGGAGGCCGTCAGCGAGGGGCCTAAGCCTGGCGAAGTCTGGGCCGAGGCGCGACTGTTGGCAGCCCTGGATCTGAAAACCGGCGACGACATCGAAGTCGGCGCCAAGACCCTACGCCTGGCTCGGGTGCTCACCTACCTTCCGGATGAAGCCGGCGACTTCTACAGCCTGACGCCCCACGTGCTGATGCACCTGGACGATCTGCCGGCCACCCGCGTGGTGCAACCGGGCAGCCGGGTGCGCTACGTCGAACAATGGAACGGGCCGAGCGACGTACTGGCAAGCTATCGCCAGGCCGTCGAACCTGGCCTGGCAGCCCACCAGCGTTTCGACGATGCCCGTGATGGCAGCCGCAGCGTCGGCGGTGCCCTCGATCGCGCCGAGCGCTACCTGAATCTGGCCAGTCTGGCCGCCGTGCTGCTCGCTGGCGTTGCCGTCGCCCTGTCCGCGGCGCGTTTCGCCAGCCGGCGTTTCGATGCCAGCGCCCTGCTGCGTTGTCTGGGGCTGTCACGACGCCAGGCCCTTGGGCTGTTCAGTCTGCAGTTGGCGATTCTCGGGTTGCTTGCCAGCCTGAGCGGCGCCCTGCTCGGCTGGCTCGCCCAGCAGTTGCTGTTCCATCTACTGCAAGGCCTGCTGCCCACCCAGATTCCTCCTGGCGGCTTGTGGCCGGCCCTGGCGGGTATCGCCACCGGCCTGGTAGCCCTGGCCGGCTTCGCCCTGCCGCCACTGGCAGCGTTAGGCCGCGTGCCACCACTGCGGGTGCTGCGCCGCGACATGCTGCCGGTGCCGGCCAGTTCCTGGCTGGTATACGGTACCGCCCTGCTCGCCCTCGGGCTGATCATGTGGCGCCTGAGCCTGGATCTGCCATTGACCCTGGCACTGCTTGGCGGTGGCCTGGTAACCGCTCTGCTGCTTGGCGGCCTGCTTCTGCTCGGATTGCAAAGCCTGCGTCGCCTGCTGGCCCGCGCCTCACTACCCTGGCGCCTGGGGCTCGGCCAGTTGCTGCGCCGCCCCCTGGCCGCCGCCGGGCAATCCCTGGCCTTCGGTCTGATCCTGCTGGCCATGGCGTTGATCGCTCTGCTGCGCGGCGAACTGCTGGACACCTGGCAGGATCAGTTGCCCGCCGACGCACCCAACCATTTTGCCCTCAATGTGCTGCCTGCCGAGCGGGACGCCTTCGCCGCCCGCCTGACGGAACTGTCGCCCCACCCTGCGCCGCTCTACCCGGTGGTGCCAGGGCGGCTGATCATGGTCAACGGCGATCCGGTTCGCCAATACGTCAGCAAGGATTCCCGTGGCGAGCGCGCCGTACGCCGCGACCTGAGCCTGACCTGGGGTGCCGACCTACCGGAAGGCAACACCCTCACTGCCGGCAAATGGTGGGCAGGCGAGAAGAATCAGGAATTACCGGGCGTTTCGGTGGAAAGCGAACTGGCGGAAAGCCTGCACATCAAGCTGGGTGATCGGCTGACCTTCACCGTCGGTGGTGTCAACCGCGACGCCAGCGTGACCAGCCTGCGCGAAGTCGACTGGAACAACTTCCAGCCCAACTTCTTCATGATCTTCGAGCCAGGCACCTTGCAGGATCTGCCGGTCACCTACCTGACCAGCTTCTACCTGCCACCGCAGCAGGAGCGACAACTGGTCGAGCTGTCACGGGCGTTCCCATCGGTCACCCTGCTGCAGGTGGAGGCGCTGCTCAATCAACTGCGCAGCATCCTCGCCCAGGTCACCATCGCCATCGAGTTCGTCTTGCTGTTCGTCCTCGCGGCGGGTCTGGCCGTGCTGTTCGCCGGATTGCAATCGACGCTGGACGAGCGCATTCATCAGGGCGCCTTGCTGCGCGCGCTGGGCGCCGAGCGCAGGCTGCTGACTCAGGCACGACGTGCCGAGTTCGGCCTGCTCGGCGCGACCAGCGGTCTGCTGGCCGCCCTTGGCTGCGAGTTGGTCAGTTTCCTGCTTTACCGCTACGCCTTCCAGATGGCCTGGCAGCCGCATCCGTGGTTGCTGTTGCTGCCACTGATCGGCGCCTTGCTGGTCGCGACTGCTGGCGTACTGGGCACGCGGCGCTCCCTGGATGCCAGCCCTCTCACCGTTCTGCGCGAGGGTTGATAGACTTGGCGCCCGCAACAGACTGAGCACAGCATGAGCCGATACCGTCCACCCCGCGCCGCCGGAACGCCTCTCATCACCCCCGAAGGTGAGGCGCGTCTGCGTGCCGAATTGCACGAGCTCTGGCACGTACGCCGGCCCGAAGTGACCCGTTCGGTCAGCGAGGCGGCGGCCCAGGGCGACCGCTCGGAAAACGCGGAATACACCTACGGCAAGAAAATGCTGCGGGAAATCGACAGCCGCGTGCGGTTTCTCACCAAGCGTCTCGAAAAACTCAAGGTGGTCGACACCCGTCCGAGTGATCCGAACAAGGTCTATTTCGGTGCCTGGGTCACCCTGGAAGATGAAGACGGCAACAGCTCACGCTACCGCATCGTCGGCCCTGACGAACTCGATCTGAAGCTCAACCTGATCAGCATCGACTCGCCACTGGCCCGCGCCGTGATCGGCAAGGGCCTGGATGCGGAAGTGCGTGTGCAGGCACCGACTGGCGACAGGTACTGGTACATCACCGCCATCGACTATCCCTGAGAGAGCCTATTCAAAGTCTGCTGCGCGTCGGCACTGCTGGCTCTGAAAGTTCTGAGCTCAGCGCAGAGTGATCAGTCCCTGGCGAGCGATGCGGGTCAGTTGGCCGAGCATCTCGGCGCCTGGACGCTGTAGCACCGCGAAATCAAAACTGTCATCCGCGAAACGCTGCAGCGACTCGCCGTCTTCGGCGAACTGCACGAGAAAGGCGCGCTGCCCCTGACGGCGGCTGGGCCAGCCATCGAGATAGCGCAACAGAGTCGGCTGATGAGTGCCACCGAGCAGAATGCGCGGGTTGCGCCGGATCAGGCCGGTGGCGATGGGGGCGATACGAATCTGCGTGGCCTGGAGGCAGGTCATGGGTGTTTGTCTCCGCCTCGAAAATCCCGCTGGGCAGCGGTGAGAGGCAACACCGAACCAGCGCTTTAGCGGAATTTCGAGACTCATTGAAGAATCCCTGAGGCGCCCCGCAAGTAGCTGTTTAAATCGGCGCAGGTGGCAATCCTAGAGACTTGGCGATTACCCTGTCAATAACCAAGAAAGCCCGCATCGGCGGGCTTTTCTGAGGCTTGCAGTACTTAGCCGGCGATGTGCTTGTCCAGGGACAGTCGACCAGCACCATCGACCAGCAGTGCCAGGGTGGCGGCCATCAGCGCCAGGGCGAACTCATAACCGTTGTCGCTCATGAAGAAACCGTTGCCGATGTGCACGGAGAAAATGGCAACCAGCAAGGTAAAGGTCAGCACTACCGCAGCCGGACGCACCAGCAAGCCAAGGATCAGCGCCAGGCCACCGAAGAACTCGGCGCTACCCGCCATCAACGCCATCAGGTATCCAGGAGCCAGGCCGATGCTTTCCATCCACTGCGCCACACCTGCCAGACCATAACCCCCGAACCAGCCGAACAACTTCTGCGAACCGTGGGCCACGAAAATAATACCAACCAGCACCCGCAGGATGGTCAGGCCATAGCCTGCGCGAGTGGTTGCCAGAGATTTGATGAGTGCGTTCATGCTGCGAGTCCTTTGCTGTGTGAGTAAGATGGCGCCATATTAATTAAATTATTTAATATAAAAATCGCATAAAACCGCTTAAATAAATCGAATATGTCGATTATTTTCGCATACTCATTTCTTGCCGTGCAGGCTCCAGGGAATAGCGTTCACGCGCATACGCCAGGTAGTACTTGTTCACCGCATTGACATAACTGACGACACCCATACCGAGCTCTTCCATGGCAATGCGCTCCACCTGGAAAAACCACTGATCCGGGTTCAGGCCACGCCGCCGAGCCTCTGCGCGCAAGCTTTGCACCCGTTGCGGGCCCAGGTTGTAGCCGGCCAACACGAAAGCCATGCGCTCGCGCTCGTTCAGCCGAGGGCTATTGAAGAAAACGCGGCGAATCATCGACAGATACCTGGCACTGGCCTGCACGTTGTTTTCCACGTGGGAGATATCGGTGACACCGACACTGCGCGCGGCGGCGGGAGTGATCTGCATCAACCCGGTCGCCCCGCTGCTGCCGCGCGCGCTGGGGTTCAGGGTCGATTCCTTGAACGCCAGCGCGGCCAGCGCCAGCCAGTCGAAGTCATGCTGCTCAGCATAGCGCTGCAAGACCGGACGGACACGTTCCAGGCGCTGCCGTTCGGTTCGGCCCATGGGGGAATGCACCTTGTAGAGCCGCCGATAGACCCGCTGAAAGGCGGCATCCTGATCATCGGGCACCCGGTAACCTTCCAGGAAACGGTCGACACTGGCACTGAGCAACGGCGCATCGCGACGCATGTACCAGCGCATGTCGCCCTGGTCATCGAGCACCAGATGCCGATCCACACGTAACTTGGGCATCACCTTGGCCCAGCGTTCGGCGATGTGCAGCTCCACAGCGGTGAAGTCGAAGATACCGGCCTGCACCATTTCCAGCACGTCCTCGACAGCAAGGGTCGGATCCACCCACTCGACCACGATAGGTGGCAGCTTGCGCTCCTGAAGCTTGAGATTGATGCCGTGCAGGGCCTCTTTGGCGATGCTGCCGACCGGCAGCGACAGACTACGTCCGGCCAATTGCTCGAGGCGCTGATAACGCCGATTACCCTGCCGCGCGACGATGACTACCGGCACGTCGCGACGAATCGCTGCGCTGGCGATGATACTTGCGCCACCCTTGCTGCTGAGCAATTCGCCGGGCGCTACCAGGTCGCCCTCGCCACGCTGCAGAGCGGCGAGCAACTGATCCTTGGCTTTGGGAATCATCTTCAGGCGCAGGCTGCGTCCGTCCCGCACATTACGGTTGAGGTACTGCTCCAGGGCACGCAGGCGCTGGTACTCGACACCGATGCTCTGCCCTTTGACCTCACCGGAACTGTTGCGGCTCTGATTGACCAATACCCGCAGTTCGCCATTTTTACGAATGCTGGGCAAGTCGCGCACTGCCGCCGGCCTGGTCACTTCTACCGGGCCGGCAATGCGCGCCACTGCCGAAGTCGGCAGCGAGAGCAACATGCACAGCACGAGAAGGACACGCAATATCGAGGCTCCGGAAGCGGAAAACCGGCTGACGGCCTGTGGCAGTCAGCCGAAGCTGGGCGCGGAGGGTCGCACGGCCACAGTTCTGATGCCAATAACTGTTGGCTTTACATTACAAAGAACTCACAAGCATTTGTAATTAATGGCTTTTTATAAGCCATAAGAAGCTCTGTTATGCTGCGGCCCCACGTTCTGCAGGTTCACACCATGCAACTCATCGACATCGGCGTCAATCTGACCCACGCAAGCTTCAATGATCAGCGCCAGGCTTTGCTCGAACGAGCCTTCAACGCGGGCATTTGCCAATTGGTGCTGACCGGCACCAGCCTGGCTGAAAGCCATCATGCGCTGAGCCTGTGCCGACAGTTGGATGAGAGCGGAGAACGGCTGTTCAGCACTGCCGGTGTGCATCCCCACGACGCCAAGAACTGGAATAGCGACGACACGCGACGCCTGCGCGCCCTGCTGATCGAGCCCCAGGTGCGAGCCGTGGGTGAATGTGGCCTGGATTTCAACCGAGACTTCTCGCCACGGCCTCAGCAGGAAAAAGCCCTGGAGGAGCAGCTCAGCCTGGCGGTAGACCTGCAGATGCCGGTATTCCTGCACGAGCGCGACGCCCATCCCCGCTTCGTGCAGATACTGCGCAATTACCGCGACCGCCTGCCTGCAGCGGTCGTGCATTGTTTCACCGGCGAGCAACGCGCCCTGTTCGATTATCTGGATCTGGATCTGCACATCGGCATCACGGGCTGGATCTGCGATGAACGTCGCGGCGCTCATCTGCATCCCCTGGTCAGAGAAATTCCTGCTGGCCGCCTGATGCTGGAAAGCGATGCCCCCTATCTGCTTCCACGCAGCCTGCGGCCGAAGCCGAAAAGCGGCCGTAACGAGCCCGCCTACCTGGGTGAGGTACTGCGTGAAGTGGCGCTGCACCGCCGAGAGCCGGAAGACCAGGTCGCCAGGCACACCACCGCCTGCGCACGCTCCTTTTTCGGTTTGCCCTCGATCGTCGAGCAGGCTGACGAGCAGGAGATCGACTCCCCCTCAAGCCTGAGCGATCGCCGCCGTTAACCTGGGGGCAACCGCGTCGCTTCCGGAGTCGTTCGAAACCGACTTTCATGTGGCCATTGATTCACATCAACGGATCGATACGTGGCCCGTGAAACAATGATGGCGCCTTGCCAGGGTCTGTTGCCGTTTCAGCACAAGCCGCGTTGCTGCGAGAAATCTCACCAGGCTAGGCGGAGGACGCAGGGAATGGCGTTCCCTTTTCAAGTCCTCCAACAACGCATGGTGAGATTTCCCGCGCAACCCGAAGGGCCGGGCCCGTTTTGTCGCGATGCTGCGTTTCTCGCCGGCTCATTTGGCCAGCCAAACTTCGCGGCTCGTGCCTTGCCTCGCGGCAAAACGGGCTCCGGCGCGGTCGTGCTGAAACGGCAACAGACCCTAGCCTCATTCATGTCGAGAGCAGAAAAACATGCCCGTCTGGATTCGCGATGTATCCCTGAAACACAAGTTCTGGGCGGTCAATGCCGTCGCTTTCCTCACCACCCTGTTGCTCGTCCTGTTCGCCATGCTTCAGGAGCAGGACACCTTTGCCCAGGCGGCCCGCGAAGGAGCGGAAAAACAGGCGCGCCTGATCGCCGCCTGGCCAGCCGAAGGTGAGCTGCCTGGCACCACCGATCTGATCCTGTTCACGGCAAGTGAACAGCCACGCCTGCCAGGCAATATGGACGCCAGCGCACTGCGTAACGCGCGCGGCTGGATCGATCTCGCCCACGACGGAGTGTTCGGCAGCGATCCGCTGATCGGCGCCCAGGTTCTCGAACACGGCAACGACAAGCGCGTGGCGGTACCGGCATACGGCCGCAGTCTGGCCCAGGTGTTCGCCGAGCGTGCCGGCAGCTACGCGCTGACGGTCGCCCTGCTGATGCTCGCTCTGCTCGGCGCCTCGCAGGTTCTGATCCGCTTCCTGCTCACCCACCTCAACACCCTCAAGGACGTCATGCTGCATGTGGAGAAAAACGGTGACCTGTCGGCACGTGTCCCCCTGCAGAGTCGTGACGAAGTCGGACAGATGGCCGGCGCCTTCAATGCCATGCAGGATGGCTACCAGCGTGTCGTCGGTACGGTCATCCAGGCGGCGTCGAGGCTGGATGACGGCACTGCACGCCTGGCGCGAAGCATGAAAGACGTGCGCCAGGGCATGCTCGGCCAGCAGAGCGAAACCGATCAGGCCGCCACCGCCATCAATGAGATGTCGACCACCGTGCATCACATCGCCGAGCATGCGGCGACTACCCGTGACCAGTCGCAGACCGCCGACCAGCTCGCCGGCGCCGGGCAGGCTGTAGTCAGCCGCGTCGTGCACTCCATCACCGGCCTTTCCAGCGGCGTCCAGCAGACGGCGACGATGATCCAGCAGGTCGCCGGTGACAGCCAGAAGATCAGCGGTGTGGTGAACGTCATCCATGGCATCGCCGAACAGACCAACCTGCTGGCTCTCAACGCCGCCATCGAGGCAGCCCGCGCCGGCGAAATGGGCCGCGGTTTTGCCGTGGTGGCCGATGAAGTACGCAACCTGGCCAAACGCGTGCAGGACTCCACCGACGAGATCACCAGCATGATCGGCACACTGCAAGCGGGCACCCGCGATGCAGTGGAGTTCATGCAGGAAAGCTCGCTGAAGGCCGACGATTGCGTACAGGCCGCTCACGAAGCCGGTGAGGCCCTGGCTGCAATTACAGGCGCCGTGGCACAGATGCGTGAGAGCAACACGCAGATCGCCGCTGCTGCCGAACAGCAGAGTCAGGTGGCCGAGGAAATGACCCGGTCGGTGGTGGGCATTCGCGATGTCACCGAGCGCACGGTTCAGCAGACCCTGGAATCGGCCACCACCAGCAGCGAACTGGCAGAACTGGCGGGCGAGCTATCGCGGGCCATCCGCCAGCTCAAACCCTAGCGCTAGCAAAGCATGGGCAGATAACACAAAAGCTATCTACCACATAGGAGGGATCAATTCGCTGCCCTGCATCGAGCGCCATAGACTGGGCTCATCTGATGCAGGAGATCTCCCATGAACACGCAAACCGCTCCCCTCACCCGCTCAAGCAGCGTTGAATCGCTCGACATGCCATTGCTGGCCATCGCCTTGCCGCTGCTGCTGGTGTCGCTTGCCCTGGCTGGCAGTGGCACAGCCCCTCTGGCGCTGCTGTTGTCCGGGTTGGGTGCCGTCGCCGCCTATGCCCTGGCACGCCAGGCGCTGGTGCCGACAACTCAGCCGAACACCGTGACCGTCTGACGGCTGATGGCCAGCAGCTCACCGCTGGGCGTCCAGAGTGCAGCCGCGACATGCCCGTACCCGTCGCGGGCATGCTCGATTTCCGCGCGGTAAAGGCACCATTGATCAGAAGTAACCGAGACCATCGGCTGGATGAACTCGATCGTCCAGGTCAGCGAACTGCCGGGCGCAGGCCCTTTAAGCAGCGACAGCACCGCCGGTGGCCAGGCATCGACCAGACCCAGCAGGTGCGCTTCATCGAGGGTCTCGACCCGATCCTGATCGCGAAAGCGCACCCAACCTCCCATCTCGCGCGACTGAGTGCCACTGAATGGCAAGCCGCCCAGCCCCCAACGCATTGCCAGTTGGCGGGTAAATTCCGGCGTGACCTGAGGGATATAAGGCAGTTCCTGGCTATTCTCCACGGCCTTGATCGTGGGCGCCGGTTGCGCGTCGACCTTGATCGAAGAGGAGCGTGGCGCACCGAAGCTGCCCTGCACCAATGCCACCACCGCGCCATTCTGTAGCGCACGCCCCAATACCTGGCTGACAGCCTTGCCCTCGCGCAACACCTCAGCCTCGAAGCGCGCTGCGACACCAGACTCCACCGGCCCGACGAAGGTGATCGCCAACGACCGTGGTGGACGCTCCGCTGGCACCTTACTGCGCATCACGGCATAGACCAGTGCAGCCACCACACCACCAAAGCTGGCGCGGCCCTGGCCCCAGTTCCGGGGAATCGATAGCGCCTCGGGCGTGCGCTGCACTTCTTCCAGCAGTTCAAAGAAATCCATACTCACCTCCGGACAGGTCAGCCAGATAGTAAGAGACTCGCTCCCCCTCAGCGAGCCTGAGACACACGCCCGTTCGGTCATTTGTCAGCAGAAATGCAGCCGCGCTCATTCGAGCGCAGCGAGCAGACGCGCCTGAACCACGTCAGCCGACTGTTCGGCCTCCTGCATGGAGCGCCGCCACGACGCCTCGAACACTTGCAGATCCGCCTCACGCTCGGCCTTTGCCAGCCACTGCAGGTGATCATGCCAATCACCGAGAACCGCCTGCCCCTTTTTCAGCAGGCGGACTTGTTCGGCGGACAGCGGCGAGAGCTGCGGGTACGCCTCCGCCGTGTAGCGCACACGTTTGATCAGCAGACGGATGCGATGGCGATCGTGCTCATCATCGCGCAGGGCCTCCACCAGGCGCGCACGCTGCTTGCGCAGGTAGCGCCTGACCTGCTTGTGCAGGTCGCCCAGTTGACCACTCGCCTGCTGCCGAATCAGCTCCTGCGGCCAGTCGTCCAGCGCACGAAACAGCGCTGGCAGCGCGCGGCTGGCGAGCAGCAGCTTATCCCCCCGCGCCCGCTCGGAGATTCGCCTGTCGGCAGCGACATGCCCACCCTGCTGCCTTAACGTATCGATCAATACCTCAAGATCCCGTAACGGCCCGCTCAGACGCCCCAGCTCAGCGGCACGCTGCTGCAGCGGATCGCTGCCGGCCGCGCCCTTGAGTGGTTTCAGCAAGCTACGCAACCTGCGCAAGCACACCCGCAGGTCGTGCAGCGCCTCGCCATCGGTTCGGGCCTGCAGACGCTCGCGACAGGCGTAGAGCGCTACCTGCAAACGCAGCACTTCGCTGCGCAAATCACCGACGAAACCACTCATCACGGGTACTCCTGGAAACCATTCAATGGGTTCGACTCCAACGCCACGGCAATTGGCGGCGAAGCGCACTCAGCTGTTGGAGTAGTGTTGTGGTGGATATGTTCTGTCCTGCATAACGCTGCGCCTCATAGACCTGCACGAAGGCATTGATGGCATCGGCCTGCCCGGGCAGTGCCTGCACGGCACGCGCCGCGAAAGCCCTTGGCCCCTCGCCGGTATGGCGCTGCACGCCATGCTGCGCCAGCAGGCGCTCGAAGCGCAGGAACACCCGCAGCAGCGGATCACGCTCGGCGCGCCACGGCTTGAACAGCCACAACGACAGCAGCCCCAGTAACAAGCCGCCACCGCCCACCAGCGCCAGTATCAGGCGGCTGGCATCGACCTGACCGAACCAGCGCTGCAGCAGTTCGAACTGCAGGGCGCCCTGATAGCCCAGCACCCAGCGCTGCCAGCCGTAATTGAGATCATCCCAGGCCAGGCGCAGCTCGTTCAGCCAGGTCAGGTTGCGGTAACGCAGTGGCGAAAACGGCGAGTCGGCAAGGAAACTCTGCTCGCCCGCCAGCGCCTGCTCCAGGCCCTGCTCGATGCGCTCGGGGGCAACCTGAAAAGTCGGATCTACGCTCGTCCAGCCCTTTTCCGGCTGCCAGTACTCGACCCAGGCATGAGCATCGAACTGGCGTACCTGAACATAATCGCCGTTGCTACTCAGCTCGCCGCCCTGATAACCGGCGACCACACGACTGGGTATGCCGGCGGCGCGTAATACGAAGGTCATGGCGCCCGCGTAATGGGCGCAGAACCCGCTGCGCGTATCGAAGAGGAACTCGTCGATGGAGTCGGCACCCAATGGCACCGGGCGCAAGGTATAGACATAGGGCTGGCGATTGAAGTGACTCAGCAGTGCCGCGACCAACTGCTCGTCTTCTGGGTACTGTTGACGCAACGCCTCGGCCCACGCGCGGCTGCGCGAGTCGCCATCGGGCGGCAGACGCAGCCAGGTCTGCATGCCGCTCTGGCGTGCCTGCGGCTCGCGAACTGCCTGGGGCCAGGAGCTGACGCTATAGAGCAGCACACGATCCACCGGCCGGCGGTGCTGCAGGCGGAAGTCGCCCATCTGCCGCGTGCCCTGCAGATCGGTCTGCGCTACGTCGAGGGCGAACAGCCAGGGCCGGGTGGTCGGCTGCATTACGATGCTATAGCGCAATTCCTGTCCGCGCGGCTGCCATTGCGGCGGCAGCGAGAACTGCGCAGCCGGTGATTGCGACCAGCGCCGCCCATCGAACTGATCGAGCGTCAGCGCACGCCAGTACAACTCGTTGCGCGGTGGCACCTCACCTTCGAAGCTGGCGCGAAACGCCAGCTCACCGGAGCGGGTCAGTTCGGCGATATCCCCCGGTGCCATGCTGTCGGCGAGGCCGGTAACCGCCCCGCGCTCATTGGGCACCGGCAGTGACCACAGCGGCCCCAGCCGCGGAAAGAACAGAAACAGCAGCAACATCAATGGCAGTGCCTGCAGCAACAGGCTGGCCGACAAGCGAAGCGTGCGCCATGGGCGTGTCGCCGTACCGCTCTGCTGTAAACCGATCAGCGCCGCCAGCAAGGCACAGACCGGTAGCAGGCTGAAAAGCGCGACCAGAATGCTGTCGTCGAACAGATACCCGGTCACCACCACGAAGAAACCGAGGAAGATCAGCACCAGCGCATCGCGTCGCGTGCGCATCTCCAAAAGTTTGAGAATGAACGCAGCGATCAGCAGCACCACGCCGCCATCCAGCCCGACCAGCGTGCCACGGGAGAGGAACACGCCGAGCGCAGCTACAACGATCAAACCGATTCGCAGCGGCAGCGTGGGATAACCGGCACGCATGCGGAAGATCTGTACCCGCCAGAATGCGCAGCCGAGCCACAGGCCGATCACCCACAAGGGTAAATGGCCCAAATGCGGCACGATCACCAATGCTTGCGCCACCAGCAGCCAGGTCAGGCTGATGCGCGGAATACCCTGGATAGCGCTCATGCGCTGACTCCATGTAACGCCAGGGCCCGCAAGCATTGCTCGCGATGACGCTCACCAATATCCGCCGCAAACGCACTGCCCGGCAAATGCAGAGCAAACGGCTGCTGGCGCTCGGAAAGCACCAGCACCCAGTGACAAAGCAGCGATAGCCGGCTCTCCAGATCACCGCTGAGCACATCGAAATCCAGCAGCAGGTCGCGCCCGCTCTGGGCCGCGAAATCCTTGACCAGCAAGCCCTGGCCTCGCGAATAGGCTTTCCAGTGCAAGCGTTTACGCGAGTCACCCGGCTGATAGGTACGCAGGCCCTGAAAGTCGTCGCTGCCCTGCCCCTGGGTCAGATGCCCAGGCTCCTGATCATCCTCGCTTCCCCCGGCAGCCAGCGGTAACTCGCCCTCCAGGGGACGTGGATAAACCAGCACCGACTGATCCAGATCGATCAGACTCCAGGCCACCAGCAGGCCCAGAGGAAAGCGGCTTTCCACACGCAGCCGGTCTGGGCGCAGCCAGCCACGGCGTTCGGTGGGCAAGCTCAGCTCACATTCGGCAGCGCCGCCAGCAGCGACATCCTGCTGCAGCGTGTCGGCAGGCGGCCAGCCTAACGCGACGGCCTCATGGGCCCGCCCACGGCTTTCCAGACGTACCCGCAGACGTGCCTGTTCGCCGGCAAACACCGCCCCGGCACCACCAGCGTGCAGCACCAGCCCGGCCAGGTTGCGATAGGTATGCAGGATGGCCACCACGAACACCGAGGCCAGCAGAAAGGTCAGCGCATAGGCCAGGCTGCTCTGGTAATTGATTGCCGCCAGCAGCATCACCAGCAGCGCCACGATAAAAGCCAGACCGACACGCGTCGGCAGGATGAAGATGCGGCGCTGGTTGAGCTGAATACTGGCAGCAGCCGGAATGCGCCTGACCAGCCAGCGGCTCCTGCGCTGTTTGAATGCACTCGTCAAAGTGCAGGAACCTCGCGCAGCAGCCACTGCACCAGTGCCCCGCCACCATGCCCGGCCGGGTCGGCCTGATCACGCAACCGGTGGCCGGCCACCGACGGCAATACCGCCTGCACATCCTCGGGAATCACGTAATCGCGCTGAGCCAGCAGCGCCCAGGCACGCGCCGCCGCCAGCAATGCCAGACTGCCCCGTGGCGACAGGCCCCAGGCGAACTGCGGCTGGGTACGCGTGGCCTCGACCAGACGCAATACGTAGTCGACCAGCGCATCGCTGACCCGAACTTTCGGCACCTCGGCCTGCAGTTTTGCCAGTTCGGCATGATTGAGCACCGCATCCAGAGTTGGCAGCACCGAACGGCGTGGTTCACCGAGCAGCAGCGCCTTCTCCGCCGCACGGGCCGGATAGCCAAGTGACAGACGCATGAGGAATCGATCCAGTTGCGACTCTGGCAAGGCGAAGGTGCCGCTCTGGCTGATCGGGTTCTGCGTGGCGATGACGAAGAACGGATCCGGCAGTGGCCGGGTTGCCCCTTCGATGGTCACCTGCCCCTCCTCCATGGCCTCCAGCAGCGCACTCTGGCTCTTCGGCGTGGCGCGGTTGATTTCATCGGCCAGCACCAGCTCGGCGAAGATCGGCCCGGGATGAAAAAGGAATTGCCCGGTGTCCTTGTCGAACACCGAGGTGCCGAGGATGTCGCCCGGCAGCAGATCCGAGGTGAACTGAACGCGTTGGAAGCTCAGGCCCAGCACCTTGGCCAGCGCGTGGCTGAGGGTGGTCTTGCCCATGCCTGGGAGATCCTCGATCAAGAGGTGGCCGCGCGCCAGTAGGCAGGTCAGCGCCAGGCGCACCTGCGCCTCCTTGCCGAGCAGCACTTGGTTGACGGTGTCCAGGCAGGCGTCCAGTTTCGTGTGCATCGTCCACTCCTTATGCGGGTGGGGTGATGCTACTGGCCCTATCGCAGCGGGCAAAGCATTGCGTAACCTTTACTGACGAAACTGTGGGCAATGCCCGGCTTTGAGCCTCTACAGACGAAAGTGTCCGGCCATACCCTGCAATTCGCGGCCGAGCTCGACCAGCTGGATGCTGGAGCCGGCATTCTCCTCCATGGCCGTGGCCGACTGCTCGGCGATGTCGCGGATGGAGGTCACACTGCGGCTGATGTCTTCCGCTACGGCCGTCTGCTGTTCGGCGGCCGCCGCGATCTGCTGGTTCATCTCGTGAATCACCGCCACCGCACTGGCGATACCGGCCAGCGCCTCTTCGGTCTGTCGGGCACCCTGCACCACCTGCGCCACCCTTTCGCCGCTCTGGCGCATATCGGCCGCGGAACGGCGCGCGCCCTCGCGCAACACGCCCAGCAGCCCCTCGATCTCCTCGGTCGAATGCTGGGTTCGTTTGGCCAACGCGCGAACCTCGTCGGCCACCACGGCGAAGCCGCGGCCCTGCTCACCGGCGCGGGCCGCCTCGATCGCCGCGTTCAGCGCCAGCAGGTTGGTCTGCTGGGCCACGCTCTTGATCACCTCCAGCACCGAGTCGATGTGGCGGGTGTCATGGCTCAACTGCTCAATGCTTTGCGTGGTCACGGACACTGCGGCGGCCAGTTGTTCGATGCCCTGCAGGGTCTCGCGCACCACCTCGCCACCGCTGCCGACCCGCGCATCGGCCTGAGCCGCGGAGGCAGCCGCCGCCTCGGCGTTACGCGCGACCTCATGCACGGTGGCGGCCATCTGGCTCATGGCGGTGGCGACCTGGTCGGTCTCCTCTTTCTGCCCGTTCACGCCCTGGCGCGTCTGCTCGGTCACCGCTGACAATGCCTGGGCGGAGGCGGATATCTGCGACACGCCAGCCTGCAGGCGACCGACCATGCTGCGCAGATCCCGCGACATGCCCTGCATGGCCAGCAGTAGCTGGCCTATTTCATCACTGCGCTGTACGTCGATATCTCCGGTAAGGTCGCCACTGGCGATCCGTCGCGCGACATCGGTGACCTGCTTCAACGGCCTGACGATCAACAGGGTGATCAGCGCGGTCGCCAGCAAGCCGATCAGCAGGGCCAGTGCCGACGCGCCCAGGATCAGCCAGACGCTGCTGCTCAGTTGCCCGTGCAGCGCCCGCTTCTGCCGCTGATAGGACTGCTCGACGAGCGCAACGATATGCTCGGCCTGTTCGACCAGTCGTACGTGCTCCTGCTTCTGCTGCTGCAACAGCTGGGTGTATTCCTGCAGGCGCTGATTGAACGAGTCGAGATTACCGATGACCTCGACCAGCACGGCGCTGTAGCCAGGATCGTCCATGGCATCACGCAACTCGCCGGCCAGTTGCTGTGCGTCGGCGGCCTGCTGAATCTCGGTCTGCGGCACCTCGCCACTGCTGCGGCTCTGTTCCAGACGCATGCGCGCCTCATCCAGCGCCTGTAGCAGCAGCACATGCACCTGGCCGATCTGGCCGGCCTGCAACACCGAGTCGCCACCTTCGCTGCCCTGGCTGTTCTTCAGCGCATCGACACCGTCTTCGGCCAACCCCTCGCGCAATAGATCCAGGCTGTTGGACGCACTGACCACCAACCACTTGGCCGCATCCAGGGCCAGGCGCATGTTGTCGCTCTGATCGACATAACGATCGAAGGTTGCGCGGTACTCGGCAATCCCCTCTTGCACCTGTTGCAGGGCATCACGCTCCTCGGCGGACACCAGCTCCTGCAACTGCTGGGTGCTCTCGCCGACCTGCTGCGCCTGCTCGTGCAAGCGCGTGCTGTCCAGCTCGTCATTGCTCAGGGCGAAGGCCTGTTCACTGCGCCGCATGCGAGCGACCTGGTCATTGATTTCGCTCATCCGCTCGAGCAGCGCGAAGCGTGCGCCAACGTCACGCAGCGCCCAGAAGCCGGTAATGGCAACGACCAGTGTCAGTGCCAGTACCACGCCGAACCCCAGCGACAATTTGCTTGCCGTGCTGAGACTGGCCACCCCGCGTAGCGAAACCAAGCCCATACCCACTCCCCCGACGCAAGCATGGCCAGAAGCGGCCACTAAACCTGTATAGCGCGCACATTGAAACAGCGAATTGATAGCGACAAGCCATCAATGCGCACAGGCAGTGCTTTTAGCTAAATACAGGTCGTTTTCAGGCTATAAGGTGGCTAGGTCGAGCGCCTGCAATCGCCATACTCATGCACCGGGCTTTATTGATAGACGAGCCTCAGCTCGGGCGTTGCAACTCGAAGGTGTCTCGGGTGCGGCTGTAAGCCATACCGCCAAGACGACCGACCAGATCCAGCTTGTGCGGGTCGATCCGTCCCTTCTCGGTCAACACGGCATCGTCGACATGCGCCAACAACACCTCGGCGAAGATCAGATGACAGGTCGGCGCATGCCGTGGATAGGGCATGAGTTCCGCCAGACGACATTCGTAGGCGATTGCAGCCCCCGCGACCCGAGGCGGCGCGATACGTTCGCTGGCCAGCTGTGCAATCGCGCAACGTTCGAATTCACTGACCTCGTGCGGCAGGATCGCCGCGCTGGCATTCATGGCTTCGGCCTGGGCGAAGGAAACCAGCTGGATCACCAGCTCACCGTTATCCTGTACATTGCGCAGGGTGTCCTTGAGGCTGCCGTCGTCACGGGTGCCGACGTTGACCATGAGCGTCGCCGGATCGTCGCTGATGACCTGAAAAAAGCTGAACGGCGCCAGATTGGCGACGCCGTCACACGACAGGGTGGACACCCAGGCAATGGGCCTGGGGGTGACGGTTGAGGCAAGCCAGCGGTAACGCTCCAGCGGGGTCAGATCGGCAAAATCGAGCAGCATCCCATTCTCCAGAAAAGTCAGGTTGCTGCCAGCTTACTCCACTGTGCTGTCAGCGGCCTGCCCGGGACTCGCGGATATAGAAGCGAGCTTTCTCCGACTTGTTGGTGCAACCGCGAAACGCTTCGAACTGCTGCTGGGTTTTCGCTGCTGTCATCAACGATGCCGCCTTGGAGTAACTAACGGTACCGGCAAAGCCTTCGGCCTTGGCCAGGTCGAGTTCCTGCCAGGCGGCATCCAGTTGCCTGGCACAGCTATCGCGGTACGAGGTGGTCGCTGAGCAGCCCGCCAACAGCGCAATCGGTAAAAGGATCCAGGCTTTCATGTCGCATACTCCAGAGGTTGACCGGCAATCATGTTACCGGTGTGATTATGACGGTACGCCGGGAAAAAAGTGCCACTATCGCCGGCACGGCACGACGCGTTTTCAAGGGAGAGTTGGATGAGCAAGAAAGTAGCACTGGTGCTCGGCTCGGGTGGCGCACGCGGCTATGCCCACATTGGCGTTATCGAGGAGCTGGAATCGCGCGGTTACGAGATCGGCTGCATCGCCGGCTGTTCCATGGGCGCCGTGATCGGCGGCATCTATGCGGCCGGAAAGCTCAAGGATTACAGCGACTGGACGCAGAGTCTCGACTATCTGGACGTGCTGCGCCTGCTCGACGTGAGCTTTCGTCTTGGCGCCATACGCGGCGAGAAAGTCTTCGGGCGGATTCGCGATATCGTCGGCGAAATCAATATCGAGGAGCTGAACATCCCCTTCACGGCCGTGGCAACCGACCTCACCAACCAGCAGGAAATCTGGTTCCAGGAAGGCTGCCTGCACCAGGCGATGCGCGCTTCGGCGGCAATCCCCAGCCTGTTCACGCCGGTTATTCAGGGCAAACGCATGCTGGTCGATGGTGGGCTGCTCAATCCCCTGCCGATCGTGCCCGTCGTCTCCAGCCATTGCGACCTGATCATCGCAGTGAACCTCAACTCGGCGCAGCAACAGCATTATCAACTGCCAGTGATCGAACGCACGCCGGCGTTGAAAGGCCGCTTCGATCAATTGATGGCTTCATTGGGCTCGCGCCTGCCATCGCTGCGACGCAAGGCAGGCGAGGATGACCAGCTTCTGTTGCTGGAAAACCGAGCGGAGTCGATTGCCCCGCAGCAACCCGACCTGTGGCTGCAGGATCCGGTGGATCCCCATGCCCAGCAACCTGCCGCCGCGCCGCAGAGCGATAGCGCGCCGAACTCGGCGAGCGGCTCCCGTGTCGCCAATATGGCCGGGCCGGCTTCGTTGCTGGAGTTGATAAACCAAAGTTTCGAGGTCATGCAGACCTCGCTTTCGCAGTACAAGATCGCCGGCTACCCGCCGGACATCCTGATCAACGTGCCCAAGCGGGTTTGCCGATTCTTCGAGTTCTACAAGGCGCCGGAGCTGATCATGCTTGGCCGGCAAATCGCCCGGGACACACTCGACAAATACGAGCGCGGCGACCACTGAGTCGCCTCTCCTTCAGTGTGGCGGCGTCCGCTCCTCGCGCGGTGGTAGCCCCACCGGCGCCTTGTGTGCGACCCAATCGCTGAGCAGGCTGTAGGCCACCGCCAGCAAGGTCGGCCCCAGGAACAGCCCCATGAAGCCGAAGGCCAGAATGCCGCCGAACACGCCGAGCAGTACCACCACCAGCGGCAGGTTACCGCCGCGACTGATGAGGTACGGCTTGAGGATGTTGTCCACGCCGCTGATGATGAAGAAGCCCCAGATACCGAGGAAGATCGCCATACCGATCTCACCTTGCCAGACCAACCAGGCGACGGCCGGCCCCCAGATCAGCGGCGGCACCATGATCAGGCTACAGGCGAAGGTCAGCAGCCCCAGCAACAGAGCCCCCGGAATGCCAGCGATCATGAAGCCGATATAGGCGAGGATCGCCTGCGCCACAGCGGTGCCCAGCACACCGTTCACCACTCGCTGCACCGTACCGGCGACCAACTCGAGGTAATGCTCCGCGCGATCACCAATCAGGCGTTCGAGCAGGCTTTCGACGAAGGCCGCCAGTCGCGGGCCGTCACGATAGAAGAAGAACACCAGAATCAGACTCAGGGCCAACTCGAGGATGCCACCGCCGATCTTGGCGCTGCGCACCAGCAGGAAGTTGCCGACCTGGCCCAGGTAGGGCTGAACCGTAGCGAACAGAGCCGAGCCCTGCTGATCCAGGGTTTCCCAAATGCTGACCAGGCGATTGCCCACCAAGGGAACGGATTCCAGCCAGGTTGGCGGTGGTGGCAGGCCTTCGACCTGGAAGCCCTTGATCATGGCGGTGGCATCGCGAATGTGGTCTGCGAGGTTGACGCCGAGCATCACCAGCGGCACGGCTACCAGCACGATCCATACGCCAGTCAACAGCCCGGCAGCGACGGATTGACGGCCCTTGAGCAGCCGCGTCAGCCAGCGCATCACCGGCCAACTGGCGAAGGAAAGAACGGCGGCCCAGAACAACGCCGACCAGAACGGCGCCAGCACCCACAGGCTGGCGCCCAGTAACCCCAGTAGCAGGATCTGCACCAGCAAACGGTCGTTATTCGGCATTTTTCAGTGTTTCCAGAAAACCAGACTCAAGCCCGTAAACGGCGCATCAACGTAGCACGTTGATGCGCAGGCCGTCGCCGGTGCTTTCACCGATCTCCAGGCGCGCCGCCCTCACCCGCTGCTCGATCAGCGCCTCACGCCAGGCTTCAGCGTGAGCGCCGGAAAGGCTGACCCGCAAGGTGCTGTCCAGGTTGAGGCTCCGCGCCAGCAGCTCCGTCCACTCGTCCTGAGGCTCGTCTTGCCCGGGCACGCGTAGCTCACCGGTGCTCTTCAATTGCCGTGACAACGTGGCAGGCGTTGGCAGAACCTGCGCCAGCGGCTCGTTGGCAGCCAGCAACTCGGCATGCAGATAGGCACGGCGATTACCGCGCGTGATGCTGTACAGCGCTACCAGGCTGTCCTGATTCGGTTCGGCCAGGCGCAGCAATGCATAGGCTTGCTGATCATCGGAGCCGTACAGGGTGGAGTTACCGAATACCGCGTTGGCCCACAGGCTGCTGGAGCCGCACTCACGTCCCTCGCACCAATAAAGCACATGGGCATCCTGATCCTGCAGCGCCTTGCGCGCTGCGGAGAACACTTCGTTGGCATTGTGGGTGCGGGGTAGTTCGTAGGTGATGGCGGTGAGTTGCCCTTCGGCGAGCACCTCACGCTCGTAACGCAGGCGCCCGCTGATACGGCGGATTGTGCCCTGCGGGTAGAGACGTTCCTGATCCGCTTGTTCCTTGAACGTGACGATCTCACTGCCGGGGAAACGGGGCAGTACATCGAGATCGCGGCTGCCGGCTACATCGGCAGAGGCGGCAGTACTGGCCAACATCAGGGGAAGCAGGTAACTCAGACGCATGAAGCCCCTCGTTGCTCAGTCATGTCGAAGGTCTGCGAGGTAGATGGCAGAGCGTGAACATCAGCGGACGCGAGCAGCGCTTCCAGCGCGACGGTATACAAGTCGGTCATGCGGGTCTCCATGGCAATGCCGACACCTTTCCCCAGTTGCAGCAGGCCGTCAAGCGGCGTACAGGAAAGGATTGAAACAGTCTGCTACGAGTTGCGCCCCCTGCTCATCGTCCAGGTGCAGATGATGCCCGCCGGGTAGCCGCTCGACGCTGATCGCCGTTTGCGCCAGCAATTCATCCAGGCCGTCGCGATGCGCCAGCAAGCCGTGCTCGGCCAGCAGCAGTTTGGTGGGGCAACTCAGGCCCGCGACGAATGCCCGAACATGGCCGC
Organism: Phytopseudomonas daroniae; assembly: GCF_004327275.1. NCBI lineage: Bacteria > Pseudomonadati > Pseudomonadota > Gammaproteobacteria > Pseudomonadales > Pseudomonadaceae > Phytopseudomonas > Phytopseudomonas daroniae. The sequence goes on from NZ_QJUJ01000006.1 coordinate 253,970, forward strand.
GAGTCAGCCGCAGGGGCGTAGGCAACGTCAGGCGATTGTCCGTGCGCCAGGTGTAGCCGCCAGGCACTGGCATCAGCCCACGCTGCGCCAGCAACTCGGCGGCCTCGAAACTGACCAGCCCTACTCCGCGCTGACGCACTTGGGCCGCTCGTTCCAGGCTTGGATAGACCGGCTTGTGCTTGGCTGGCAGGGCCAGTTGCGCACGCAGGGAATCGGCCAGCGTGGTCACCGCCGCATCGGCCTCGGTGGTCGGCGGGATCAGGCCGTCGATCAGCGCCAGGCGCTCCACTCGCTCGGGAAAGGTCGACGCCAGCAGCAACGAGACGATCGCGCCCATGGAATGGCCGAGCAGGCTGAAGCGCTGCCAGCCGAACTGTTCGGCGACCAGCAACACGTCATGCACGTAATCCCACAGTGCATAGCTGGCACCCGGCGGACGATGATCCGAATGACCATGACCGGCGAAATCCAGGGCGACGATGCGCAGGCCCGGCAACTTCGGTGCCAGCCGGGCGAAGCTCGCGGCATTGTCGAGCCAGCCATGCAGGGCGATCACCGGCATCCCATGCTCCGGGCCATGGATCTGAGCGGCCAGCTCGATATGTGGCAAGCGCAGGCGCACCTCTTCGAAACCGAGAGTCATCGAGCAACCTCGACGGGAACCTGCCAGCGCGTGAACAGCCCGCGAATTAGCTGCGCCGTATCGTCCGGGTACTCAAGAGGAAACATATGGCCGCCTGGCAGCGTCAGGAACTCTCCCCGCGGCGCACGGCGCGCCATGCGCCCATGGTGGGCGAGCACCACGCGGCTATGGGCGCCTTTCACCAATGCCAGGGGAACCTGCAACTGCTGCGGCCGCCCGGGGCTGGTGTGAGGGACGCTGCGATAGATTTTGATCTCGGTCGCCGCTTCGAAACGCAGACGAACGCCCTCGTCATGAGGATGCAGGCCATGCTCGACATAGGCATCCAGGCAATCGGGATCGAAGCGGCTGAACAGCGACCTTTCGGCAAAGTAACGTCGCGCCTCCAACGCATCGGCAAACGCCTCGCGTCGCCCGAGGGTTCGCCCTGCGGGTGTAAGACGGTCGATGAAACCAAAACGTTTGGCCGCGTGAATCACCAGTTGGTCGGTGCGGGTCAGCACCGGCGAGTCGAGCATCACCAAGCCGCGGTACAGATCAGGCCTGCGTAGCGCGGCGTGATAATGCAGCACGCCGCCCAGCGAATGGCCCACGCCCCAGACAGGTTCTGCGCACTGCTGCAGATGATGCAACAGTTCATCGACCAGATTGCTCCAGTTGTCATTCACCGGAAAGCGCGGATCGTGCGCGTGCTGCGGCAGATGCTGAACCTGGTACTCAGGTGCGAGCGCGGCGAACAGCTTGCCGTAGGTACCCGAGGGAAAACCGTTGGCATGGGCGAAAAAGATGAGCTGGGACATGGCATTGATACTGGTGGCAGGCAATGAACGGATTGTCAGCCAGCCCCCGGTGCACGGCAATGACCGTAACGGTCAGGAAGGACGACGCTCCGGCCAAATGTCGGACGCTAGCGCTCCGGCGGCTGGCTGCCGAGAGGCACGATGGCCATGGTCAGCCGCGATATACAGCTGGTCTTGCCATCGTCACCACTCAGGCGGATATCCCACACGTGAGTGGTACGCCCCAGATGCACCGGTTTGGCCACCGCGGTGACGCGCCCCGAGCGCAAGCCGCGCAGGTGGTTGGCATTGACCTCCAGGCCGACGCAGAAGAACTTGCTGGTGTCGATGCACAGGTAACTGGCAGTGGAACCCAGGCTTTCCGCCAGCACCACCGAGGCGCCACCGTGCAGCAAGCCATAAGGCTGATGGGTACGCGCATCGACCGCCATACTGGCGGTGATGGATCCGTCATCGAAGGACTCGAAGCGAATGTCCAACAGTTCGCCGATGGTATTGCGCTGGGCGGCGTTGAGTTCGTCGAGGTTGGGGGGTTGACGCCAGAGACTCATGGACAATCCTTCTTGTTAGGGTCTGGCTCGCCAGTAACGGCAAGCATCTGATCGTGCCACACAAATGCCGAGCTCCGCAGCCAGTTCAGCTCGGATCTGGATGAGCCAGCAACTCCAGGGACATCAGCCCGGCGATCAGGTCTTCGCCCTCCAACAGTGCCAGGCTGGCCGTATGCATGGGCAATGGCTGCTGTCGATTGCCGTGCACCAGCAGCCCGCCGAGCGCGCCGATGAAGGGCTGATGCGAAACCAGCAGGATCTCGCTGCCCGCGAGGCGCTGCAGCTTCGCCAGGCTCTCACGTGGGTCACTTTCCGGCGTCAGCCAGGGAACAGTGTGCAACTCGTTGTTCAACGCCAGGCCATCACGTACCAGAGCAGCTGTCTGCTGAGCACGCACATAGGGACTGACGAAGATGGCGCCCAGCGAGCGACCACGCAGGTGCTCGAGCGATTGACGCACTTCGCTCCGACCGTAATCCGTCAGTTCCCGTTCGGCATCACTGCGGGCCTCCGCATGGGCCTGCCCATGTCGCAGCAACCAGATTTTCATACGCGATGACTCACAGCTTCGGCTCCTCATCCCTTACTGGATGCTCGGCAGGTGGCACACTGTGCGCCATCTCGCCTTGCGGCGGGCGCGGCGTCGGCCAGTCGGCGAATGGCCAGGGTTTGGACTCGCTGTTGAAGGTACCGAAGCGGCCGATCTGGGCCAGATACTGACTGAGGCTGTCACCAAACCCCAGCAGCCCCGCATTTGGCGCGCCGTACACCAGGCGATAGATCAGTTGCAACAGCACGACCCCGGCCAGCAGCAGCTCGGCCAGTTGCCAGACCAGCAGGAACAACAGCATCCAGACGATGCGCAGCCCGATGGGCTCGCCTTTTTGGTGCTCACTCATATTCGGATCCCCTCAGAAGCCAGTGGCTGGAATGAAATCGACATCGGTCTTCGGTTCTGCGCGCATCAGCGCCTCGATCACCTGATCCAGGGTACGCCCCTCGAACAGGATCGCATGCAACCCGGCAACCAGTGGCATGTATACCTGCAATTCATCGGACTTGGCCTTGAGCACCTTGATGGTGTTCACCCCTTCAGCCACCTCACCGAGGCGCTCGACGGCATCCTCCAGGCTCAGACCTTCGCCGAGCGCGAAGCCGACCTGATAGTTGCGGCTTTTCGGCGACGAGCAGGTAACGATCAGATCGCCAACCCCGGCGAGGCCAAGGAAGGTCATGGGATTGGCCCCCAGGTGCACGGCAAAACGGGTCATTTCCGCCAGCGCACGGGTAATCAGCATGCTCTTGGTGTTCTCACCCATGCCCAGCGCCGCCGCCATGCCGGCGATGATGGCGTAGACATTCTTCAGCGCACCGCCAAGCTCGACGCCAAAGCGATCGGCACTGGCGTAGACGCGGAAGGTACGACCGTGCAGCGCTGCCTGAACCTCACGGCACAGGGCTTCGTCTTCACTGGCCACGACCGTGGCGGTCAGCGTGTGAGCGGCAATTTCACGTGCCAGGTTCGGCCCGGACAGCACGCCGATTCGCGCCTGAGGGGCGACCTCTTCAAGAATCTGACTCATCAGCTTGAAGGTCTGCGCTTCGATGCCCTTGGTGGTACTGACCAGCATCTTGCCGGCCAGCAGCATCGACACCGGCTGCAGCACCTGGCGCAAGGCACTGGATGGCAAAGCCACGAAGGCCAGTGCGCAACTGTTCAGCGCGCCAGGCAGATCGGTAGTCGGCTCGACAGCATCGAGTACTTTGACGCCCTTCAGGTAACGGGGATTTTCGCGATTGACCCGGATGGCCTCGGCTTGCACGGGGTCGCGCATCCAGTGCAGAACACGATGACCATTCTGCGCCAGCAGGTTAGCGATAGCGGTACCGAAGCTGCCGCCGCCAAGCACCGCGATAGGTTGCTGTTGAGTCATGACCGATCCGTAGTGAGCCTTGTGGCAATGGGGCATTATACGGCTCGCTCGCCCCACGGCCAGCCTTGCGGGCTTGCCACCACTGCAGACTGGCCTCTGAACTAAAATTCGTCTTTTGCCGGCGTATGGCTGGCAACGATTCGCCGCTCGGTTAACATGCACCACACTGCGCGAACAGGGCCGTTGCGTGATCACCAAAGCCTCCCCTCCTCTCAGACTTCTGCTGCTGGCGCTTCTCGCGGCTGGCGACGCCATGGCCGACGATCTGTTCGGCGCAGGCCAGCTCGTTCCCGAGGTGCTGACGGCCACGCGTCTGAAGCAATCGCCCGCCGCGGTGCCCGGCAGCGTCACCGTGCTCGACAGCGCCCTGATCAAGGCCAGCGGTGCACGCGACATCACCGAATTGCTGCGCCTGGTTCCCGGCATGATGGTCGGCTACCGCAATGGCAATCAGCCGACACTCAACTACCACGGTTCCAGTGCCTCGGAAGCGCGGCGCCTGCAGGTGATGGTCGACGGTCGCTCGGTGTATCACCCCGGCTTGGCGACCGTCGACTGGTCGGATATTCCAGTGGCTATAGAAGATATCGAGCGCATCGAAGTATTTCGTGGCCCGAATACCGTGAGCTACGGCGCCAACGCACTGATGGGCGTGGTCAATATCTTTACCCGCCGCCCTGCCGATAGCCTTGGCACCCGGCTCAAGGTCACCCGGGGTCAGCGCGGGATTTCCGATCACTACGCCAGCCAGGGCAGCGGTTGGGATAATGGCGCCATGCGCCTGTCAATCAGCGGCCAGGAGGATGACGGCTTCGACCATAACGAATTCGGCGCCCCCTACCGGGACAGCCGCCGACTCGAACGGATCAGCCTTTCCGTCAATCATCAGTTGGATGAGCGCCAGAGCCTCGACTGGCAACTGGCGGCCAAAGAAGGCAGCAACCAGCGCCCCTATCTCTACGAGCCACTATTCCCAGGCATTGGCCTGGGCGACACCGACTCGGACATCAAGGCTCGTGACTACGCCGGTTCGCTGCGTTGGAATTTCGACCAGACGGCCAACCACAGCCTGTCGCTACAGAGCTCGATACAACACTGGGAGCGCCTCGAGCGCTGGCGTGCCTGCGAAGCGGAGATCGCGTTCAGCCCTCAGCTCGCCGAGCTGTGGTCGCTCAATCCTGGATACGTCACACGCTTCACCCGCAATCCGTTTGGCAGCGTGCCCGCTGGCCCCCATCAGGAGCAGGCTCTGGCTACACAGATCCAGCAGCAACTGGCCTCAGGTGCAGCCCGCGAAGTCTGTGGCACTGCCAACCAGAACATCCGCGAAACCCGCTATGACATCGAACTGCAGGACACCCTCAGCCTCTCCGATAACCTGCGCCTGCTCAGCGGCCTGGGTTACCGTTATGACCAGGCCGACTCGGAAACCTTCTTCGGCGGCCGGCTCAGCAACCAGATCTGGCGGCTGTTCGGCCACCTCGAATGGCAGGTGGACAACCATTGGCTGCTGCAAGGCGGTGCCATGCTCGAAGACGACCACCTCACTGGTTCATCGCTGACTCCGCGGCTCGCCCTCAACTACCTGATCACCCCGCGCCACGGCCTGCGCGCCGTCTATTCGGAAGCGCTACGTTCGCCCGACATGTACGAGAACAATGCCGACTGGCGCTACCGGATTCGCGGCCTGCAGCCACAGCCATTCGGCCAGAACGACGCCTACTACTTCATCAACGCACGTGGGCCGCGCAACCTCGAGCAGGAGGTCATCCGCTCCCATGAACTGGGTTACAACGGCCTGTTCGCCGAAGCCGGACTCAGCGTCGACGTAAAACTGTTCTACGACGAGATCCACAACATGATCAGCGAACCCTTGCGCGCTGATCGTTTCGCCCCCGACAACACCCATCGCATGCGTTTCAGCGGCGCGGAAACCCAACTGGACTGGCAGGTCAGCACTGACGACCGCCTGCGCCTGACCTATGCCTATGTCGACTTCAGCGCCACCAGCAAAACCGATCGACGCCTCACCGCCCGTAACAGCGGCTCTGCCGGCTGGCTGCGTGACTGGGGGCTGGGCTGGTCGAGTGGCATGTTCTATTACGGTGCGGATCGCCTCAACGAACGCCGCTTCGAGCGCGTGGACCTGCGCCTTGCCAAACGCACGGCAATTGGCCGCAGCAATCTGGAAATGGCTGGCGTGGTGCAGTGGCGTTTGGATGACGAAGCCCTGACCTGGCGCGAGAACAACTACGACAAGCGCCGCCTGTTCTATCTCAGCGCCGATCTCGAGTTCTAGATGGTCAGCAAGCGTTCGAGAACATGGCTGAGCAGCCGCGCGTGGATGCGCCGCACGCTGCTTCTGCTCTGCCTGCTGCAATCACCGCTGCAGGCGGCGGAGCTGCTGCTGAGCAGCGCCGGGGATACCAGCATTCTGCGGGGCTTCAGCACGGCGCTGGCGGCGGCGCGACCGCAGGATCGCGTGCGCATCGTACCGCTGAACGATCTACCACCGTTGAACGAACTGTCGGCAGATACCCGCCTCGTCCTCTTCGGCCAGCCGGCACTGGCCTGGCGCCTCAGCTCGCAGGACGGCCCACCGACCCTGGTGCTGCAGGTCAACAAGACCCAGGCGCGCGCGACCCTTGGCGACCGCACCCCGGCCAACCTCAGCGTGCTCTGGCAGGATCCCGCACCGCTGCGCCAACTGCGCCTGGCCAAACATCTGTTGCCGCATATCAGTCGGGTCGGCGTACTGCATGACCAACAGAGCGCGTTTCTGCTCGAAGAGATCCGGCAGGCCGCTACCAGCCTGGGCCTGGAGGTCGTGTCCGAGGATTGGCCGAGCACTCGCGACAATCGAACTTTGTTGCGCCTGCTGCGCAACAGCGATGTGCTGCTCGGCGTCGCCGACGACGATCTGTACAACCCGCAAACCGCCAAGAACCTGCTACTGACCAGCTACGGCCAGCAACGCGCCCTGATCGGCCCCAGTGCCGGCTTCGTGCGTGCCGGTAGCCTGGCCAGCACCTACAGCGACCAGAACGATTGGCTGGAAACGCTGGGCAGCCTGCTTGACCGGTCGCCGCAAAGCTGGCCTCACGGCACCTACTCGAGCGCATTCAAAGTGCTCGGCAATCCTCAGGTGGCCCGCGCATTGGCGGTGGATCTGCCCAGCGACGAGGATCTTGCCCAGCACCTATCAGAAGGAGAAACACCATGAAACTGTGGCGCGGCTGGAACATTCACATCCGCACCCAGCTCATCAGTGTCGGCCCGGCCCTGCTGCTGACGCTCCTGCTGACTGGGTTTCTGACCTTCAACCGCCTGCAGGATCTGCGAGTAGAGATCAACCACACCGGGCAATTGATCGCCAGCCAACTGGCGCCGGCCACTGAGTACGGGGTGATTTCAGGCAACCGCAAGGTGCTGAAGTCACTGCTGAAGGCAACCCTGAAAACACCTCACGTACGCTTCGTCGAAGTGCGCGACCGCGACGACAACATCCTGGTCTACCTCGAGCAACCCGAACACCTGCAGACGGGCCACGGTCATATCGACATTTTCCAATCCCCAATCCAGCAGCAGCAGGTCGATCTGGGTTCCGACTTCATTCAGGAAGGTGCCAACGCACTGGCGCCCCTGACCGGCGACTACCTGGGCCGCGTCGTCGTCGGCATGTCCAGCGAAGCCTTCAATACGCGCCAGCAGGAAATTCTGCTCAAGGTCGCGTTTCTGGTGTTGTTCGCCCTGCTGCTGACCTTCCTGCTGGCCCGGCGCCTCGCCAGCCGCCTGTCGCAGCCCCTGAGCGCGATGAGCGATGCCGTAACGGCGATCCAGGGCGGCGACTACCAGACCACACTCCCGGAAGTCGGCGGCGGCGAACTGGTCACCCTCGCGCGACATATCAACAACCTCGCCAACGGTCTGAACAACGCCGCCCTGGAACAACAGCAGGCCATGACCCTGCTGATCAAGGCACGTGAGGATTCAGAGCTGGCCAACCGCGCCAAATCGGATTTTCTGGCGATGATGAGCCACGAGCTACGCACCCCGATGAACGGTGTCCTGGGTATGCTGCAGTTACTGGAAACTACCGACATGAATCAGGAGCAACATGAATATGCTGCCCTGGCCACCGAGTCGACCGAGCACCTGCTCAAGGTGATCAACGATATTCTCGATTTTTCCCGGATCGAACGTGGGGCACTGGAACTCGAACTCATCAGCTTCAATTTGTCCGCACTGCTGAAAACGGCACTGCAGGCCTTTCAGCACAGCGCGCAGCAGCGCGGCCTGGCGCTGCGCCTGGAGCTTGGCGAAGCCCTGCCATCGCTGCAGGTACAGGGCGATCCCACCCGTCTTCGACAGATTCTGGTCAACCTGATCGGCAATGCCCTGAAATTCACCGAGCATGGCGAGGTGCGGGTCGAGGCCCACTGGCAGGCGCTGGACAATCAAGTGCTGTGGTTTACCTGCCACGTACACGACACCGGCATAGGTATCAGCAAAGAACGCCTGGAGACCATGTTCGATGCCTTCCAGCAGGCCGACAATTCGATTTCCCGGCGTTACGGTGGCACCGGCCTGGGCTTGCCAATCGCCCGCACGCTGGCTGAGCGCATGGGTGGCACCCTGAAAGCACAGAGCCAATCGGGCCGCGGTTCCTGCTTTACCCTGGAGATTCCTTTGCCGTTTTCAGCGCAACAGCCACAATTGCTCCCCGAAGCTTCGACCTCTGAGCCTGCGGTGCAGCAAGCCCACTCAGTACTCCTGGTGGAAGACAACGCGGTCAATCAGACGGTAATCGAGGCCATGCTGCGCAGCCTGGGCTATCAAGTCACCCTGGTGGTCGATGGAGCACAGGCCGTTTCAGCGGTACGACAGGGACGATTCGCCGCCGTGTTGATGGACTGCCGCCTGCCGATCATGGACGGCTACGAGGCCACTCGCCGCATCCGCGAACTGGGGCAGCGGGGCCAACTGCTGATTATCGCCTTGACAGCCAACGCCCTGCAGGGTGACCGCGAGGCCTGCTTGCAGGCTGGAATGAACGATTACCTCGCCAAGCCGTTCAAACGCATGGAACTGCAGGAATTGCTCGACCGCTGGCTGTCGCCTAGCCATTAGAGATAGGGGCTGCTCCCGTTTAGCGCGACCGCGCCACGCCCTACGGCCTGCGCTGAAACGTCAACAGACCCTAGTCATATCGACGGAAATGTTGCACGCTTGCGGGCTGAAGTGGGCGCCAAAGGAGCATCTGTGACACCATTGGCCACTGCAGAGTACAACTGTACTCGCCACACTGTGACTTTCACCACAACGCAACAGTCTATGACTAGGCTGCTGGCAGTCGCATTACTCATGCGCAGCCGGCCAGGACGATTTACCCAGCCGAGGCGCGTGGGGATTATTGAGGAGCTCGCATGACCAAACAAAACGCCTTCACCCAGGAAGATCTGTTGCGCTGCAGCCGCGGCGAACTGTTCGGCCCGGGTAATGCGCAACTGCCCGCCCCCAACATGTTGATGATCGACCGGATCGTCCACATCAGTGAAACGGGCGGCAAGTACGGCAAGGGCGAGATTGTCGCAGAGCTCGATATCAATCCTGATCTGTGGTTCTTCGGCTGCCATTTCGAAGGCGACCCGGTGATGCCTGGCTGCCTGGGCCTCGATGCCATGTGGCAGCTGGTTGGCTTCTTCCTCGGCTGGCAGGGCAACCCTGGCCGTGGTCGTGCCCTGGGTTCGGGCGAAGTGAAATTCTTCGGCCAGGTTCTGCCCACCGCCAAGAAAGTCACCTACAACATTCATATCAAACGCACCATTACCCGCTCGCTGATCCTGGCAATCGCCGATGGCAGCGTGAGTGTCGATGGTCGCGAGATCTACAGTGCCGAAAGCCTGCGCGTCGGCCTGTTCACTTCCACCGACAGTTTCTAAAGGATCCTTTCCATGCGTCGCGTCGTTATTACCGGTCTAGGCATCGTTTCCTGCCTGGGCAATGACAAAGAAACCGTCTCCGCCAACCTTCGCGCTGGCCGCCCCGGTATCCGCTTCAATCCGGAATACGCCGAAAAGGGTCTGCGCAGCCATGTATCGGGCTCCGTCGACCTGAACCTGGAAGAATTGATCGACCGCAAGCTGTTTCGCTTCATGGGTGATGCCGCGGCCTACGCCTACCTGGCGATGGATCAGGCGATCAAGGATTCCGGACTGGGCGAAGACCAGGTCTCGAACCCACGTACCGGCCTGATCGCGGGTTCCGGTGGTGCTTCCACGCTGAACCAGATGGAAGCCATCGACACCCTGCGCGAAAAAGGCGTCAAGCGTGTTGGCCCATACCGTGTAACCCGCACCATGGGTAGCACTGTCTCGGCCTGTCTGGCGACCCCCTTCAAGATCAAGGGCGTCAACTTCTCCATTTCCTCGGCCTGCGCCACCAGCGCGCATTGCATCGGCCAAGCCATGGAGCAGATCCAGCTCGGTAAGCAGGACGTCGTTTTCGCCGGTGGCGGTGAAGAAGAACACTGGAGCCAAAGCTGCCTGTTCGATGCCATGGGCGCCCTCTCCACCCAGTACAACGACACCCCGGAAAAGGCCTCCCGCGCCTACGACACCCATCGTGACGGTTTCGTCATCGCTGGCGGCGGAGGCATGGTGGTAGTCGAAGAGCTGGAGCATGCTCTGGCCCGTGGCGCCAAGATCTACGCCGAAATCGTTGGCTATGGTGCTACCTCGGACGGTTACGACATGGTTGCCCCGAGCGGTGAAGGCGCGGTTCGCTGCATGCAGCAGGCGCTGTCCACCGTCGACACACCGATCGACTACCTGAATACCCACGGCACTTCGACTCCAGTCGGCGACGTTGCGGAAATCAAGGGTGTGCGCGAAGTGTTTGGCGACAAGGCACCGGCCATCAGCTCCACCAAGAGCCTGTCCGGCCACAGCCTGGGTGCCGCTGGCGTGCATGAAGCGATCTACTGCCTGCTGATGATGGAAGGCAACTTCATCACCGCCTCGGCCAACATCGAAGAGCTGGATCCTGCGGTCGCTGACCTGCCGATCCTGCGTGAGACCCGTGAAAACGCCAAGCTGGACACCGTCATGTCCAACAGCTTCGGCTTCGGTGGCACCAACGCCACCCTGGTGCTGAAGCGCTGGGCCGGCAACTGATAACGGCCTGATACGGAAAACGGCGCCTTCTGGCGCCGTTTTTCATTGCCCGCATTTCTTATTGAAGAACCGAGCACCAGGATACCGCACTGTCTCAACGCACCTCGAAGCGCTGCTCAGCCAGCTTGCGGTCGCCCTGAAAAAGCAGGAAATGCCACTCGCCCGGTACCACTTCATAGTTCTCGGAGAACTCGAACGCCATGACATCCTGTGGCGCATCGGGCACCAGCTTCTGCGTCACCACGAACTTGTCGCGGCGCTGACCATCGCTGCCGGTCACGCCCGGTGTGAGGTACAGCAGGGTCAGCGGCTCGGCATCGGCGGTCTTGCCCGTCAGGGTATAGCGCATGCCGAACTTGGTACCCAGCTTGGCAGGCACCACGGTGGTTTGCTCGATCTCTTGGTTGGATCGGGTCAGCACCCGCTCACCAGGCTGGAAATCCTTGTGCTGACTGACGAAAACGCCATATTCGACCGGCCCCTGCACGTGCACTTCAGCCTGAGCCAGACCTGCTGCCAGCAGCAGCGCCGTCATCGTTGCGAATCGGATGTGTTGCATCTCACGCTCCTTCTTTGGAATGGCGCGAGGCTATGACGCAGCGATGACAACCTGATGACAATCGGCGTCATCAGCGCGGCGCCGGCAACTCCGCCTGCACGCTCCGCGGCAAGATGGAGAGGAAGTTGTCCCTGGCCACTTTGTGGGCGACGTCTTCGGGCAACTCATCGAGGAAGCGATCGAAACCCTGCATGTACTCGCCCATGCTGTCGAAGCGCCCTACTACGTCGGAGCCGATCATGAAACGCTCCGAGTAGCGGCGAACCAATCCCACCCATTGAGGATCAGGCTTGCCGTTCTCGTCGGTGAGATAGGGCCTGAGCATCGTCCAGGACAGATCGACGTACAGATTGGGATAGCTTTCCAACATGCGTTCGAGGGTATCGAAGAGAAAATCCAGCTTCTCCTGATGGCGGTGGATCTCCATGCTCGTACCGGCATGAGCCCAGATGAAGCGCACATGCGGATGATTGCGCAGCGGCTCTTCGATTTCCTGCAGATAGAGGGGATTGCGCTCCCGCTTGGAGGTGATGTTGGAGTGCACCATCACCGGCAGATCGTATTCGGCAGCCAGGTGATAGACCCGCGTCATGGCCTCGTTGTTGGCCCGTGGGGTACTGCCCTCGATCAGCGAAGTAAGATCATCGTGGCGCGTGAAGACCTCGCCAATGCCCTGCCAAAGCCCTGGATCGAGCTCGAGCATGCGGCGGATGTGAGCATCCGAATTCTTGTCGTTGGGGTTGAAGCCGGACAGGAATGGGTGGAAACGATGACGCTGCGCCTCCGGCACCTGCTTGTAGGCATGGGCGATCAATGCGTCGGTGGCGCTGTACCAGTAGGCCGCTGCATCGTCACCCGCATAGTAGCGCGGGCGCTTGGGCTCATTTTCGTGCCATTTCTTGGCGACCGGAATGCCCGAGAACATCACATGATCGACTCCCGCCTCATCCATGCGCTGCAGCAGCGTGTCCATGCCGGCGCTTTCCTGGAAGAAGTCGACGTAATGTAGATGGGCATCGCTGTAGCGATACTCGCGCGCTTCCACGAGACCAGCCAGCAGCCCAGCGGACAATAAAAAAACCAGACGAATCAGATGCATGCAGGCGTCCTTCTGACGATGACCAGCATAGACTGCGGCCGCTTCGGGCAAGTTCAGCCAATATCGCGGATCTGCCAAGGCATCGCGAGACTATTTGTTTCATTGCCGACGCATCCGTAACGGCCCGTCTCGGGTATAACCCTTGGCACATTCAGGACGCAGCCCATGACAGGACGACGGCATGTCTGACCCGATGTTCGATTACGAAAGCATCTTGGAAGCCTGCGCCCGCAGTGACGAGCGCGCCTTCCAGGCACTGTACCGTCAGGAAGCCTCGCAGATGCTCGGGTTGGCGATCAGCTTGCTGGGCCAACGCGACCCTGCCGAGGATTGCCTGCACGATGCCTTCGTGCAGATCTGGCGCAACGCCGGGCGCTTCCAGCGCTCGCTGGGCAGCGGCCGAGCGTGGATCTACAGCATCCTGCGCTACCGCGCCTTGAACCAGCTGCGCCAGCGCGGTCGCACCGTGGCATTGGGAGACGACATCGCCGATCACCTGATCGACGACAGCCCTTCGGCCGCTCAACAACATGAACAACAGTCGGACAAACGACATCTGCGCGCCTGCCTGCAGAAGCTCGAGCGCCCACGGCGTCATCCGATTCTACTGGCGTTCTATCGCGGCCTGACCCATGAGCAGATCGCGACACGCCTGACCACCCCGCTGGGCACCATCAAAGGGCGCATTCGTAGCGGTCTGCGCGCACTGCAGGAGTGTTTGCAACGATGATAAGCACCGACCCCGCAGAACGCCGTGCGCTCATCGGCGAGTATGTTCTCGGCCTGCTCGAGCAGGATCAGGCCCGTGAAATCGCCGACTTGATAGAGCGCGACCCCCAGGCCGCCGCCATGGCCCTGGAATGGGAGCAACATTTTCTCGAGCTCAGTGACAGGCTCGATCCCAGTACGCCCTCGCCCGGCCTCTGGCCGCGCCTGCAGCAGACGCTGAACCTGGGGCAACGGGCCAGCAGTTGGCAGGCCTGGTGGTCGAACCTGACCGCCTGGCGCCTGACCAGCGCGGCCCTGGCGATGGCACTGATCATCGCCTTGCTGCCGATGCCGTGGCGCGACGATGCGCCGCCTGCCGCCTATACCGCCGTGCTGCAACCACCAGGCGAAGCGGCAGCGCCGGGCTGGGTGGTACATATCGACGCCAACGGCACCTTGCTGCTGGAGCCACTGCGCCAGGATCAGGTCGCGGCGGATCGCTCCGTGCAGTTCTGGACGCTCGTCGATCCGAAAGATGGCCCACGCTCACTCGGCCTGGTCGAGCCGGGCGAGCGGCTGACCCTGTCCGCCGAGCAGATCGGCGCCGTACGTGCCGGCCAGCTGTTCGAGTTGACCCTGGAGCCGTCCGGCGGCTCGCCACTGAACAGGCCAACGGGTGAAGTGCTGTATATCGGTCGCGCCGTCGTGGCCACGCTCAACTGATCGGATGGAAGCCGGGATTCGGCAGGTGTAAACAGATATGTCTGCCGACATCTGCCACGTCATCTCGAGGGTATCGATAACAGGTGCTTCATCACGGCGCCTGGATGCGAGCGCGAAGAGACCTTCGCGCCTTACCCATAGAGAGGACGCTCATGAACATTTCCAAGAAAATGCTCGGTATTGCCATCACCACCGCTGCCCTGGGTTGTGCCACCGCCAACGCCGACGATCTGCTGGCTCTGAGTGCGAACGGCAAGCTACTGCACATCGACACCAAAAGCCTTACGGTCGCTTCCGACGTGCAACTCAGCGGCGTATCCAGCCTGCGCGGCATCGATGTACGCCCGGCCAGCGGCGCACTCTATGGCCTGGACGACGATGGCCAGCTGTACACCCTCGACGCCAAGAGCGGCGCAGCCAGCAAGGTCGCCAAACTGAGCCAGGCGCTGCCGGGCAAAGGCCAGGCGGTGGTCGACTTCAATCCGGTCGCCGATCGTCTGCGCCTGCTGGCTGCCGACGGCACCAGCCTGCGGGTCAATGTCGACAGCGGTGAAGTCGTGGTAGACGGCAAGGTCGCCTACGCCAAAGACGGCCCGTACGCAGGCAAGACCGCCAAGGTCGTAGCTGGCGCTTACACCAATGCCTACGCTGGTACCGAGAAAACCGCGCTGTACACGGTGGATCTGGCCAGCGGCAACCTGATGTTGCAGAACCCGCCAAATGACGGCATCCAGCAGGTAGTCGGCAAGATCGCCGATGGCCTGAAAACCGCGGTTCTGGATATCAAGAGCGACGGCAAGGGCGGTAATACGGCTTACCTGCTGACCGGCACCACCCTGCACCAGGTCAACCTGGAAACGGGCAAGGCCAGCGCACTGGGTGAGATCAAGGATCTGCCTGGTGACATCATCGACATCGCCGTCCTGCCGGCCAGATAAGGCTTTCACAGGGGAAGGCCGCCCGGCCTTCCCCTGCCTCGGCTCACGTTACTCGAACACCTCATCGAGCAGATTGTTCATTGCCTTGAAGGCCCGCGCCGCGACCAGAGGATGGTACTGGTTGCTGCCCGGCGCATCGGCCAGCGGGTTGGTGAACGAATGCACCGCACCACCGTAGCTGACCAGTTGCCAGTCGGCCTTGGTTGCCTTCATCTCCGCGACAAAACCATCGACCTGCGCCTGCGGTACTGCCGGATCATCCGCGCCGTGCAGCACCAGCACCGGCGCCTTGATGTTATTGGCGTCAGCCGGGTTGGGTGTATCCAGGTTGCCGTGGAAGGACACGAAGGCCTTCAGCGGCGCGCCCGAACGGGCCAGCTCCAGAACGGTTCCGCCACCAAAGCAGAAACCGATAGCGCCCAGTTTTGAGGTATCCAGAGCAACCTGAGAAGTTTGCGCCTTCAGTACTTCGACGGCCGCCTGAGCGCGCTTGCGCATCAGTGCGCGGTCACCACGCACGGCGATGGCGGCTTCCTTGGCTTCGTCCGCATTGCTGGGACGAATGTTCTTGCCGTACATATCGGCCATGAACACCACGTATTTGTCCCCGGCCGCACGGGCGGCTTTCTGAGCGGACGCATCGTTGACGCCCATCCAGTTGGGCACCATCAGCAAGCCGGGACGCGGGTCGGTAACGGCATCGTCATAGATCAGCAGGCCTTCGAACGGCTCACCATCGATTTCGTAGGGAACGTTCTTGACCACCACTCCCGCTTCGGCCAACCCCGCCAGCCCCAGCAACGCTACCGACAACAGTGATTTCTTCATTGTTTGACTCCCATCGTGCATGTGCCCATTCGATACAGCCGAAGCTGCGCCAGAGCCACAAGGAAGCACATTTGCGGCGCCAGGGAAACCCATGGCGCCGCTGCCGGGAGTCGAATCAGGCGGCGGCGAACAGAGCGTCGATCTGTTCCTGGGCACCGCGCAGCGCATTGGCTTTCGGCTCTTCACCATAAGCCAGGCCTTCGGCACGCACCACCTGGATATCGGTGATACCGAGAAAGCGCAGCACGAAGATCAAGTAATCCTCGTGGGCCTGGCCGCTGGCTTGCCCGGCATGCAGACCACCAGCGGTCGACGCGATGATCACCTTCTTGCCACCTGCCAGTCCCTTGGGGCCGTTTTCATCGTAGGCGAAAGTCTTACCGGCAACCGAGATACGGTCGATCCAGGCCTTGAGCTGGCTCGGGATGGAAAAGTTGTACATCGGCGCGCCAATCACGATTGCGTCAGCGGCGAGAAACTCTTCCAGTGTGGCTTCGGCCAGCGCCACTTCATGAGCCTGGGCGGCATCACGCAGCTCGGCGGGCGTACCACCGGCAACCAGGCTGGCAGCCGAAAAGTGGCTCAGGGCATCGCTGGCCAGGTCGCGGTAAGTGACTTGGATATCGGCTTGCCCGCTCTTCCAGGCATCGACCACTGCAGCGCTGAGCTGACGGGAAGCGGAAGCATTGCCGAGAATGCTGGAATCGAGATGCAGAAGTTTCATGATGGCTCCTTGAGCAATTAGGCTCGTCAGTAGGTATTCGATGGATTAATCCTACAGGTGTAACCAATCCCTGATTAGTCGGCAAAAATGCGATGATGCGTTCCACTGATGGAACAAACGAACTTTCTCGGCTGACCAGGAGCCTGTGATGCAGGATCTCAACGACCTGATGTACTTCGCCAAAGTGGTCGAGCACGGCGGGTTCAGCGCTGCCGGCCAGCAACTGGGCATTCCCAAATCGCGCCTGTCGCGGCGAGTGGCCGAGCTCGAGGCACGGCTTGGTGTGCGCTTGTTGCAACGCACCACGCGCAAGCTGGCGCTGACCGAAACGGGGGAGCGCTTTCTGCGTCACTGCCAGGCGATGCTGCTCGAAGCCGAACAGGCACAGGAAGCGGTGGCCTCGCTCAGCAGCGAACCGCGCGGAAGGATTCGTGTGTCTTGCCCTATCGAGCTGGCGCGCGCCGGCCTGCATCAGGTAGTCAGTACCTTTTTGTTGAAGTACCCCCTGGTTCAACTGGACGTGGTGCTGACCAATCGCCGCGTGGATCTGCTCCAGGAAGGCATAGACGTCGCCCTGCGGGTACGCGACCAGGGCGACGAGGATCCTTCGTTGATCGCCCGCCAACTGGCACCAGCAACCGCCTACCTGGTGGCCTCGCCCGCCTTGCTGCAAGGGTTGGACATCACCACTCCGGAAGACCTGCAACAACTGCCAGCGCTTGGCGCCGCGGGCAGCGACCGGCGCATTCACCATCTGATAAAGAATGTGGCCGGCGTTCGTCGAGAGGTGACTTTCGAAGCGCGTCTGAGCATCGAAGATTTCGACATACGCCGAGAGGCGGCACTGCAAGGGCTAGGCTTCACCATGCTGCCGCATACCAAATGCCTGGCCGACCTGCAGACCGGCCGCCTGGTTCGCCTGCTGCCGGACTGGGAACTGCCAGGCGGCCACCTGCAGGCCGTCTATCCTCATCGTCGCGGCATGTTGCCGGCCGTGAGGGCCTGGCTCGACCACATGATTCAAGCCAACGCCAATGGATGGCTGATGCCTGGATCGGACGCAGGCCTTCCCTCGTCCGATCCGCCTGGCAACGATCAACAACCCTTCTCTATCAAACAGGATGCCCGATGACCGCTAGCAAGCCCCCTATTCCCGGCCAGACCGCCCGAATTCTTGCAGTGGTTTTCTTCACCTTCATCGGCTTCCTGTGTGTTGGTCTGCCTCTCGCGGTACTGCCTGGCTTCGTGCTCAACGACCTGGGCTACGGCTCGGTGATGGCTGGCCTGGTGATCAGCCTGCAGTACCTTGTCACGCTGGTTTCGCGGCCCATCACCGGCGTGCTGATCGATCGCATCGGGCCCAAGCGCGCGGTGGTTTACGGCTTGGCCGGCGCAGCGGGCAGCGGCGTACTGACCCTCGCGGCGACCAGCCTGCATGACCTGTCCAGCGAGGTTGGCCTGGGCCTGCTGCTGGTCGGACGGGTAGCACTGGGCATTTCCCAGGCGCTGATCGGTACGGGCTCGATCACCTGGGGCATCGGCCGGGTCGGGGCAGAGAATACCGCCCGGGTGATTTCCTGGAACGGCATCGCGTCCTATGGCGCCATCGCGATAGGTGCACCGCTCGGCGTACTGATGGCCTCCTCGCTCGGCCTCTGGAGCATCGGCGGTGCGATTACACTGCTAAGCCTCGGTGCCCTTTGGGTAGCACGCGATAAACCCGCCATTCCGATCATTCAGGGCAAGCGCCTGCCGTTTCACAACGTATTCCTGGCCATCGCTCCCAACGGGGTGGCGCTCGCCCTGGGCTCTATCGGTTTCGGTACCCTGGCAACCTTCGTCACCCTGTATTACGCCAGCCTCGGCTGGGAGCATGCGGCTTACTGCCTGAGTGCCTTTGGCGTGGCATTCATCGCCGCGCGCCTGCTGTTCGCCGGCGCCATCGAGCGGCGCGGCGGCTACCGGGTTGCCACCATCTGCCTGGCAATCGAGAGCCTCGGGCTGCTATTGCTCTGGCTCGCCCCCATTCCCGCGCTGGCACTTTGTGGCGCAGCGCTGACTGGTTTCGGCCTGTCGCTGGTTTACCCGGCGCTCGGCGTCGAAGCCATCGGCAACATCCCCGCCGCCAGCCGCAGCTCGGCGCTGGGCGCCTACGCGCTGTTCTTCGATCTGGCGCTCGGCATCGCCGGGCCGCTGATGGGCCTGATCGCCAGTGCCTATGACTACGGTGCAGTGTTCCTCGCCTCCGGCCTGCTGTCGCTGCTCGGCCTTGGCCTGAGCCTCCTGCTGCTACGCCGTGCCGAACGGCCGAAAGAGGTACAGCCATGACTCGGGAAGAGCTCGTTGCCTTCTGCCTGCAACTGCCGGGGACTCGCGTCGATTACAAGTGGGGTAGCAACCAGGTGTTTTCCGTGGCGCACAACAAGATGTTCGCCATCGTCGACTTTCTCGGTGACAACCTGGCCTTCAAGGTGGATGACGCGTTGTTTCTCGGCTACACGGATCGCCCGGGCATCCGCCCAGCGCCTTACCTGGCCCGCGCCCACTGGATCAGCATGAGTGGCAGCCAGCCGCCCATGAGCGATGAAGAGCTGCGCGATCTGCTGACCCGCTCGCACCAACTGGTGGTGCGGCGATTGTCCAAGAAGCAGCAGGTCGGCCTGCTGCTCGATCTATAGCAGGGCCATGCCCAGGCCACGCAGCCAGCCGCCGGTGTAAGCCCCGCTCAGCAGCAGTTGATCAACCCAGAACAGCTGGTGCGACGCGACGATGATCCAGAACAGCAGTTGATAGGAGACCTTGCGCGTCTTGTGGCGAAACGCTTGCTGCGCCAACAAGGCACCGGGCCAGCCGCCTGCCAGTTCGACCAGGTGCAAGGTGTTTTCCGAAATACGCTGGCGGTTCTGCTGGGCACTGCTCTTGTCGCTCCAGTAGAGAATGAAGCACAGGACGCTGGCCAGCGGGTAAAGCAGCAACGGCCAGATGTTCTGCCCCTCTGCCAGCCAGCGCAGGGCGCCGAACACCGGCAGGCTGCACAGGGCAGCGAAAACCATCAGCTTGGCGGCTGGATTGCGCAATCCACCTGATGCCTGGCGGGCATTACGGGCACGCGACCTGGCTGCCGGCTGAGTTTTACCGATAGACGCCGCAGCTCGCGGTTTAACGCGAACCTGCGGCTGGTCGATGGCCAGTTCACCCGCCAGCCGCAGCCGCAGGTGCTCGGCGCGCAAGCGCCCGCGCTCGTCGCGCCCAGCAACGAACAACACCTGATCACCGCTGCTGGGCCGGCGATCGCCACGCATCGCCGAAATATGAGCGAACACCTCGGTTCCCCCTGCGGCAGGCTGAATGAAACCGAAGCCCTTGTCGTCGTTCCAGCTCTTTATCCGGCCGGCCTGTTCCTTCGTCTGCATACTCTTCCCTGCCTGGCGAGGCGATCAGCCTTCTGCCGTACTCCAGTCGATCAAGCCGAATTGCCAGGTCGCCAGGATCACCAGACCAAAGGCGATCCGATACCAGGCGAATACCGCGTAGCTGTGGTTGGCGATGAATACCAGCAGCGCGCGCACCGTCAGCATGGCGACGATAAAGGTGGTGACGAAACCGATGGCAAACAATGGCAGATCGCTCCACTGCAAGATTTCGCGGTACTTATAGAGCGAGTAGACCGTGGCCGCGATCATCGTCGGCATCGCCAGAAAGAACGAGAATTCGGTGGCTGCCTTGCGCGATAGACCGAACAGCAGACCACCGATGATGGTCGAGCCGGAACGCGAGGTACCCGGGATCAGCGCCAGGCATTGGGCGAAGCCGACCTTGAGGGCCAGCTTCCAGTCCATGTCATCGACCGACTCGGCCACGATGCGGTGCTGGCGTTTCTCGGCCCAGATCATCACCACACCACCGACGATCAACGCCGCACTGACCGTGATCGGGTTGAACAGCCAGTGCTCGATGATATCCGCGAACAGCAGCCCGAGAATCACCGCTGGAATGAAGGCGACCAGCACGTTGACCGTGAAGCGCCGCGCCATCGGGTCACTGCCGAGGCCGGTCACGACCGAAGTGATGCGCTGACGGAACTCCCACATCACCGCGAGAATGGCGCCCAACTGGATGATGATCTTGAATGCCGTGGCGCGCTCGCCGTTGAATGACAACAGATCGCCGACCACGATCAGGTGACCGGTGCTGGAAATGGGTAGAAATTCGGTGAGGCCTTCAACGATACCCAGGATCAGCGCCTGAAACGCGAGCCAACTGTCCATCAGAACTCCTACGGATACGCCAGACAGGCTGGCTGGAAAGGGGATGATTCTCGGACTGGAGCGGCTGGTGGAGGTTCCAGCATGGCCGAAAAAAGCGGCAGTTATAAAGCAGTTGTTTTCAATTTCAAACCGCTATCAATGCAATCCTGAGAATTGCCGCCGCAACGTGCCTCCCTGCGGCGAGACGACCGTAATAACAAGGGATAGAATGCGCCTCCCAATACAACCACTCACCCAGGGGTTCCATGTCACCGCTCGAAGCCTGCGCCTCGCTGCTCGGCCTGATCGCCGTCTGGCTGACCGTGCGCCAGAACCCCTGGTGCTGGCCCATTGGCCTGGTTATGGTGGTGCTCTACGCCTGGGTGTTTTTTCAGGCCAAGCTGTATTCCAACATGCTGCTGCAGTTCGTCTATGCCGCTCTGCAGCTTTACGGTTGGTGGCACTGGACGCGAGGCGATCGGCCCGATGAACGACTCCATGTATCGCGCCTGAACACTCGCCAGACCGGCTTTGGCCTGGCCCTGGGTCTGCTGGGTTCCATCGTACTGGGTATGTTGATGGTGGTTTACACCGACGCCAGCGCACCCTGGCAGGATGCAACGCTCTGTGCCTTCAGCCTGGTGGCGCAGTTGTGGATGGCCAAGAAGCGCCTGCAGTGCTGGGCGCTGTGGATCGTCCTCGATCTGCTGTTCGTTGCACTGTTCATCGATCAGGCGCTATACCTCACCGCTGCCCTGTACGGTCTCTTCACCCTGCTGGCCTGCCACGGCTGGCTGACCTGGCGGCGTGAACTGGTTGCGCGCCCATCATGAAAGTACTGGTACTGACGGGCCCGGAGTCCAGTGGCAAAAGCTGGCTGGCCAATGAGCTGCAGCAGCGTTTCGGTGGTGTCGTGGTTGGTGAATACGTCCGCCATTTCATCGACAGCCAGCAACGCGATACCTGTTATGCCGATATATCCACTATCGCCAGGGGCCAGCTCGCCTGGGAAGACGCTGCGAGAGAGACGCGACCTCACCTGCTGATCCTCGATACTCACCTGCTGAGCAATATTCTCTGGAGCCGCGAGCTGTTTGGCGACTGCCCGGACTGGATGGAGCCGGCACTGCTCGAGCGTGAATATCACCTGCACCTGTTGCTCGACCCGCGCGGCGTCGAATGGGTCAGCGATGGTCAACGTTGCCAGCCGGATCTCGCACAGCGACTGGCCTTTCACCACGCCTGCGCTAAATGGCTCGACGAGCATGAACGGCCCGTTGTGGAAATTGCCGGTACCTGGAGCGAGCGCCAGGCCGAGGCAATAAAGCGGGTCGAAGCCTGGTTGTCCGCTGCCGAATAAAAAACCATACAAAATGCACGTCATGCAGGCCTGGCACCTTGCCATTAGGCGACGGCATGGGCATAAAGGTGCACGACTAGAAGAACGCAGCAAGGACGTAACCGATGCGCCTGATTCGCCGTACCGTGCAGATCATTCTTCTGCTATTGCTCTGCGCACTGCTGATTGCCGTTTACTTCATCGCCAACCCCAACCTTCCCGACTACAAACCGGCCGAAAAGCTGCATTACCTCGGGCAGTGGAGCGATCAGGAACGTCAGCTCTATTACTACACACCTCAGGGTACGCGGGTAAAAGACCTGCAGTACGCATGGTTCTCGGCCCTGGAGCTGCCGTTCGGCAAAGCCAAGTTCGCCGATCCCGACTACCTGGCGCGCTTCGGTTTTCTTACCGAACCCGGCCAAAAAGCCACAGCGCTCAATCCTGGTAATTTGCCGGTCGGGTTCGCGCGGCACGAAGACGATGAAAGCGGCGTCCAGTATCTGGACATCACCTGCTCCGCTTGCCACACCGGCGAACTGCGCTACAAAGGTCAGGCCGTGCGTATCGATGGTGGCGCGGCACTGCATTCACTGGCCTCGACAGTACCGACGGTGAAGGGTGGCAGCTTCGGCCAGTCGCTCGGCATGAGTATGGCGTTTACCTACTACAACCCGCTGAAATTCCGTCGCTTCGCCCGAGAAGTATTGGGTGAGCGCTATGATCGCGATTACGACAACCTGCGGCTGGAATTCAAGACTGTGCTCGATCAATTGCTGAGCACGGCTTACAACGACTGGCACCGTGGTCTTTATCCGACCGAAGAAGGTTTCGGCCGAACCGATGCCTTTGGCCGCATTGCCAATACCGTATTTGGCGACAATATCGATGCCGCCAATTACCGAATTGCCGATGCGCCGGTCAGCTATCCACATCTCTGGGACATCTGGAAGTTCGACTGGGTGCAGTGGAACGGATCGGCCATGCAACCGATGGCGCGCAATGTTGGTGAGGCCCTCGGCGTCGGCGCTACACTGCATCTGTTTGACGACAACGGACAGGCCGTCGCCGAGAACCAGCGATATGCCTCCAGCGTCAGAATCGCCGATCTCTATGCCCTGGAAGAAACGCTCAAGCGCCTGCAGCCTCCAGCGTGGCCAGAAAAGATCTTCGGCAAGGTGGACATCGCCCTCGCCAGCCAGGGACGTGCCCTGTTCAAGGAAAACTGCGCCCATTGTCACGCACCACAAGTAACGCCAGCGGACAAGCGCATGGCCCCAGATCGTGACCCCGAGTGGAACATGCGGGTCATCCCTACTTCGATCGTCGGTACCGACTCCAGTACCGCCGACAATATCGCCGACCATCGTTTCGACATCAGCAAGCTGGGCTGGAAGAAGGCCGACCTGGCAAAGCTGGACGTACGGTTGTTCAGCGCGAGCCTCGATAACGTCGATTTACGCGCCATCTCCAGCGCCGAAGCACTGGCCTACATCACCGCCTATGTCGAAGAGCGGGCATACCGCGACAATGGCGTTTCGCCAGAGCAACGTAAACGCATGGACGGCTACGGGCTGCCCATCGGCGTGCAGGAGCTCCGCGGCTACAAGCCTCGACCGTTGGACAGTATCTGGGCGACGCCGCCGTTCCTGCACAACGGCTCGGTACCCACGCTCTTTCATCTGCTGTCACCGGTCTCGGAGCGCCCAGGCAGC
The DNA here is from genome assembly GCF_004327275.1 of Phytopseudomonas daroniae. Lineage (NCBI taxonomy): Bacteria > Pseudomonadati > Pseudomonadota > Gammaproteobacteria > Pseudomonadales > Pseudomonadaceae > Phytopseudomonas > Phytopseudomonas daroniae. The sequence continues at coordinate 277,953 of NZ_QJUJ01000006.1, forward strand.
TTCTGGGTCGGCAACTTCGAATTCGATCCCAAGCACGTTGGCTTCGTCAGCGACAAATTCCCCGGTGGGTTCCTTCTCGATACAAGCATCAAAGGCAACGGCAATCGCGGCCATGAATTTCGCGATGGCTGCCGCAACAACGGCGTCATTGGGCGGGCCTTGCAACCGGAGGAGCGCTGGGCGTTGGTCGAGTACCTGAAAGTACTGGGCAATCCTCGGCTGGAAAGCCAATTGAGCGAAGTGCAGAGCAAACCCTGGAGTCCCGGGCAGTTCTGCCAGGGCAGCGTGACGGTAAACAACAAGGAGTCCAACGATGCTTAAACGATTCTGGCTCTGGCTTGGCCGGCTTTTCGCCAAAGTACTCGTCGTACTGCTGATCGTCGGCCTTGGTGGTTGGGGCATAGGCACTGCTTACTACAGCTGGAAGTTTTCCGGCCCGGTTTCCAGTGAAGAACAGATTCCTGCCAACGAAGCGGCCTACACCGAGGGCATCATCGAAGATGCAATCCGCGTAGTCGAACAGCATCGTGACAATACCCGCGTATTGCGCGACGCCCACGCCAAGGCTCACGGTTGCGTGAAAGCCGAAGTAACCGTGAGAACGGAGCTCGACGAAACGCTACGCCATGGCGTGCTCAGCGAGCCAGGCAAAACCTGGCAGGCCTGGATGCGCCTGTCCAACGGAAACGCCTACCCACAGTTCGATCGCGCTCGCGACGCCAGGGGTATGGCGATCAAACTTCTCGACGTTCCAGGCAACAAGCTGCTGGTCAATCCGCGCCACACCGATGAGCAGGATTTCGTGATGTTCAACCATCCGGCATTCTTCGTACGCGACGTCGCCGAATACCAAAGCAACTTCGCCGCCCAGGCGGATGGCAAGAAAGCACTGGCCTTCTTCCCCAGCTGGGATCCCCGCACCTGGGAGATCCGCCACCTCATCATTGCCTTGAAAACGCTTTCGCCAGCGCCCAGCAGTCCGGTCGAAACGACCTATAACTCGATCGCGCCTTTCAAGCTGGGGCCACACAACATCAAGTACCGGGTCATCCCCACGCCCGACAGCTGTCCTGCCTACGCAATCCCCAAACCCAATACCGACTTGCCAAACTTCCTGCGTAGCGCGCTTTACCAGCAATTATCGCTGGATCGGATGCCGGCATGCTTCGCATTGCAGGTACAACGGCAGAACCCGAGTTATTACATGCCTATAGAAGACCCTAGTGTGGAGTGGGACGAGCGGATTTCCCCCTTCGAAACCGTGGCTGATATCCGCCTGCCCGCCCAGGACTTCGATAGCTCGGAGCAGAATCTGTTTTGCGACAACCTGTCATTCAATCCCTGGCATGCATTACCGGAGCATCGTCCCATCGGCGGAATCAATCGACTGCGCAAGGCGGTATACGAAGCCGTGAGCGTCTATCGTCATGACCGCAACGCTGCCTTGGCTCAGTGAAAGTCCTATAGCGCGCTGCAGGCTGCTAGAATCGCGGCCTGTTCGCTATGTAGACAAAGAGACTGGCCTTGGAACTGTTCAAAGAATTCATATTCGAAGCGGCGCACCACCTGCCACACGTCCCCGAGGGTCACAAGTGCGGGCGTCTGCACGGGCACTCGTTTCGTATCGCGGTCTATATCGAAGGTGAGGTCGATCCGCACACCGGATGGATCCGAGATTTCGCTGAGATCAAAGCGATCTTCAAGCCGATCTACGAACAGCTCGACCATAACTATCTGAATGACATTCCTGGCCTGGAAAACCCGACCAGCGAAGTGATCGCCAAGTGGGTTTGGCAACAGCTCAAACCACTACTACCGGAATTGTCGCGCATCCGTATTCACGAGACCTGCAGCAGCGGCTGTGAATATCGCGGCGACTGAGCTTAAGAACACTCAGTACCACCATCCTTCAGCCCGCCTTGTGCGGGCTTTTCATTGCCTGCGCAAAGGCATCCGTAGGGTGGAAGACGCTTCATCCTTTCCACCAAAAGCTCACCACCACGACCTGTTCGGAGCCTTCGTAGCCTGAGTTGAGCGAAGCGATACCCAGGAAGGTCACCAAAGGACGAGCAGCCTCCGTAGCAGCCCTGCCCAGGACCTTTGTAGGAGCCGGCTTGCCGGCGATGCTCTTGAACCACTGCTCGTCGGCAAGGCCCAGGCGCTCCCCTGAACTGGGGCCCAAGACTTTCCCGGCCCGCAAAGACGAAACCCCAGACCTCTGTCGAGATCTGGGGTTTCTAGTAGAAGCTTGACGATGACCTACTCTCACATGGGGAGACCCCACACTACCATCGGCGATGCATTGTTTCACTACTGAGTTCGGGATGGGATCAGGTGGTTCCAACGCTCTATGGTCGTCAAGCAATCCGGTTGCTGCCTCGGGGTTTAGCCGCGGCAGCGAATTGGGTATGTGATATCGGTTGGTGTTGCGTGTTCTTTCACAAATTTTCGGTCTGTTGTCGACTTCTACCGTCTAACAGCCAAATTGTTTGGGTGTTATATGGTCAAGCCTCACGGGCAATTAGTACTGGTTAGCTCAACGCCTCACAACGCTTACACACCCAGCCTATCAACGTCGTAGT
>NZ_QJUJ01000007.1:0-280377 GCF_004327275.1 Phytopseudomonas daroniae
CGGCCTTTGGCGGCTACAAGAAGTCCGGGGTCGGGCGCGAAACCCACAAGATGATGCTCGACCACTATCAGCAGACCAAGAACCTGCTGATCAGCTACGACATCAACCCTTTGGGCTTCTTCTGATCGAGGCGTCGATCAGCCGGCACATGCACCGGTGTGCCGGCTGCCGAGGTGTTGCCAGGCAGAAGCAGAATAATCACGACGCGGCTTCGGCCGCGTTTTTATTGGTGTCTCAGTTGCCGGCACCACGCTGCAAGCCGCTTTGCAGGGGGATATCCCAGGGCGGAATCGGCCCGAAACGGTTCTTCAGAAACTCCAGGAGCAGGCGGCTGCGTGAATCGGCATCGCGCTCCAGGCGCAAGGCATAGATGCCGCTGGGCTCCGGAGCCGGCAAGCCGTTCTCGCAAAACAGCGCGACCAGTTCGCCACGGGCCAGGTATTCGCTGACCAGCCAGGTTGGCAGGTGGGCCACACCGAGTCCGGCAAGCAGGCTGAATACCAGCGTTTCGGCATTGTTGGCCGTCATGCGCAGGCGGCGGGGGCGATACATGGCAAGCTTTCCTTCGCTTTCGAAGCGCCAGGCATAGGCGGGCGCCAGGCCATCCCAGTCCAGGCCGTCATGTTCCAGCAGTTCTGCAGGCGTTCGCGGTACACCGTGGCGTTCCAGGTAGGCTGGGCTGGCACAGACCACGCGGATCAGCGGCGACAGCGGAGTGGCGACCAGACGCGTGTCAGCCAGCGGGCCGATACGCAGTACCAGATCCACCTCGCCTAAATGGGCGCCATGCAGGTCGATAAAGCTGTCGATCAGCCGCAACTGCACATCCAGCCCCGGATAGGCAGTCAGGAAATCGGCGATGGCGGGCGCCAGGTGGCGGCGACCGAAGGGGGCTGGAGCGTCAATACGGATCAGGCCCTCCGGGGCGCTGCTCAGCGACACCGCCTCGGCGCGCGCCAGATGCAGCTCGGCAAGAATCCGCCTGGCCCGTTCGGCAAAGGCCAGTCCGGCGGGTGTTGCACGCACCGCGTGGGTGCTGCGACTGAACAGGCTGCAATCGAGGGAGCGCTCCAGCGCGTCGATACGCCGCGATACCGCTGAGGGCGTGAGCGGGTGCAGTCTGGCCGCTGCGGAAAAGCTGCCGCTTTCCAGTACGTCGAGGAACAGGCTGAGTTGGTCGGTCAGGGCATCTGGATTCATGATGTGTCTATCTTTGCGTGATTCGCACAACCATTATGCCGGGCTGTGCGTTACCCCGCCAATCGGCAGCGGGTAGGATGCGCACACTTCGCTTTCCTCGGACTGCCTCATGGATCTGCTCGCATTCGCTCTCAATATCGTACTTGGCCTGCTGCTGGGTACCATCGGTGGTCTGTTCGGTATCGGTGGTGGTCTGATTGCGATTCCGGTACTCGGTGTGATGTTCGGGCTGGATCAGCAACTGGCTCAGGGTACGGCGCTGGTGATGGTGGTACCTAACGTGCTGCTGGCGCTGTGGCGCTACCATCAGCGCAACCGCATCGATCTGCGTCACGCCCTGGCGCTGGCCCTGAGCAGCTTCGTGTGTGCGCTGTTTGGCGCCGGCTGGGCGGTGAATCTCGATCCGGAATCCATGCGCCTGGCGTTCGTCGGTTTTCTGGTCGCGCTGGCTTTCTACAATCTGCTGCGCATGTGCCTGCGGCCGCCGGCAGCCTCGGGCGAACTGCGTCATCCCTGGCCTTGGCTGGCGGTGTTGGGCAGTGGTTCGGGGCTGCTTGGTGGGCTGTTCGGGGTTGGCGGCGCCGTCATCGCCACGCCGATTCTCACCAGTGTGTTCGGCACTTCTCAGGTGGTAGCGCAAGGTTTGTCGCTGGCATTGGCGGCGCCGAGTACCGGCGTGACCCTGGTGACCTATGCGCTGCATGGTCATGTCAATTGGGCGCTGGCCATTCCCCTGGCGATTGGCGGGCTACTGAGCATCAGTTGGGGCGTGCGTCTGGCCCATGCCTTGCCGGAGCGCTTGTTGCGGGTACTGTTCACCGTGTTTCTGCTGATCTGCGCGCTGATGCTCGGGATCAAAGTCTGAAGCCTTCGACGATTTGGTCGATCAGTGTTTCGCTGGCCTGCGAGCGGGTTCGTTGCGCAGTCGCATGAGGCTGGCATCGTTGAACGACGCGCCCTGAAGGATCCGCGGCTTAACCGCGCCAAGGCGTTTCAGGAAACCGAGAGCCCATTGCGGGACGACCGCTGTGCATATGAAAGACTGGGCTGCCGGCTTGGTCTGTGCGCGGTGATGATCTACTGTGTGGGAGCGTCGTCATATTCCAGGTAGCCCCATGCCCCTGATCGACTCCCTGTCATTGCCCCAGGCCCGTCGTGTTGCGCTCGCGGCTCAGGGCTTTGCCGGGCGCTCACGCACCGCGGCACCGGGTGCCCGGCAGGTGAACGCCCTGATCGAGCGCCTGGGTGTGCTGCAGATTGACTCGGTCAATGCCGTGGTGCGCTCGCACTACCTGCCCCTGTATTCGCGCCTCGGTCAGTACGATCCGCTATTGCTGCAACAGGCGGCCTGGAGCCAGGGACGTAGGCGTACGCTGTTCGAATACTGGGGCCACGAGGCTTCGCTGCTGCCATTGGAGTCCTTCCCGCTGATGCGCTGGCGTATGCAGCGTGCTCGGCAAGGGCGCGGTATCTACAAGGGGCTGGCATTGTTCGGCCGTGAGCAGCAGCCACTGATTCGTCAAGTATTGCAGGCCGTGCGTGAGCGCGGTGCATTGGGTGCGGGCAGTCTGGTGCAGGAGCGGCCACGCAACAGCCCCTGGTGGGGATGGAGTGCCGAGAAGCTGGCACTGGAATGGCTATTCGCCGCCGGTGACGTGACGGTGGCGGGGCGCCGTGGCTTCGAGCGCCTGTACGATCTACCGGAGCGCGTGCTGCCGGCTGCCTTGTTGCAGCGCCCGGAAGTGGATGTGGCAGACGCGCAGCGCCAGTTGGTTTTGCAGGCGGCGCGCGCACTGGGTATCGCCACGGAACGGGATCTGCGCGACTACTTCCGCCTGGAGCCCGCGGACAGTCGGGCGCGCATCCATGAACTGCTCGAGGAGGGCACCTTGAGCCGCGTCGAGGTGCGCGGTTGGACGCAGCCTGCATACTGTCAGCAATCCTTCAAGCTTCCTCGTAAGGTGATGGCCTGTGCGTTGCTGTCGCCGTTCGACTCGCTGATCTGGGAGCGGGCGCGTACCGAGCGTCTTTTCGATTTTCGCTATCGCCTGGAAATCTACACGCCGCAGCACAAACGGGTGTATGGCTATTATGTGTTGCCGTTCCTGTACGGCGAGCATATCGCCGCGCGCCTGGATATTCGTGCGGAGCGTAAGCTGGGGCGCCTGGCCGTGCATGCCGTGCACCTCGAACCGAAGGGGCTGGATGAGGAGGGCTTGGCGGCGCTGGCCCGGGCGTTGCGTGACATGGCGGCCTGGTTGGGCCTGGGCGAGGTGCAGCTCAACTGTGTCAGTGACGCGGCTCGGCGGCTGTGCCGCCATCTGTAAAGGGCGACGGCAATCGACAGTGGCTTAGGCTACAATGCGCGCCGAATTTGGCTCCTTCGAGAATTGTCCCATGTCCGTTTGTCAGACCCCGATCATCGTTGCCCTGGATTTCCCGACCCGGGAGGCTGCGCTTGCCCTGGCTGACCAGCTCGACCCCAGGCTGTGCCGGGTCAAGGTGGGCAAGGAGCTGTTCACCAGTTGTGCGTCGGATATCGTCGCCACGTTGCGTGAGCGCGGTTTCGAGGTGTTCCTCGACCTGAAATTCCACGATATCCCCAACACCACTGCCATGGCTGTCAAGGCCGCGGCCGAGATGGGGGTGTGGATGGTCAACGTACATTGCTCCGGCGGCCTGCGCATGATGAGTGCCTGCCGTGAGACGCTGGACAAGTTCAATGGCCCGGTGCCGCTGCTGATCGGTGTGACCGTGCTGACCAGCATGGAGCGTGAAGACCTGGCCGGTATCGGCCTGGATATCGAGCCTCAGGAGCAGGTGTTGCGCCTGGCTGCACTGGCCCAGAAAGCTGGTATGGACGGTCTGGTCTGTTCGGCTCTGGAGGCGCCAGCGCTGAAAGCCGCTCAACCTGCGCTGCAATTGGTCACGCCGGGCATCCGCCCGGCTGGCAGCGCGCAGGACGATCAACGGCGCATTCTCACGCCGCGTCAGGCGCTGGAAGCCGGTTCCGATTACCTGGTGATCGGCCGTCCGGTCAGCCAGGCCGCTGACCCAGCCGCCGCGCTGGCCAAACTGGTTGCCGAGCTGGACTGATCCGTCCATCCATTCTTGTACGGCGGCGATTCAGTCGCCGCATTCATTGCGTTGCAGGTAAACCGTCATGCATTCCGTGGAACATTCGCCGCTAGGCAAGAGCAGCGAGTACATCGCCACCTATTCGCCCGAACTGCTGTTTCCCATCCCGCGAGCGGCCAAGTGGGCCGAGCTGGGGTTGAGCGCGGAAAACCTGCCGTATCGGGGTGTGGATTTCTGGAACTGTTTCGAACTGTCCTGGTTGCTGCCGTCCGGCAAGCCGGTGGTGGCGATCGGTGAATTCACGATTGCCGCCGACTCGCCGAACATCATCGAGTCCAAGTCCTTCAAGCTTTATCTCAACTCGCTGAATCAGTCTGTATTCGCCACTGAGGCAGAGTTGGTGGCGGTGCTGGAGAAGGATCTCTCCGCGACTGCCGGCAAGCCCGTTGGTGTGCGTGTGCGCCGTTTGGACGAGGTAGAGCAGGAGGGCCTGGCCACACTGCCAGGTACCTGTATCGACGATCTGGACGTCAGCATCAGCAACTACACGGCTCCTCGGCCTGAGCTGCTGCATTGCGATACTTCACGCGTCGTCGAGGAAAGCCTGCACAGCCATCTGCTCAAATCCAATTGCCCGGTGACCGGCCAGCCGGACTGGGGCAGTGTGGTGGTCGAGTATCGTGGTGCGGCGCTTGAACCCGCGAGCCTGCTGGCGTACCTGGTCAGTTTCCGTCAGCACGCCGACTTCCATGAGCAATGCGTGGAGCGCATTTTCCTGGATCTGCAGCGGCTGCTGCATCCGGAGTACCTCACCGTCTACGCACGTTACGTACGGCGTGGTGGGCTGGATATCAATCCCTATCGGACGACACTGACTCAACTGCCGGAGAACCGGCGCCTGGTCAGGCAGTAAGCGTCTCACAAATAAAAAACCAGCCATTTCAGGCTGGTTTTTTATTGCGACGCTGTAATCAGATACCCATGTTTGCCAGGCTTTGCATGATATTGCGCAGGCTCCCGGCCAGGGTCGGATGGCTCACTTCGAAGCGCTCCACGGCCAGATTGACCCCGTCGATCAACGAGGCATCGGGCGTGGTGACTGGTTGAGCAGCCAGTTGCAGCTCGATGTCACGGGCCAACAGGATAAGTGACTCGCGATCTTCCTCGCTTATTGGCGGATTCTGCGCCAGTTGCTTGTGCAGCTCTTCCAGTTGCTGCTGCAGATGGTTCGCAGGCATGGGACTCTCCCTTTCTTGATAGGCAAAACAATTGACCGTGCAGGACGACGAAAGGTCATTACTTCATCTTCAAGATAATCCAGCCCAAAGCATTGCGCTTGACCTGAAGCAACGCAGTTATTGCACCGCATTGCAGCAGCTTGCGCTGAAACGCCAACAGGCCCTAGGGTTTTTCGCCCTTGCTGCGACGAATCTGCAGATCGTCCAGGCAGGCGGGCAGGTCGGTCAATTGATCGATTACCGAATGGGCGCCCAGCCGGTAGAGCGTCAGCGTTGCCTCGGCGCGCAGGCGGTCGCGTTGGATACTGTTCAGCATTTCCCAGTCGGCGAGAGCGTGACCGCCCAGGGAGCCGCAGGCGGCCAGGCCTACTGTCCACAATCCCGCATTCAGGCCCGCCTGCAGGAGGCGCGGTTCACCGCTGACCAGCACGCAGCCATCCAGGCGGTCGATCTGCAGGGTGCTCAACGCTTGCCAGCAGGCATCCGGCGCCGGCCAGTTGCGCTGTGAGCAGAGCGGGGAGGCCGCCAGCCATTCGGGCAGCTGGCTTGTCAGTTTCGTGGCGAGTGCTTCCGGCAACTCATCCAACCAGGCGCAGGGTACGCGCTGCTCGTGCAGGCTGCGCAGGGTCGCCAGCGCCCCTGGGGTCGGCTCGGCACAGATTTCTATATCATGCGGGCCGCTGGCATCGGGCTTGCGTGCCGGGCCGCCATCTTCGCGGATCAGGGTGAGATGGCGAGCGCCGGCCAGCGATGCACTGCGGGCCCCGAAATCCACCAGGCAACCGGAGAGGCCGAACAGGATGGCGGTGAAGGAGGGGGTGATTGCGGAGAGTGCTGGCTGGGGCATGCAATGTCGTTCCCTGGCGATGATCGCGTCTACCATGACAAGCCAATATGACGATGCCGTGACGCTGGTGATTGCTGATGCCGGTAATGTGAAGTGGCTCAGGCTCGCGTAGGGTGTCGGGCATCAGTGCTCTGCCTATTGCCCGCGTGCGGCTTTATACTACGCCGCTGCTGCCGGAGAGACCGTGCTCATTAGCCTAGGAGAACAGCAATGCGTTTGATTGGATCGGATTGGATCGGGAACTTCGGCCGGATGCTGGCCTGTGCCGGCTTGATGGTGCTGCCGTTGGCAGGCCAGGCGGCTACGGAAGATCCATGGGAGTCGGTCAACCGGCCCATCTTCCGCTTCAACGATACGGTGGATACCTACGCTCTCAAGCCATTGGCCCAGGGCTACCAGGCGGTGACGCCGCAGTTCCTCGAAACCGGTGTGCACAACGTGTTCCGCAACGTCGGTGATGTCGGCAACCTGGCCAACAACCTGCTGCAGGGCAAGGCGTATGACGCCGGTGTGGATACCAGCCGTCTGCTGTTGAACACCACCCTGGGCGTTCTTGGCTTCTTCGACGTGGCAAGCCGCATGGGCCTGCAGCGCAGCGATGAAGACTTCGGCCAGACCCTTGGCGTCTGGGGCGTGGGCAGTGGCCCTTATCTGGTGCTGCCGTTGCTCGGCCCGAGCTCGCTGCGCGATGCGCCGAGCAGGATTCCGGACAACTTCCTCACGCCTTATCCCTATATGGATCACGTGCCGAGTCGCAACGTCACCCGCGGCATCAACGTGGTGGACACGCGCGCCAGCCTGCTGGATGCCGAACGCATGATCAGTGGGGACAAGTACATCTTCATCCGTAACGCCTACCTGCAGAACCGTGAGTTCCGGGTGCGTGATGGTGAGGTCGAAGACGATTTCTGATGCCAAGGCATTACCGCTACGGTAATGCTCGAAGGCAAGGATAGATGCTGGGATGGCGACGCGATGGAGGGGCTACCATCGCGTTACAGCTCATTTCAGTTCATCGAGGTCACGGCCAGGCCGAGAATCTGTCGGCCACCTTCCAGATCCGTCACCCGCACCACTTCCGCTTCGGTTTCCAGCCCCTTCAACTCCTCGTGCCCGGAAGGGATCAGTACGCGCACCTTGTCTCCAACCTGCACCTGGCACTGTGCCTCGAGTTGCATACCGGTGCTCGACAGGTCGCGACACAGCGCCGGGATTGCCTGGCCGCCATGATGGAGCGTCGCCTGTGTTTCCAGGCGCATGCGAATGTAATCGCGCTTTTCCTCGTAATCACGATCACTTTGGCTCATCAAGCTATCCTCATTGTGGTGGGGCTTTGCTGCGGTTCTTATAACCCTCACTGATTTAAGGTGTAAAGTCGCCCGGCAGCGAGCGGCGCCTGTTGAATCGTGTTGAGGATGGGAGTACCGTCTGCGCCTTGACGCGAACCGTGTACCCGCGCAGGTTGTTGGCTGCGTTTACGCTAACCATCCCCGGCGCAGTTTGCCTGGACACCCCATGCACAAAACCAGTGCCACGTTGCTGCTGATCGATGACGATGAAGTCGTCCGCGCCAGCATTGCAGCCTACTTGGAAGACAGCGGCTTCAATATCCTGCTCGCCGGCAATGGCACGCAAGGTCTTGAAGTCTTCGAGCGCGAACGACCGGATCTGGTCATTTGCGACCTGCGCATGCCTCAGGTCGATGGTCTCGAGCTGATCCGCCGGATCAATGCCCTGGACATCGCCGCGCCGATCATCGTGGTCTCCGGTGCCGGGGTGATGGCCGACGTGGTCGAAGCCTTGCGCCTCGGTGCTGCCGATTACCTGATCAAGCCTCTGGAAGACCTCGCGGTGCTCGAGCATTCGGTACGTCGAGCCCTGGATCGCGTGCATCTGCGTCAGGAGAACGAGCGTTACCGGGAAAAGCTGGAAACCGCCAACCGCGAGTTGCAGGCCAGCCTGCACCTGCTGCAGGAAGACCAGAACGCCGGGCGCCAGGTGCAGATGAACATGCTGCCCGTCACGCCCTGGGAAAACGAAGGGTTGTCCTTCGCTCATCAGATCATTCCCTCGCTCTACCTTTCTGGTGATTTCGTCGACTATTTCCGTGTCGATGAGCGGCGAGTCGCCTTTTATCTGGCAGACGTTTCCGGTCACGGCGCTTCTTCGGCGTTCGTCACCGTGTTGCTCAAGTTCATGACCACGCGCCTGCTCTACGAGTCTCGACGCAATGGCATGCTTCCGGAGTTCAAACCGTCGGACGTGCTCGGCCATATCAACCGGGGGCTGATCAACTGCAAGCTGGGCAAGCACGTGACCATGCTTGGCGGAGTGATCGACGAAGAGAACAATCGCCTGACCTACAGCATTGGCGGCCATCTGCCGCTGCCGGTGATGTACAGCGGTGGCGAAGCGCATTATCTGGAAGGCCGCGGCTTGCCCGTCGGTCTGTTCAACGAAGCGGATTACACCGATCTGGAAATCGATCTTCCGGAGTCGTTCAGCCTGACCCTGTTGTCGGACGGCATTCTTGACCTGCTGCCCGGCGACACTCTGCAGGAAAAAGAAGCCTTGCTGCCGAAACTGGTGAGCGAAGCAGGTGGAACCCTGGACGGGTTGCGCAGCGTGTTTGGACTGGCCAATCTGGCGGAGATGCCGGATGATATCGCCTTGCTGGTGTTAAGCAGGAACCTTGCATGAATCCTGGGATAAGCCCCGGTAGAATCCAGTTCGCCGAGCAGGACGGTACCTTCGTCCTGAAGTTCGTCGGCGAAGTGCGCCTGACCTTGTGTTCGGCTCTGGATTCCACGATCGAAAAGATTTTCACCGCGCTGAATTTTTCCGCCATCGTCATCGACCTGACGGAAACGCGCAGCATCGACAGCACCACCCTGGGGCTGTTGGCCAAACTATCGATTCTGTCGCGGCAGAAGGTTGGCCTGCTGCCGACCGTGGTGACCACCCACGCCGATATCACCCGTCTGCTGCAATCGATGGGCTTCGATCAGGTTTTCAATATCATCGACCAGCCCTATGAGTGCCCGAACTGCCTGGCCGATCTGCCGTCGCAGGATCAGTCGGAAGAGGTGGTGCGGGCTCACGTGCTCGAAGCGCACCGCATTCTGATGGGGTTGAACGAGTCGAACCGCGCGGCCTTTCATGACCTGGTCAGCGCCCTCGAACAGCATCCCTGATGATCGACTGCTGCCGATAGCGGGGCGCCGATAGAGTCGGCGCCCCGCTTCCATTTCGGCTCAGGTGTTGGCTGCCAGCAGCTTTTCCAGTTTTTCCTGATCGCGGGCGAACTGACGGATGCCTTCCGCGAGTTTCTCGGTAGCCATGGCGTCTTCGTTCATCTCCCAGCGGAACTGGCTTTCGCCGATCTGCGTTTCGCCCTTGCCGGAAATCTCGGCACTCAGCTTGCGCTCCAGCGTTCCATTGTCGTCGGCCAACTGCTGCAGCAGTTCAGGGCTGATGGTCAGGCGGTCGCAGCCGGCCAGTTGTTCGATCTGGCTGACGTTGCGGAAGCTGGCGCCCATCACGACGGTCTTGTGACCATGAGCCTTGTAGTACTCGTAGATGCGGGCGACCGACTGCACGCCCGGGTCTTCGGCACCGACATAATCGCGGCCTTCGGCTTTCTTGTACCAGTCGTAGATGCGCCCCACGAATGGCGAGATCAGGAAGGCACCGGCATCGGCGCAGGCGCGGGCCTGGGCGAAGGAGAAGAGCAGGGTGAGGTTGGTCTGTACGCCAGCCTTTTCCAATTGCTCGGCGGCGCGGATGCCTTCCCAGGTGGAGGCGATCTTGATCAGGATGCGCTCGCGGGTGACGCCTGCCTGCTCGTACAGCTCGACCAGGCGCTGAGCGCGGCTCAGGGTCGCCTGAGTGTCGAAGGACAGACGGGCATCCACCTCGGTGGAGATACGCCCCGGAATCACCTGCAGAATTTCCCGCCCAACGGTCACGCCAAAACGGTCGCTGGCCAGGTCGACATCGCCCTTGCTGGCGCTGACCGCCTGCTTGAGCAGCTCGGCATAGCGCGGCAGTGCTGCAGCTTTGAGCAGCAGGGAAGGATTGGTGGTGGCGTCCACTGGCTTGAGGCGGGCGATAGCGTCGATGTCACCGGTGTCGGCGACCACGGTGGTGAACTGTTTGAGTTGATCCAGTTTGGAGGTCATGGCGCGGCCTTGTCGATTCGGGTGCCATGACCTTACCTGAGCCTCAGGTAGCGCTCAACTAATGGCTTAGCGCCCCAGCAGAAGTTCGGCAGCCTGATCGAAAATGGCCAGCGGCTGATCGCTCTTGTGGATGTCCGCCGAAAGCAGCTGGCGGAAGCGTCGAGCGCCGGGGAAACCCTGGGCCAGCCCGAGCATATGGCGGGTGACATGGTGCATCAAACCGCCTGCGGCCATGTGCCGTTCGATATAGGGGCGCATGGTGAGCATGGCGTCGTAACGGCTGATTGGCGGGCGTTCGCTGCCGAACAGCTGACGGTCGACTTCGGCCAGCAGGTAAGGGTTGTGATAGGCCTCGCGACCCAGCATCACGCCATCGAAGATTTCGAGGTGCTGCTGGCAGGCTTCCAGGGTCTTGATGCCGCCGTTGAGCACCAGTTCGAGCTCGGTGAAGTCCCGCTTCAACTGTGCGGCGATGTCGTAGCGCAGCGGCGGGATCTCGCGGTTTTCCTTGGGCGACAGGCCGGAAAGAATGGCGATGCGCGCGTGCACGGTGAAACTGCGGCAACCGGCGTCGCGCACCTGGCCGACGAAATCACGGAGCTGCTCATAGCTGTCGCGCCCATCGATGCCGATCCGGTGCTTGACCGTAACGGGAATGCTCACCGCATCGCGCATCGCCTTGACGCTCTCGGCGACCAGCGCCGGATGGGCCATCAGGCAGGCACCGATCATGTTGTTCTGCACCCGGTCGCTGGGGCAGCCGACGTTGAGGTTCACCTCGTCGTAACCTGCCTGTTCGGCAAGCCGCGCACACGCGGCCAGATCAGCCGGGTTGCTGCCACCCAGCTGCAGCGCAAGCGGGTGCTCCGTTTCGTGGTAATGCAGAAACCGCTGGGTATCGCCATGCAGCAACGCGCCGGTGGTGACCATTTCGGTATACAGCAGGGCATGCCGCGAGAGCTGGCGCAGAAAGTAGCGGCAATGGTGATCCGTCCAATCCATCATCGGCGCCACGGAGAAGCGGCGGGATGGTTCGGGATGCTGGGTTGCTAGTGTTGAGGTTGGGTTTGGCTGCATTTCGGTACGTCGGATATTCTCAGGCGGCTTCCGCATTTGGCGCTGCATTCTAGCACTCGACAAACTCGCTGTAGTATTGGGTGGTATATGGTGATGCGGCGTCGTGCAGCTCCGGCCTCATCCGGTTGAGCGAATACTGAACGTGGTTCTATCAGTTTTCCATGACCCTCTGCAGGCGAATTGCCAGTTCGATAGCAAATCTTCGTTCCGGCGTATCTACCTTGATGTCGAACAGTTCCTGAATACGGGCCAAGCGGTAGCGCAGAGTCGTGACATGCACGCCCATGGCGTCGGCACAGGCCTGGTTACGGCAGCATTGTTGCAAATAGGTCGACAAGGTTTCCAGGTAGGGCGTGCCGTGCTGGCGGTCGTGGGCGATCATCGCACCCACGCTGTCGACCACGTAAGCACGGATGTCCTCTCCGCCGGCAGCTGCGATGAGCAAGGGCATTGGGCCGAAGTCCTGGCCCGACTGAGGTCCGGTTCGTCCGAAGGAGCGGGCGATGTCGATCATTCGGCGGCAGCGTGTCCAGGCGGTGGGATAGTCGTTCAGCGTTGTGCAGCATGTGCTGATCACCATGATCGGTTCGACATCCAGATAGTGCATCAGGTCATCACTCATGCGCCGCATGACTTTGTTGATCCTGTCTGCGCCGCCCTCGAACGGCAGCAGGCAGACCAGGCCCTTGTCGATGGCGATCACGGTGGACGCAATTCCGGCCCGCTGCAGAATACGGGTGGCATTGTGGTGCAGGTTGTTGGACTGATTACCTGGCTTTTTGGCGCCATCGGAGAAGTCGACGACGATCATTTGCTGCGGCGCATTGAAGGTCATGTAGAGGCGCTGAGCCCGCTGCTGGACATCGTCGGCGTCACGCCAGCGGCGCTCGATGACCTCGAAGAACAGTTCGGTTTGCGTGCGCGTTTCGAAGCGGAAACGAATGAAACTGCGCATCATCTGCACGCTCAGCGCGAACTTCGCGCTGTCCAGCAGCGCCTGATCCAGCTCGCTCAATGACGGGGCCACCGAGAACAGTATCAGTGCACCGACCAGTTCGTGATCGACAGTCAATGGCTCGATCTGCACTTTGGACGTGAAGGTGCGCGTGCCGTCGTCGAGGAACAGATTCACCGAGCTGCGCAGTGAGCTGTTCAGGGCTTCGCGGCAGGCTTTCGATATCTGCGAATTGAGTACCCCGGCGGCGGCGTTCTGCCAGCCCGGATCATCGAACAGCAAGGCATCCGGCGAGCGCCCGGCGATGACCTGATTGGTGGTGAAGTCAACCGCGATCAACGGACTTGGCAGCAGGTCGCAGACCATCAACGACAGCGAAGAAACCGAGTCCTTCGCCAACACATGCTCCAGCAGGGTAGTGTGCACGCGCAGTGCCTGTTGCAGCTGTTCGGCAGCCAGGCGTTGAGCTTCGAATTGCCGTTCGCGCTCCACGGCGATGGCACCCAGATGGATGATCATCCCCAAAAATGCTTGGTCGTCATCATTGATATCCTTGATCTCGCGCGACACCACGCTCAGCACCATTGGCCGCCCTTCGAAATCCCGGCAGCTCATCGGCATGACCAGCACGGTGCGGTAATCCCGTTCGTAGGATTCCATGCGATATCCCGCGTACTCGCTTTCGCGGACGTCGCGGATATAGACCGGTTCGTTGCGTTGCAACGCGATGACGGAGGGGCTCGAAGTCAGTTCCCAGCGATCGCTGAGTGGACGATGCAGCAAGGTCGGATCGTGACGGGCGACCACGTAGGCGTAGCCCTGGCTCATATCGATCGACATGATGGAGCCCAGCGTCCAGTCGGTGTGCTGGCAACTGACTCGCACCAGCTGGCGCAGTGTGGCGCCCAGATCGCCCCCTGAGTTGATCTGACTGGCAACATCGCGCAGGGACTGCAATTGCATGGTTCTATTCAAGCGGGTTACCTCACCGGGCTGGCAGGAAATAAAGCTAGCGTGGCCGATAAGGTTAATGCTTGCATCTTTTCGTAGCAGCGTTAGTGCTATTTATGCGCCGAAACGCAGGAAGACGTCTCGTTTTGCGCTCCCTAACCTGATGGTCATTGCCAACGGCAAACCGACTCATCGACCAGAGAGCGACGATCATCATGAATCACCGCGTAAGAAAGTATTCCACCTTCATCGAACAGACGTTCATCGAAGGTGGTAAGGAGGCCGAGCAACCGATCACCATGATCGTCGTGGCTGCGGTGTTGAAAAACCCGTGGGCCGGCCAGGGCTTCGTCGAAGACCTGCGACCGGAAATCCTGCGTCTGGCACCGACGCTGGGTGAAGAGCTGACCAAACGTCTGGTGGCATTGATGCCGGCCGACAAGGTTGAAGCCTATGGCAAGGCTGCCTGTGTTGGCGTCAACGGCGAAATCGAACATGCATCCGCGCTGATCCATACCCTGCGCTTTGGCAACATGTTCCGCGAGGCGGTCGACGGTACGGCGTTTCTGAGCTTTACCAACGTGCGAAATGCACCGGGCGCGCTGATCTCGCTACCCATGGTGCACAAGAGCGCTACCGGCAAGCGCTCGCACTTTCTTACCGCCAATTTCCAAATCGCCGATGCCCCGGGGCCTGACGAGGTGCTGATCGCCATTGGTGCGGCCGATGGTTCGCGCCCGCATCCGCGTATTGCCGACCGGTTCCAGGACATGGCCGAGATGGAAGCGCAAAGGTAGAACCATTGAGCCCGCTACGCCAGCGACCTGAATGACCCGGAAGCTGATCGCTGAGCTGGCTTCCGGTTCTTTCCTGGGGTTGTGGAAAACCGCGCTATCGACCATGTGCAGCGTGCTTCCAATGCTCGTGGCGCTAGTAAAGAACAGGGGGCGTTCCGCAGGACGCGCAGGCGCAGGCGCAGGCGCAGGCGCAGGCAGGGGATTAGGCTTTTTTCATACCCGAGTACAAAGGACAGATTCGATGTCGAGTACGACCACCCACGCTAACGACGCAACAATCGATCCTGGTGCGCTTCGCCAGGCGTTTGGCACCTTTGCCACCGGAGTGACTGTCATCACCACTCACGATGTCGACGGCCAGCCACGTGGCATGACTGCCAATTCCTTTACCTCCGTTTCGCTGAACCCGCCTTTGCTGCTGGTGTGCGTCGGCAAGACGGCGCTGAGCTACGGAGCCTTTACCAGCAGCGACTGCTTTGCAGTGAATCTGCTGCACGAAGGACAGACGGATACCTCGGCGATATTCGCTTCCAAATCGCCTGATAAATTCCAGAACGTCAAGCACGACACCGTGCACACGGGAGCGCCGATTCTGGTCGACAGCCTGACCTGGTTCGACTGCACGGTGGATCAGCGCATGGAAGCCGGGGATCACATTGTGCTGATCGGTCAGGTTCGTGCGTTCGGCACCAGTCCGAAACGGCCGCTGTGCTTCTGCCGCGGCAGCTACGCCAGCATCAAGGAGCCGTTGCCTGCCAAGTGGCTGGATTCCCACGGCATGATCCGCGGATACCTGATCGAAAGCGACGATTCGATCCTATTCCGCACCGATGGCAAGGGTGGCTGGGAGTTGCCGGTCTCGGGGCGCAGCCGCGGCAATACCGAGCTGCCGGTGGAACAGGGATCGTTGATGCTGCTGCCGGAGTCCACCTTTCTTTATTCGGTATTCGATGTCGACGATATCGACCCGGGCTATCTGGTCTACCGCGCGCAGCTGGATACCAGCAGCTCGTTGCAAGACTTGCCGGATTCACTGCGTTTCTTCTCTATCGACGAGCTTCCCTACGAGCTCATGCCGAGCAATGAGTTGCGTTCGGTGGTGCGCCGCTACGTGCGTGAACGCAAAGACCAGCGTTTCAGCATTTACATGGGCTCAAGCGATGGCGGAAGAGTGGCGGTGATCGACGGGACGGCCCGAACCTGGGCGGATTTCGCCCGCGACCAACAACTGTGACAGCAGGAAGGCTCATGAAAACGACGGTTCACTCACTCGAAGGTAAGCGCCTCGACCTGTTCATCGATGGGCTATACACAGCCCCCGGCAGCGGCCGCTATGTCGACAGCTTCGACCCCACCACCGGGCAGGCCTGGTATCAGTTTGCCGAGGCCGATGCCAGTGATGTGGATCGTGCCGTGCGCTCCGCCCGCCAGGCATTCCTCAGCCCCGCCTGGCGGCGCATGACCCAGACCGAGCGCGGCAAACTGGTTCGCCGTCTGGCTGAGCTGGTGCTGGAGAACGCCGAGCAACTGGCCCTGCTGGAAACTCGGGACAACGGCAAGCTGCTACGTGAGATGCGTGCTCAGATGCGGGCCTTGCCGGACTCGTACACCTACTTCGCAGGAATGGCGGACAAGCTGCAAGGCGACACGATTCCGGTGAACAAGCTCGACCAGTTGAACTTCAATATTCGCGAGCCGCTGGGTGTGATCGGCATGATCACCCCGTGGAATTCACCGCTGATGCTGCTGACCGGCACCCTCGCGCCATGCCTGGCCATCGGCAACACCGTGGTCATCAAGCCCTCCGAACATGCCACTGCGTCGACCCTGGCGCTGGCCGAGCTGATCATGCAGGCCGGCTTCCCGGCGGGCGTGGTCAACGTGGTCAGCGGCGGTGGCGCCGTCACCGGTGAAGCCCTGACCCGGCACCCGGATGTCGACAAGTACGTCTTCACCGGCAGCACTGACACCGGGCGGCGCATCGCCGGCAATGCGGCGAACAACCTGGCACCTTGTCAGATGGAGCTGGGTGGTAAATCGCCCCATGTGGTGTTCGCCGACGTCGATATCGAAAAAGCGGTCAACGGTGTGGTCTCCGGCGTATTCGCCGCTGCCGGGCAGACTTGCGTGGCGGGATCACGTTGCTTCGTCGAGGCCAGCATCTACGAGCGCTTCGTCGAGGCGCTGGTAGCCCGTACGCAACGTATCACCGTCGGTCATCCGATGGAGGAGGGTACTGACATCGGCCCGCTGGCGTTGCAGGCACAACTGCAAAAGCTCCAGCATTACGTGGCCTCGGGCGCGAGCCAGGGCGCGCGCGTAGCCGTCGGGGGCAAGCGGCCAGCCAGTTCCGAGTTGGCCCAGGGGTGGTATTTCGAGCCCACGGTGATGGCCAATGCCAGCAACGGCATGACTTTCATGCGCGACGAGTTGTTCGGCCCGGTGGTGGGTGTGGCGCCGTTCTCCTCGGAAGAGGAAATGATCGCCCTGGCCAACGACACACCCTACGGTCTGGCCTCGGGCGTGTGGACCCAGAACATCGATCGTGCTATGCGCTTCGCCAGCCGCATCGATGCCGGCACGGTATGGATCAACACCTATCGCTCGGCCGCCTACATGTCCGCCAATGGCGGTTTCAAGGACAGCGGCTACGGGCGCCGCGGCGGCTTCGACGTGATGCGCGAATTCTCGCGCGCGAAGAACATCGTCATTGATTATTCCGGCGCTATGCAGGATCCGTTCGTGATCCGTCTGCGCTGATTCTCCACCAAGCGTCTGCCCAGGGGGATACGCATGAAATTCGCAGTTGCCATCAGCATGGAACGCTCGTCGCCGAATGTGTCCATGAAAACCGTCATCGCCAACGTGCTGGAGCTTGCGCGGATGGCCGATGAGGGTGGTTTCGAAACGCTATGGACATCCGAGCACCACACGCTCGAGTGCACCATTGCGCCCAACCCGTTCCAGACCCTGGTCTGGCTCGGCCAGCACACCCAGCGGATTCGTCTCGGCACCGGCACGCTCGCGGCGGCGTACTGGAATCCGATCCGCTTGGCTGCCGAAGCCGCGCTGTGCGATCACTTGATCGATGGCCGTCTGGAGTTCGGTATCGCTCGCGGCTCTTACCAGTATGAATTCGACCGCATGAACCCCGGTGTGCAGCAGCGTGAAGGCGTCGGCTACATGAAGGAACTGCTGCCGGCGGTGCAGAAACTCTGGCAGGGAGATTACGCCCATGCGGGACATTACTGGAATTTCCCGCTGACCGCGGCCGTGCCCAAGCCCTTGCAGAAGACCCCGCCGATCTGGGTGGCGGCCCGTGATCCGGGCACCTTCGACTGGGCCTTGAGTATCGGTGCGAACATCATGTCCACGCCGCTTTCTCTGCCTGCCGCTGAAATCCGGGTGCTCAGCGAGAAGTTCGAAAAGGCCGTGGCCGATCATCCCGAAATGCCGCGTCCGCGTTTCATGATGCAGCGGCGTACGTGTGTGTACGCCAAACCCGATGACTGGGAGGTGCCGGTGCGCCACAGCATGGATTTCGGGCGCACCTTCGAGAACCTCATGCAGAACATCGGCACGGTGAGGGATGGTTTTCCTGAAGCCGTATCCTTCGAGAGCGTGAAGGGCAAGGAGAACTACAACCCGGAAAGCATTCGTCGCAACCTGATGTTCGGTACGCCCGAGGAGGTCATCGAGAAATTGCTGGACTACGAGGCGGCCGGGGTCGACCAGTACTGCCTGGGACTGAGTTTCAACCTGCCGTTCGAGCAACAGAGGCAGACGTTGCGCCTGTTCATCGATGAAGTCATGCCGTTCTTCGCCGAGCGTGGGCATCAGCGCGACCGGCAACGGGCGCTGAGCCTATGAGCGGCCTCGCACGGGATCGCCGACTGAATGTCGGCAAGGTCACCTTGAATTATCGTGTCGACGGTGCCGGCACCGAGCCGCTGCTGTGCATTCATGGCGTCGGATCCAGCCTGCTGGCCTGGGAGGGCGTGGTTCAGCGGCTCAAGGAACATTTCACGGTATTGACCTTTGACCTGCGCGGTCACGGCGATTCGACGCGGCTCAAGGGCCGTTATGAGATCGACGAGATGGTCGATGAAGCACTGGCGCTGGCCGATGCCGTTGGCTTTCTCAGGTTTCATCTGGCCGGGTTCTCTTTGGGTGGCCTGATCGCGCAACGGCTTGCCTTGAGTCATCCGCAGCGGGTTCGTCGGCTGGTGTTGCTGTCCACCGTCGCTGGGCGCAACGAGGATGAACAAGCGCGCGTGCTGGCGCGACTGGACGCCTTGCAGACGGGGGATCCCGGCTCGCATTACGACGCTTCGCTGTCGCGCTGGCTGAGCGAAGACTTTCAGATGAAGAACCCTGAGCTGGTCGCGCAGTTACGCCAGCGCAACGCGCAGAATGACCCCGAGTGTTATGCGGCGGCCTACAGGGTACTGGCGCAGAACGACTTCGGCGATGTGATCGAGCAGATCCGTTGCCCGACCCTGATCGCCACCGGGGCTGACGATGCCGGCTCCAATCCTCGTATGGCATCGTTCATGCATGAGCGCATAAGAGGATCGCGCCTGTGCATTCTGCCCGGCTTGCGCCATTCGATCCTGACCGAGGCACCGGAACTGGTGGCGTCGATGATGCAGGGCTTCCTACTGCAAGCGACGACGGCAAGCAGGGATCGGGCATGATCCTCGAAGAACGCATCTATCGCATCCGTTCGGGGCAGATGGGCCGGTACCTTGCGCTGGTACGCGAAGAAGGTCTGGCGATTCAGCAGCCGATACTCGGGCGCCTGATCGGCTACTTCGTCACTGAAATCGGCCCATTGAGCCATATCGTCCACCTGTGGGCCTACGACAGCTTCGAGGATCGGCAGCACCGCCGCCAGCTATTGGCTCTGGATCCTCGCTGGCAGGCGTTCATTCCCAGGCTCACGGCCCTTATCGAGAATTCGGAGAATCGCATCCTGTTACCGACCGACTTTTCCCCGTTGCAATGAATATAAAAGAGCATGGCCAAGAGGCCACGCCATTGAGCCCGTTTGCTGATGCGTGCTTGCTCACCGATAGAAAAGCGCAGTGCCTAGTAGATCCCTGAAGGGGCGGGCGCCGTCGCCAGTAACTGCCATAGCCAACAGATCGCGGTCTGGAAAATTCTGCATCTCATAATAAATGGAGGCACAGGTGAGTGAACGTTTGAAGATTGAGAACCTGTACAAGGTCTTTTCCTCGATTCCGCAGAGGGCCATGGAGCTCTTGGCGCAAGGCGCGAGCAAGGATCGGATACTGGCCGAGACCAGCATGGTGGTTGGCCTCAACGACGTCTCGCTGTCGGTTCCCAGCGGTGCGATCTACATGATCATGGGGCTCTCCGGTTCGGGGAAATCCACGCTCGCACGCTGTATCAACCGCTTGAACGAGCCGACGGCGGGTAAGATTCTGCTCGATGGTCAGGACATCGTCACTCTGAACGACAAAGACCTGCGTGAGATTCGCCGTACGCGCATTTCCATGGTCTTTCAGCATTTCGCGCTGTTGCCGAACAAATCCATTATCGAGAACACCGAGTTCGGGCTGAAGCTGCGTGGCATCCCGCTTGCCCAGCGTCGTCAGCGCGCCGAAGAAGTGCTGTCGGTGGTCGGTCTGTCGAAGTGGGCCTATCACTATCCCCACGAGCTTTCCGGGGGCATGCGCCAACGGGTCGGCCTGGCTCGGGCGCTGACCACCGATGCCGATGTGCTGATCATGGATGAAGCCTTCAGTGCGCTGGATCCGCTGATCCGCAGCGAGATGCAGGACGAGTTGCTGCGCCTGCAACGCACCCTGAAGAAAACCATTTTGTTCATCACCCACGATTTCCAGGAAGCGCTCAAGCTCGGTACACGCATCGCGATCATGGCCGACGGGCAGGTCGTGCGTGAAGGCACGCCGCAGTCCATCGTGCTTGAACCGGGCAGCGAGTACGTATGTGGTTTCACCCGCGAAGTCGATCGTTCCCGGCTGTTCGACGCCCGTTCGGTCATGCAGTCAGCGGCGACCGTCATGGACAGCGATGCCGGCCGGATCGTTGCCGACCAGAAGGCGCTGCGTCAGGGCGGGTTTGTGCTCACTGCCAGCAACCGCGTGATAGGGGTGCTCGATGCTCAGTCGCTGCGCCAGGTTCGCGCTGGCGAGCCAGCGACCAATCTGCTCTCGACCAACTTCGTCAGCGTCGCGGCCGACGCCAAGCTGATCGATGTTGCGCGCTTGCTGAAAAATGATCAGCCGGTGGCCGTGATTGACGAGGGTGGAGCATTCCTTGGAACCCTGGAGCCGGAAAACATTCTCGAATGCATCGGCACCGTCTCCTCGCCGCGCAATCTCTTACAAGAAGGGGCACGACATGCTTGAGGCACAAAACCTTGCCGTTTTTCCGGTGGATAGCTGGATTTCTGACAGCGTTCAGTGGCTGGGCATCTATTTCCGACCGGTTTTCATGGCGATCCGCTGGCCGGTTGAAAACCTGCTGGCGTTCAACGATTACGTGCTGCATGCCATCCCGTTCCCGGTGATGGTGGTGCTGATGTTCCTGATCGCCTATCGCGCCGCCAGTATCGGGATCGCGCTGTTCAGCGCCGTGGCTCTGGTCGTTATCGCGATGCTGGGCGTTTGGGATGAAGCGATGACTACACTTTCGCTGATCACCACAGCGATTATTTTCTGCCTGATCATCGGCATTCCCATGGGCATTCTCTGCGCTCGCAGCGAGAAGGTCTGGGGTGTGGTGCGACCGATCCTCGACATCATGCAGACCACGCCGACCTTCGTTTACCTGGTGCCGGTGGTGATGCTCTTCGGTGTCGGTACCGTGTCCGGCGAAGTCGCCGTGGTGATCGCCGCCGTGCCGCCGCTGATTCGCTTCACCTACCTGGGCATCCGCATGGTCGATCAGGAGATCGTCGAGGCCGGGCTGGCATTCGGCGCCGACAAACGTCAATTGCTCTGGGAAATCCAGCTACCGATGGCCATCCCGACCATACTCGGCGGCCTCAATCAGACCGTGCTCACGGCGATGGTGATGTCGGTGGTGGTGGCGATGATCGGTGCCGAAGGATTGGGACTGGTCGTGCTGCAGGGATTGGGCCGGCTGGATGTCGGACGCGCGGCAGTGGGTGGCATCGCCATCGTGCTGCTGGCCATGATGCTCGACCGCATCACGCAAAAGCTCGCCCATCCGGTGAAGCGAGGCAAGCGTAAGTCGCTGTTCAAAAGGCTCATCAGGCCCCACCAGGTCAACGCCTGAGGAGACGAGGCCGCTGAGCCATGGAATAACAATGAGCGACGGTGTTCATGGCCGCGATCTGGCTACGAGAAGCAACTGCCATCACTAATGGATAGGTCAAGGGGGCATCATGAAATACAGGTTCAAGAGCGTGCTTGAAACGGTCGCCGCGAGCTTCTTCATCGTCGCGACACTGGGCAGCGCAGCGGCGGCCGATCTGCCCGGAGAGGGCAAAACGATCCGCCTGGCACAGTCTGACAGCATGGGCGCCAACTACGTGCTGACCCAAATCACCCGACAGGCGTTCGAGCAGCTGGGCTATGGTGTCAGAGTGAGTACGATCAATTCGAACCTGTTTTTCCAGGCCGCTGCCCAAGGTGATCTGGACATCGCCATGGATCTGAATTTCCCACAGCGTAAGCCAGGTTTCGACAAGGTCGAGAAGTACGCGCAAACGCTCGGCGAGGGATTGATTCAGGGCGGCGGTTACAATGGCTACCTGATCGATAAGAAGACCGCTGACGCCTACGGCATCACCTCCCTCGAGCAACTGAAAGATCCGAAGATAGCCGGCCTCTTCGGCAAGAACGGCAAGGCTGAACTGATCAACTGTGATCCGGGCTGGAGTTGCGGCGATGTCGTGGAGTACCAGTTGGACGAGTTCGGGCTCAAGGACACCATCTCTTCGGTACGCGGCAAATACGAGGCCTTGATGTTCGAAGTGATCGCCCGCGAGAAACGCGGCGAGCCGGTGTTTTTCTACGCGTGGATTCCTTCGTGGATGACCAACTCGCTGGTGCCGGGCAAGGACGTGGTCTGGCTGCCGACGCCGTTCGATGCGCTGCCGTCCAGCGTGCCGAATGCTGGCTCGGCATTGACTCCGGGGGTTCCGGGATGCGCCGGCGGTGCTGATCCGTGCCGCATGGCGATGGCCGCCTGGAACTGGATGCCGGTGGCCAACAAGGACTTC
Source organism: Phytopseudomonas daroniae (assembly GCF_004327275.1). NCBI lineage: Bacteria > Pseudomonadati > Pseudomonadota > Gammaproteobacteria > Pseudomonadales > Pseudomonadaceae > Phytopseudomonas > Phytopseudomonas daroniae. Next base: position 22,564 of record NZ_QJUJ01000007.1, read on the forward strand.
ATCGCCGCCAACCCGGCGGTCAAGACCTTTACCGAGCAGGCTTCGTTCTCTCGCGACACCTGGTCCTACTGGGAGAAGTCCATCAGTGAAGAGGGCGCCAGCGAGCGCAATATTCGTAAACTGGCCGATGCCTGGATCAGCGAAAACCAGGCGACCTTCGACGCCTGGATGAACCAGGCCAAGACTGGCGGTTGAGGCATTCGACCGAGCCAGGCTGAACAGGGCATGCCGGCAGTCTCTGCTGCGTGCTCCCTCGCATTTGATCGCCAGCAGGCAGACTTCGCGAGCGACATCGACGAGCGTCCGAGCATGCGTCGCATCGCGGCTTTGCGCGCCATCCATGGTCGGTACGACGCCGAGCCCGCGCACTTCACCAGTGCGCGGATGCTTCGACCTGCAGCGTAGCCGCTGCCCACGCCGCATCGAGATCCTGCTACTGATCGCTGCGCTGACGGCAGAGCCGATCTTCGGTGTCTTCGGCGCAGAGAGATCAGCTCAATGTGGTCATAGCGTCCAACTGGCAGTAGAGCTCCGTAGAGCAAGCCACTCACCATTGGGCCCACCGTCGCGTGGGCCCAATGCTTTCTGCTCCATAAAAGCCGACAGTCGACCATCTTCCATTCACTGTGTAGGATGACCACCGGGTGTTAGCCGCATGTTGCGGTGTGACAGGTTCTGTTACGTTGGTCGGGCCGCCACGCGGAGTCCGTTCGTCCATGAAATCGCGCCCGTTTCGTCAGGATATTCCCCGTGCCCAGCGTTTGGCTGAGCACGCTTTCGCTTTTATCCGCCGTCTTTTCAACCGTGAAGCCTTCAGTGGCGTCGTGTTGCTGCTCGCCACGGCGGCAGCGCTGATCTGGGCCAATTCTCCCTACGCTGATAGCTATCACGCGCTCTGGCATGCCCCTGTTTCGTTTGGCTTCGGGAGCATGAGAGTTTCCCAGTCCCTGCATTTCTGGATCAACGACGGTCTGATGACCCTGTTCTTTCTGGTCGTCGGCATGGAGATCCGCCGCGAAATACATGACGGCGCGCTGGCCGATCTGCGTCAGGCGTCGCTGCCGATCGCTGCTGCCTGTGGCGGGGTGATAGTGCCGGCGCTGATCTATGCCAGTCTCAATCATCAGGGCGCCGGGCTGCATGGCTGGGCGATTCCGGCCGCTACGGATATCGCTTTCGCCGTCGGGCTACTGGCCTTGCTGGGCAAGGGGATTCCCTCCGGTGTGCGCATCTTCCTGCTGACCTTGGCAGTCATCGACGATGTCATCGCGGTGATTCTGATCGCGCTGTTCTATTCCGACGGGCTGGACTACAGCGGCTTCGCCGTCGCCGGTGTTGGTGCGCTGGCGGTGTTGGGACTGCAACGCATCGGCATCGGTTCGGCCTATGCCTATGTGCTGCCAGGGGCGCTGATGTGGGGCGGTCTGCTGATGACGGGTGCCCACCCGACCCTGGCCGGGGTGATTCTCGGCCTGATGACGCCGGTCATCTGCCTGCCTGCCCGCGAATTGCCGCGTGATGCGGTCAGCCGTATCGCCCGTGAGCTGGAGGATGATCGTGGCACCGCAGTGGCGTCCAATGAAGCGGCGCAGTCGTTGCGCGAGCTGCGTATTGCCCAGCGGGAACTGCTACCGCCTGTGGTGCGTGTGCAACTGGCGCTGCACCCGTGGGTCACGTTCGGTTTGATGCCGCTGTTCGCCCTGGCCAACGCCGGTGTAAGCCTGGGCGGTGTCGACTTGTCCCAGAGCACGTCGCACTGGGTGATGCTGGGTGTGGCCATCGCGCTGTTGGCGGGTAAACCCATTGGCGTGATCAGCGTTAGCTGGCTGATGGTGAGGTTTGGTGTGTGCCGCTTGCCAGACGATGTCTCCTGGCGTGGTGTCACCCTGATCGGCCTACTGGCCGGGATAGGTTTCACCATGTCGATCTTTATTGCCAACCTGGCTTTCAGCGATGCCAACCTGTTGGATGCCGCCAAGCTAGGCGTGCTGTTGGGCTCGCTGGCCTCGGCAACTCTGGGGCTTGTCTGGGGCGTACTCTATGTACGTCGTTTGCGTGGTGCTCAGCTGGCAAGTGGCACATAAGTACCGTTGGCCGAGTTCTGCGTGGGCCGCAACTATCCGTGGCCGGGCGCCAGCGGTGAGAGACCGGACGCACCGGTATTTTTCATGAAGCCGGCCAGTGCCGCCCTGAGCCCTGGCGATGTGATCAATGCCGGGATCAAGGGTGTCGCCGAGTTGGAAATGCGCGTTGGCAATCGGCCATAGAGCCTGTTCACGATCTGCTGTGCGTCACCTGCAGACATTTCATGTACGAGCGCAAAAAGGCGGAAGCGGACGCTCAAAAAACTGTGTTGGATGTGCCGGCCAAATGTCGGATTACGCCTGCGGCTAGGCTACGCGCCCCGATCCAACCTACAGGTCGTGGCCCGAACGTAGCCTGGATTAGCCGCAGGCGTAATCCGGGGCCGAAGGCCTGATTCATCGTTCAACGCGGATCATCGAACGACTGCTATCGCCTTATAACGTCTTATCGGTCAATTTCGGGCTCTGCTTCGCGAGATCGTGAACAGGCTCTCTGGAGGAAAAACACATGTCCCATGAAACCCTGAAGAAAGTCGCCCTGGTAACCGGTGCCGGCAGCGGCATTGGCAAGGCCGTTGCCGAGGTTCTGTTGGTCGATGGCTTTTCTCTGGTGCTGGCAGGGCGTCGGCCCGAGCCGCTGCAGGCTTTGGTCGAGGCCGCACGCAGCCGTGGGCAGGACGCCATTGCGGTGCCTACCGATGTACGCGATCCAGCCAGTGTCGATGCCTTGTTCGCCACCGTGGAGGAGGTCTACGGGCGGCTCGACGTGATTTTCAACAACGCTGGCGTCAATACGCCCGCCGTGACCCTCGACGAGCTGGATGTCGAGCAGTGGCGCAACGTCATCGACACCAACCTCAATGGTGTCTTTCTCTGCGCCCGTGGCGCGTTCCGCCTGATGCGCCGGCAAACGCCACAAGGCGGCCGAATAATCAACAATGGCTCGATCTCGGCACATACGCCGAGGCCCCACAGCAGTGCCTACACCACCAGCAAGCACGCGGTACTGGGGCTGACCAAATCCCTGGCACTGGATGGCCGTGAATTCAGCATCGCCTGCAGCCAGATCGATATCGGCAATGCCCTGACCGAGCTGTCGGTGCGCATGACCAAGGGCGTACGCCAGGCCAATGGCGAGATCGCCGTCGAACCCATGGTCGACGTCAGGCACGTTGCCGATGCCGTGCGTTACATCGCCGCGCTGCCGCTTTCGGCCAACGTGCTGAACATGACCGTGATGGCCACCAATATGCCCTTCGTTGGCCGTGGCTGATCCACGACGAATAGTCTGGTTACCTGATCAATATCGCCCGCGGCAAGCTGGTCAACGAGGCCGATCTGGTCGCTGCCTTGCAGAGCGGCCAGATTGCCGGTGCGGCGCTGGCTGAGTTCATTCCGGGAATTTTTTGCGGATGGCGGCTCTCGCTGAGCCGCTCTTTGGGGCCGCGGATCCGTTGTTCGGCCCCGTTTTACTACTGGCAGATATTCGTTGACCCTTCCGGTGGGCTCCCGAAACTGGTAGGGGCGGCTATTTTCCCCGGCAGAAAAAGTGGTTTTTTTGGCGCACGCTTTTGGGTAAAGTGCGGGCCTCTTTGGGGAGTAGCCTGCTTCTGAGTCCGCTCAGGAGCGTTCGTATCAACATTCTCGGCAGCAGCCGTGGTACGAACACCGTTCGGTTGGTGAGACCAATGACAGATACGTGCCTAAGGTCGGGCGCGTGTATCCGTCATTGACTCATAGCCCGACCGAGACGTAACCGTGAATCCCATTTCCCTCATCCTCCTGGCTTTCGCCATGTCCACCGATGCCTTTGCCGCTGCTATCGGCAAGGGCGCCAGTCTGCACAAAATCAGATTCATCGATGCCCTGCGCACCGGTCTGATCTTCGGTGTCATCGAAGGCATCACCCCCGTGGTCGGTTGGTTCATTGGCCAGGCTGCGGCCAGTTTCGTCGAGGAGTGGGATCACTGGATCGCTTTCGTGTTACTCCTGCTGCTGGGGCTGCACATGATTTACGCTGGCCTGCGCCCCGAGGCGGATGAAGCTCCGCAAAAACCTGACTCGCATTCGTTCTGGGTACTGGCGGTGACCGCGTTCGCCACCAGTATCGATGCGCTGGCCGTGGGTGTCGGCCTGGCGTTCGTCGAGGTCAATATCTGGGTCGCCGCGCTGGCGATCGGTCTGGCGACCATGATCATGGTAACGATCGGCGTGATGCTCGGTCGTGTGATCGGCACCGCCATTGGCCACAAGGCCGAGATCATCGGCGGCCTGGTGTTGATCGGTGTGGGCACGGCGATCCTCTATGACCATACGCTGCTTTGACGGAAAAACTCCCCAGTACGGCGTGCAGTGATGCAGCAACGGATAGCGCTTTTCTTTGCCAGCGCCAAGGTCAGGCTCATCTACGACCGAAAAAAGGCGCAAGCGGCCGTAGGGGTGGATGACGCTCTTTTCATCCGCCAGCCCGTAGGATGGGTGAAACCCATCGGCAAATTGATGGGTTTCACCCATCCTACGGGATCCATGGCACGAATGTAGCCTGGATTAGCCGCAGGCGTAATCCGGGGCCGAAGGCCGTGATCCATGGTTCAACGCGGGTCACCGACCGGCTACTTTCGCCTTCTGGCGTCACATCGCTCAAGCAGGGTTCCAGCTTGCGAGATGTGAACAGGTTGTAAGAGGCGTGAGCCAGAAAACCCACGCCCGAGGCTCAGGGCGCGGGGTTGGGCTGGTTGCGGTGGATGGCTTCCAGGGCAGTGAGCAAGTCGTCATCGAGTTGCAGCTCCACGCTGGCCAGGTTGCTGCGCAACTGCTCCAGGGTGGTGGCACCGATGATGTTGCTGGTCACGAAAGGTCGTGAGGTGACGAAGGCCAGGGCCAGTTGCGCCGGATCCAGGCCGCGTTCGCGAGCCAACTCAACGTAGCCTTTTGCCGCATGCTCGACCTGCGGGTTGTTGTAGCGCTGGAAGCGATCGAATAGCGCCAATCTGCTGCCCGCCGGGCGCGCACCATCCAGGTACTTGCCGGAAAGCACACCAAAGGCCAGCGGCGAATAGGCGAGCAGGCCGATCTGCTCGCGCAGGGCGATTTCCGCCAGGCCGATCTCGAAGGTACGGTTGAGCAGGCTGTAAGGGTTCTGGATCGACACCGCGCGGGGCCAGCCGCGGGTTTCTGCCAGATGCAGGAAGCGTGCTGTGCCCCAGGGCGTTTCGTTGGACAGGCCGATATGGCGGATCTTGCCGGCCTTGACCAGCTCGTCGAGTACCTCGAGGGTGTCTTCGATGGCGACGGACTGGTCGTCCGGGTCGTGGCTGAAACCGAGCTGGCCGAAGAAGTTGGTCTTGCGATCCGGCCAGTGCAGTTGGTAGAGGTCGAGGTAATCGGTCTGCAGGCGGTCGAGGCTGGCATCCAGTGCGGCGATGATGTTCTGGCGATCGAGGCGCGGATTGCCATCGCGGATGTGCTCCATGCGACCTGGGCCGGCGACCTTGCTGGCCAGCACCCAGTCGCTGCGGTCAGCGAAGCGGCGGAAGTAGTTGCCGATGATGGTTTCGGTGCTGCCGTAAGTCTTGCCGTTGGGCGGTACCGGATACATTTCCGCGGTATCGAGGAAGTTGACCCCGGCATCCTTGGCCAGACGAATCTGTTCGAAGGCCTGTGCCTCGGTGTTCTGTTCGCCCCAGGTCATGGTGCCAAGGGCGATGACGCTGACGTCGAGGTCGGTACGGCCGAGTGTGCGCTTGTGCATTAAGTACTCCTGTGCGGGCGATCAGTGCCGCCCGCTGACGAAATGGGCCGGGTCGTTGAAGCCGTGGGTCGAGGCGTGGCCGGGTGTGACCAGGCTGTCGATGAATGCCTCGTCCTCGCCATCCAGGCGCAGTTCGAGGGCGCCGACATAGCTCTGCCATTGCTGCAGCGTGCGCGGCCCGACGATGGCGGCGCTGACCTGCGGATTGGCCAGCACCCAGGCGATGGCGAAGCTGATCGGGTCGCTGCCGCGGCGTTGTGCATGGGCGGTGACCTGCTGGGCCAGGGCCAGTGATTCCTGGCGCCATTCGGTTTCCAGGATGCGTTTGTCCTGTCGCGCCGCACGCGATCCGGCATCCGGCTCGCTGCCGGGCTGGTACTTGCCGCTGAGCACGCCGCGGGCCAGCGGGCTGTAGGGAACCACGCCGAGGCCGTAGTAGCGCGCCGCCGTGAATTGCTCGGTTTCCGCCTGACGGTTGACGATGTTGTACAGCGGTTGGCTGGCCACGGGATCGTCGACGCCGAGGCGGCGGGCGATGTTCAGCGCTTCGGCCAGCCGCCAGCCGCGGAAGTTGGAAACGCCCCAATAGCGAATCCTGCCCTGGCGGATCAGGTCGCCGATGGCGGAAATGGTTTCCTCCAGTGGTGTGTCGTGATCCTCGCGGTGCAGGTAGTAGAGATCCAGATAATCGGTACCGAGGCGACGCAGGCTGCCTTCCAGCGCATCGAAAATGGATTTGCGGCTCAGCCCCTGGTTGGCTGCATGCGACCATGAGCGTGGGCTGCCGACCTTGCTGGCCAGCACCCAGTTGGAGCGGTCGGCGGCAATCGCACGACCGGTGATTTCCTCGGAAATACCAGCGTTGTAGACGTCCGCGGTATCGATGAAGTTGACGCCCAAGTCCCGCGCCTGATCGATAATGCGGCGCGATTCGGTTTCGTCGGTGGCGCCGCCGAACATCATGGTGCCCAGCGACAGCGGCGAAACCTTGAGGCCGGATTTACCCAGTGAACGGTAATGCACGTGCATTGCTCCTCTGTGGCGGGCGGTTCAGGCCACCGGTGTGCGTTCGCCCACGGTGGATTGCTGACGTGCCAGGGTATGCCGGTTGCCCGGTACCGGCAGACCGAGGTGGCCTCTCAGGGTATCGTGCTGGTAGTCATCGCGAAACAGCCCGCGTTCGCGCAGCAAAGGCAATACCTGGTCGGTGAACTTGGCGAACTCGCTATGGGCCGTGACGCGGATGTTGAAGCCGTCCACGGCTTCCTCGCGAAACCAGCGCTCGATTTCGTCGGCCACGCGCTGGGCGGTGCCGACGAAGGGCGAAGCGCGCTCCGAGAAATACAGTGCCGCCTGACGCAGGGTCAGGCCCTTGTCACGGGCAATACGCTGGATGCGCTCGGCATGGCCGCGGTAGCCATTACTGCCGAGATCGCCCAGCTCGGGGAAGGGCGCATCGAGATCGTACCGGGAGAAGTCGTGGTAGTTGAACGGACGCCCCAGTTGCACCAGCGCCTTGTCCAGATCCAGCTCGCCATTGAGGCTTCTTTCGATGCGCCGTGCCTCTTCATCGGTGTCGGCGATGATCGGCACGATACCGGGGAACAGCAACACATGGTCGGGATTACGCCCGGCGGCCTTGGCCCGTTGCTTGATGTCGCGGTAGTAGGCCTGTGCTTCCTCGAAATTATCCACGCCGGCATAAATACCTTCGGCGATTTCGCCGGCCAGGTGGCGCCCGGTTTCGGAAATACCGGCCTGGAAGATCACCGGCTGGCCCTGCCTGGAGCGGGCGATATTGAGCGGCCCGGCGACCGAATAGAACTCGCCTTCGTGGTCGAGCGCATGCAGGCGGCTCTTGTCGAGGAAGCGATCATTGGCTTTGTCGCGGGGAAAGGCGTCGTCCTCGTAGGAATCCCACAGCCCCTTGACCACGGCGACATGCTCGTGGGCACGGCGGTAGCGTTCGCCATGGTCGAAATGCTGTTCGCGGCCATAGTTGCCGGCGGCGCCTTCCAGGCCGGTGGTGACCACGTTCCAGCCGGCGCGGCCATTGCTGATCAGATCCAGCGAGGCGAAGCGGCGAGCGACGTTGAACGGGTGGTTGTAGGAGGTGGTCAGGGTGCCGACCAGGCCGATCTTCTCGGTCGCGCCGGCGACTGCCGAGAGCAGCGTCAGGGGCTCCAGGCGATTGAGAAAGTGCGGTGTGGTGTCTGGGGTGATGTAGACGCTGTCGACGATGAACACGTAGTCGAACTTGGCGGCCTCGGCCTGTTGCGCAAGACGCCGGTACCAGTTGATATCGACGCTTTCGTCGCCTTTGAGATCCGGGTGCTTCCAGTCGTTCTGCGTGCTGCCGACGCCGGTGAGGATGGCGCCGAATCTGAGTTGACGTGCCGGCATGAGAGGCTCCTGATGGCCAGTGGATGAGTCCGGCGGGGAGCTGCTTGGCAGACCTGCCGGCAGGGCGGATCTGAATACTAGGGGGAATGCGGCGAGTATCTAAATATTTTTATGTTGTATGCATATAAGATGCGTAATATTAATTATGTTTTGTCTTCTTCAGCGACTTCCCGATCCGTCCTGGATCAACCTTTGGCTACTGCCATGCCCGAGTCCCGATCCAGGCGCCGGAACAGCAAGGCCGAGGACAGGCACAGCAGGCTGACCAGCGCCATGGTCAGGCCGATATCCTCGATGCTGGGCATTTCATGGCCACGTACGCGCTGAATCAGCCCGAGCAGCAGGGCGGCGATGCACACCGCCAGGCTCATGCCCAGCTGTACCGCCATGGCGGACAGGGTGCTGGCTTTGCTGGCGCGACAGCTGCTGATGTCGGCGTAGGTCAGCGCGCCCATGGTGCTCATCTGCAGGGAGCGGGACAGGCCGCCGACGAACAGCATGAGGATCACCAGCAGTGCCGGAGTATCGGCCTGCAGGAGCGTACAGATCGCAACCGAGAGGCCGCCGATGACGGCATTGCAGAGCAGGATGCGTCGAAAGCCGAAGCGTCGCACCAGGCGTACGGAGATGAACTTGATCAGCAACGCACCGGCACCCCCGGCGAAAGTCAGCAGGCCGGCTTCCAGGGCGCTGAGGCCGAAACCGACCTGGAACAGCAGCACCAGCAGAAACGGTAGCGAAGCACTGCCCAGGCGAAACAGCGTGCCGCCCCACATCACGATGCCGAAGGTGGGAATACGCAGCAGCGAAAAGTCCAATAGCGGTGCCGACGAGCGCCGGGCATGACGGGTGTAGAGCAGGCCGAACAACAGACCATTGCCCAGCAGCGCGCATGACCAGAACCACTCCAGCGAGCGGCCATGGCCGAGGGATTCGAAGGCCAGTACCAGGCTGGCGAGTGCCAGGCTGCTGAGCAGAAAACCGGCAAGATCCAGCGGCTGGCGTTTCTGTCCGGGGTAGTCCGGGATGTGCCGAAGGATCAGCACGATCCCCAGCAGGCCGATGGGCAGGTTGATCAGAAAGATCCAGTGCCACGACAGGGTCGTCACCAGCAAGCCGCCCAGTGGCGGCCCGACCATCGGCCCCAGCAACGCCGGCATGGTGAGAAAGGCCATGGCGCGCATCAGGTTGGCCTTGCTGATCCAGCGCAGCAGAATGATCTGTCCGACCGGCACCATCATTGCCCCCGCGGTGCCCTGGCAGAAGCGCGCCAGGGAAAGCTGCAGCAGCGAGGTGGACAGCGCACAAGCCAGCGAGCTGATGATGAACAACGCGATGGCGACAATGAACAGACGCCGTGGGCCGTAACGCTCTGCCAGCCAGCCGCTGATGGGAATGAACATCGCCACGGCCAGCAGGTACAGGGAGACGATCAGGTTCATGTGCACGCTGGACTCGCCGAAATCCTCGGCGATCTCCGCCAGCGCGGTGAGCACGGCGGTGGAGTCGAGCAGTTCCATGAACAAGGCGCAGCCGATGATCATCGGCACTTTGCGGTCGAACGTCGCGTCGTTCTCCACGGTGCTGGGCGCGCCGCTGTTTACCGGGCGCGGCGCCTCGACATCGGGGTGTTTGTCCCCCGCGCCGCTCAGGAGAAGCGGCCGTAGCGGCCCGAAGAATAGAGCAACGGCTCCTGATCGCTGTGCCAGCAGTCCAGCACCTCGGCAATCGCCACCAGGTGGGTGCCAACATGGTGGAAATCGCTGATTCGACAATCGAAGCCAGCAGTGCTGGCCAGCAGCGCCGGGTTGCCACTGTCCAGTCGGCGCCAGGCGTGCTTGCTGAAACGCTGTTCTGGTGGCAGGCGGCCGGCGAAATCATTGGCGGCATCCACGGCGTCGGCACTCAGCACGTTGACACAAAAGCGCTTCTGCCGGATCAGATGCGGGTAGATGCTGGCGCCGCTGTTCACGGCGATCAATACGGTGGGCGGGTCGGCCGTCACCGAACTGAAGGCGGTGGCAGTCAGCCCGTAATCGGCATCGCCGCCAGCGCAGGTGATGATGTTCACCGAGGCGGCGGTGCTGCGCATGGCCAGCTTGAAATCGACGGCGTCGACGGTGTCGCTGAGGGGTTTTTCCAGAACGAGTACGGTCATGGGGACTCACGATTTTTGTGGTTTGGCTGTCAGGACTCAAGTTTCGAACAGGGCAAAGGGCGTTATAAAGCGTAAGCGGACGTAGGGTGGATGACGCTCTTTTCATCCACCATTGCGGTTGCAGAGCGGTGGACGGATCGGGCCGCGTAGGCAAGTGTCGTCCACCCTACGAAGGGCTGCTTGCGCCTTCATAGAGGGCGGTCTCGACTAACGAAGCGCCAGGCCCTGTTCGTTCAATGTATGGCTGATACGCTCGCGGCCGTGCAGGGACTCCACGCCCTTGAGGCGATTGATCACCTGCTCGCTCCAGCCCGGCGTGTTCTGGCCCTGAGCGCGGCTGAAGGCTGCGGCGGTTCCTTCATAGGCGGCGATCTGCTCTGGCTCGCCCTCGGTGCGGTAGGTCTCGCGGTGCAGTGTCACGGCCTGGGGCAGGCGTGGCTTGATCGCCGCTGGCTGCTGCGGATCGGTGTAACCCACGCACAGGCCGAACACCGGAAATACCAGGGGCGGCAGTTGCAGCTCGTCGATCACCGCCTGCAGGTTGTTGCGCAAGGCGCCGATGTAGACGGTGCCCAGGCCCAGCGACTCGGCGGCGACCACGGCATTCTGCGCGGCCAGCGCGGCATCGATGCTGCCGACCAGCAGGCTGTCCAGATAGGCCGGCGCCTGCAAGTGCACATCGCGCTGCTCGGCGATGCGCTGTGCTCGCGAGAAGTCGGCCAGCCAGATCAGCAACAGCGGCGCCTTGCGGATATGCGCCTGATCGTTGGCCAGGGTGGCCAAACGTTCCTTGCGCACAGGGTCTTCGATTGCCAGCAGGCTCCAGGCCTGCAGGTTGGATGACGTAGCTGCCGATTGCGCTGCGGCCAGCAGCGTTTCCAGGGTGCCAGCTGGCAATGGCCGCTCAAGGTAACTACGTACGCTACGGTGGGCGAGCAGGTGCTCGATCACCGGGTTGGCCAATAGCGCGGCAGGCTCGCTTGCGCCGCCGTAGCGTTGCTGCCAAAGATCCTGAAAAGAGGAAGTGGATGCAGTCATGCTGGCTCCTCGATGCGTTCGGGCACCCTGGGGGATCGTGTGTATCGATTCGTGGGTATCGGCAGCTCCAGATGACCGCGTAGCGTGCGGTGTGCGTAGTCATCGCGGAACAGGCCGCGCTCGCGCAGGATCGGCAGCACTTCGTTGGTGAAACGGGCGAATTCGCTCGGTGCGCCGACGTGGATGTTGAAGCCGTCCACGGCACCTTCGCGGAACCAGCGTTCGATTTCGTTGGCCACCGTAAGCGGCGAGCCGACGAAGCTGGAGTAGGGCTGGCCGAAGCGCAGTGCGGCCTGGCGCAGCGTCAGGTTCTGTTCCTGGGCCACGCGCTTGATGCGTTCGGCATGGCCGCGATAGCCGTTGCTACCCAGGTCACCGAGCTCCGGGAAGGGCGCATCGAGGTCGTACTGGCTGAAGTCGTGGTAGTTGAACGGGCGGCCCAGTTGCACCAGCGCCTTGTGCAGATCCAGCTCGCCCTTGCGTTCTCGCTGGATGGCCTGAGCCTGCTCATCGGTGTCGGCGATGATCGGTTCGATGCCCGGGAACAGCAGCACATGATCGGGGTTGCGGCCGGCTTCGGCGGTGCGACGCTTGATGTCGGCGTAGTACTCGCGGGCATCCTCGAAATTGTCCACGCCAGCGAAGATGCCTTCGGCAATGGTGGCGGCCAGGCCACGACCGGACTCGGACACGCCAGCCTGGAAGATCACTGGCTGGCCCTGGGGCGAGCGGGAGATGTTCAGTGGCCCGGTGACAGAAAAGAACTCGCCCTGGTGATCCAGGCGGTGCTGCTTGGCAGGATCGAGAAAGTGCTTGCTGACCTTGTCGCGTGGAAAGGCATCGTCCTCGTAGGAGTCCCACAAGCCCTGTACCACCGCGACGTGCTCATGGGCGCGACGGTAGCGTTCAGCATGGTCGATATGTCGCTCGCGGCCAAAGTTGCCGGCGGCGCCCTCCAGGCCCGTGGTGACCACGTTCCAGCCGGCACGGCCATGGCTGATCTGATCCAGCGAGGCGAACTGGCGAGCGACGTTGAAGGGCTCGGTGTAGGAGGTGGTCAGGGTCGCCACCAGACCGATCCTGTCGGTCGCGCCAGCCAGGGCGGAGAGCAGAGTCAGCGGTTCCAGGCGGTTGAGAAAGTGCGGGGCGGATTGCGGGGTGATGTACGGACTGTCGACGATGAACACGAAGTCGAACCTGGCCGCCTCGGCTGCGCGTGCCTGCTGCTTGTACCAGTCGATGTCGATGCTGGCGTCGCCGGGAATTTCCGGGTTCAGCCATTCCTGCTGGCTAGTACCCACACCGGTGAGAATGGCACCGAAATGCAGTTGTCGTTGCGTCATGGGTCGATCCTTTGCCCGCAACCGAGCAGTAAGGCCCATGGGCACCGGATGCCCATGGTTGGTGGAGGAGAGGCACAACAGTTGTCTATGTGGCTGTACGGCTGCAATGTGGCGGAAGCGGCCGCTCACTCCGTAGGGTGGATGACGCTCTTTTCATCCACCATTGCGATCGCAGAGCGGTGGACGGGTCGGGCCGCGTAGGTGAAGCGTCGTCCACCCTACGAAAGGCGGCTATCGCCTTGTAGCGTCTTTTCCGCCACTGGCTCCTAGGCGTTCTGAACCTTCTTGGCGCTGCCTTGCTGCTCGACCAGCGCACGGATGCGCGGTAGCAGATCCTGACCATACTCGACCGCGTCGCGCAGTTGATCGAAGCCGCGGAACAGGAAGGTGGTGATGCCGGCGTTGTAATAGTCCAGCGCGGCATCGGCAACCTGATCCGGTGTACCGACCAGAGACGTGGAGTTGCCGGCACCGCCGCTCAGTGCGGCGATTTCCGTCCATAGCCGCTTGTCGTGCACCTTGCGCTGGCCGGCCAGCTCGACCAGGCGCGAGGAGCCCGAGTTGCTGGTGCCGAAATTCTTGTCGCGTCGCTTGTTCTGGCGCAGATGGATCAACTCGCGAGCGTCCTGCAGAATGCGCTCGGCACGTGCCCAGGCTTCGTCCTCGGTAGCGCCGAGGATCGGGCGCAACGACAGGCTGAAGCGGATGTGTTTCTCGCGGCCATACCTGGCCGCAGCTTTACGCACTTTGGCGATGCGTTCACGAACCTGCTCCAGCGGCTCGCCCCACATCATGTACACGTCGGCGTGCTTGGCGGCGACTTCGACGGCAGCATCCGAAGCGCCGGAGAAGTAGATCGGCACATGGGGTTTCTGCACCGGCTTGACCAGTGTCAGGTTGTCTTCGACACGGTAGTGCTCGCCCTGGTGATCGAACGGCTCGGTGCTCGTCCAGACCTTGCGGAAGATATCCAGGTATTCCTCGGTGCGCGCGTAGCGGGCGTCCTTGTCGAGGAAGTCGCCATCGCGCTGCAGGTCGCCGCTGTCGCCGCCGGTGATCACGTTGATCGAGGCGCGGCCACGGCTCAGGTGGTCGAGGGTGGCGAACTGGCGCGCAGCGAAGGTCGGTGCCTGGAAGCCGGGGCGGTGAGCGACCAGCAGGCCCAGCTTGTCGGTCACTGCCGCGACGTAGCTGGCCAGGATCATCGAATCCGCTGCGCTGGTGTTGACTGCCAGTAGCGCCTTGTCGAAGCCACCATACTCCTGAGCCTGGGCGAAAGCCTTGATGAACTCCACGTCGACGACGGGGCCACGGGGCGCTTGCGACTCACTGCCTTCCTGCGGGCCGATCAGGCCGATAAATTCGAGACTCATTGCGGGGAACTCCTGTTCATTCGGTGGGGTGCCGCTTTGATGAGCGCGGCATCTGGATGCACGTCAGGGCAATGACCGGATACTAGAAAAGCCCTTATAAACATGCAAAGAACGTATAAAAATATACTTATAATATTTATATGACTTTTATTTTTGCGTTTGCAGCAATGACCTCGTCACGTGAGCTCACACGTGGGGTCGTCACTCCGCAAGCAGCGCAGGACACTGCTGCTTTCTACGCTGCTTGCTATGACGCTTTACTGATTGTCGCTATGTGCCACTGGCCGTATGCCTAGCGTATCTGCCCTGGCTCCCGTCAATTGCCGCTTTGCAGCCTCTGTTGCGGCGATCATGCTCGGGTTGAAGCCAGTGTCGAACAGACTGTCTATATCGGGCGTTCTGTCGGTGACGCCGAGCGCATGCCAGAACTCGGCTTCACGTTGGAAAGAGGCTTGCAGCACATCCTGCCGAGCGGTATCGAGGCCATATTCGGTCTGCGTCTTGCGCGCGATCTGCAGCATCACCTTTTCGTCCACGCGTGCCAGTTGGCTGCTCAGCTTCGCCCAGTCCTGCGGGTGTGCGGCAACCCAGACCGTGGAACGCGCCAGACGCTGGAGAAAATCATCGATAGCAGCGCGCTTGCTCGGATCGTCCAGAGCTTGCGCCGAAGCATACTGAATGGTGTAGGTATCCTCGCGGCTGCCCAGCCAACCCATCAGATGTAGATCTGGATGCGATTGCAGCACGCTGGCTTGTGGATCCCAGGTACCCCAGGCATCGATATGGCCAGCCAGAAGCGCAGCAAGCGCTGCATCGTTGGTCAGATGCAGTAGCTCGATGTCGCTGGCGTTGAGACCGTTCTTTTCGAGAGCCTGGCCGAGCAGGTACTGGGTGCCGGTACCTTTCATTATCGATACTCGCGCGCCCTTCAGGTCGCTGACGGAGCGGTAGGGCGCGCCCTTGCGCACCAGGATGGCGCCACCGGTTTCATCGGCACCCGCGGCCACGGGACGGCCGGCAGCGACCACCTTGACCCCGCTGGCGTTGTTGTTGGCCGCCTCGAACAGGATGCCCGTGGCGCCGCCGTTACCGCCGATATCGATGTTGCCGCCGCGCAGGGCTTCGAGCAGTGCTGGGGTTGCAGAGAACTCCGACCATTCGATGCGGTAGGGCACGTCCTCGAGTTGCCCGGCCACCTCCAGATAGGGACGGTTGCCGATCTTGTTCGGCGCGCCGACACGCAGCACGACCTTGGACAGATCGCTCTGCGGGTTTGCCGACTGGCTGCTGGTGGGAGGCTCGGTCTGCTCGCAGGCGCCGAGCGAGAATGTGAGCAATGCTGCAATGGAAGTTCGTATGAGTGTCTGCATGACGATCACCGTAATGCTTCGGGCGCGCGATGTTGCGCGGGGTGAACAGGACGTGGAATACCGAGGTTCTCACGCAGCGTTGTGCCCTCGTATTCCTGGCGGTAAATACCACGCCGCTGTAGTTCGGGAACCACCAGTTCGACGAAGTCTTCCAGCGGTGTGGGGAAGAACGGGAACTGGATGATGAAGCCATCGGCACCCTCGTTTTCCAGCCATTCCTGCATCTGGTCGACGATGGTTACCGGCGTGCCGTAGACCACCCGGTGCCCACCGGCGCAGGCGAAGTGCTGGGCCAGTTGGCGGATGGTCAGATTCTCCCGGCGCGCCAGGTCGACCAGCAGCTTCTGCCGTCCGATGGCAGAATTATTCGCCGGCAGGTCGGGCAGTGGGCCGTCCAGTGGGTACTGCGACAGATCCAGGTCGCCGGCCAGGCGGGCGATGGGTTTGATGCCCAGATCCGCTGGCAGCAGGTCGATGAGTTGCTGGTACTTGGCCTTGGCTTCCTCCTCGGTACGGCCAACGATGGGCAGCAGACCTGGCATGATCTTGATGTGCTCGGGGTTGCGGCCATGCCTGCGTGTACGGGCTTTCACGTCGCGGTAGAAGGCTTGGGCTTCTTCCAGGGTGAGGGCGGCGGTGAATACCAGGTCGGCGGTGCGTGCAGCTAGTTCGCGGCCGGCTTCCGAGGCGCCGGCCTGGGACACGATGGGGTGGCCCTGGGGAGTGCGCGCCACGTTCAGTGGGCCGCGTACACGGAAGTGTTCGCCCTGGTGGTCGAGGCGATGCACCTTCTGCGGATCGAAATAACGATCTGCCTTGTTACGTTCCAGGGCGTCGTCCTCCCAGCTGTCCCACAGGCCGCGTACCACGTCGTGGAATTCCTCGGCGCGGGCGTAGCGCTTGGCGTGCAGCAGGTGGTGGTCGCGGCCGAAGTTACCGGCCTCGTCCTCGATCTGCGAGGTCACCAGGTTCCAGCCGGCGCGCCCGCCACTGATATGGTCGATGGAGGCGAACTTGCGAGCGATGTGATACGGCTCGTTGTAGGTGGTGGTCGCCGTGGAGATCAGGCCGATATTGCGGGTCACGCTGGCCAGCGCGGCGATCAGTGACACCGGTTCGAGGTACACCGCCCGGGCGAAGCCGGTACGACCACCGTCGGCCAGAGTGTCACCTGGTACCGCACTGGTGTCCTGGAAGAATACGGTGTCGAACTTGCCGCGCTCGGCGACTTGGGTCAGATGCAGGTAGGCGGCGAAATCCATGTCGGTTTGCGGCTGCGCGTCGGGATGGCGCCAGCCGCCGGCGTGGTTGCCGGGAGCGAAGAGGAAAGCGCCGAGTTTCAATTGTCGGGTCATGGTCATTACGCTCAAAAGGTGTAGTTCACGCCAGCCACGGCCGCACGGCCATCGCCGGGGTAGAACACCGCCACGTCGTTGCCCTGGGCGTTGTAGACGGTGGCGGTGCCGGAGGCGTAGGTCTTGTCGGTGAGGTTGGTCAAGTCGAGGAGCAACGACCATTGCTTGCTCGGCGCATAGCCCAGGCGCGCACCGAGCAGGGCGTAGCCGCTGGCCTTGAAGGTATTGGCGAAGTCCACGTAGTAGCTCGAGGCGGCGGTCAGGTTGAGCCCGGCGGAGAAACCACTGGCCTGCTCGTAACGCAACTCGGCCTGGTAATAGTGGCGCGGCACGCCGGGCAACTGATTGCTGCCGAACACGCTGTCGTCACGGAAGTGGAAGTCGTTGAACGTGTAGGCCTGGCGCAGCAGAATCTGGTCGCCGGCGTTGGCCCAAAGGGTGTTGGTCAGCCCTGCCTCGATGCCCTGGTGGATGGTCGGGCTACCGTTGAAAGCGCTGGTCAGGGCGGCGCTGGTGCCGGTCGCCGGGGCCAGTTCGACGGTCAGCAGTTCGTCCTTCACCCAGGCGCGGTAGATAGCCAGGCTGGCATCGTAGCCTTCGCCGGTGGCGCGCAGGCCGAACTCCACGGTATTGGCCTTCTGATCCACCAGCGGTTTGACGTAGTTGAGGTTGGTGGCGTAGGTCGAAGGAGAGTATTGCCAGGTAGCGGCCGGGTTCAGCGAGCGACTGACGTTGGCAAACAACTGAAGTTCGGGGGTGGCCTGCCAGGTCACGCCCAGGCGCGGCGCCAGGCTCCATTTGTCGTAATCCACATCGCCGGACTGGCCGGTGTTGATCGGCGCCGCGCTCTGTTCGATGGACACGTCGCGTTTGACCTGGATCGCCGACAGGCCGCTGAGCAGCTTCACATCGGGGGTCAGGCTAAGGGTATTGCCCAGGGCGAAGACGTTGTCCAGCGAGCCCTTGTAGCGGTTGTACTTGGTGCGCGTCAGCGTTCCGTCGGTGTTGCGGCGGTAGGTGTCGGTACGGCCAGTGGTCTGCCGGGTCTGGAACCAGCCGAGGGTGGTTTCGCTGTCCAGGCCGAACAGTTCGTCGTTGCGCTGGTAGCGCACGGTGGCGCTCAGGTCACGGTAGTCCGAAGAACTGGGTGCGGCGCTATAGGTATTCAGACGCTGCGGCATCTTGTAGTAACCGACGCCGAATTCCAGGCTGGAGGTATCGTCGATCTGCCAGGTGGTGCGGCTGCCGACTTGGAGCGAGCCGTACTTGTCGACCAGGTTGCGGCCGATGCGAAAGGCGGCGCTGGTCTGCTTGCGGTCGTCGCGTAATTGCGTGCGGGTCAGTGCGCCGGAGGCTTCGTGGTATTCCTCGCGATAGCGCAGGAACACGCGGCTCTCCAGGTTAGGATTGAAGCGGTAGCCGAAGTTGGAGCTGAAGCCTTCGGATTTCTTGAAGGTCTGTTCCTGGAAGCCGTCGCGCCGCGATTCGGTGATGTTGATGTAGTAGTCGGCATCGCCGATCACGCCGCCGGTGGCGATCTGCGACTTGTGATAGCCGAAACTGCCGCCTTCCAGGTGCAGGCGGGTGCCGGGCGCGGTGTAGCCGCTGCGGCTGACGAAGTTCACCGCACCGCCGAGAGAAAGTGCACCGTATTCGAAGGCGTTGGCGCCTCGCAGTACTTCGGTGTGATCCAGGCCCAGCGGCTCGAACAGTTCGTAAGAGGCGCCACCTGGGCCGGTCAACGGCAGGCCGTCGACCAGGTACTTGATGCCCAGCGGCATGTTGCCGACGTTGGAGAGAATGCCCGAACCACGGATGGAGACGTGGATGCCGTCGTTGCCACCGACATTCTGTACGAATACGCCCGGTTGATAGGCGAAGATGTCCTGGGGCGCGGCGCGACCTTTCTCCAGCTCCTCGCCACTGACCACACTGGCGCCGCCGGGAATGTTGCGCAGCCGAGTCTCGGCCTCTGCAGTGGGGGTGAGTTTTTTCTGCTCGATCACCACGGTTTCAAGGGTGGTGTTTTCATCTTCTGTCGATGTGGTGCTGGCGGCATTGGCCGAACCGTGGGAGATCAGACTCATGAGAGCGGCGCTGATCGACACGGCCAGGTGCTTGCGGGCAAGGCTCGCAGACTGCGTATAGGTGTGCATGCAAGGGCTCTTTCTGGTTATGGGGCGTATTGGTAGGGCGATGAGTCACTGGGCGCTTTGCGCGGGAACACCAGCTTTCTGATCAGCGAGCTCGGTATCGCGGTTGTAGCGGCTGCGAGGAATGGGCAGACCCAGATGGCCGCGCAGGGTGTCGGTCTGGTACTCGTTGCGAAACAGGCCACGGCGCTGAAGGATCGGCACCACCTGTTCGGCGAAAATCAGAGCGCCCTCCAGACCCTGGCCGGGCATGACGATGAAACCGTCGGCCGCGCCCTGGAGGAACCAGCGTTCGATGTGATCGGCGACTCGCTCGGGGCTGCCGACGATGCGTCCATGGCCAGCCGAGCCGGCCTGCAGTTCCAGTAGTTGGCGCAGCGTCCAGCGTTGTTCCACGGCGTGCTGGCGGAACACCTCGTAGCGGCTCTGCCGGCCCTCGACCGACAGCACTGCGGGCAGGCGCTCGGCTGGAATGGTGTGGTGCGGCTCCAGGTCGCTGAGGTCGATGCCGCCAAGCTGCTTGGCCAGGGCATCGAGGGCTTGCGGGCCGAGGTTGTCGAGGATCTGCTCGTTGAGGCGCCGGGCGGCTTCGTCCGAATCGGCGATCACCGTGCTCAGGCCGGGCAGGATATTGATGTGCGCCGGATCGCGGCCCAAGTGGCGCACCTGGCTCTTGAGATCGTCGTAGAACCGCTTGCCCTCGGCAATGCTGTGCTGAGCGGTATAGATGGCCTCGGCGAAATGAGCGGCAAAGGCCTTGCCGTCGGCGGACGAGCCAGCCTGGAACAGCACCGGATGGCCCTGGGGCGAACGGGATAGATTCAGTGGCCCTTCGACTTGATAGAACTCGCCCTGGTGAGCGATGCGGTGAATGCGCCCGGCGTCCACGGCGATGTGCCGGCCGTGGTCGTTGACCAGCGCATCGTCCTGCCAAGAGTCCCAGAGTTTGCGCACCACCTCGACGTGCTCCAGGGCGCGACGGTAACGTTCGCTGTGCAGGGGCAGCGGCTGGTTGCCGAAGTTGCGCTCGCCGGCGCTGGAGGTCACTACGTTCCAGGCCGCCCGGCCGCCGCTGAGGTTGTCCAGCGATAGCATCTGCCGGGCCAGGTTGAACGGCGCGGTGAAGGTGGTCGATACCGTGGGCACCAGGCCGATGTGCCGGGTAACACCGGCCAGAGCCGCGAACAGGGTGATCGGCTCGGGGCGCGGTACCTGTGGGTGGGCGGTTTCCTGGAAGGCAACGTCGGCGACCATGACGAAGTCGAACCTGGCTCGCTCCATCGCCAGGGTGGTTTCGATGTAGTGCGCCAGACCGGTCTGCCGGGCCTGGTTCCGCTCATCGGCGCTGGTGCTGGCCGGGTCATTGCCAGGCGCATTGAACAGCAGGCCGAGTTTCAATTGGCCATGGGATTGGCTCACGGTGTGCTCCTGGTGTTGCTTATGGATGGAGAGTGGGACGAGCTCGGTGAGCGCAGGCCCAGGTGTTCACGCAGCGTGCTGCCCTGATACTCGCGGCGGAAGATTCCACGCCGTTGCAGCTCCGGTACTACCTGTTCGAGGAAGCGTTCGGCGCCACCGGGCATGTACGGCGGCATGATCACGAAGCCGTCGGCGGCGTCTTGTTCCAGCCATTGCTGCATCTGCTCGGCGACCGTCTGTGGCGAGCCGATGAACTTGGCGAAGGCCAGGCTGGAGGCGTACCAGCGGCCGAGCTGTTCCAGCGTCCAGCCGGCTTCGATGGCGTTGCCGATCACCCCATCGAAGCGACCCTTGCTGCCGCGGATGTGCGCACGGATATCCGGTACCGGTGCCTTGGGATCATGCTGGGCAAGGTCGTAGTTCATGCTCGCCGACATGAAGGCCAGGCCGGCGATCGGCAGGATCAGTTCGTCCAGCTCATTGGCCAGTGCCTGCGCCTGTTCGTCGGTGTCGGCGATGATCGGGTAGAGACCGGGCAGCACCTTGACGTCGTCGACCTGGCGCCCGGCGGCGACCACCTGCGCCTTGAATTCGCGGTAGAACGCCTTGGCCTTTTCCAGCGTCGATTGCACCGGGAAGACCACCTCGGCATTGCGCGCGGCCAGGGATTGAAACGCCGACGACACGCCGGCCTGGATCAGCACCGGATGACCTTGCGGTGGGCGTGGCAGGTTGAGCGGGCCGCGCACCTTGAACCAGTCCCCCTGGTGATCGGCGTAATGCAACTTGCTGGCATCGGCATAGCGGCCGCTGGCCTTGTCGACCAGCAGGGCATCGTCTTCCCAGGTGTCCCAGAGGGTGCGCACCACATCGAGGAATTCGGCGGCCTTGGTGTAGCGTTCGGCATGGCCAAGGTGCTGCTCGAGGCCGAAGTTGCGCGCTTCGCCGTCGTTCACCGAAGTCACCGCGTTCCACGCCGCGCGGCCACCGCTGAAGTGATCCAGGGTGGCGAACTGGCGGGCGACATGGAACGGCTGGTGATAGCTGGTGGACACCGTGGCGCCCAGGCCGATGTGCGAGGTCAGCACACTGAGCGCCGACAGCAGTGCCAGCGGTTCCGGCGAACCGCTGGGGCGCCAGGTCACCGCAGCATCGAACGAGCCGCCGTGGATGTCGTCCAGGGCCAGTTTGTCGGCGACGAACAGCATGTCCAGTTTGGCCGCTTCGGCCTGTTCGGCGAGGCGTTGGTAATAACGGATATCCAGGGCATTGCCGACTTCGGCCTGGGGCAGACGCCAGCCCGCCAGGTGCGAGCCGGCATGGCTGACGAACAGCGCCAGGTGCAGTTGCCGTGCCATCAGACCGCCGCCTGCTTGCGCACACGGTGGGGGATATCGTCATCGGCGATCAGTACGCGTTCCATCACCCGGTCGAAGTCGCCGTAGTTGTAGACCGGGTAATGCAGCAGGGCACGGTTGTCCCAGAAGGCGATGGTGCCCGGTGTCCATTTGAAGCGCACCTGGTACTCCGGGTTGCTGAATTCCTTGAGCAGCTCGGCGACCAGGGCACGGCTTTCCTCGACCGACCAGCCGATCACCTGGGGCGACATGGAGAAGTTGATGAAGAGGGCGTCTTCGCCGGTTTCCGGATGGGTGCGTACCAGCGGGTGGGCGAGGATCGGGTAGTGATAGCCGACCCTGTCCAGCGAGGATTTGAAGTTGTGGGTAATGTAGAGGTTGTCGATACGTGCCTTGAGTTCGTCGGACAGGCCGCGGTAGACCAGGCCGGCGTCGGCCCACACGGTGTCGCCGCCCAGTTCTGGCAGCGATACGGCACGTAGCACCGCACCGTAGGTAGGCTTGAGCATCCAGCTGGTGTCGGTGTGCCAGCGACCCTTGCGCGCATCGCCGTAGGCTTCCTTGGCCTGGCTGGCGAGAATCAGGTGCGCCTGGGGCTTGTTGCTGTCCTGCTTCTGGGTGGTCGGGTGCTCATACAACTCGCCGAACTGAGCGGCGAAGGCGATCTGCTGTTCGCTGCTGATGTGCTGTTCGCGGAAGAAAATCACCTTGTGCCTGAGCAGCAGGGTGTGAATCTCGTCCCGCTGCAGCGGGGAGAGTGGCTTGCTCAGGTCTACACCGCTTATTTCGGCGCCGACGGTCGGCTCCAGCGGGGTGACCTTGAGGGTTTCGGTGAGTGCGACGACGTTTTCTGCGGGCATGGTGCTGTCCTCTTTTTGTTACCAGTCGTAGGAAAGGCGCGCGTAATAGAACGCGCCGTTGAGGCCGTACGGGCTGAATGCGCCGTATTCGTCCGGGTTGTTGATCTCGGTGGGGTTGGCTGTGCCCAGGCCGGTAACCGTTGGGGTTGGGGTCTGCCTGTCAGGGCGTACGCCGAACAGGTTGTTGGAACCGACCGAGAGCGACAGGTTGTCGCTGAGCAGATAGGTGACGTCGAGGTCGGTGACCCACTTGGCGCCGAACTGCTGGTCGGCCGAGGCGGCGATGCCGGCTTCGGTGTACTTGCCGTAGCGCGTCAGTTGCAGGTCGGTGATGAAGTCGCCGATGCGCCAGTTGCTGCCCAATACCAGTTTGTCGCGCGGGCTACCCTGGGTCAGGTCGGTTTGCGCCTGGTGGCCGAAGATCACATAGTCGCTGCCGAGCAGGTTGCTGACCGTATCGTTCTGCTTGATATCGCGGATGCTGGTGCGGTTGTAGCTGTACAGCGCCGACCAGCGCACCTGGCCGAAATGGCCGTGATCGCTGTGCAGTTCGCTGACCAGGTCGACGCCGTCGGTACGGGTGTCGACGCCGTTCATGTTGTACTGCGCCGAGTACAGGTCGTTGATGCCGAGGGAGGCGAGGGTGTCGCGGATCACCGTGGAGGTGCCGCTGTCGCGAATGATCTCGCTCTTGACGATGCGGTCCTTGATTTCGATGCGGTAGGCGTCGAGGGTGATGCGGGCATTGCGCGTCGGCTCCCAGGAAACCCCGATGCTGAAGTTGGTCGACTTCTCCGGCTGCAGATCCTTGGCGCCCAGTGCCTGGGCGGCAACGCTGCTGGGTGGCAGGTAGCGTGCGAGCAGGCTCTGGGTAGTGCCATCGGCCAGGCGCACGCTGGTGTTCTGGGTGACCGAGAAGGTCTGCTGGGCCAGCGACGGCGCGCGAAAACCGGTGTTGAAAGTGCCGCGCAAGGCCAGGCCCGGGGCCAGTTCGTAACGGGTGGACAGCTTGCCACTGGCGGTGTTGCCGGAGCTGTCGTCGTAATGCTCGAAGCGGAATGCGGCGCTGGTGTACAGGCGTTCGGTCAGGTGGGTGCCGGCATCGATGTAGAAGGCGTAGCTGTCGCGATCCAGCGAGCCGGCATCGGCCACCGAGGTGCCAGTGAAGGATTGTAGGCCGGCGAGGGGGCTCTGCCCCGCGCGCGGGTGACCAACCGGGTAGACATAGCCGCCATCGCGGTAGGAGTCCGGCTCGCCTGCGGTCTGCAGGTATTGCTCCCAGCGGTGCTCGATGCCTGCCGACAGCTGCAACGGCTTGGCCAGGCCGATCTCGAACGGGCGGGTGAAATCCAGGTTGCTCGTCCACTGTTCGAACTCCAGGGCACCGAGGTAGAACGAGGTCTTGCTCGCCGGGCCGAGGGAGGCGTTGAGGGTGTTCTGCGCACCGAGGCGCACGTCGTCCTTGCCGTAGGTGGTGCTCAGGTCGTAGCCCCAGCCGGCGACATCGCCCTTGCCGCCGAAGGCGAGCTGGAAGTCCTTCTCGTCGATCAGGCGCTGGGCGTGAAAGCCGTCCGGGTAGATCTCCGGGATCGACGACAGGCTGGTGGCGCGGAAGCTGCCGCGGGTATCGACGATGCTGCGGTCGCTGTAGGTGGAAAACGAATACAGCGTCAGGGCATCGTGGATGGGCAGTTCGGCGTTGTACGAGAGGTTGTAGACCTCGTCGCGGTTGGAGCGGCCATAGCCTTTCTCCAGCAGCCGATCCACCGAGCCCTCGCGGGGATCGGCTTGCGCACCGGGGGTGCCGAAGGGCACCGATTCACCGTCCAGTACCGGGTAGTACCACGGCCCCTGGGCATCGCCGGCGGCATAGGACGGGCCTTGCAGGCGGATATCCAGCGAGGCGTTGAAGAAGCCACCGTTGTCGCCCAGGGCGAAGCCGCTGTTGAGGCCGGTCTGGGTCAGGTCGCCGGGTTTGTCTTCCTGCTGGCCGAGGGTCAGGCTGGCGCTGCCGCCGCTGTCCTGACTCTTGAGGATGATATTCAGCACCCCGGCGATGGCGTCCGAGCCGTATTGCGCCGAGGCGCCGTCGCGCAGCAGTTCGATACGCTCGATGGCCGAGGTGGGGATCAGGTCGAGATCCACCGGTACGCTGCCGCTGGCGATACGGGCGAAGTTGTTGTAGACGGCGGTGTTGTGCCGGCGCTTGCCGTTGACCAGCACCAGCAGGTGGTCGCCGGACAGGCCGCGGATCGACACTGGCCGCACCGACGACGAGGTGCCGCCGCCGGCCTGGGCGGGGGCGCTGAACGACGGCACGATACGACCGAGGGCCTCGCGCAGGCTGGCCTTGCCGGTCTTGCGGATCTGCTCGCCGCTGATGATGTCGATGGGCGAGGGGCTGTCGGCCACGGTCAGGGTGTTGCTGCGGTTGCCGGTAGAGATCACCGACACCGTGCCGAGCACGGTGTCCGACTCGGCAGCCTGCAGTTGGCTGGCCATGCTGCAGATCAGCAGGCCGAGAAGCGTGGGCGAGTATCTGCCCGGTCGAGCGAGGGGGAACGCATTCATCTACAACTTCCTTCACTGAGTAAAAGAAGTCTCCCGCGAGCCTGTGGGCGCTTGGCGCAGGCTCGTGGTGGGTGACTGGAATCCTGTCTGTGGTGCGCCAGCGTTCCCGGCTGGTAGCTGCTGTCGTGCCTGTCTAGGCGCTTTTGGTCAGAAGGTTTTGTTGCTCGAGCAGGGTATCCACCGCATCGATGATCGGCTGCGCCTCGCTGCGTACCAGCCAGTCCGGGCTGACTTCGGCGAAGTGCACGCGGCGGTCGCTGCCGATCACCACCACGGTCGGTTGCGGCAGTTCCCAGGTACCGGTGCCGGTGACTTCGCCGATGCCCGGCCCCTTGGCCAGCGACGCCTGGCGCGAGGCCTGGTCGAATTCGTAGAGCACACCGAAGCGCCTGGCCAGGGCGTTGTCCCTGTCGCTGGCCACCTGCAGGCTGAGGTTGTGCCTGTCCTTGATCTCGACCAGGCGCTCCGGCACCTGCGGGCTCACCGCCAGCAGCGGCACGCCGCGTTCGCGCAGCGCCGGCTGCAGGTTGCGCTCGTAGTAGGGGATGGCGATGTTGCACGCCGGGCAGCCGGCGAAGCGGAAGAACACCAGCACCGCCGGGCCGTTGGCGACCAGTTGTTCGAGGCTCAGGGTGCCGCCTTCGACCTTGAGCAGCTCGAACGGCGCGACGCTGTCGCCGGCTTTGACGAAGGTTTCATGGCGCGCCTCGTCGACCAGTTTCTGGCGCTGGTCGATGTTCACTTTCAGCGCCTCGGGCGCCCAGGTGCGCACGCGCTCGGCATGCAGCTCGGCCAGCAGACCGTTCAGGGATTCGCTCATGCCACTGCTCCTTGTGTGCGACGCAGGGTATTGCGGTTGGCGGGCACCGCGAGACCGAAGTTGTCACGCAGGGTCTGGCCCTGGTATTCGCGGCGCAGCAGGCCCCGCGCTTGTAGCAGCGGCGCCACGTATTCGGTGAAGTACTCCAGGCCGTCGGGCAGCAGCGAGTTGACGATGAAGCCGTCGGCGGCGCCGTCCTCGAACCAGTCCCGCAGGGCGTTGGCCACCTCTTCCGGGGTGCCGACGAAATCGCGCCGTGGCCGCGAGAAGCGCAGGGCCACTTCGCGCAGGGTCAGGTGCTCTTCGCGGGCCTGTTGCTTGATGCGATCCGAGGCGCCCTTGTGGCTGTTGCTGCCCAGGTCGCCGAGGTCGGGGAAGGGCGCATCCAGCTCATGGCCGGAGAAGTCGTAGTCGTTGAACGGCCGGCCGAGGGCGACGATGGCGTCTTCGATGCTGACCAGGTCGACGGCCTGCTGGTAGCGGCTTTCCACTTCCTCGGCATCGCGGCCGATGATCGGGCGGATGCCGGGCAGGATGAACAGCTCGTCCGGGTTGCGTCCGGCCTTGGCGGCGCGCTGTTTGAGATCCTGGTAGTAGGCCCGCGCCTCGGCGAACGATTCGGGGCTGACGAAGATCGCATCGGCGTTTTGCGCGGCGAAGTTGCGGCCGTCGTCGGAGGTGCCGGCCTGGAAAATCAGCGGCTGGCCCTGGCGTGAGCGCTGGATGTTGAGCGGGCCCTTGACCTTGAAGAACTCGCCCTGGTGATCGAGGGTATGCAGCTTGTCCGGGTCGAAGAATTCGCCGCTTTCCTTGTCGCGGGTGAAGGCGTCGTCTTCCCAGGAATCCCAGAGGCCCTTGACCACGTTCACGTGCTCGCGGGCGATCCGATAACGCACGGCATGCGGCGGATGCTCGGCCTTGCCGAAGTTGTCGGCGGTGCCGGAGAGCCACGAGGTGACCACGTTCCAGCCGGCGCGGCCGCCGCTGATGTGGTCGAGGGAAGCGAACTGGCGCGCCACCTGGAACGGCTCGGTGTAGCTGACCGTGACGGTCGCCACCAGGCCGATGTTTTCCGTGACCGCAGCCAGCGCCGAGAGGATGGTCAGCGGCTCGAAGCGGTTGAGGTAGTGCGGGCTGGACTTGGCGTGGATATGCAGGCTGTCGGCGATGAAGGCGAAGTCGAACTTGGCGCCCTCGGCCAGCTTGGCCTGCTGCTTGTAGTAGCCGAAGTTCACGCTGGCATCGGCCAGGGCGTTAGGATGGCGCCACTCGCCCCAGCCGTGGCCAACGCCATGAATCATGGCACCGAGCTTGATCTGTCGTTTGCTCATGGAAGTTTCTCCTGTCGGTTTACTGAGGTTGCGCCTGGGCAACCGCTTTGCCCGGTTGTTCGGCGCGGGCGGCGTTGAAGCTCGGGTCGAAGCCCTGGGATACATCCACGGCGCGGGTCAGTACGCCTTCTTCCAGGTAGATGTCCGAGACCTGCTGCAGGTTGCTGATGACCTCATCGGTGATCTCGGCGCGCGAGTGGGTGGTTTCCTGGACGGACTCCAGATGCACCGCGACCGGCAGGCCCGTTACCCGAGCCTGGGCTTCGGCATAGGCCTGGTGATTGTCGTTGGCCCAGAGAAAGGCACGCTCCACGCGCTTGACGAAGTCTTCCAGTTGCGGGCGTTTACCATCGACGGCTTTCTGTGTGGCGGCCAGGTAGAAATGGTTGGTGAGCAGGTCGTTGCTGTCGCGCAGAATGCGTGCGTCATTCTGGGTAATGGCGATGGTGGTGTAGGGATCCCAGGTCGACCAGGCATCCGCTGCGCCGCTTTCCAGAGCACTGCGTGC
Source organism: Phytopseudomonas daroniae (assembly GCF_004327275.1). Lineage (NCBI taxonomy): Bacteria > Pseudomonadati > Pseudomonadota > Gammaproteobacteria > Pseudomonadales > Pseudomonadaceae > Phytopseudomonas > Phytopseudomonas daroniae. The sequence goes on from NZ_QJUJ01000007.1 coordinate 50,459, forward strand.
ATCGGTGGGCAGCAGGTTGACGAAGGTCACGTCAGAGGTTTTCAGGCCCGCTTCGCGCAGCGCCCTGATCACCAGGAAGTGGCCGACGGAGCCACGGTTGGTGACGATGCGTTGTCCCTTGAGATCCGCCACGGTCTTCAGCGGCGAGTCCTTGGGCACGAGGATCGACGTGGTGTAGCGACCATCGCGCTTGATGATCTCCACCACCTTCAGCGGAGCCCCGGCACCAAGAGCGAACACATAGGGCGCATCGCCCAGACCGCCGATATCCACGGCTCCGGCGTTCAGCGCTTCGCCGAGCGGTGCGGCGGCGGGGAATTCGGAGAAGTCGATGGCATAGGGCACGTCATCCAGTTCGCCTGCTGCCTGCAGCAGCAACTTGATGCCGGACTTCTGGTTGGCGACGCGCAGCGGTTCGAGGTCGGCCGCGCTGGCGTAACCACCCAGTAGCAGGCTGCTACCGAGGACGCTGGCGATAAGGGTACGGATCAACATGTGGTGTCTCCTTCAAATTTCGTTGGCTGTGGCTTGGCTACGGGCAAGGGCGAAGATTTCTTCCATGCGCCAGTGTTGGTTGGCGTAACGCGGGTCATTTGCCCATTCGTTCCAGCCGGAGTCGCGGCGGTACTGGCCAAGCAGGCCGCTGGCGCGGATCTGCTCGGGGTCGAGGGTGACGGCGTGTTCGCTGTCGGGGTGCACGTAGATGGCGTCGCTGCTGCAATACAGCTCGCACATGAAGCAGGTCTGGCAATCCGCCTGGCGGGCGATGACGGGCGTGCCATCGGCGCCGACCGCGAGCACGTCGCTGGGGCAGGCGGCGACACATTGATTGCAGCCGTCGCAACGGTCGCTGAGGATCAGTTCGATCATGCCGGTATCTCCGCACGGGGAGTGGTGCTCGTCGGCAGCGGTACGCGGCGTACCCAGGGCGCATCCAGCCCGCCGCTGTGCAGGTGCAGATCGAAGCGGGTGGATTGTGCCGGGGCATCGCTGCGCTGGTGCATGCCGCGGCTTTCCTTGCGCGCCAGAGCGCTGCCGTAGCACCAGCGGGCGGTGGCGAGCATCGCCGCCGTTTCTCGCCAGCGCAGCAAGGCGCCGGTATCGCTGGCACGGCTCTGCTCGCGCAGCCGATCCCAGGCATTGTCCAGCGCGTTCAGCGAGCGCTGCAGCTGCTCGCCGCTGCGAAACAGGTTCTTGTCGTAGGGGTGCATTTCGTTCTGCACCGCGCGGATCAGCTCGGTGCTGTCGTCGCGGTCGATGCCGATGGGCAACAGCCCGACACGTGCGGTGCCGTGGGTGCTTGAGGTATGGCCGGGGTGCTGCCGTGCATGGTTCGCGGCGCCACGTCCAGCCCATTGTCCGGAGGACAGCGCCCAGGAGGAGTTCACTGCGCCACCGCCGGATATCGCTCCGGTCACCGCTTCGCGACTGGCAGCATCGCCGGCAGCGAACAGGCCGGGCAGGCGTGTCTGGCAATCGCTGTCGACCAGGCGCAAACCGCCGACGCCACGGATGGTGCCTTCGCCGTGCAGGGTGACGGGAAACTTGTCGCGGTAGGGGTCGATGCCGCTGCGGTCGAACGGCAGCATCAGGTTCGGCTGCACATACGGCAGGCGTGCCCGGATGTCCTCTGGAATACGGTCGAGCCGGCAGTACACCGGCCCTTCGAGCAGGGCACGAGCCAGTGACTGGTTGAAGTCCGGGCCCTGGGCGATCGCCAGTTCACGGCCGCTGGCATCGAAGTAGCGGCCGAAGGTGTAGACCATCGAGCGGGTCATGGTGCTGCTGGCCGGGGCGATGCAGTAGTAGCTGGAGAACTCCATGCCGGACAGTTCGGCGCCGGCTTCCACACCCATCAGGTAGCCGTCGCCGGTATTGTTCTGGCTGCCGAGCAGGCGTGAATGGAAGGCGCAGCCACCGGTGGCGAGTACTACGGCGGGCGCCTGCACCTGCCATTCACGCTGTTGCTGGCGTTGCAGGCCGCGAGCGCCAGCCAGTTCGCCCTGATCGTTCTTCAGCAGCTCCAGGGCAGGACTCTGGTCGAGCAGGGTGACGCCATGCTCCACTGCCAGTTGGCGCATGGCGCGCATGTATTCCGGACCACGCAGGGCGCGATACTGCTTTTCACCGTGCTCGTTGCGTGGAAAATCGTAGAGACGGTCGAGGCTCGGCAGGGTTTGCCAGGTGGTTTCCAGAATACCTGCCATCCAGCCCGCATCACCCAGCCTGGCGGCACTCGCGACACGTTTGTCGATGGCTGCCTGACGCTGCTCCGGCGGTACCCACCAGTGGCCGGGGCCAGCGGTGGCGGTCACACCGCTGGTGCCGCAATAGCCCTTTTCCGCAAGCACCACCCGAGCCCCTTCACGAGCGGCGGCAACGGCTGCCCAGGTGCCGGCCAGGCCGCCGCCGATGACCAGCACGTCGGCAGACAGCAGTAGTGGAAGGCGGGTGGTCATAGCAGAACAGGCTCCTGGTATTGGTCGTGGAAGACGGCCTCCACCAGGAAAGGGGTCGGTCTGGGGTTGACCTTATCCCTCTAAGGAATTGCTGTGAAAGTCTTTCTGGTTCTAAGCTAATTATGTAATTTACTTATCTAATATGTTTTTAAATATCAGTAATAAGTATTTAATGAGGGCTGTGAAAGGGCTTTTGGGATGGGCTATATGAGTAGCAAACGACAGATAAAGCTTGGTGCGGTGCCCATGGGCGTCGGTGGGCCGGGGCGACATAATCTCTGGCACGATCCGGCGATTCCCGCGGACGCCAGCGTGAACATCGACTGGTTCATCGACCTGGCCCGGCAGGCCGAGTCTGCGCTGTTCGACCTGATCTTCATCGTCGACAGCCAGTTCATCACCGCGGATTCGCCGCCCCATTACCTCAACCGGCTGGAACCGCTCACGCTGCTCTCGGCACTGGCGGTGAGCACTCGGCATATCGGTTTGGTCGGCACCCTGACCACCTCCTACAACGAGCCATTCAACGTCGCCCGCCGATTGGCCTCGCTGGACTTGATCAGCAAGGGTCGCGCCGGCTGGAACGTGGTCACCAGTGGCGATGCCGGTACCGCCGGCAATTATGGACGCGACGAGCATTACGATTACGACACCCGCTATGGTCGTGCCCTGGAGCATGTACAGGTGGTGCAGAAGCTGTGGCAGTCCTACGAGGACGATGCCCTGCCACGCAACCGCGAAACCGGTCAGTTCCTCGACCGCAGCAAACTGCATGCGCTGCACCACAAGGGCGAGCATTTCTCGGTGGTGGGCCCGCTGAACATCCAGCGTTCGCCCCAGGGCCAACCGGTGATCTTCCAGGCCGGCGATTCCCGACAAGGTCGCGACCTGGGCGCGAGCATCGCCGATGTGGTGTTCACCCACGCGCCGAGTGTGGAGAAGGGCCAGGCGTTCTATCGCGACATCAAGGAACGGGCGCAGCGCCAGGGGCGAAATCCCGACGAGATCATCATCCTGCCGGGCGCGCAGATCTACATCGGCGATACCGACGAGCAGGCCCGCGAGATCGAGCGGCATTACCACGACGTCGACCATAGTTTCGACCAGGCCCTGGCCGAGTTCGGTCGCTCCTTCGGCTGGCATGACTTCCGCCAGTACGACCTCGATGCACCGTTCCCGGTGCAGGCTCTGGAATACGCCCGCAGCAGCTTCTACACCGCCGCCAAGGCCGCTACCGACATGGCCGTCAGCAAGGGCTGGACGCTACGCCAGGCGGTCGCCAACGGCCTGACACTCAGGCCAAACGGCTTCGTCGGCTCTGCCGAAACCGTGGCCAACGAAATGATTCGCTGGTTCGAGGCCCAGGCGCTGGATGGCTTCAATATCTACATCGGCCACCCGGAGCAATTTCGCCGCTTCACCGAACAGGTCGTGCCGATTCTGCAGGAACGCGGGGTTTATCGCCGTGAGTACGAAGGCAGCACGTTGCGCGAGAGCCTGGGCCTGGAAATTCCCCGCAACCCACGTTAGCGCTCCAGCGCCACAAGCATTTCAAGGCGATAGCGGCCGTAGGGTGGATCGGGGAGCGTAGCTGACGCTCTTTTCATCCACCATTGCGATCGCAGAGCAGTGGACGGATCGGGCCGCGCAGGTGAAATCCATCGGCGATTGATGGGTTTCACCCATCCTACGGGTTGCCTCGCTTCTAGCTTGAACTTACGCCACGCGGGCGATTGGTTGACGGCCCGGAATGGCGGCGATCAGTTCCCGGGTGTAAGCGCTGGTGGGGTTTTCGAATACCTGCTCCACCGATCCCTGTTCGATGACCTGGCCGTGGCGCAGCACCAGCACCTGATCGGCGACGTTGGCCACCACGGACAGGTCGTGGGAGACCAGTACGTAGGCGATTCCCAGCTCGCGCTGCAGATCAAGGAGCAGGTCGAGGATCTGCGCCTGCACCGAGACGTCCAGTGCCGAGACCGGTTCGTCGAGCAGCAGCAGGTCGGGTTTCAGCGCCAGGGCGCGGGCGATGGCGACGCGCTGGCGTTGACCGCCGGAGAGCTCACGGGGCAGGCGATCCAGGTAACTGACCGGCAGGTGCACGCGGGCGATCAGCTCGCGCGCGGCCTGCTCCAGTGCTGGCCCCTTGAGCAGGCCGAAAGACACCAGCGGCTCGACGATGCTGTCGAAGAGGGTGAAGCGTGGGTCGAGGGCGGCGAAGGGGTTCTGCTGCACCAGTTGCATGCGCTGGCGCAATGGGCGGAAGGCGCGCCAGCTGAGGTCGGTGATGTCCTGCTGTTCGAACAGCACGCGGCCTTTGCTGGGCTTCTCCAGGCCAAGGGCGATGCGCAAGGCGGTGCTCTTGCCCGATCCGGATTCGCCGACGATGGCCAGGGTCTGGCCGGGGTAGACGGCGAGGCTCAGATCTTCAAGGGCGACGAAGCTGTTGTCTTCGCCCTTGACCCGCGGCAGGGCGAAGGTCTTGCCGACGTTTTGCAGGCGCAGTATCGGTTCGACAGCCGTGCTGTTCGCTGATGCCGGGCGCGCCTTGCGACGATTGGCGAATGCCGGTGCTGCGGCGATCAAGGCGCGGGTGTAGTCGTGCTGTGGCGTATCGAGTATCTGCTTTGGCGGGCCTTGCTCGACCAATTCGCCCTGTTTCATCACCAGGATGCGATCAGCGCGATCCGTGGCCACGCCCAGATCGTGGGTGATGATCAGCAGGGAAATACCGCGCTCGGCGACCAGGCGTTGCAAGTGGTCGAGGATCTTGCGTTGCACGGTGACGTCGAGGGCGCTGGTCGGCTCGTCGGCGATGATCAGTCGCGGGTTGCCGGCCAGGGCTATGGCGATCAGTACGCGCTGGCGCATGCCACCGGAGAGCTCGTGAGGGTACTGGCGGGCGCGCAGTACCGGCTTGTCGATGCCGACCTGTTCCAGCAGCTCGACCACGTCGGCGTCCACGCCCGGATAGCGACGGCCATGAGCGAGAATCAGCGCTTCGGCGATTTGTCTGCCAATGCGCAGGGTCGGGTTGAGGCTGACCATCGGATCCTGGGGCACCAGGCCGATGGTGCGGCCACGCAGGCCGCGCTTCTGCCGTTCGCTGGCGTGGCTCAGGTCGACGCCATCGACGTGCAGTTCGCCATGGGTGATCGCCGCGCTCTCGGGCAGTAGGCCGAGTATGGCGTTGGCCAGGGTCGATTTGCCCGAGCCGGACTCACCGACGATGGCCACCGTTTCACCCTGGGCCACGGAGAACGACAGGTTCTTCACCGCCTCGGTGGTCTGCCCGGCGGAGCGGTAGCTGACGCCCAGGTTACGGACGTCGATCAGAGGGTTGCTCATCGCTGATTCTCCTCGAAGGTGCGGGCGATATGGTTGAGGCTGAACACCACCGCGACGACAAAAAGCCCGGGCAGCAGCGACACCCAGGGTGCGGTGATCAGGAAGTGGCGGCCATTGGCGATCAGCGTGCCCCATTCCGCGGCAGGCGGCGCCGCGCCGAAACCGAGGAAGGACAGGCCGGCGGTGGCCAGGATGGCGGCGCCGAAATCCAGGGTGGCGAGCACCGCCACCGGCCCCCAGGCGTTGGGCAGGATATGCCGCAGCAGGGTGCGGCCCCAGCTGGCGCCGCCCAGGCGTGCGGCCTCGACATAGGGCAGGGTCTTGACCCGCAGCACTTCGGCGCGGGTGGTGCGGGCGAAGCCGGGAATGATGCCGACGCCTACGGCAATGGCCACCGGAATGGTGCCGAAACCGATGGCGGTGACGATGGCCAGCGCCAGCAGCAGGCCAGGAAGAGCTAGCAGCACGTCGATGAAACGCATGATCAGCGCATCGATACGTCCGCCTGCGAAGCCGGACAGCACGCCGAGGCCGAGTCCGCCGATCAGGGCGATGCCCACCGCCAGCAGAGCGGCCTGTACCGACAGGCTGGAGCCGTAGACCACGCGGGTATAGAGGTCGCGGCCGAGCTCGTCGGTGCCGAACCAGTGGATCAGGTTGGGCGCGGTGAGCTTGTCCGTCGGTGAGGTGGCATAGGGGTCGAAGCTGGTCAGCAATTGCGGTACCAGCGCTGACGCCAGAGCGAACAGCACGATCAACACTGCCAGGCTGAAGCCCGGGCGGCGCAGCAATGGGCGTAGCGCTGCGCTGGCCCGTTGCAGGCGGCTGCGTCGGCGCCAGGGCAGAGGAGCCGCGGCGGATGAGTGCCCCAGAGGCTTTTCGGCTGGCAGAAGGGGGGTATCGGTGGCCATGATCTACGACACCTTTGGCGTGTGAGTGATTCGCGGGTCGAGGTAGGGGTAGAGCAGATCGACGATCAGGTTGACCAGCACGAAGGCGGCGGCCGATACCGCAACGATCGCCAGTACCACGGGAATGTCCTGGCGCAGCACCGCTTCCTGAGCGAGGCGGCCGACGCCGTTGCGGGCGAAGATGGTTTCCACCAGCACCGCCCCGGATACCGTATTGCCCACCTGCAGGCCGATCAGGGTGAGGATCGGCAGGGCCGCGTTCTTGAACGCATGACGCGCCTGTACCTGGGCGCGGCTCAGGCCCTTGGCATAAGCGGTGGCGATATAGGGCTCCTGCCACACGCCCTGGAAGCCTCGTTGCAGTACCTGGGCGTAGACCGCCGCGCTGGGGATCGCCAGTGTCACTGCCGGCAGGATCAGGCTGTCGAAGCCACGGTTGCCGGTGGCCGGAAACCAGCCGAGGCTGAAGGCGAACACCTGGATCAGCAGCAGGCCCATCCAGAACACCGGTATCGAGAACCCCAGCGATGGCAGCCGGGCCAGCACCACTTTCAATGGCCGCCATTGGGTATAGGCGGTCAGGTAGGCCAGGCCGATGCCGCCGATCATCGACAGCACGATGGCCAGGCCGGCCAGGGACAGGGTCTGCGGCAGGCGCTGCAGCAACAGCTCGCTGACCGGTCGGTTGAGCGACAGTGACTGGCCGAAGTCGCCCTGGATGGCACCCCAGAGCAGGCTGAAATACTGCTCGAAGATGCCCTTGTCCAGGCCATAGTAGGCCTTGGCCTTGGCCAGGTCTTGCGCGGACAGCGCATCGACCTCCAGGCCCGAGGCACTGAGCATGATCGACAGGGTGTCGCCCGGCAGCAGGTAGAGGATGAAGTAGGTGATGCTGTAGGCACCCCAGAGTACCAGCAGTGCCTGGCCGACCCGGCCGATCAGGTAGCGGCTCATGGTTCACTGATCTCGATATCGTTGAGCAGGGCGAAGCCTTCGGCCGTCCACTGGAAGTTCTTCACCCGGGCCGAAGTAGCGGCCTGCCAGACACGTTCGTAGATCGGCAAGGCCGAGCCTTCGTCGACCAGCAGATCTTGCAGGTCGCCATAGGCCTGGGCGCGCTGCGCGGACTCGGTGGCGGTGATGCCGGCATCGAACAGGGCCTGGGCGGTTTCCAGCGTCTGTGGCTCGTACAGGTTGGTGGCCAGGGTCGAACTGTTGGCGGTACGCGGATCGAGGATGGTCTGCAGGATGATCGGATCGGCGCGGGTCATGTAGCTGGAGGTCAGATCGTAGTTGCCCTGGGCATTGGCGGTGACCCACTCGGCGCGGGTGACCACGGCGAGCTTGAGTTCGATGCCGATCTTGCGCAGTTGATCCTGCACCAGCACGTCGCCGGCGGTTTCCGCGCCCTGGATGTTATAGCTCAGGCTCAGGCGCTTGCCGTCCTTCTGCCGGTAGCCATCGGCGCCCTTGTTCCAGCCGGCCTCGTCGAGCAGGCGTTCGGCGCCCGCAGGGTCATATGCCAGCTTGCTGCTCTGATCCTTGAAGTACGGTGTGGTGACATCGTAGATGCCTTTCACCACCGGGAACTCGGCGTTGTACACGGTGCTGGCGTAGGTCTTGCGATCGATGGCCTTCTGCAGTGCCAGGCGGATGCGCTTGTCGCCCAGCACGCGTTCACCGCGAGTATTGGGATAAAGGTTCAACGCCGGCCCCGGCAGAGCGCGGCTCTGGATGGTCGCGCCCCTGGACTGCAACAGCTTCAGATCCACTTCCGAGAACGGGTTGCGCGGCCAGAGAATGTCCGCCTGGCCTTGCAGGAACAGGCCGTTGCGTACGCTTTCTTCCGGGATGTAGCTGATTTCCACTGCATCCAGATGGGCGTCGCCCTGGTTCGTGACATTCGCCGATGGCCAGGCGTAGCCCGGGCGTTTGACCAGTTTCGCGCCGACTTCCGGTGTGTAGTGATCGAGCACGAAGGGGCCGCTGCCGATGATCCTGCCGAGCGAACGCTCCTGAGCGCTGAGCGTGTAGGACTCGGGCGCGAGGATTGCCAGGTTGGTGGTGGAGGTGGCCTGCAGGAAGCCGGCGTTGGGGCGTGACAGCACCAGCCTGATGGTGAAGTCATCGACCACTTCGGCGTGGTCATAGCCGGCCAGGTAGGTAGCGCCGAAGGTCGCGGGCAGTTCGCCGGCGAAGGCCTTGTTGCTGTCGAAGGCGGTCTTCACCGCACGGGCATCGAAGCGCTCGCCGTTGCTGAAGGTGACGTCCTCGCGCAGGTGGAAGGTGTAGTTCAGGGCGTCGTCGCTGACTTCCCAGCTTTTTGCCAGCCAGGGAATGATCTCGCCGCTGTCGGGATCCTGGTCGGTGAGTGACTCGACGACGTTGCGTAGCAGTACGCGGTGCTCCAGCCAGTAGACCTGGAAGGGATCGACGCTGACCAGGGTGGTGTTATCGCCGAAGAAGACAATGTTCAGCGTTTTGCTGGCGTCGGTGTTTTCAGCCGAGGGCGAGCAGCCGGCGAGGCTGAGGGCCAGGGCGCAGGAGGCCAGCAGGCGAGTGGCAAGGCGCGTTTTTTTCATCTCGTCGTCCTCGGTTTGATCGGGGTCTGGCGGTGGTTCGAATTCATGGTCGGTACCTCGAGCGGCGGCAGCGGTTGGGCGCTGCCGCCGGCCGGTTAAAAGTCGTAGGCGAGTTTGCTGTACCAGAAGCCGCCGGCAGGGCTGAACGGCGGGCTGCCGTAGCGGGCCAGGCCATTGGCGTTGTAGATGGCGTTCTTGTCCGGGCGCACGTTGAAGATGTTGGTGCCGCCGAGGCTGACCGTCAGGCGGTCGAAGAAGGTGTAGCCGATGTCCAGATCGGTGATCCATTTGGCGTCGAAGCTACGGTCACCAGCGCTGTTGACGGCCAGGGTCTGCACCGAGCCGTAGCGGGTGGTCTGCAGGTTCACGGCGAGGTTCGCGAGCGTCCAGTTGGCGCCGAGGATCCACTTGGTGCGCGGCGAGGCCACGGTCAGGTCGCCTTCGCGATCCCGCCCGACCAGCGGGATGCCGGCATCGGCCAGCAACTGCGGCGAACTCTTCACGTCTTCGATGGTGGTCTTGTTGTAGTTGAACGCCGCGCTCCAGCGCACGTTGCCCCAGGCGTCGAACGGCGTGGTGTGATCGGCGACGATATCCAGGCCGCGGGTGCGGGTGTCGAAGGCGTTGGTGTAGAAGTTGACGTAGCTGCCGGCTGCCTGACCGGCGCCGACGAGGATGTCGTCGATGATGCCGTTGCCCTGGTCGTAGATGTTGGAGGTCAGGGAAATCCGGTCGTCGATGTCGATCAGGTAGGCATCGATGGTGACGTTGGTGCGCGGCGCCGGTTTCCAGGCCAGGCCGAGCCCCAGGTTGCGCGATTTCTCCGGCTTCAGGTCGTCGCCGCCCAGGGCTTTGGCCAAGGCGCTGCCCGAGGGCGTGAGGTAGGTGACGGCGGGCACCACGTTGCCATTGATGTCGGTGGTTACGCGGTTGTCGTAGACGTTGTAGGCGATCTGCGTCAGCGAGGGCGCACGGAAACCACTGCCGACGGTGCCGCGCACGGCCAGGGTGTCGGTCAGTTCATAGCGCGAGTTGAGCTTGAAACCGAAGGTGTTGCCGGAGTCGTCATCGTAATGCTCGACCCGGGCGGCAGCGCCGATGTACCAGCGGTCGCTGGGGTCGAAGCCGAGGTCGATGTAGCCGGCCACGTTGTTGCGGATCAGGTCGACCTCGTTCTCCGGGCGAATGGTAACCGCGGCTTGTGCACCGGAAGCAGCGTTGTAGCTGCCGGTGGCGTAGGCCGCTTCGTCTCCGGCGAAGGTGCTGTAGCGCTCCCAGCGATGTTCCAGGCCGAGGGAAACCTGGGTCGGCACGTTGAGGTTGAAGAGGTTTTCGTAGTTGCGGGTGATGTCGGCATTGTTCACCCACTGCTCGAAGCGGAAGGTCGCCAGGTCATCGAATTTGGTCGGCGAGTCGGTACCCAGCGACGGGTTGATGTTGAGGTCGCTGGAGTGGTGGCTGTTGTTGCGTCCGTAGGTGGTGGACAGATCCCAGTCCCAGCCGGCGAGCACGCCTTTGCCACCGACCAGTGCCTGGTAGTCGGTGTCCTTGATGTTGTTGACCGGGTAGTAACCGTCGGGAAACACCTCCGGCACCGAGGCGCTGCCGTTGGGGAAGCGGTAGTAGTTGTAGGCTTCGGCGTCGCGTTCGCCGTAGGTGGCGTAGGAGTAGAGTTTGACGTCGTCGCTGAGCGGCAGTTCGGCGTTGTAGGCGAGATTGAAGGCGGCGATGTCCGGGTCGCCGTTCTTGATGGCGACGCGATCCCAGGCGGCCTCCCGGGCGTCGTCGGCATAGGCGCGGATGCTGCGGTCGGCCTTGTCGTTCCATTGCGCGGTACCGCGTTTGCGGGCATCCGCCGAGGCATGGAAGAAGCCGCCGTCGCCCAGCGCGAAACCCTGGTTGCCGGCGAATTTGATGGTCTCGCCCTGGCCCGAGTAGAGCTTGCCGTAGCTGCTCTCCACATGGCCGCCGGAGGAGTCGGACTTGAGGATGATATTGACCACGCCGGCCACGGCATCCGAGCCGTATTGCGCCGCGGCGCTATCCTTGAGGACTTCGATATGGGAGACCGCGCTGATCGGGATCAGGTCGATGTCCACGGCATTCGCGCCGCTGTTGTCGATCGAACCGCGGGCGGCGGTGGCGCCGTTGTGGCGGCGTTTGCCGTTGACCAGCACCAGGGTGTAGACCGGTGCCAGGCTGCGGTTGCTGAGCGGGCGGTTGACCGAGTTGTAGCCGGCGACGTTGGTGCCGAAGTTGAACGACGGCAACAGTTTGGAAATGGCTTCGGACAGCTCGGCACGCCCGGTCTTGAGCAGTTGATCGCTGTTGATGACGTCGATCGGTGCCGGGCTGTCGGCAACCGTGCGCTGGGTGCCGCGCAAGCCGGTGGAAATGACCTGTACGGTCTCCAGGCGCGTTTCAGTGCTCTGCGCCTGTACGGTCGGGGCCAGCAGGCAGGCCAGCGACAGCGCCGAGAAGGTCAGGCCGGCGCGGGCCGGTGCATTGCCGAGGTGGCGCAACCGTGCGGTCGAAGCGGGTTTTTCCATGGTGCCATATCCCTATCTGAAAAAGTGGGGGCGGCGCTTTGGCGACGGCGTGGCCGGTCGCGTTGCGCAGCCCTGAAACGGATTCCACCGACTGTGCGCAGGGCGCACGACTCCTGACGCGCCCTGCATGGCAGGCGCGTTGCTCGTCGCGGTGGGGAGAGCGATAGGCGGTGGTGGATCGCTCGAATCTTTGCTGGATCTGTCTGGGAGCTGCCCAGTTAGAAATCAGTCGGCGCTGCGCATATCCGTGCAGGCGTCGATGATCTGCGCTGCCGGCGGTAGACCTGGCCAGCCGACGAGCATGGCGGCGCTGCTCTTGTAGGCAAAGCGCGCTGCCAGGCGGTGAACGAGAAGCGAGAGGCGTGATTTCATGACAGGGCTTCCTGCTTCAAATGGCGATGGCGCTGAGCGGGTAGCCCGACGCGAGAAAGGGGTTGTGGTCGCGGCCGATGCTGTCCGGATCGTCCTTCTCCACGCCGAGCAGTTCGAGCAGGCGGGTACGGATGGCGTTGAAGCCGACCTGGCCGTTGTCGCGCGGACGGCCCAGGTCGACACGCAGCTCTTCGGCAATGCGACCGTCCTGTAGCACGATGATGCGGTCGGCGAGCAGGATGGCTTCGTCGACGTCATGGGTGACCAGCAACACCGCTGGCGTGTGCTTCTTCCACAGATCGATGATCAGACGGTGCATGCGGATACGGGTTAGCGCGTCGAGGGCCGCGAAGGGCTCGTCGAGCAATAGCAGCTTGGGCTCGCGCACCAGGCTGCGGGCCAGGGCCACGCGCTGGGATTCGCCGCCGGACAGCGTGGCGGGAAAGGCTTCCAGGCGATGAGCCAGGCCTACTTCGGTGAGTGCCTGGATGGCACGTTCCTTGGGGTTGCTCACGCGCAGACCGAGGGTGACGTTCTTCCAGGCGCGTTTCCAGGGCATCAGCCGTGGCTCCTGAAATACCGCGGCGCGGGCTTGTGGAGCGAGCAACTCGCCGCCGTCGATGGGGTCGAGGCCGGCCAGGGAGCGCAGCAGGGTGGTCTTGCCCGAGCCGCTGGCACCGAGCAGGGCGACGAATTCGCCGGGGGCGATATCCAGATTCAGTTCATCGATCACCCGGTTGTCGCCGAACTGGCGCACCACGCCGCGCAGGCTGACGGCCGGCGGGTAGTCGATCTTGCTGTGCGCATTCATGCTTCAGGTCCTTATGAACGAAGGGCGCCAGGCCAGGGCCAGGCGTTCCAGGGTACGGATCAGGCCGTCGATCAGCAGACCCAGCAGGCTGTAGATCAGCAGGCAGATGACGATCACGTCGGTGCGCATGAAGTCACGGGCGTCGCTGGCCAGGTAGCCGATACCGGCGGTGGTGTTGATCTGTTCGACGAAGACCAGGGCCAGCCAGGAAATGCCCAGCGAATAACGCAGGCCGACGAAGAACGAGGGCAGGGCGCCCGGCAGGATCACGTGCCAGATCAGTTCGCGGCGGTTCAGCCCTAGGGTGTTGGCGGCCTCAACCAGTTTCGGGTCGATGTTGCGGATGCCGGCGAACAGGTTGAGGTAGATCGGAAAGGTGGTGCCCATGACGATCAGCGCCACCTTGGTGAACTCGCCGATGCCGAACCAGAGGATGAACAGCGGTACCAGCGCCAGGGACGGAATGGTACGCAGCATCTGCATGGGCGAATCGAGGATGACCTCGCCGCGCTTGGACAGGCCGGTGATCAGCGCCGCGACCACGCCAATGACGACGCCGATACCGAGGCCGGTCACCGCACGCTGCAGCGATACCAGCAGATGACGCAGCAGCTCACCGCTGCGCGTCAACTCCCAGAGCGTGCCGCTGATCTCGCTCGGTGCGGCGATCACTCGGCTTGGGATCAGCCCGGCGCGGGAGGCGATTTCCCAGATCAGCAGAATGGCCAGCGGGCTGAGCAGACGCAGAATGAAGTCCGGCGTCGTCCACTTCTTTTTGGGTAGCTGCCGTGCTGGCTGGCTGGTAGTGATGGATGAGGTCGTGGCGTGTGTCATGGCGATTCCCTGGGCGGCTTGGCGATGCGGTCAGTGCTTGTAGCCTTGGCCCGCGGCGCGTTCCAACTGGCGAATCAGGGCATCCCAGTGGCGCTGGATGCCCGGGCCATGGCCGTCGGCGAAACGTGCCGATTGCTCGCGCACCTTCTCGATGGCGGCTTGCGGCGCATGCAGCAGATCGGCATTGCCACCGGCCTGGGCGGCGATCTGGATGTTGCAGGCGCGCTCCAGACCATGCAGCTCGCGGAAGGCGTGCTCGACGCTGACACCGCCAGTGAGCAGGCCGTGATTGCGCAGGATGAAGATGTTGCTGTCGCCGAGGTCGGCGACCAGGCGTTCCTGTTCGTCCAGATCCAGCGCCACACCTTCGTATTCGTGGTATTTCACCCGGCTATAGAACCCCAGAGCGTGCTGGGACAGCGGCAACAGGCCTCCGCGCTGGGCGGAAACCGCCGCGCCATCACGGGTGTGGGTGTGAAGTACGGCCTTGAGATCCGGGCGGGCACGATGGATGGCGCTATGGATGACATAGCCCGCCTGGTTGATGCCCAGGTTCAACGGGTCGTCGATGATGGTGCCATCGACGTCGACTTTCACCAGATTCGACGCGGTGATTTCGTCGAACAGCAGGCCAAAGGCGTTGATCAGGAAGTGTTCGTCCGGCCCCGGCACGCGGGCGGAAAAGTGCGTGTAGATATGATCCGTCCAGCGAAACAGCGCAGCCAACTGGTAGGCAGCGGCCAGTTTTACGCGCACTTCCCATTCTTCGGGGCTGACGCGCTGTTGGACGGAGGCTGTGGTGTGCAGGGTAGCGAGCGAACTCATGGGAATCTCCTGGCCTGGTTGGGCTATCTGTTCAGTAACCACGTTGGATATCGACGAGGTTTTCCAGGGGCGTGTCAGCCTGGAAACGCTGGAAATTGGCGACGAAATCGTCGACGAACTTGCGCTTGCCGTCGGTGGACAGCGCGCTGGTGTGGGGCGAGATGCGTACCCGCGGGTGCTGATACAACGAATGTCCCTTGGGTAGCGGTTCCGGATCGGTCACGTCCAGGGTGGCGCGGCCGATGGCTCCATTGTCCAGCGCCTCCAGCAGCGCGTTCTGATCGAGCAGGCCACCACGGGCCAGGTTGATCAGGTGCAGGCCAGGCTTGGCGCTACCCAGTACGTCGCGGTCGAGCAGATGGCGGGTGTCGGCTGTCAGCGGAGCGACCACGACCAGGTGGTCGGACTCGGCAAACAGATGATGGATATCGCGGGCTTCCTCGACGCCGGGAATATCGGCTATAGCGTGACCGGGCCGACCCAGCGCCACCACGCGCATGCCCAGTGCCAGGGCCTTGCCGGCAAGGCTCTGGCCGATGGAACCGAGGCCGAGAATGCCCAGAGTGGCGCCCTTGACCGGCTGCAGGTAGGTGAAGTGCCAGTCGTCATCCTTCACCCAGATATCCGGCAGCTGTTTGGCCGCACTGAAGATCGCCGCCAGGGCGAACTCGGCAACATGGTTGGCGTTGGCGCCCTTGGCGCTGCTGACCCGAGGAACATCGAACAGCCAGTTCGGGTAGAAATCGATGCCGGAGGAGGCCAGCTGCACCCATTGCAACGACCAGGGCCAGCCGGCCAGCGGCTCCTTGAGATTCACGCCGCGCACGTTGATGGGACGCACGATCAGGGTGCTGGCGTCAACGGGAATCTGGCTGAGCCCTTCCGGGCCGAACGGAATCTCGACGATACGCAGATCCGGCAGGCGCTCGCGCAGATAGGCATTGGCTTCGGCGTCGAGTTGACTGGCAATCAGGTCGCTCATAGTGCGGCCTCCCTGGCCTGGACAAAGGCGGCACGGCCGACGGCGCTCAGCGCGACGTCGTCCTGCGGGGTGTGGATGCGGCTGCACAGCACGTCGCGGAAATGCCGCTCCAGCGGATTCTTGCGTGATAGCCCGGGGTTGCCGGAGGCCTCGATGGCGAGCTCCACGGCGCGGATGGCGTTGCTGCTCACCAGTTGCTTGATCTGCCCGGCATGCTGCGCATCGACCTGGCCAGCGGCGGCCGAGTCGAGCAGGGTGCGGTTGGCGAACAGCAGGGTGTCGATGCGCCCGACGATTTCCTGAAAGCGTTGCAGGCTGGATAGCGGCGCGCCGAGATTGGACGGCGTGCGCTGCTCGAGGAAACCCACCAGCCAATCGCGTGCTGCCTGGGCCACGCCATCGTAGATCGCCGGCAGCAGCACCGACATCCACAGCATGCCTTCGCCATCCAGTTCCGCTTTCGGCGCACTCCACGGGCTGACGCTGACGGCGTGGTCGAGGGGAATCAGTACGTCGTCGAACTGCACCTCATGGCTGCAGGTGGCGCGCATGCCCAGGTGATCCCAGTCCTCGACGATACGAATACCCGGAGTATCGCGGTGCACCAGATAACCGCCGACCAGCGGATCGGCATCGTCACTGCGTGCCCACACCAGGTACCAGGTCAGGCCGTAGCTGCCGGTGGAGTAGATCTTGCGGCCGCTCAGGCGCCAGCCTTCGGGCGTGCGCCTGGCGATGGTCGCCGGCAGGCCGCCACGTGCCGGAGTGCCGAGTTCGGGCTCGACGCGAAAGGCGTTGATCAGGGCGCCGTTCTGCACGGCATCGATACCGACCTGGCGACGTAGATGCTCTGGCCAGTTCAGGTTCTGCTGCAGGCGAAAGTGCTGCAGGTACTGCATTACCAGAATCAGTGCCGTGGACGGCTCGCCCTTGGCCACCGCACTGATTACCCGACGCGCCGTAGGCAGATCGGCCCCGCCGCCGCCCAGTGTTTTCGGTACCGTCAATCCCAGCAGGCCATGGCGCTGCAACAGCGCGAAGTTCTCGGCGGGAAATTCACCGCTGCGATCGAAGCGCGCGGCACTGGCGGCCAGGGTCGCGGTGATTTCGTCGAGCAACCGGGCGAAGCGGGCTTCGTCGCGCTCCGGGAATTGGCGATGGGAAGGGAACGCGAGGGTATCGGCGGAATGCGTCATGGGTCTCTCATCACTGGCGCAGATGGCAGGCAATGCCTGTTTGATTTCTGAGCGCCCCAGGGTGATGAGGTGGCCTGGGTGAGACCGTATTCTTATAGCTTTACGCTGTAAAAGTCTTTTTGGTTCTAAGCTAATTATCAGCTTTTCTGAATTAACAATTTTGTTGTTATGCGTTTATGGAATTTTATGAGATGGCCTTGGGGCGAGCGAAAATGCCTGGGCTGGCGAATACCTGGGTATCGCCATGCTCGGCCGCAGACTGCGGCCTATCGTAGATACCGTCTTGACCCCAGACCTGCCAGGGCCGTTCGGAGTCAGAGGGCCCACTTGTAGGAGCGTCGCCCCGGCGCGAATCATGGCGGCCTCACCGCAATATCGGCCCCCCGCACCATTCGCCCCGGGGCGGGGCTCCTACACGCGCGCGGCCTTATCGCAGTGGCGCCGTGCAGAACCAAGGGTGAACCGATCCGTCCACCGCTCCGAAGTCGCAATGGTGGATGAGAACAGCATCATCCACCCTACGTGATGGCTACCGCTTTACCTGTCGCACTTGGCGCCGATGAAGTTGCCTCTCTAAATCGTGAACAGGCTCTACGCCGACCGCAAGCGCTCTGCGGCAACGTCGCTGAACAGGTTCACGGCATCCTGCAGGTTGCCGAGGTACTGCGGATGGAGCAGCCAGAGGTCGATCATCGGCTTGAAGTCGCCGACGCTGATCACGTCCAGTTGCTCGCGGTGGCCGCTGCGTTCGAGCAGAGGCGCTGGCACCAGGCCAAAACCCATACCGCTGGCGACCAGGCCCAGTTGCAGCTCGGTGCCGAAGGTTTCCAGGTTGATCTGCAAGGACAGGCCCTGTTCCGACAGCGCGCGCTGCAGGCCGGCACGGAAGCCACAACCGTCCGGGTTGAGCACCCAGCCATGCTGGTAGCAATCCTTGAGCTTGCAACTGCGCTTGCGCATCGCACCCTTGGCGGCGACCACTTGCAGCGGCATACGGCCGATCGAGCGGCTGGCGATGCCCTCGGGGAAGATCTTGCCGGCAGGGAACAGCACGGCAGCGGCATCCAGCTCGCCATTTTCCATGCGTGCGATCAGGCTGCTGCCCCAGCCATTGAAAACCTGGGTCTTCAGCTCCGGGAAGGTCTCGCGAATCTGCTGCAGGGCATCGAGCAGTACCACGTCGCTGATGGTCTGCGGTACGCCCAGACGCAGCGAGCCACTGGGGGAGCCGTCGCTGGCGACCAGCTCGCGCAGCGAGTCGATCTCACGGAGGATCGCCTTGCACTGGTCGTAAACGCGCAGGCCCATGGGCGTCGGCTTGAGCGGTTTGGTATTGCGGTCGAGCAGATTGGCGCCCAGGTCTTCTTCGAAATTCTGCACGCGGCGGGTGATCGCCGGTTGGGTCAGTTGCAGGGCATCGGCAGCCAGCTTGGTCGATTGACAGCGGATGACCGCGACGAATGCATCCATGTCATCGATCTTCATCTTCGGCACTCACATATTAAGGGCAGGAAAAATGCCTCGATAGAATAATCGGCTTTTCAAGGGTGGGTCACATGATTTCGCTTGATTAGGGGCTGGAACCTGCCTTTCGCACGTCGTAGCTGAGACCGAGCTCGAAGTGAAAAGATTGAAATAGACGCTTTGCCTAGAGATCCCAGGCGTGTGCAATCTGCTGCGCACCGTGGATTGATTACTGCCGATGGCCAGGAACAGGACAGGATTGCACCACACCTGATTCGATCGGGGCTGTCGACAAGACCTGCTGATTTCCAGCCATATGCTTATTCGATATCAATATTTCCAGCCGCTGACCTTATTCGATATTTTCTCGTCACTACTTGTTATGACAAGTTGATCAAAAAGGACGCACATGTCTCAGCTCATACCGCTTTCGCCCGTTCCCCTGTACAGCCAGCTCAAGGAGCTGCTGCGCTCGCGCATTCTCGATGGCACCTATGCGCCGCATAGCCGCATGCCTTCGGAAAACGAACTGGGCCAGACCTATGGCGTCAGCCGCATCACCGTGCGTCAGGCCTTGGGTGATCTGCAGAAGGAAGGGCTGATCTTCAAGATTCATGGCAAGGGCACTTTCGTGGCCAAGCCGAAAGCCTTCCAGAACGTCAGCACCCTGCAAGGGCTGGGCGAGTCGATGAAGCAGATGGGCTACGAGGTGCTCAACAAGCTGCGCAGTCTTCGACACGTACCAGCCTCGGCGCTGGTTGCCGAGCGCCTGCAGGTGGCGGAGGGCAGCCGCGTCACGGAAATCCGCCGGGTGCGGCTGATCAACCGCGAGCCGATCTCCCTGGAAATCACCTGGCTGCCGCAGGCCGTGGGCGAGAAGCTGGAAAAGGTCGACCTGGTCACCCGCGACATCTTCCTGATCCTGGAGAACGACTGCGGCATCGCCCTCGGTCATGCCGATCTGGCCATCGACGCCGTGCTGGCCGACAGCGACCTGACCCAGGCGCTGGATGTGGAGGAGGGCTCGCCGATCATGCGCATCGAGCGCCTGACCCACACCGCCGACGGCACACCGCTGGATTTCGAACACCTCTATTACCGTGGCGATGTCTTTCAGTATCGCCTGCGCATCGACCGACAGAAGGGCGCGCAGTCATGAGCATCAATACCCTGGAACAGGAATACGACATCGTCATCATCGGCGGCGGCACCGCCGGCCCCATGGCCGCGATCAAGGCCAAGGAGCGCAACAAGGCGCTGCGCGTGCTGCTGGTCGACAAGGCCAACGTCAAGCGCAGCGGGGCGATCAGCATGGGCATGGACGGCCTCAACAACGCCATCGTGCCCGGCCACGCCACGCCCGAGCAGTACACCAAGGAAATCACCGTGGCCAATGACGGCATCGTCAACCAGGCCGCGGTCTATGCCTATGCCACCCACAGTTTCCAGACCATCGAGCAGCTCGACCGCTGGGGCGTGAAGTTCGAGAAGGACGAAACCGGCGACTACGCGGTGAAGAAGGTGCATCACATGGGCGCCTACGTGCTGCCGATGCCCGAGGGGCACGACATCAAGAAGGTGCTGTATCGCCAGCTCAAGCGTGCCCGGGTGGAAATCACCAATCGCCTGGTGGCCACACGCCTGTTGACCGGTGCCGACGGCGCGGTCAACGGCCTGATGGGCTTCGACTGCCGCACCGCCGATTTTCACGTGATCAAGGCCAAGGCGGTGATCCTCTGCTGCGGCGCGGCCGGGCGTCTCGGCCTGCCGGCTTCCGGCTACCTGATGGGTACCTACGAGAACCCGACCAATGCCGGCGACGGCTATGCCATGGCCTATCACGCCGGTGCCGAGCTGGCCAATCTGGAGTGCTTCCAGATCAACCCGCTGATCAAGGATTACAACGGCCCGGCCTGCGCCTATGTGACCGGCCCGCTGGGTGGTTATACCGCCAACAACAAGGGCGAGCGCTTCATCGAGTGCGATTACTGGAGCGGCCAGATGATGTGGGAGTTCCATCAGGAGCTCGAAGGCGGCAACGGCCCGGTGTTCCTCAAACTCGATCACCTGGCCGAGGAAACCATCCAGAACATCGAGGAAATCCTGCACAGCAACGAGCGTCCCAGCCGCGGCCAGTTCCATGCCGGGCGCGGCACCGACTACCGTTCCAGCATGGTCGAGATGCATATCTCCGAGATCGGCTTCTGCAGCGGCCACAGCGCCTCGGGCGTGTGGGTCAACGAGAAGGCCGAGACCTCGGTCAAGGGCCTGTACTCGGCCGGTGACATGGCCGCGGTGCCGCACAACTACATGCTCGGCGCTTTCACCTACGGCTGGTTCGCGGGCAACAACGCCGCCGATTATGTGGCCGAACGTGAGTACAGCGACCTGGATCAGGCGCAGATCGACGCAGAGCGGGCGCGGGTCTATGCGCCGCTGCATCGCGAGCACGGCCTGCCGCCCGCACAGGTCGAGTACAAGCTGCGCCGCTTCGTCAACGATTACCTGCAGCCGCTCAAGGTCACCAGGAAGATGGAAATCGGCCTGCAACGCTTCGCCGCCATCGAGGCGGATCTGGCCGAGCTGAAGGCCAACAACGCTCACGAGCTGATGCGTGCCATGGAAGTCAGCGTGATCCGCGACTGCGCGGAAATGGCCGCGCGCGCCTCGCTGTTTCGCAAGGAAAGCCGTTGGGGCCTGTACCACCACCGCGTCGACCACCCGCAGCGCAACGACGCCGAATGGTTCGTGCACTGCCACCTGAAAAAGGACGAACACGGCCAGATGGTCAGTTTCAAGAAGCCGGTCGAGCCTTACCTGATCGCTCTGGATGACGAAGAGCAGCAGGCCTACAACCGCCTGCGGGTGAAAACCGAAGCCGCCTAGGCGCGGCAGCGGCAACCAAGAACAGCGTGCAACCACATAACGAGAGCCACAGGCTCCGAGGACACCGTGATATGGCCTTCCAGCCCCAGGAAATCCTGCTGCGCAGCAATGCGCCCGTGACCATCGACGAAGACAAGTGCATCGCCCACAAGGGCTGCACCGTGTGTGTCGACGTCTGCCCGATGGACTTGCTGGCGATCAACCCGGCGACACAGAAGGCCTATATGGCCTTCGACGAGTGCTGGTACTGCATGCCCTGCGAGAAGGACTGCCCGACCGGTGCGGTGCGCGTCGAGATTCCCTACTTGTTGCGTTGAGCCTGACACGTAGCCGCGTTGGGGCTGGGCGGAGATCCGCCTCAGCCCACCAACCAAACATAAGAAAAGCAGCACGCCATCCGGCCAACCACCGGACGCCTGATACCACACCCCTCGTTTCCCACCGGCCGACCACCCGGCGGAGACGATTCCAATAGCGTGGGTCTGTTGACGTTTCAGCACGAACCGCGTTGCTGCGTGAAATCTCGCCAGGCTAGGCGGAGGACGCAGGGAATGGTGTTCCCTTGCCAAGTCCTCCAACAACGCATGGCGAGATTTCTCGCGCAACCCGCAGGGCCGGGCCCGTTTTGCCGCGAATGCTGCGTTTCTCGACGCTCATTTGGAACACCAAACTTCGCGTCTCGTGCCTTGCCTCGCGGCAAAACGGGCTCCGGCGCGATCGAGCTGAAACGTCAACAGACCCTATTAATTCGAGGGGAGACACCCATGCACTTGCGTACCACTCTGGTCGGCCTCGCGCTGGCCATCGGCGCCGCTTCGGCGCAAGCCGAGCTGCCCGCCGGAACGATCCGTATCGCCATCGGCACCCAGGACACCACCATCAACTGCGCCACCGGAGGGTTACTGATCCGCGAGCTCGGCCTGCTCGACAAGTACCTGCCGCGCGACGGCAAGTACAAGGATGCCAAGTACGAGATCGAGTGGAAGAATTTCACCAGCGGCGCGCCACTGACCAACGAAATGGTCGCCGGCAAGCTCGACTTCGGTGCCATGGCCGACTTCCCGGGTTCTTTCAACGGCGTGGCCTTCCGTGACGCCGGCAAGCAGAGCCTGTTCATCAGCGTCCTGTCCGGTAGCACCAAGGGCAGCGGCAACGGCATCGTGGTGCCGGCGTCCTCCAGCGTGCAGTCGTTGGCCGAACTGAAGGGCAAGACCATTTCCGTGCCGTTCGCGTCCACCGCCCACGGCATGTTGCTGCGCGCCGTCGCCGCCCAGGGCTGGGATCCACAGAAGGATGTACGCATCATCGCCCAGGCGCCGGAAATCGCCGGTTCGGCGCTGCGCAGCAACCGCATCGAGGCCCACGCCGACTTCGTGCCCTTCGCCGAGCTGTTCCCCAACCGTGGCTTCGCCCGCAAGATCTACGATGGCTCCCAGGCCGACACGCCAACCTTCCACGGTGCCCTGGTGGATGCGGCCTATGCCAAGCAGTATCCGGAGATCGTCACCGCCTATCTGCGTGCCGGCCTGGAAGCGGATCGCCTGATCGCTGCCGAACCGGAGAAGTACAGCGAGCTGATCGAGAAGGTCACCGGCATCGAGGCCGAGGTGAACTACCTGTTCCATGGCCCACTTGGTTTGCAGACCCGCGACCTGACCTGGAAGCCCGAGTACCGCCAGGCCGTCGCCACCTCCATCGACACCCTCAAGCTGCTGAAAAAGACCGACCGCGGCCTGAACGTCGAGCGGTTCGTCGACGACCAGTACATCAAGGCCGCCTTCAAGGCCGAGGGGCGTGACTATGCCAAGGCCCTGGCCGACTACGCGCAACTGCCGCTCAAGGCCAACGATGCGGTGACCGGCAAGCCGATCAGCGACTTCAAGCGCCTGGCGCAGATCTGGGTGCGTGGCGAGGACAAGGTGCGCCACTACGCATCCCCGGAAGCGGCGTTCAAGGCGCTGGCGCAACTCGAAGAGGAGGGCAAGGACATCCGCGCCATCTACGCCCAGGCCAGCGACAGTGGCATCAAGCTGCTGGCCAACCAGGCCTGGTTCGTACGCAATGGCAAGGGCGAGTTGAGCGCCTTCCTGCTCAAGGGTCAGGCCGAGGCCTATGCCAAGGCCCACGGCGGTGAAGCCCTGGACTTCGGTAGCGCCAACCAGAGCCTGCTGGCGGCACGCTGATCGGCCCGCTGCGCCATGCCTCGCGTGGCGCAGCGCCTCACAGGAGCCTGATGATGACTTCATTACACCGTTGGCCGTTGCGCCTGGCTTCGTTGGCGCTCTGCCTGCTGTTCTGGCAGGTGGCGACCCGCTCGCGCCTGGATCTGGGCCTGCTCACCTTCATCTATGTGCCCACCCCAGCGTCGGTGGTTGACGCCGCCATCGCGCTGATCGAATCCAGCAGACTCTGGGATCATGTCGGCGCCAGCCTGGGCCGGGTATTCACCGGCTACCTGATCGCTGCCGTGCTGGGTATCACCCTGGGCATCGCCATCGGCCGTTCGCGCTGGGCCGAAGACAGCCTGCTGCCACCGCTGGAAGTGCTACGGCCGATTCCCGCCGTGGCCTGGATTCCCCTGGCGATCCTGATGTTTCCCTCGTCGGAACTGTCGATGATCTTCATCACCTTCACCGGTGCGCTGTTTCCGGTATTGCTCAATACCGTGCACGGCGTGGAGGGCGTCGACGCACGGTTGATCGCTTCCGCCCGCAGCCTTGGTGCCGGGCGCCTGGCGATCCTGCGCGAGGTGATCCTGCCGGGGGCGGCGCCAAGCATCGTCACCGGCCTGGCGATTGGCATGGGCACGTCCTGGTTCTGCCTGGTCACTGCTGAAATGATCTCCGGGCAATTCGGTATCGGTTACTACACCTGGGAGTCCTACACCATCCAGAACTACCCGGACATCATCGTCGGCATGCTGTTGATCGGCGTGCTCGGCATGGGCAGCAGCCTGTTGGTCAAGCGACTCGGCAGCCTGCTGACCCCCTGGTATCGCACGGGAGGGCGTCGCTGATGACTATCCATGAAACGGGCCTGTCGGCCGGGCGCATCGATATAGAAAAACTGACCATCAGCCTGGGCGAGGGCGCCCAGGCGTTCGAAGCCGTGCAGTCGCTGGATTTCTCCATCGCCGCTGGCGAGTTCGTGTGCATTCTCGGCCCGTCCGGTTGTGGCAAGTCGACCCTGCTTGGCGCCCTGGCCGGGCACCTGACGCCCAGCGCCGGCACCTTGCGGGTCGATGGCCAGGCGGTGGAGGGGCCGTCGCCGCAGCGCGGCATGGTGTTCCAGCATCACACCCTGTTGCCCTGGCGCAGCGTGCTCGACAACGTCGCCTTCGGCCTGAAGATGCAGGGCATCGGCAAGGCGCAGCGGCACCACCAGGCCCGCGAGTTTCTCAGCCTGGTCGGCTTGCAGGACTTCGCCGCCCGTTGGCCCAATCAACTGTCCGGTGGCATGCAGCAGCGTGCGGAAATCGCCCGGGTGCTGATCAACCGCCCACGTCTGCTGCTGATGGACGAGCCCTTCGGCGCCCTGGATGCGCAAACGCGCAGCAAGATGCAGGAGCTGCTGCTGGATATCTGGGGGCGGGTGCGCACCACCGTGGTGTTCGTCACCCATGACATCGACGAAGCCCTGTTCCTCGCCGACCGCATCCTGGTGATGAGCCCGCGACCGGGACGTTTCATCGAAGACCTGCGCCTGGATTTCCGCCGTCCGCGGCATGCGGGCCTGTTGACCACCCCGGAGTTCGCGCAGCTCAAGCGTCACTGCCTGGAGCTGCTGCGCCATGAAGAAGGCCGCGAGCTGCCACGTCTGACGCCGCTCGGGCTGCCCACCGATCATCCGCCATTGCGAGTTGCCCTATGACCGACCCGAACACCGATATGAGCACCGATAACCCCGACATTCTCGACCTGCTACCACGTCTGGAGGATGAGGACGCCGGCGTGCGGCGTATCGCCCTGATCGAACTGGCCGATCTGGAAGAACCAGAAGCCTTGCCCTGGCTGACTCACGCCCTGACCCGGGATTCATCCGCGGATGTGCGCGCCGAAGCGGCGCGCCTGCTGGAGGCCTGGGAAGAGCCCGAGGTGGTGAGCGGCCTGTGCGCCGCGCTGACCGACGCTGACGCCCGTGTGCGTGGCGCGGCAGCGCAGAGCCTCAGCGAGCTGAAGACGGCCGACGCCGGCCGTGTGGTGCTGCCCTGGGCCGAGCATGCCGATGCGTTCGTACGTGCCAGTGCCTTGCGTGCTCTGCGCGAGTTGCGCCTGATCGACAGCGTACCTACGGCCATCGCCGCCCTGCAGGACAGCGACGCGTTCGTGCGTCGTGAAGCGGTGGGCATCCTCGGTTGGTTGAAGCAGACCGATGCCTTGCCGCAACTGGCGCGCCTGGCCAGCGACGATGCCGATACCGAAGTACGCCGCGCCGCAACTGGCGCCCTGGGTCTGGCCAGCGATGACAGCGTGCTGCCGGCTTTGCAGACGGCCCTGAAGGATCGTGAATGGCAGGTGCGCGAGGAGGCGGCAACCACGCTTGGCAAGGTTGGCCAGGCGGGTGCCGGCCCTGCGCTGCTCGAGGCGCTGAGCGACAGCTACTGGCAGGTGCGGCTGCGTGCCGTGCGCTCGCTCGGGCGTTTGCGGTTCGCCGCGGCGCGCGACGCGCTGGTGGAACTGCTGGGGCACGCTATCAGCAACCTGCGCAAGGAATCCGCGCTGGCCCTTGGGGAGTTGGGCGACGCACAGGCACTGCCAGCGCTGCAGTCTGTCGAGCACGATGCCGACCCGGAAGTGCGCAAGGCGGTGCGCATTGCCATCGGCCAGTTGCGTCTGCCCAATCCATGAGCCAGGCGCCCGTCGCGTTACGCAACAGCGCCACGCAATCGAGACTGACCGTCGACTGGGGGGAAGGGCAGGTGCAGGTGCTCAGTCATGAGCGCTTGCGTGCCGGGTGTCCGTGCTCGAAATGCAGGGCGGCACGCCTGGCACAGCGTATCGACGTGGCACCTGACGGAGTGCGGATTACAGCAATCCATGCTCAGGGCTATGGCGTGCAGCTGGTATTCGATGACGGCCACGACCGCGGCATCTATCCGTGGAGTTACCTGCGTGAGTTGGGAGGCGTGGTGAGTTGAGTTGGTTATTTTCCAGGGCGGGTATGTGCCTGGCATTGCCCGATTGTTACGACACTAATCCTGCTGGACGGCAGCGATCGCTTCGCGCCGGGGGCGACGCTCCTACACGATTTGGCGTCGGACGCCGATCTCGCAGGCACCTCGATAGTGTAGGTGAGGATTTTCACGCGATGTAGGAGCCTCGCCCCCGAGGCGATCGTTTCGCGCCGGGGTTGGTGATTCAAGCCATTTATCCCTTGTTCTTGCGCTGCGGTTTGGGCCGCCCCTGCACGCACTTGAAGCGCGGCTCGGTCTTGCAGATCACGTAGATACGCCCGCGGCGCTTGACGATCTGGCAGTCGCGATGGCGCAGCTTGGCCTGTTTCAGCGAGGCGACGACTTTCATGAGCGGGCTCCAGCGAATCCGGCGAAGCGCTTGTTGAAGCCGGCCACTCGGCCCTCGCTCTTGGTCTGGCGTTGCTGTCCGGTGTAGATCGGGTGCGAGGCGCTGGACACATCCAGTGCGACATAGGGATAGGTGTTGCCATCGCTGTGCTCGCGGGTCTTGTCGGTGCTCACCGTGGAGCCGATCAGCCAGTAGGCGTCGGCCGAGACGTCGTGGAACAGCACGGGGCGGTAATCGGGATGGATGCCGGGTTTCATGGGAACTCCAATTAATATGTTATAAAATAACATTTATCAGTTTATTGATTTTGCTTCTCATTTCAAGCGGAATCTTCAGTGCCTGCTACAAGGCGCAAGCAGATGTAGGGTGGATGACGCTCTTTTCATCCACCAGCCCGTAGGATGGGTGAAACCCATCAATTTCCGATGGGTTTCACCCATCCTACGACCGTCCGCTTGCGCCTTATCCCGGACGGTGGCTTGTCTAGCAGTTGAGCCGGGCGCGATAAACGCGTTGCATTATTGTTATAATATAACAATAATGGCGACAAGGAGTTTCACTACGTTATCCGTTTGCCGCCCGCTATTTTTCCCGTGCTACCGGGAAAGGCAGCAACAACCCGCGGTAAATGGCGCTGCCGTGACGTGACTCGATCGTTTAAGATGCCGCCGCCGGTTTCCGCGAGGAATCAATAGGGAATCCGACGCCACCTCATGTGGCGAAACGGAACTGCCCCCGCAACTGTAGGTACCGAGCATGGCTGCATTCGTGTCACTGGAAGCGATTCCGGGAAGGCCGCAGCAGTGCGTCGACGTACTAGTCAGGAGACCTGCCGGCATAGGGTCTGATCAGCTGCGACGCAGCGGTGGTCGGGCGCTGCAATCGAACCAGCCGGCGGGGTGTCCGGGAGGGGCATCCGTAATCACCTTCCGTAAGGGACAGGTGTGGCCATGGCCGCTTGGCGTGATGTGTTCTCCAGCCTGCGCACTGCCGTTTATGCGTATTCGTTGTTTTGGAGATCACCCGCATGCTCGTGTCTCGTTTCGCCGTTTTCACCGCCGCCCTTGGCCTGTCTTCCATGGCGCTGGCCGCCAGCCCGACCCAATACCCGCTGACTATCGACAACTGTGGCCATGCGCTGAGCTTCGCCGCTGCGCCGAACAACACCGTGACCATCGGCCAGGCCGGCACCGAGATCCTCTATTCTTTGGGGGTTGGCGAGCATCTGGCTGGTACTTCTCTTTGGTTCAGCAACGTACTGCCCGAGTTCGAGGCGCAGAACGACAAGGTCGAGCGCCTGGCCGACAACGACCCGAGCTTCGAGTCGGTGATCAGCAAGCGTCCTGGCCTGGTGGCCGTGCAGTTCGAGTGGATGGTCGGCGAGCAGGGCGTGGTTGCTACCCGCGAGCAGTTCCACGAGCTGAAGATCCCGACTTACATCCTGCCATCCGACTGCGAAGGCAAGGATAACCTGGTCGGTGCCGACGGCACTCGCCTGCAGCCGTTCCAGATCGACAGCCTGTACAAGAGCATCCAGCAACTGGCGCAAATCTTCGATGTGCAGGATGAAGGCGACAAGCTGGTCAGCAGCCTGCAGGAGCGACTCGGCAAGGCGGTTGCAAATGCCGAGCAGCGCCAGGCCAGGCAGATCTCCGCTGCGTTCTGGTTCTCCAGCGCCGACCTGGATCTCGATCCCTACATGGCCGGGCAGAAGGGCGTCGCTGACTACATGATGAAATCCCTGGGCCTGCGCAATGTGGTCGAGTCCAGCGAGGAGTGGCCAACCGTGGGCTGGGAAACCCTGGCCAAGGCCAACCCGACCGTGCTGGTGCTGGCGCGCATGGATCGCCGCCGTTTCCCGGCTGACGATGTGGAGAAGAAGCTCGAGTTCCTGCGCAACGATCCGGTGGCCAAGCACATGGATGCAGTGAAGAACGGCCGTATCGTGATCCTCGATGCCGACGGCATGCAGGCTTCGCTGCGCATGATCGCCGGCATCGAAACCCTGGCCAAGGCCGTTGACGGGTTCGATATCCAGAAATGATGGCTCGCGGTACTCACCTGTTCCTGCTGACGCTCATTTGCCTGCTGTTGCTGGCCGTGGCGGTGGTCGCCGGTGTGGCGCTGGGCGAAACGCCGATTGCGCTATCGGTAGTGTTCCAGGTGTTGGCCAACAAGCTGTTCGGCACTGGCTTCGTGCTCGATCCGATCGACCAGGGCATCGTCTGGAACTACCGCCTGACCCGCGCCCTGGTCGCGGCCTGCTGTGGCGCCGGACTGGCGGTATCCGGCGTGGTACTGCAGGCGCTGCTGCGCAATCCGTTGGCCGATCCTTATCTGCTCGGGATTTCCGCAGGGGCCTCCACCGGCGCGGTTTCGGTAGCGCTGCTGGGGCTGGGCGCGGGGATGCTGTCGCTGTCCATGGGCGCCTTTATCGGCGCCATCGCCGCCTTCAGCCTGGTCGCGCTGTTGGCCCGCGCTGCCGGTGGCGGCGCCATGAATGGCACTGGGCAGATCATTCTCGCCGGTATCGCCGGTTCCCAGCTGTTCAACGCCGTGACCTCGCTGCTGATCACCAAATCAGCCAGCGCCGAGCAGGCCCGCGGCATCATGTTCTGGTTGCTCGGTAACCTCAGCGGAGTCAATTGGCACGACGTGGCGCTGGCCGTGCCCGTGGCCCTGGCCGGTGTGTTGCTGGTGGCCTGGCATACCCGGGCGCTGGATGCCTTCACCTTCGGCGCCGAATCGGCGGCATCCCTCGGTGTGCCGGTACGCCGGGTGCAGGCCACGCTGATCGCCAGCGCGGCGCTGGTCACCGCGGTGATGGTGTCGATCGTCGGCTCCATCGGTTTCGTCGGCCTGGTGATTCCCCATGCCGCGCGTTTACTGGTTGGCGTGCGTCATGGTCGGCTGGTGCCGGTCAGTGCCCTGATCGGCGCGATATTCCTGATTGCCGCCGATGTGCTGTCGCGTACCGTGATCAAGGGCCAGGTGCTGCCCATCGGTGTGGTGACCGCGCTGATCGGCGCGCCGGCCTTTGCAGTGATCCTGGTGCGTGGGAGGCGAGCGCGATGAGCACGGTGCTGCAGTGCAGCGATCTGGGCTGGTCGGTGAAAGGGCGCGCCATTGTCGCCGGCGTCGATCTGCAGCTGCGTCAGGGCGAGACACTCGGCCTGATCGGCCCCAACGGTTCCGGCAAGTCGACCCTGCTCAAGCTGCTGTCCGGCATTCGCGTGCCCGGCACTGGGCAGGTGCGGCTGCAGGGCAGGCCGCTGGCGAGCCTGAGCCGCCGCGAAGTGGCCCGGCAGTTGGCCTTCGTCGAGCAGCAGGCCGAGACCGCCGACGCGGTGACCGCGCGCGATGCCGTGGAGCTGGGCCGCACGCCCTGGCTGTCGGCCTTGCAGCCCTGGTCGGCCGAGGATGAACGGATCGTCGTCCAGGCCCTGGCCGATGTGGACATGGCCGAAATGCCGGAACGTGCCTGGAGCACGCTTTCCGGCGGCGAACGTCAGCGCGTGCACATTGCCCGGGCCTTGGCGCAGAAACCGCAGATCCTGCTGCTCGACGAGCCCACCAACCATTTGGATATCCAGCATCAGCTGTCGATTCTCAACCTGGTACGCACGCTGCCGGTGACCACGCTGATCGCCTTGCACGACCTCAACCAGGCGCTGGAATGCGACCGCCTCGGGGTCATGCAACGTGGTCGCCTGGTGGCGCTGGGCGCTCCGGCCGAGGTGCTGACGACCGAGCGCTTACGCGACACCTTCGGCGTACGCGCCCGCTACCTGGTCGACCCTGAAGACGGGGCCCGGGTGCTGCGCTTTCAACCTATCTGATACGAGTCGTTCGCTATGCGCGTTTCCCCGTTTTTCACTTTGCTCGCTACTCTTCTGTTCGTGACTCCGGCGCTGGCCGAAACCCATGAGGTCAAGATGCTCAACCGCGGAGAGTCCGGCTCGATGGTCTATGAGCCCGATTTCCTGGCCATCGCCCCTGGCGACAGCGTGAAGTTCATCGCCACCCACCCGACCCATAACGCTGCGAGCATCCCCGGTTTCCTGCCGCAGGGCGCCGAGCCGTTCAAGGGCAAGATCAACGAAGAGATCGAGGTGACCTTCAGCGAGGCCGGCCTGTATGGCATCCAGTGCATTCCGCACCTGGCCATGGGCATGGTCATGCTCATCCAGGTCGGCGCCCAGCCAGCCAGTGAGGCGCAGATTCCGGCATCGCTGCCGGCGCGGGCCAAGCAGCGCTTCGAACGGATCGTCCAGCGTGCGACCCAGCTACCTTGAACTCGATGAGCCAGTCATGAGCGGTCAGCAACCATGAGCCGAGTGTTGAACACCTTCGCCAGCCTGTCCCCCGCGGCGCGGGTACTGGTGCTCAACAGCCTGGCCTTCAACTTCGGCTTCTACATGCTGGTGCCGTACCTCGCCGGTCACCTCAGTGACACCCTTGGGCTGGCCGGTTGGGCAGTAGGCCTGGTGCTCGGCATCCGGGTGTTCAGCCAGCAGGGGCTGTTCCTGTTCGGTGGGTTGTTGGGTGACCGGATCGGCTACCGGCGCGCCATCCTCATCGGCTGTCTGGTGCGTTGCGTGGGTTTTGCCGTGCTCGGCTTCTCGGAAAGCCTGGCGGTGCTGTTGCTGGCTGCCTGCGTCAGTGGCTTTGCCGGCGCTCTGTTCACGCCTTGCGCCCAGGCCTACCTGGCCGACGAGTGCCAGGACGTACAACAGCGTAAGCGGGCGTTTGCCTTGCAGAACATGGCCAGCACCGCCGGCATGTTGCTTGGGCCGCTGGCGGGCTTGCTGCTGATCGGCATCGACTTCGCGGTATCCGGCAGTGTGGCGGCCGGGCTGTTTCTGCTGATGACGCTGGTGCAGTGGCGCTTCCTGCCGACCAAGGCGCTGGTATCGGGCGATGAGCCGGTGACCATGCTGCGCCAGTGTCTGGAGATGCTGCGGCAGGGGCCGTTCCAGCGTTTCGCCTTGCTGGCCGCGGCCTATCCGCTGCTGTTCCACCCGCTGTATCTGGCGATCCCGGCCTACAGTCACGCTCACGGCGGCGGTCAGGCGTGGATCACCCGGGTATTCGTGATCACCGCGCTGGTCGGCGTGCTGCTGCAGATGCCGATCAGCGCGCTGCGCCAGCGCTGGCTCAGCGAGGGGCAGGGCATGGGCCTCGGGTTGGCATTGATGGCCGCCAGTTACTGTCTGCTGGCCGAGCCTCTGGCGAGTCTGCTGAGTCCGCAATGGGCCGTTCTGCTGATGGCGGCCTTGCTCAGCCTTGGCAGCCTGCTGGTGCTGCCGCTGCTCTCGGCCCACGTGCCGTACTACGCACGCCGCGGCCAGTTGGCCGCCTATTACGGTTTCTTCGCCGGTGTCGGCGGCCTGGCCGCGTTGCTCGGCAACGTGCTGATCGGTCGTCTGTTACCGGCTGACCAGGCGCCCCCGCAAATATTGTGGTGGGCACTGGTCTGCATCGGTTTGGGCGCCGCGATTGGGCTGTCCCGGCATATGGGGCGATTGCCCCGAGATTAAGGAGTGGCAATGAACAGGCTGTACTCGACACTGATCGCTGCAAGCGCATGCTGTCTTTCCCCGCTGGCCATGGCGGCGCCGCAGAGCGCTCAGTCGCAATCCGCCGGTTTTATCGACGATGCCAGCTGGGGCTTGCTCAACCGCACGGTCTTTGAAAACCGCGACTACCGTAACGGCGGGCGCAGCAACGGTGCGCGCAACGCCTACAAGCCGCGGGCCGAGCGCAATGGTTACGCCGAGGAGTGGGGCTACGGGCTGATGGGCGAGTTCAAGTCGGGCTTTACCCAGGGCACCCTCGGCTTCGGCCTGGACGGACACCTGTACCTGTCGCAGAAACTCGACGGTGGCGGCGGCCGCGCTGGCAAGCTGCGCCACCTGCCGGTGGACAACGAAGGCTACGACCAGAATGACGCCGCCCGTGGCGGCGCGGCGCTCAAGGCGCGGCTGTCGTCGACCTGGCTGCGTTACGGCGAGCAGCGGGTGAAAACGCCGATTTTCTCCTCGTCCGATAGCCGCCTGCTGCCCGAGACCCACACCGGCTGGTTCGTCGACAGTCGCGAGTTCGACGACCTGACCCTGTTCGGCGGGCATTTCACCGGTTCGGCGGATCGCAACTCGCGCAGCAACGACAACCCGTTGGTGATCAACTACGCTGACCCGTCCATGCGCCTGGGCAATGCCTTCAGCTTCGTCGGTGGCAGCTACAGCGGTGTGCCGGGGCTGTCCGTCAGCCTCTACAGCGGCGAACTGGAAGACAGCTGGCGCACGCACTACCTGGGCAGCAGCTACAGCCATGCCCTGGCCGAGGACAAGGCCATCAGTGTCGATCTGCATCTGTACCGCAGCAGCGACACCGGCAAGGCGCTGGCCGGCAGGGTGTCCAACACCACCGGCAGCCTGCTGCTCAGCTATGCCCAGGGCTACCACAAGGTCGGCCTGGGCTATCAGAAGGTCGCTGGCGACACACCGTTCGACTACGTCACCCGTGGCGCGATCTGGCTGGGCAACGCGGTGCAGCTGTCGGACTTCAACGCGCCTAACGAGACCTCCTGGCAATTGCGCTACGACTACGACCTGGCCGCGGTCGGCGTGCCGGGGCTGAGCGCCGGCGCCGCCTACATCCGCGGCAGCGGTATCGACGGCAGCGATGTCGACCCCACGGGCAGTTACGCCTGGCTGGGCTACGGCAAGGGCGGCAGGCACTGGGAGCGCGACCTCAACCTGCGCTACGTGGTGCAGTCCGGTGCGGCCAAGGATCTGACGGTGCTGCTGCGCCACAGCCTGCACCGCGGCAATGCCGCCCAGGCCGAGGGGGATGTCGATCAGGTACGGCTGTCGCTGGAGTATCCGCTGAGCGGAAAGCTGTAGTGCGTTAGCATTGGTGCTATTTCCTCTGGAGGTGTCCGCGTGTCGATCCGTCTCAAGGCAGTTACAGGCATGCTGCTCGCGTTGTGTTGGACGCTACCGGTGCAGGCCGCCTTCATGCTGCCCGGCGATGCCATGCGCTGTACCCGAAGCGCCACTGTGCTCAATTGCACGGATCGTTTCGGCAATCACTACGGCATCGTTCAGCAAGGCAATGACACCCTGATGCGTGGCTTCGATGCCATCAGCGGGCAGACCTGGGCACAGACCAGTACCACTTACGGCCGCCTGCAGCTATTTACCGGCGTCAGCAGCAGCGGCGAGCTATGGGTGGGCTCCAGCCGGCGTATCGGCTGGAATGTGGTCAGCCGGCTGTCCAGCTCCAAGGGCGAGCGTGATCGGGTCAATTGCAACCGCATGACAGGTTGCCGTTAGTCCACCTCGCAATCCGACTTCAGCTGAACCGTGGCAGTCGCTGATCGTGCTCTGCCGAATCATCCTGCTGCTCATGCTGAGGCAATCCGGCGACTTTCAGTGTGGGCATCTTCTCGCCAACCAGACGCAGATCACGACGGGGCAGGGCGAAGCGCACATCCAGTTCGCGCAGGGTATCGAGCAGTTGCAGGTTGATCTCCTGCTGGATGTCCATGTACTGGTTGTAGTCCGAGCTCTGCACGATGTAGACCACCTCGAAGGTCAGCTGGCTCTCGTCGAAACCGAGAAAGTGCGCACGGTCGAACTTGGTTTTAGGCGTGGCGCGGATGATGTCGCCAACTCGCTCGGATACCTGGCGCACCTTGTCGCTCGGGGTGTCGTAGCTGATGCCGAACGTGAAGACGATGCGCCGTGTATCCATGCGTTTGTAGTTGTGCACGATCTGCCGCAGCAGGTCGGCATTGGCGCATACCACCTGCTCGCCACTCAGGCTGCGAATGCGCGTGGTCTTCAGGCCGATATGTTCGATGCTCCCGGCCACTTCGCCGAAAACCACGAAATCACCGATCTCGAACGGCTTGTCGACGCCGATCGACAGCGAGGCAAATACGTCGCCGAGCACCGTCTGCACCGCCAGCGCTACGGCGATACCACCAACCCCCAGGCTGGCCACCAGCGCGGTTATATCCACACCCAGGTTGGCGAGGATCGACAGCAGCATCACCGACCACACCACGATCAGCACCATGATGCTGATGATGGTGGTCATTACCGGGTTGAACCCCGTGCCGCCATGTTTACCGACCGACAGGCTGCGCGACCACAGACGTACACCGGTGTCCACCCACAGGGCAATCTGCAGGGCCAGGGCGACGAACCAGGTATGGCTCAGGGCGGCCTGCCAACTACCGGGAAGATCCGGCACGCGCAGTGCCAGCAGCAGCGAGAAGGCGAGCAGCAGCAGGCGACTGGTACGCCCTATCACCACCGCGAGAAAGTGCGGCCAGTTGCCGTCCTGGCCTTTCGACCAGGCGACCAGGCGCTTGTGGAGGATACCGACTACAGTACGCAGCACGGTATAGATCACCGCGGTCGCGACCACCACGATGCCGACGCCGAGCCATAAGTCGCGATCGAGCCAGATGTTCCACTGTTCCATTCGGGGTCTCCTGAAAAGGCCAATAGTTTTCTGTAGGCCTCAGGGAGGAGAAGTTCCCCCTAATGGTTCGGATGGTTGGCTGGCGCCGCGGCTGCTGATCGGTTCAGGTCGCGCTTCCAACCTGGCGGTTTTTTCGCTTATGTGGACGATCAGATGGTTGTGGATTGGCCGAGCAGCTCTTGAAAACGCAGCGGCTGAACCTGACGAATCACCATCAGGGCACCGATGGTGCGTGCTGGCGTAGTCGACAGCGAGGTGGTGGGCATGGCTGTGTGTAACTGGCTCTGCCACGTGGCGACCAGTGCGCTGGCCTCGTTTCCCGTCGCCAGCAGTTCGGCGATGCTGGCCTGCACTCCCATCTGCGCGGCCAATTTCACGGAGTGCAGCAGCAAGGCTTCAGCCATCTCATGCTGCTCGACCGGGCTGGCGGCTTCGAAGCGTAGCAACCATTCGCTCATGGATCTCCGGGACAGTGCCGCGCTACCGCGAAAGCGCTGTACAAGCAGATAAGCGGAGCCGAGAAGCACAATGGTTATTACAGTGAAAGCGAGTTCCATCAGGGCTCCGGGCACGAAGGATCAGTTTGCCCCGATGGGCGATCAGCATGGCCGCGAAACTACCCGAACAGCGTGTAGTGCCTCAAGTAGTTTCATGGCTTTTGGCCATTTTTCGTTCCGGAGTGGCGTGCGGGCACCGCCATGTGGCATGGCAGAAAATCGATATGGCTGGGGAAATAGGACGCTGCAATGCACGTCGCGAATGAAACTCTGGGTTGGTTCATGCTGAGCGCTTTGCGTGCGGTAGCCTGAAGCATTGAGGCGGATGCATGTGGCGCTTGGGCCATCAACGGGCGACGAGGTGGCCGCCCGTTGATGGATATCAGACCTTGAGCACCAGCTTGCCGAAGTTTTCCCCCTTGAACAGCTTGAGCAGGGTTTCCGGGAAGGTTTCCAGGCCCTCGACGAGGTGCTCCTTCGATTTGACCTTGCCGCTGGCCAGCCAGCCGCCGATTTCCGCCGCCGCGCTGCCGAAGTTGGCGGCATGATCCGTCACCACGAAACCTTCCATGCGCGCGCGATTGACCAGCAGCGACAGGTAGTTGGTCGGGCCCTTGACCGCTTCCTTGTTGTTGTACTGACTGATGGCGCCGCAGATGACGATGCGCGCTTTTGGCGCGAGACGCGTCAGTACCGCGTCCAGGGTATCGCCACCGACGTTGTCGAAGTACACATCGATACCTTTCGGACACTCGCGCTTGAGCGCTTCGGGCAGCGACTCGTTCTTGTAGTCGATGGCTCCATCGAAGCCCAGCTCATCGATCAGGTAGGCACATTTCTCCGCGCCACCGGCGATGCCGATCACCCGGCAGCCTTTGAGCTTGGCGATCTGCCCGGCAATGCTGCCCACCGCACCGGCTGCACCGGACAGCACCACGGTATCGCCGCTCTTCGGGGCGCCGACGTCGAGCAGGGCGAAGTAGGCGGTCATGCCCGTCATGCCGAGGGCCGACAGGTAAACCGGCAACGGCGCACGCTTCGGGTCGACCTTGTAGAAGCCCTTGGGCTCGCCGAGGAAATAGTCCTGTACGCCCAGGCCACCGTTGACGTGATCGCCGACAGCGTAGTCCGGGTGCTTGGAAGCGACCACCTCACCCACGCCCAGGGCACGCATCACATCGCCCAGACCCACCGGGGCAATGTAGGACTTGCCTTCGTTCATCCAGCCGCGCATGGCCGGATCGAGCGACAGATAGAGGTTCTTGACCAGAATCTGTCCTTCGCCGGGTTCGCCGACCGGCTTTTCCACGTAATCGAAGGTATCGCGGCTAACCATGCCGGTCGGGCGCTTGGCGAGCAGAAACTGGCGGTTGAGCTGAGTGGACATGGGAAGCCTCCGTTGAAATAAACAGTGGTGATAAGTCTCGGACTGCAATTGGACAAGGATGTCGCAGTGGCCGAATGTCCATTGATCCACCGAAGTGATGGGCAGGGCAGCGTGATCGCGCAGATCGCTGGTTGCCCGCTACAGTGAGCATACGGCCGATTGCCAACACGGAGATGTGACGATGACCGCGAGCCCCTTGCTGAGCCTGTTTCTCCCCCTGGCCCTGGGCATCATCATGCTCGGCCTGGGGCTGTCCCTGACCCTGGCGGATTTCGCCCGGGTGGTGAAGTACCCCAAACCGGTACTGATCGGGTTGTTCTGCCAATTGCTGTTGTTGCCGGTAGCCTGTTTCTTCATGGTGCAGGCATTCGGCCTGGCGCCCGCCCTGGCGGTGGGCATGATGTTGCTGGCCGCGTCGCCCGGCGGTACGTCCGCCAACCTCTACAGCCACCTGGCCCATGGCGATGTCGCGTTGAACATCACCCTGACCGCGGTGAACTCGGTCGTCGCGGTGCTGACCATGCCCTTTATCGTCAACCTGTCGCTGGCCTACTTCATGGAGGGGGATCAGGCGATCCCGCTGCAGTTCGCCAAGGTGGTTCAGGTGTTCGCCATCGTGCTCGGGCCGGTGGCCATCGGCATGTTCCTGCGCAGCCGTTTTC
Source organism: Phytopseudomonas daroniae (assembly GCF_004327275.1). Classification (NCBI taxonomy): domain Bacteria; kingdom Pseudomonadati; phylum Pseudomonadota; class Gammaproteobacteria; order Pseudomonadales; family Pseudomonadaceae; genus Phytopseudomonas; species Phytopseudomonas daroniae. The sequence continues at coordinate 88,245 of NZ_QJUJ01000007.1, forward strand.
CCGCTTTCGCGCTGCGCATGGAGACGCCGGTGAAGATCATTTCGGCGCTGTTCCTGCTGCTGATCATCATCCTGGCGCTGGTCAAGGACTGGCAGACGGTGCTCGAGTACGCCCCGGTGGTCGGTGGCGCCGCGCTGGCCTTCAACCTGCTCAGCCTGGCGGTGGGCTACTTCGTGCCGCGTCTGCTCAAGCTGAGCCTGCGCCAGGCCATCGCCATCGGCATGGAAATCGGCATCCACAACGGCACCCTGGCCATCGCCCTGGCGCTCAGCCCGGTATTGCTCAACAACAGCACCATGGCCATTCCCGCTGCGCTGTACAGCATCATCATGTTCTTCACCGCCGCGGCGTTCGGCTGGTGGGTCAACGCGGCCCATGGCAAGCAATTGGCGGCGGAGGCAAGTGCCGTCGCCAAGTAGCGACTGATTCAAGGCAGAAGTGGACGTTCGATTTGGTGGGCTGAAGCCCACCCCACAGCCCACGTGCCCCGGTAGGGTAGGCTTGTAGGGTGGATGACGCTCTTTTCATCCACCATTGCGATCGCAGAGCGGTGGGCGGATCGGGCCGCGTAGGCAAGCGTCGTCCACCCTACGAACTAGCCTTGCGATAGCAAGCGATGGCATTTACATAGCGTTGCCGGTTAGATCGCTTCGCTGGCAAGCCAGCTCCTACATCTACACTGGCGACTCAGGCTGCGCGTTTGCCGCCATTGAGTATCGCCAGTGTCAGCAGGCCGGCGACGATGCCCCAGAACGCCGAACCCACGCTGAACAATGTCATGCCGGAGGCGGTGACGAGGAAGGTGATCAACGCGGCTTCCCGTTCTTTCGGCTCGTTCATGGCCTGAGTCAGGCCACCGATGATCGAGGCGAACAGCGCCAGGGCGGCGATGGACAGGATCAGCGCCTTGGGCAGCGCGGCGAACAGGGCCGCGAGGGTGGCGCCGAACAGGCCGGCGATGCCATAGAACACCCCGCACCAGATCGCCGCCGTGTAACGCTTGCGCGGATCCTCATGGGCCTCGGGGCCGGCACAGATCGCCGCGCTGATGGCTGCCATATGGATGCCGTGGGAGCCGAACGGTGCCAGCAGGATCGACACCAGGCTGGTGGTGTTGAGCAGCGGCGATGCCGGAACGTCATAGCCGTTGGCGCGTAGTACGGCCATGCCGGGCAGGTTCTGCGAAGCCATGGCCACAATGAACAGCGGGATGCCGATGCTGATCGCTGCGGCGATGGAAAAGCTCGGTGTCGTCCATTCCGGGGTCGCCAGTTGCAGCTCGAACTGGGAGAAGTTCAGCAGCCCCAGGGTGCCAGCCAACACACAGCCGACCAGCAGCGCTGCCAGTACGGCGTAGCGGGGCAGCAGGCGCTTGCCGAGCAGATAGGCGAACAGCATGGCGATCACCAGCAGTGGTTGCTGCTCGGCGGCCACGCAGATTTCCAGAGCGATCTTGAACAGCACGCCAGCCAGCAGGGCGGCGGCAATGGAGCCGGGGATACGCCGCATGATGCGGTCGAAGCTACCGGTCAGGCCGCAGATCAGTATCAGGGCGGAGCACAGGATATAGGCGCCGATCGCTTCACTGTAAGGCACGCCGGGCAGGCTGGTGATCAGCAATGCCGCGCCGGGCGTCGACCAGGCGACCATGATGGGGGCGCGGTAGCGCAGGGACAGGCCGATACAGGTCACCGCCATGCCGATCGACAGCGCCCAGATCCACGAGGAAATCTGCCCGGCGCTGAGCCCGGCAGCTTGGCCCGCCTGGAACATCAGCACCAGGGAGCTGGTGTAGCCGGTAAGCATACCAATGAAGCCCGCTACCACGGCGGACGTCGAGGTATCGGCCAGCGGGCGCAGGCGAGGGCGGCTGCTCTCGAGCATTACAGCACTCCTTTCATGTCGGCGAAGATCGGATACAACGAGGCCACCAGCAACACCGCCATGCCGATATTGAAGGCACGCAGCACGCGTGGGTTACGCAGCCAGTTGCGCAGCAGCGAGCCTGCCACCGTCCACAGCCCTACGCTCGGGCAGTTTACCAGCGCGAACAGCCCAGCGATCAGCAGCACGTTGACCAGGAAATTTTCCTGCGGCGTATAGGTGGTGATGGCGCCAATAGCCATGACCCAGGCCTTGGGGTTGACCCACTGAAAGGCGGCAGCCTGGAGAAAGGTGAAGGGTTTGCCGCGTTCACCGCCAGCGCTGTCCGGCGCACCGGAGCCCGCTATCTTCCAGGCCAGATAGAGCAGGTAGGCCGCTCCCAGGTAACGCAGCAGCGTGTACAGCGCCGGCACTTGCTCGAATACCTGCCCCAGGCCGAAGCCCACGCACATCACCAGTACCATGAACCCCAGGCTGATGCCGAACATGTGCGGCACGCTGCGACGCAGGCCGAAGTTCACCCCGGAGGCGAGCAGCATCATGTTGTTGGGGCCAGGCGTCACCGAGGTGACGAAGGCAAAGGCGATAAAGGCGATCAGCAGTTCCGGGGTCATGGCGAGTTCTCGTGGTTGAACCCGCACGATAAGGGCTACCGAAGCGACCGTCGCGGTACAGAGGCCGCTATAAGCAGCCATACAGTCGCGCAGGGATCAGTCTGGCGTGCGACCTGTACCGCTCAGCGCCTTGTTCACTGCCAGCCAGCCATCGACCGCGTGCTTGCCGCTTTCGTCGAAGGCGCGCTGCAACAGCTTCACCTGTTCGCGGCGTAGCGCCCGTTCCAGGTTGGCGCCTTCGGCGGTAAGGCCGAGCAGGCGTTTGCGCTTGTCATCTTCGGCAGTGACGCTCTGCGCCAGATGCATCTCCAGCAACTGGCGCAGGGGAATGCTCAGCGCCTGCTTGCTCACCCCCAGATAGCCGAGCAGTTCCTTGACGCTCAACCCCGGATGACGGGCGATGAAGAACAGGATGCGCTGGTGCACCCGCGACAGCCCGCGGCGCGCGAGCATTTCATCGGCCTTGGCGGTGAATGCCTGGTAGCCGAAGAAGAAGGCTTCCATGGCCGCTTGTTGAGCAGCTGAGTTTTTAAGGTCAATCATGTTGACGTATGTGTCTCGGGCATCGTACTTTCGGTCAACCAGTTTGACGTAATTTAACCGACTTATCACCCGGTGACATCATGGCCTTCTCCGAACGCATTGCCCGCCTGAAAAGCTCTCTGATCCGTGAAATCCTCGCTGCAGCGCAGCGCCCGGAGGTGATGTCGTTCGCCGGTGGCCTGCCTGCCGAGGAGATGCTGCCCAAGCTCGACTGGTCGCAGATGCCCGGCAGCATGGGGCAGTACGGCATGAGCGAGGGGGAGCCCGCGCTGCGCGAAGCCATAGCCGCCGAAGCCCGCGCATTGGGGGTGCTGTGTGAGGCGAGCCAGGTGCTGATCGTCAGCGGCTCGCAGCAAACCCTGGATCTGGCCAGCAAGCTGTTCATCGATCCGGGTACCAAGGTGCTGCTCGAAGCGCCGACCTACCTGGCCGCGCTGCAGGCTTTCCAGCTGTTCGGCGCCGACTGCGTGTCTGTGCCACAGGAGGCCGATGGTCCGCAATTGCAGGTGCTCGAGGAGCGGCTCGAGCGCCAGCGCCCGGCGTTCGCCTATCTGATTCCGACGTTTCAGAACCCCAGTGCGGTGCGCTACAGCGAAGCCAAGCGTGACGCCGTGGCAGCCTTGCTGGATCGTTATGGGGTGACGCTGATCGAGGACGAACCTTATCGCGAGCTGGTGTTCGACGCCGGCAGCGCCACGCCCATCGTCAGCCGCCTGCGCAAGGCCAGCTGGATCTACACCGGCACCGTCTCCAAGACCCTGCTGCCCGGTTTGCGCGTCGGCTACCTGATCGCCACGCCGGATCTCTTTCCGCACCTGCTGCGCCTCAAGCAGTCGGCGGATCTGCACACCAATCGCGTGGGCCAGTGGCAGGCACTGCAGTGGCTGGGCACCGAGCGATACCGCGAGCACCTGGCCGAATTACGAGATTTCTATCGCCTGCGGCGTGATGCGATGCAGGCGGCACTCGTCGAACATTTCAGTGACCTGGCTGAGTGGCAGATTCCCCAGGGCGGTCTGTTCTTCTGGCTGCGTCTGAAGCAGCCCCAGGACACTCGTTTGCTGCTCGACGCTGCACTGGCGCAGAACGTGGCATTCATGCCGGGCGAGCCGTTTTTCATCGACCCGGATCGCGAGCCGGGTTACCTGCGGCTGAACTTCAGCCATGTGGCACCGGAGCGCCTGGGTGAAGGGCTGCGCCGGCTGGCGAGTGTGGTGCGTCAGGGACTGGCTGCGGACGCGGCGTGACTATTGGCTAAAGCATCATCGGACTTGAGGAGGCGAACATGTACAAGGTTTATGGCGACTACCGCTCCGGCAACTGCTACAAGGTCAAGCTGATGCTGACCCTGCTCGGCAAACCGTTCGAGTGGGTGCCTATCGATATTTTCAAGGGCGAGACGCAAAGCCCCGAGTTCCTGGCCAAGAACCCCAACGGCAGGATTCCGGTGCTGGAGCTGGAAGATGGCACTTACCTCTGGGAGTCCAACGCCATCCTCAATTTCCTCGCCGATGGCAGCGAGTTCCTGCAGACCGAACCACGCCTGCGCACCCAGGTGCTGCAGTGGCAGTTCTTCGAACAGTACAGCCACGAGCCTTACATTGCCGTGGCACGCCGCATTCAGTGGCTCGAAGGTATGCCGGCCGAACGCGCCGAGGAGTACAAGGTGTGCCAGGTTCGCGGCCACAAGGCGCTGCGGGTCATGGAGCGTCAGTTGCAGCAGACGCCTTATCTGGTCGGTGATCGTTATTCCATCGCCGACATCGCCCTGTATGCCTATACCCACGTGGCCCACGAGGGTGGCTTCGATCTGAGCGGTTACCCAGCGCTCAATGGCTGGCTGGATCGCGTCGCCAGCCATCCGCAGCATGTGACCATGCAGGGCTGAGCCTGGAGGGGTGGTCGTGCGGGCAAGCCACCAGGCAGATAGTAGGCGTTGCGACCATGGTGGGTTACGGTGCAGCGCCAAATATCACGCGGCTTTCAGTTCGTGACATGCACCTAATCCACCCTACGGCTCGCCAGCGCTCATTTGCGCAGCTCGTAGGATGGGTGAAACCCATCGGAAAAGTGATGGGTTGCACCTGCGCGGCCCGACCCATCCTACGGGTTTCGGTCTTCCCAGCGCCTATTTGCGCAACAGTCGCAACCCGTTGAGCACCACCAGCAGGCTTACGCCCATATCGGCGAACACGGCCATCCACATGGTGGCGTGACCGGTAATGGTCACGGCCAGGAAGATCGCCTTGATACCCAGTGCCAGGGCGATGTTCTGCTTGAGGATCGTCGCGGTCTGCCGGGACAGGCGGATGAACGTCGGAATCTTGCGCAAGTCATCGTCCATGATCGCCACGTCGGCGGTTTCGATGGCCGTGTCGGTGCCGATCGCCGCCATGGCGAAGCCGACATCGGCGCGGGCCAGGGCAGGGGCGTCGTTGATGCCGTCGCCGACCATGGCGACCACGCCTCGCTGGCCGAGCAGGCCCTCGACCGTCGCCAGCTTGTCGGCGGGCAGCAGGTCGCCGCGGGCTTCATCGATGCCGACCTGAGCGGCGATGGCCTGGGCGGTGTGCTGATTGTCACCGGTGAGCATCAGGGTCTTGATGCCCATGTCATGCAGGGTGGCGATAGCCTCGCGGCTGCTGGCCTTGAGCGTATCGGCGACCGCGAACAGGGCCAGGGCGCGGTTCTCGTCACTGAGCAGAATCACCGTCTTGCCCTCGCGCTCGAGTCCATCGAGCTGGGCTTCGATTTCGGCCGAGCACAGGCCCAGCTCTTCGAGCAGGCGATGGTTGCCCAACTGGTAGCGCTGGCCGTCGATCACACCGCGTACGCCACGCCCGGGCAGGGCCTCGAATGCCTGTACTTCACTCAGCGCGACACCTTGCTCCTGCGCTGCCTTGGCCACTGCCTGCGAAACCGGGTGATCCGAGCGTGCAGCGAGGCTGGCGGCCAGTTCGCGATACAGTTCTGCGTCGCTTTCTATCAGCGCCTGGTAATCGGTCTGCAGCGGTTTGCCATGGGTGAGGGTGCCGGTCTTATCCAGTGCCAGATGGGTGATGTGCCGGCCGTTTTCCAGGTACACGCCGCCCTTGACCAGAATGCCCTTGCGCGCTGCCGCCGCCAGGCCGCTGACGATGCTTACCGGCGTGGAGATCACCAGGGCGCACGGGCAGGCGACCACCAGCAATACCAGCGCCCGGTAAACCCACTCGTACCAGCCGCCGTTGAGTAGCAGCGGTGGCACTACTGCCACGGCCAGGGAGAGCAGGAACACTAGGGGGGTATAGATGCGTGCGAAGCGGTCGACGAAGCGCTGGGTCGGCGCTCGCGCGCCCTGGGCTTCTTCCACGGCCTTGATGATGCGTGATAGAGCGCTATTGCTGGCGGCGGCGCTGACCCGGTATTCCAGGGCGCCGCTCTGGTTGATGGTGCCGGCGAACAAGGTGTCGCCCACGCTTTTCTCGATGGGCAGGCTTTCGCCGGTGATCGGCGACTGGTCGACCGTCGAGTGGCCCTCGAGCACCTGGCCATCCAGGCCAATGCGCTCACCGGGGCGCAGCCGAACCACGCTGCCGATGGCCACCTGCGCCACCTCCAGGGACTGCCAACTGCCGTCCGCCTGGCGTACCGTGGCCTGTTCCGGGGTCAGCGCCATCAGGCCGCGTATGGCGTTGCGCGCGCGATCCAGGGATTTCGCCTCGATCCGTTCGGCAATCGCGAACAGCACCATGACCATCGCCGCTTCCGGCCATTGGCCAATCAGGATGGCGCCGGTCACGGCGATGCTCATCAGTGCATTGATGTTCAGGTTGAGGTTCTTCAGGGCGATCCAGCCCTTCTTGTATACCTCCAGCCCGGACGCCAGCACGGCGCCCAGGGCCATAAGCGCAACCACCCATTCCGGTGCTGCATCGGTGAAGTGCACCACCTCGGCCATGAATGCCGCCACGCCAGCGAGTATCAGCCGCCACGGCAGCCCACTCTGGGGTTGCTCGGGAGCGACAGGCGGGCTTTCGCCGCCTTCCGGTTGTGGCGTGAAGCCCAGCTCGCGTATGGCCTGCAGCGCAGGCTCGAGGGCGTCCGGGTTGTGGCGGATGGTCAGCACCCGCTGCATCAGGTTGAACTGCAGTGCCTCGATACCGGGCTGCCGAGCGAGTTTGTCGGTGATCAAACGCTCCTCGGTGGGGCAATCCATCTGCTCGATGCGCACCCGGGTCTCGGCTGCCAGTGGCAGGGCCTGCATGCCCAGGCTGGCGATGGTCTCGACCAGCAAAGGCGCTGCGCCCGCCTGGTGCTCGACGAGCAGGGTACGATTGAGCAGGTTGAACTGCATGGCGTGCACTTCGGGCAGGTGCTGCAATTTGCCACGTATCAGGCCTTCCTCGGTCGGGCAGCACATCTGCTCGATACGCAGTGTGCTGCTTTCCATGGCAGGGCTGAGGTGCGCAGTCCCAGGCTCACCGATCTGGGTGATCAATGGAGTGCCTGCGTCGCAGCAGGACGATGCCGTCCCGGCAGCGCAGCACGAGTCCTGGGGGCGAGGGGGCTTGGAGGTGTGATCGTGATCGCGGCAGTTCGCCATGGTGCTTCTCCGAATATCTTGTTGCAGAGTGAACACCCTGTAGCCACTATAGGGTCAAGCATTGGAGGAACAGAGCATGAAAATTGGCGAATTGGCGGCGGTCACCCAGTGTCAGGTGGAGACCATTCGGTATTACGAGCGCGAAGGGCTGCTGCCCGCGCCGCAGCGTAGCGAGGGCAACTACCGGCTGTATCGGCCCGAACACGTCGAACGGCTGACCTTCATCCGTAACTGCCGCACGCTGGACATGACGCTCGACGAGATTCGCGAGCTGCTCAGCCTGCGTGGTCAGCCTGCGGAAAATTGCGAAGCCATCAACACCCTGATCGACGAACACATCGAACACGTCAATGCGCGCATCGCCAGCCTGCAGTCGCTACAGGGACAGTTGGTCGAGCTGCGCAACAGTTGCCTGGCTGATCAACAATCGGAACCCTGCGAGATCATTCGCCAGCTCAGCACCAGCGACAATCTGCATGCCGACAAGGATGTATCCCATGTCGGGCGCAGCCATCAGCATTAGTCGCATAGCCAGAATTTGGGCATAATCGTGCTTCCCTTACCGCCGCGTGCTCAGCATCCGATGTCTTCCCGGCCACTGCGTGTTCTGCTGCTCTGTCTGCTGATGCTGGCCTTGCCCGCGCAGGGCATCGCCGCGGTCGGCATGCAGGCAGGCATGGCGCTCTCGGCCGGTGGGCATGGCCATGGCATGCACCTGTCCGGCGCTGCGCATTCCTGCGGCGCGGCCTGCAGCCACCACGAGGCGGCCAGCGATCAGAAAGCTCCAGGGCATGCTACCTGTAGTCTCTGCGTGTTCTGCGTCGGCGTGGTTGCCTTGAATCCCGCCATTGCCGCTCCCACCCAGTTGCCGCTGGATCGACCTCTGGCTGCCTGGCACGAGCACTTCATCGGGCATATCGCCGACACCCCGGATCGTCCTCCCCGTCATCTCATCGGCTGAATCCTTCTTTTCGAACCAGCGTGTGACGGCCAGCAACTGACCGTCACGCGACCTGCGTGCCTGGAGGCACGCCGATGAGTATTCAACGAGGCAAACACGATGCGAATGACGACAACCCTGATGAGCGCCCTGGCGCTTGCCGCTTTCCTTCAAGCCCCACTGGCCACCGCGGGTGATCACGCTCACGGATCCGGCCACCAGGCCGGTCACGGCGCGGGCAGTGCCGAGCAGAAACCCTGGGGAACCCCAGGGGACGCAGCCAAGGCGACGCGCACAGTGGAAATCCGCATGAATGACCAGATGCGCTTCGTGCCGGACAAGCTGGAGGTCAAGGAGGGCGAGACGGTGCGTTTCGTGTTGCATAACGACGGGCAACTGCTGCACGAGTTCGTGCTGGGCGACAAGGCGTATCTGGACGAACATGCCGCGATGATGCTCCAGCAACCGACCATGGCACACACAGGCATGGACATGCTGCACGTGCAACCGGGCGAGCAGGGCGAAGTGGTGTGGACGTTCAACCGTGCCGGCGCCTTCGACTTCGGCTGTCTGATCGCCGGGCATTACCAGGCCGGGATGGTCGGCCAGGTCGGCGTGGCCGAATAAACGCCTCGCTACTGCGGCACGAGCTGTTTCGTGCCGCAGTTCCTGCGCGCCTTATGCCGGTGAAATGGCGAAGCGCTGTTCCAGATAGGCTGCAATGGCCTTGGATTCGTACAGCCAGGTGCTCTGGCCGTTCTCTTCGATACGCAGGCACGGAACCTGGATCTTGCCACCCTGTTCGGCAAGGGCCTGGCGATGTTGTGGGTCGTTCTTGGCGTCACGCAGGGCGACGGGCACGTTCAATCGATGCAGCTTGCGGCGGATCTTCACGCAGAACGGGCACGCGTTGAACTGATAAAGAGTCAGGTCGCTGGCTGCCTGTTCGACCGCAGCCTGGGCAACCGGCGTGCGTTTCAGCTTGGCCGGACGAGTGACGAGGTCGCCGAGGACGATCAGTTGGCCGAGGCCGAGTCGAAGCGCCTTGATAATCATGCTGGGTTACCTGCAAATGTTGAACGGCGCGCAGCTTACCCGAGTTCACCCTGCTTGACCCAGCCGTTGTCGGGTCTTTCCGGCATAATCGACGAACGTGAAACTGCTCTGGCCGATTCGATGAAACCTGAAGACCTGCAACTGCTGGTAACCCGCGAAATGCCGTTCGGCAAGTACAAAGGGCGCCTGATCGCCGATCTGCCGGGCAATTACCTCAACTGGTTCGCCCGCGAGGGGTTTCCCGATGGGGAAATCGGACGGCTGTTGGCGCTGATGCAGGAAATCGATCACAACGGTTTGTCGCCCTTGCTCGATCCATTGCGCAGCAAGCCGCGTCAGCCTTTGCGCGGCTAGGCTTACAGGTCTGCCGAGCTCTCAGCGCTGACTGGCCAGCTCTTCCAGGTGCTCGATGATGCTGTCGGGCTTGAGTACCAGAATGTCACTTTCCAGGGTGTCGAGGATGACCTCGGCGGTGTTGCCGATCAGCGCACCGCTGAAACCGGTGCGTGCGACAGTACCGATCACCGTAACGGCCGCGTGCAGCTGGTGGGCGAAATGCGGAATCAATACGTCGGCCGGGCCTTCGGCGATATGCAGATGCTCATCGTCGATATCGTAGGCGTCCTGAAATGCCCGGCATTGTTCGCGATAGCGCTCTTCGATGGTTTCGCGCAGTTGGAAGGTCGGATCGGCAGCCGCCAGCATCGGCGATGGATGAGCACTGATCACGTGTAGCGAGGCCTTGGCCAGATTGGCGATATCGTAGCCGTGGTCGATGATGCTGGTGTGCAGGGCACGGTGCTCGTCGTCGGCATTGCCCACGTCGACCGCCGCCAGTACGGTGCCGCCCGTCCAGGGTGTCTCGGTTTTCACCAGCAGCACCGGGCAGGGGCAGTAGCGCAACAGCTTCCAGTCTTCGGGGGTCAGCAGCGCCCTCTTCAGCGGGTTGTCGGGCTTGTGCTGCTTGATCACCAGGCCACAGCCCTCGGCCTGCTGGGTGACGATGATGGTTTCCTGGGTACTGCCGTGCCAGGCCTGCTGCGCGCTGGCGCTGTGCCCGTCCTGCTCCAGGGTATTGCACAGCTGGCGCAGATAACCGCTGTGATCCTCGACGTTATCGCAGATAAGCAGATGCAGATGGGACTGCGTCACCCCGGCGATCAGTCTGGCGCGTTTGAGCGCCAGCCCCTCGGCATGATCGGGCTGGATGATCACGAGAATGCTGCGAATGGCTTGCATGGTGTGTCCCTCTGGCGTGCGGCTCGTCGTTATCAATATAGATGCCGTGCTCCAGGCAAGTTCTTGACCGGCATCAAGCGGGGCGGCTGGTGGTTGTCGTTGACGGCTTTATAATGGCCGGCTTCACGTCCGGTGCGTCCTGCTCATCCACCTGCAAATGCCTGCATACCTTGCGGTTTGCCGTGGGTAGGCAAGGGCTTCGGACTTTTCGCCACCTCGTCGCTTGTGAGCCATGTCCGTGTCATCTCCAGTCACAGTTTCAGATCAGTCATCACCTGCTGGCCGCCCGCGCACATCGCCGAGCCTGCCGGACATCCATGATTTTCTCGGCTGCCGTACGCCCCAGGCGTGGGTCGATGCCGCCTTGGCCAACCAGGAAATCATGCTGATCGACCATAAGAACTGCGAGTTCAAGGCTGCCAGCACGGCGCTCAGCCTGATGGCCAAGTACAGCTGCCATGCAGACCTGATCAACATGATGTCGCGGCTGGCCCGCGAGGAACTGGTGCACCACGAGCAGGTGCTGCGCATCATGAAGCGCCGCAAGATTGGCCTGCGTCCGGTTTCCGCCGCGCGTTACGCCTCGGGGCTGCGCAAGGTGACACGCAATCACGAGCCACAGAAACTGGCCGACACCCTGGTGGTCGGTGCCTTTATCGAAGCACGCAGCTGCGAACGCTTCGAGGCGATCGTGCCGCACCTGGACGAAGAGCTGGGCAAGTTCTACTTCGGCCTGCTGAAGAGCGAAGCGCGACACTTTCAGGGTTACCTGAAGCTCGCCTATCAGTATGGTGATGCGGCAGATGTCGACCTGGCCATCGAGCGGGTGAGGGCGGTCGAGCAGGTACTGATCGAGTCGCCCGATACGGAGTTTCGCTTTCATAGCGGCGTGCCGCAGGCGTAGCCTGGATCAGCCGACGGCGTAATCCGGGAGCGATCTCAACGGCGCCATTCACTGCAGAGCGAACGGCGCCTGATTGAAACCGTTTTCATCGATCTGCAACGCCCAACCCTGTTTATCCCAGTCGCCCAGGACGATTCGGCGTGCCGGTTGGCCATCGACCTGCAATTCATGGCTGGCAGGGCGGTGGGTATGGCCGTGGATCAGCGTGCGTACGCCATGATCCGCCATCACCCGCTGCACTTCCTCGGGCGTGACGTCAACGATATCGCTGGTCTTCATGCGAGTCTGCGAGCGGCTTTCCGAGCGCAGCTTGCGCGCCAGTTTATGGCGTGTGTTCAGCGGCAGGTTGCGCAGGACGAACAGACTCAGGGGATTGCGCAGCCAGCGGCGCATCTTCATGTAGCCGACGTCCAGGGTGCACAGGCTGTCACCGTGCATCAGCAGTACCTTCTCCCCGGCCAGAATCACTTCATGCGGATCGCTCAGCAGGGTACAGCCGGCCTCACGGCAGAATGCCTTGCCGAGCAGGAAGTCACGGTTGCCGTGCATGAGGTAGATACGTGTGCCGCTGTCGCTCAAACGGCGCAGGGCCTGGGCAATGCCGCGTTGGAAGGGCGTCATGGCGTCGTCGCCGATCCACACTTCGAAAAAATCGCCAAGAATGTATAGCGCCTCGGCCTGGCTGGCCCGAGTGTCGAGGAAATGCAAGAACGCCCGGCTGATATCCGGGCGCTCCTCTTCAAGATGCAGGTCGGAGATCAGCAGGATCACTCGACGATCTCGGCCTTCTCGATGATCACGTCTTCCGCCGGCACGTCCTGATGGCCGGATTTCATGGTGGTGGCGACGCCCTTGATGGCTTCGACCACGTCCAGGCCTTCGACCACTTCACCGAACACCGCGTAACCCCAGCCCTGCACGGTTGGTGCACTGTGGTCGAGGAAGGTGTTGTCGGCAACGTTGATGAAGAACTGCGCGGAGGCCGAGTGCGGCTCCATGGTGCGAGCCATGGCCACGGTGCCGGTTTTGTTGCTGAGGCCGTTGTTGGCTTCGTTCTTGATCGTCGCTTTGGTCGGTTTCTGCTTCATGCCCGGCTCGAAACCACCGCCCTGGATCATGAAGTTGCCGATCACGCGGTGAAACACGGTGCCGTCGTAATGGCCGCTCTTCACGTATTCCTTGAAGTTGGCGACGGTGGCGGGTGCCTTGTCTTCGAACAGCTTCAGGGTGATGACGCCGTGGTTGGTGTGCAGCTTGATCATGTGCTTAATCGCTCTGTCGAGAAAATCCCGGGCTGCTCCTGGCTCGGTACGGACATTTATGTCGCCCGAAGGTCAAGGAGCAGGCACCAAGGCCTGTCAGGGGGTTGACAGCTTGGGCTATGATAAGCGCTTTGTTTTAGTCGGCCTACCCTGTGCCGCAATCCGCACGCGCTAAGGACACCATGAGCAAGCCCACCGTCGAAAAAGCCGCCAACTTCCTGCGTCCCCTCGTTCAGGCTGACCTGGACGCTGGCAAGCATGCCAAGATCATCACCCGTTTCCCGCCAGAGCCCAACGGCTATCTGCACATCGGCCACGCCAAGTCGATCTGCCTGAACTTCGGCCTGGCCCAGGAATTCGGTGGCGAGTGCAACCTGCGTTTCGACGACACCAATCCGGCCAAGGAAGATCAGGAATACATCGATGCCATCAAGGCCGATGTCGAGTGGCTGGGCTTCAAGTGGGCCGGCGAGGAGCGTTACGCCTCCAATTACTTCGACCAGTTGCACGACTGGGCCGTCGAGCTGATCAAGGCCGGCAAGGCTTATGTCGACGATCTGTCGCCGGACGAAGCCCGCGAATACCGTGGCACCCTGAATACGCCCGGCAAGGACAGCCCCTACCGCGAGCGCAGTGTCGAGGAAAACCTCGACCTGTTCGCGCGCATGAAGGCTGGCGAGTTCCCGGATGGCGCCCGCGCTCTGCGCGCCAAGATCGACATGGCCTCGCGCAACATGAACCTGCGCGACCCGATCCTCTATCGCATTCGCCACGCCCATCACCATCAGACTGGCGACAAGTGGTGCATCTACCCCAGCTATGACTTCACCCATGGCCAGTCCGATGCCATCGAAGGCGTGACCCACTCCATCTGCACGCTGGAGTTCGAGGATCATCGCCCGCTTTACGAGTGGTTCCTGGCCAACCTGTCGGTGCCGGCGCAGCCGCGTCAGTACGAATTCGCCCGGCTCAACCTGAACTACACCATCACCAGCAAGCGCAAGCTCAAGCAACTGGTCGACGAGAATCACGTCAACGGCTGGGACGACCCTCGCATGTCGACGCTCTCCGGCTATCGACGCCGTGGCTACACCCCGGCCTCGATCCGTACCTTCTGCGACATGATCGGTGTCAACCGCGCTGGCGGTCTGGTGGATATCGGCATGCTGGAATTCGCCATCCGCGAAGACCTGGACGCCAATGCCTCGCGTGCCATGTGCGTGCTCAAACCACTCAAGGTGGTGATCACCAACTACCCGCAAGGCCAGGTCGAGAACCTGGAGTTGGCGCGTCATCCCAAGCAGGATATCGGCGTGCGTGCGCTGCCGTTCTCCCGCGAGATCTACATCGATGCCGGCGATTTCGAAGAAACCCCGCCAGCCGGCTACAAACGCCTGATCCCCGGTGGCGAAGTACGCCTGCGCGGCAGCTATGTGATCCGCGCCATTGATGCGATCAAGGATGCTGACGGCAACATCGTCGAACTGCGCTGCTCCTTTGACGAAAACACCCTGGGCAAGAACCCGGAAGGCCGCAAGGTCAAGGGCGTGATCCACTGGGTGCCGGCCGCCGAGAGCGTCGAGTGCGAAGTGCGCCTGTACGATCGCCTGTTCCGTTCGGCCAACCCGGAGAAAGCGGAAGAAAGCGGCAGCTTCCTCGACAACATCAACCCCGATTCCCTGATCGTGCTCAAAGGATGCCGTGCCGAACCATCGCTGGCCCAGGCGAAAGCCGAGGATCGCTTCCAGTTCGAGCGTGAAGGCTATTTCTGCCTGGACGCCAAGGATTCGAAAGCCGATGCGCTGGTCTTCAACCGCACCGTCACCTTGCGCGACTCCTGGGGCCAATAACGGCTGTCAAATTGCTGCGCTCGATCATGCTGCGTTGGAGCGAGGATCAGGAAAGTGCTTGCACTAACGCCCGAGAGGGCGGCCCGAAGGGCGAGCGGAGCGAGTAATGCTCATGTACTTCAGTACACTCCGCTTCCTCACCTCGCTCCGCCTTGCCTGATCTTCGCTCGCTGCTTTGAAAGCCGTTCTTAAGGAATTTAAAGATGCTGTCGATCTACAACACCCTGAGCAAGGTCAAGGAACCGTTCAAGCCGCTGGTCGGTAACCAGGTGCGCATGTACGTGTGCGGCATGACCGTCTACGACTTCTGCCACATCGGCCATGCCCGCGTGATGGTCGCGTTCGACGTGGTCACCCGCTGGCTGCGTCATCGCGGTTACGACGTGACCTACGTGCGCAACATTACCGACATCGACGACAAGATCATCCGCCGTGCCAATGAAAACGGCGAGCCGTTCGAGGCGCTGGTCGAGCGCATGATCGCGGCGATGCATGAGGACGAGGCGCGCCTGTCGGTACTGCGTCCGGATCAGGAACCGCGCGCCACCGGCCATATAGCCGGCATGCACGCCATGATCCAGACTCTGATCGACAAGGGGTACGCCTACGCACCGGGCAATGGCGACGTGTATTACCGCGTCGGCAGGTTCAAAGGTTACGGCAAGCTGTCGCGCAAGAAGATCGAAGACCTGAAGATCGGTGCGCGCATCGAGGTCGACGAAATCAAACAGGATCCGCTGGACTTCGTTCTGTGGAAAGGCGCCAAACCAGGCGAGCCAAGCTGGGAGTCGCCCTGGGGCGCTGGCCGGCCAGGCTGGCACATCGAGTGCTCGGTGATGTCCACCTGCTGCCTGGGCGAGACCTTCGACATCCACGGCGGCGGTCCGGATCTGGTGTTCCCGCACCACGAGAACGAGATCGCGCAGAGCGAAGCGGCGACCGGCAAGCTGTACGCCAACGCCTGGATGCATGCTGGCGCGGTGCGTGTGGATGGCGAGAAGATGTCCAAGAGCCTGGGCAACTTCTTCACCATCCGCGAAGTGCTGGAAAAGTACCATCCGGAGGTGGTGCGCTATCTGCTGGTGTCCAGCCATTACCGCAGCCCGATCAACTACTCGGAAGAAAGCCTCAAGGAAGCCAAGGGTGCCCTGGAGCGCTTCTACAACGGCCTCAAGGGTTTGCCCGAGGTCGCTGCGGCCGGTGGCGAAGCGTTCCTCGAGCGCTTCGGCGCGGCGATGGACGATGACTTCAACTCGCCGGAAGCCTGTGCGGTACTGTTCGAGATGATCCGCGAGGTCAATCGCCTGCGTGAAAGCGACTTGCAGGCCGCTGCTGGTCTGGCCGCTCAGCTCAAGCAACTGGCCGGTCTGCTCGGCGTGTTGCAACTTGAGCCGGACACCTTTCTCAAGGCCGGCGCCGAAGGCAAGGTCGATGCTGCCGAAGTGGAGGCGCTGATCGCTGCGCGCCTGCAGGCCCGTGCCGAGAAGAACTGGGCCGAGTCCGATCGCATCCGCGACCAGATCACCGCCCTGGGTGTGGTGCTGGAGGATGGTAAGGGCGGTACCACCTGGCGGCTTGCCGAGTAGTCATCGCTGTACCGAAAAGGCCGCTGATGCGGCCTTTTCGTTTTCTGATGCGCGCATCGAATTCGCTACGGAAACATCATGTTAAAGCGTTACAAACTTCTGCTTTCCACTACGCTGGCCCGTTACTTCCCGCGTACGACGGCGTACCTGCAGGCCGAAAAACACGCCGCCGCCGAGCGGCTGAAGTCTGCTGCAAAAGCCAAGGGCAAGCCTGCCCCCAGAAAGAAAACGACATCTACAAAGCGCGCAGGGAAGGGTGCCAGTCCTGTCAAGAATGGCCGGGAGCCATTCTTGACGTCGCGTAGCGACGGCCCGCAGGGGCGCGGCCAGGGAGGGCCTGCGACAAAAAAGCCCGTTAGGCGCGCGAGCGCCGGCATTTACTCTGCGGCCGCCATGAAAGTTACCGCGGCCCAGGAACAGGCCATGCGTGACACCGTCGCGCTAGCCGTTGCTGGCGGTGTGATTGGTGCGCCTTCCGACGAGCAGTGGGCGATGATTGTTGGACGTCAGCCACTGACGCGGATCTTCGCCGGTGCAGGGTCGGGCAAGTCGACTACCCTGGTGCTGCGTGTGGTCTTTATGCTCTGTCACCTGAATATCGAGCCCGAACGGCTGACGGTGATCTCCTTTACCAACGCATCCTGCGCCGAGCTGCGTGAGCGTCTGCTGAGGGTACTGGCGTTCTGGCAGTCACCCATCGATGAGCGTGCCGTGCGCCAATGTGTGCGTACCTTTCACTCCGCGATGGGGGTACTGGCACGTCAGGCGCTGGGCAATCCGGCCTGGTTCGAGCAGCTTGGTGACAAGCAGGCCTCGTCCAGCGAGCCGGATAATCCCCTGGCAGGCGGACGTCTGGGGGCCGCGCAAAGTCGCCTGCTGAAAGAGGTGTATCAGGTTTGTTACGCCGACGATCCGGCGTTTCGCTCGCAGGTTCACGAGTTGCTTGGCTCGCCTGCACCGGATGAGCAGAAGGCGCTGTCAAAGGCACCAATGCAACCGTTCAAACTGGTGGGAGAGCTGCACGCTGCGCCGCTGTTCGAAGTGTTTTACGGCCAGGCAGGCTTTATCGAGAGCATCGGCATCCGCATCGACCAACTGGCGGTGGACGCGGTGCCCTGTTCGGCTCAAGAGCGTATGTTTCTCCTGGCATTGCAGGTTTTCTGGCAGGCGTTGCAGCAGCGTCTTGGCCAGCAGGGCCTGATGACCTTCAATGGCGCCTTTCAGCAACTGACCCGGATGCTCGATGAAGGTGACGGGCGGTTGACCGCGGATGCGCTGACGGCCTTTTCGCATCTGTTGATCGACGAGTTCCAGGATGTATCGCCGCAGATCGTGCAGTGGCTGCAGGCCGTACATCGGCGTCTGAACGGCGCGGCAACTGCGGTGAGCCTGATGGCCATTGGTGATGACTGGCAGTCGATCTATGGCTGGCGCGGCAGTTCGCCGGAATTGTTCGTGGCTTTCGATCGGCACTTTCCGAGCAAAGGCAAGGGCAAGAGCGCGGTGCTGATGCTGCAGGCGAACTACCGCTCCATCGAGCCGGTGATTCGTGATGGCGAGTCCATTCTGCGCGAGGTGACCTTCAAGCAGGAGAAAACCACCGAAGCGATCAGGGCCACACCGGTCGGAGGGCATGGCGTACAGCTGATGACGCCCTTCGATCTGACCCGGCAAATGCCCGATCTGCTACGCGAAATTGAGGCCCAGTGCGACTACGCCAGCGCTATCGGCTCGACGGAGCCTACGGCAGTATTGTTGCTTGGTCGGCGTAACGAGACGCTCAAGGAGGTTCAGTCCGGGCTCGACCGCAAGCTCCCGGTGAAGGCATACACCATTCATCGCGCCAAGGGTTTGCAGGCGGAGGTGGCGATCATCATCGACGACTGCCTGCCACCGATGCCCCATCCATTGCGCAACGCCCTGTATGCGCATTGTGGTTTCTTCACCAACAGTTACGACCAGGCGATGGCGGACGAGAGTCTGCGCCTGGGCTACGTGGCGGTGACCCGGGGCGTCAGCCGGGTACTCTGGTATGCACGCAAGCCTCAGGGAGCCAGTGCGCTGTTGCACAGCCGGCGCGGCTAGCTAGGCGTGCATACCCTGTTGGCGCAAGCGTTTGTAGAGCGTGTTGCGGCTGATGCCCAGTTGCCTGGCCAGGTGCGAAAGGTTGCCGCCGCAAGCGCGCAGCAGACTGGCCAGATCGTCATCCCGCACGGTGGGCGATGCCGGCTTCTGCTCGGGCAGGTCGACGAAGAAGCCCTCGGGCAGGTGCTCGATGCGTACCGGCTGATTCTCGGCCAGCGCCAGGGCGACCTGTATCACGCTGCTCAGCTGGCGCAGGTTGCCCGGCCAGGGGTGGCGCATGAACAGTTCCAGCACTTCGCTGGCAATGACCTTGCTCTGACCCGGTTCGCGGTAGCGATCCCATAGATGCTGGAACAGCGCCAGTTTGTCGCTGCGCTCACGCAGCGGCGGCAGCGCCAGGTTGAGGCCGCTGACACGGTAGTAGAGGTCAGAGCGAAAGCGACCTGTATCGACGTCCTGACGCAGTGGCCGGTTGGTCGCGGAGACCAGGCGGATGTCCACCGGCTGCGGCTCGCCACCTCCAAGCGGCTGCACGCAGCGTTCCTGCAATACGCGCAGCAGGCGCGCCTGGGCGTGTAGGGGCATGTCACCGACCTCGTCGAGAAACAGCACGCCCCGGTGTGCCTTGCGGATCAGGCCGAGGCTGCCTTTTTGACTGGCGCCGGTGAAGGCGCCTTTTTCGTAGCCGAACAGCTCTGCCTCGACCAGTTCGGCCGGAATGGCCGCGCAGTTGACCGCCACCAGCGGTTGGCTGGCGCGTGAGCTGGCACCGTGCAGCGCCCTGACGAATACTTCCTTGCCGGCCCCGGTTTCGCCCTGGATGAGGATCGGGATGTCCTTTTCCAGCATGCGCTGTGCCTGATGTACGGCTTTATCGAGGCAGGCGTCGCCGAGGTGGATCGCTCGCAGATCAGGTTCACCGCGTCGCACCGAACCTGGTGCGGCGCGCCAGGTTCGGGAACGAGCCGGGCGGCGCTGGGCGGGGCGGCGCAATTGTCCGTGAAAGCGGTAGCGACCGCCGGCCAGCAGGGCGAATGGCTGCTGCTCGGATTGCCCGAGTAGCTGTGGCAGGGGCAGGTCGAACAACTCATCCAGTGACGCCCCCGCAGCGTCCAGCCCGAGCAGACGCTCGGCACGGCGGTTGGCGCACAGCACCCGACCCTGCTCATCGACGATCAGCAGGCCGGCCCAGGGGCTGCCCAGATTGCTCAGGCTGGTGTTGAAGCTCAACTGAAAACAGTCCTCCCGAAACAGATTGAGGATCAGCCGGTTCTCCACTGACTGGCTCATCATCCTGACCATACCCAAGGTGTGCGAGGGCGGCAGATAGCGGTCGCTGGACACGTCGAGCACGGCGATCAGGCGCCGTTGCGCGTCGAAGATCGGTGCTGCCGAACCACTCATGAAGCGGTTGGCCTTGAGGAAGTGCTCGTCGTGCTGGATATGCACCGCCTGCCTGCAACTGAGCGCGGTGCCTATGGCATTGGTGCCTGTGTGGCGTTCCAGCCAGCAGGCGCCGCTGACGAATCCGGCCGCCTGATCCTGTGTGGCGAAGCGTTGCTCGCCCCAGGCGTGCAGCACGTGGCCGTCGCCGTCGGCGAGCAGAATCAGGCAGTTGGAGTTGGCCAGGATGGTGCCGTAGCAGGGCAGGACTTCCTGGTGAGTGGTCTGCACCAGGGCCTGCTGGCGTTCGAGCAGAACCGCCACTTCGTCACGTGACGGCAGGCTGAAGCGGGGAACACTGTGGTGGCTGAGGCCGAATTCGCGGCAGCGTGACCAGGACTCCTGAATCACGGTGTCGTGCGGCAGCGGGCGTGCGGCTTCGGACATGGCGAGGGTCGATCCTTATTGTTGTTATGGCACCGGGGATAACGGGCTGCAGTGAGTGTTGTCGATGACTGTTCAATGTCAACAGACATGCTGTTCAGTTGTTCAGTGCCATCTGTTCAGCGTGCTGCCGTGAACATCGCAACGGCTTCGCAAAGAAGAAAAAGTTTTCAATCAATCCAACCGGTTACGCGTGCCGAGTGGTATCTGGCACGGAACTCGCCTGATGCCTGGCACTGACCACTGGACAAAGGAGCCAGGCATGGCGTTGGTGCTGGAACATGTCACGCGTATCGTCGACCGGCAGCCGTGGATCGAAGACGTTTGTCTGAGCTTCGCCGCGGGCTCCTTCCATGTGCTGCTGGGTCGCACCCTGGCCGGGAAAACCAGCCTGATGCGCCTGATGGCCGGACTGGATCGCCCCAGCAGTGGCCGCATCCTGCTGGACGGCAAGGACGTGACTGGCGTTCCGGTGCGCCAGCGCAACCTGTCCATGGTCTATCAGCAATTCATCAATTACCCGACCCTGAGCGTGTTCGACAACATTGCCTCGCCCTTGCGTCAGGCCGGGGTGGCCGCCGCCGAGATCGACGAGCGGGTGCAGGCCACGGCCCGCATGTTGCGCATAGAGGGACTGCTCAAACGCTATCCGCTGGAGCTGTCCGGCGGTCAGCAGCAGCGCACGGCCATGGCTCGGGCACTGGTCAAGGATGCTTCGTTGATCCTCTTCGACGAACCGCTGGTCAACCTCGACTACAAACTGCGTGAGGAGCTGCGCCAGGAAATGCGCGAGCTGTTCCAGGCGCGTGACTGCGTGGCCATCTATGCCACCACCGAGCCCAACGAGGCGCTGGCTCTGGGCGGCACTACCACCATTCTCCACGAAGGTCGGGTCGTGCAGAGCGGCAGCACCACCGAGGTGTATCACCTGCCGCAGCGGGTGCTGGCTGCCGAGCTGTTCTCCGAGCCGCCGATCAACCTGATGCCTGGGCGCATCGGTGCCACCGAAGTCAGCTTCGCCGACGCCGTGCACTTTCCCCTCAATGGCGACCTGCAGAACATCCCTCTGGGCGATTACCGTTTTGGGGTGCGCCCCAGTCACATTGGCCTGGTGCCCTCTCGCGACGACGACCTGGAGCTGGCTGTGACCGTGGAACTGGCCGAGATCAGCGGTTCGGAGACCTTCCTGCACGTGCGTCACGAGCAGTTCTCCCTGGTGCTGCATCTGTCGGGGGTGCACGAGTACGACGTGGACACCCCGATCCTGATCTATGTACCGACCCACAAGCTGTTCGTCTTCGACGCTCAGGGGCAACTGGTTCAGGCACCCACCCGGCGCGCGAGGAGGGCTGCCTGATGGCGCAGATTCAGCTGCGCAACCTTGCGCACAGCTACGCCAGCAAACCCGCAGGCGCAGAGGATTATGCCATCCGCGAACTCAATCACGTCTGGGAGCAGGGCGGTGCCTACGCGCTTCTGGGGCCGTCGGGCTGCGGCAAGAGTACGTTGCTGAACATCATTTCCGGGCTGATCACACCTTCCAGCGGTGAGGTGCTGTTCGACACTCGCACGGTCAACGAGCTGTCACCCCAGGCACGCAACATCGCTCAGGTTTTCCAGTTCCCGGTGGTCTACGACACCATGACGGTGTTCGACAACCTGGCCTTTCCGCTGCGCAACCAGGGTATGGACGAGGCCCGGGTGACCAGCAAGGTGCAGGAGATCGCCGAGGTGCTCGATTTGCAGCCGCTGCTGTCACGCAAGGCACGTAACCTCAGCGCCGACGAGAAGCAGAAGGTCTCCATGGGGCGCGGGCTGGTGCGTGATGACGTTTCGGCGATCCTTTTCGACGAGCCGCTGACGGTGATCGATCCGCACCTGAAGTGGAAGCTGCGGCGCAAGCTCAAGCAGATTCACGAGCAGTTCAACATCACCATGGTCTACGTCACCCACGACCAGTTGGAGGCCTCGACCTTCGCGGACAAGATAGCGGTGATGTACGGCGGTCAGATCGTCCAGTTCGGTACCCCGCGGGAACTGTTCGAGCGTCCGGCCCACACCTTCGTCGGCTATTTCATCGGCAGCCCGGGCATGAACCTGATCGAGGTCGAGCGTTGCCCGGGCGGGGTCTGTTTCGACGGCATCGAGGTCTCGCTGTCGGCAGGCCTGTTGCGGCGCCTCGAAGCCCTGCAGGGCCACCGACTGCAATTGGGCATCCGCCCGGAGTTCGTGCACCTGCACGATGCTCCCTATGACGACGCGCTGTGCGGCGAGGCGGTGCATGTCGAGGATCTTGGCACCTACAAGATTCTCACCCTGCGCCTGGGCGAGCGTTTGCTCAAGGCGCGGCTGCAGGAGGATCAGGCAGTGCCGGCCGAGCAGGTCTACCTGAGCTTTCCGGCGCAGTGGCTGATGCTCTACGCGGACGATTATCTGGTCGAGGAGGAGGGCGCATGAAGGTACAGGACAACCGTGCCTGGTGGCTGGTGCTGCCGGTGTTCCTGTTGGTGGCCTTCAGCGCCATCGTGCCGGTGATGACCGTGGTCAACTATTCGGTGCAGGACATCTTCGATCCTTCCACGCGTTACTTCGTCGGCCTCGACTGGTACCGCCAGGTACTCCAGGATCCGCGCCTGCACGACTCACTGCTGCGGCAGTTCGTGTTTTCCGGTTGCGTGCTGCTGATTGAAATACCTCTGGGCATCGCCGTGGCCCTGTGCATGCCGACTCGCGGGCGCCTGGTATCGCTGTGCCTGATCCTGCTGGCTGTGCCGCTACTGATTCCATGGAACGTGGTGGGCACCATCTGGCAGATCTTCGGGCGCGCCGACATCGGCCTGCTGGGCTGGTCGCTCAATGCCCTGGGCATCGACTACAACTATGCCTCCAACACCCTGGATGCCTGGGTCACGGTACTGGTGATGGATGTCTGGCACTGGACCTCGCTGGTTGCCTTGCTGTGTTATTCCGGGCTGCGAGCGATCCCCGACGTCTACTACCAGGCCGCGCGCATCGACCGTGCTTCGCCCTGGGCGGTGTTTCGCCATATCCAGCTGCCGAAGATGAAGAGTGTGCTGCTGATCGCGGTGATGCTGCGCTTCATGGACAGCTTCATGATCTACACCGAGCCCTTCGTGCTCACCGGTGGCGGGCCGGGCAACGCCACTACCTTCCTCAGTCAGACGCTGACCAAGATGGCCATCGGTCAGTTCGACCTGGGCCCGGCGGCGGCTTTCTCACTGGTGTACTTCCTGATCATTCTGCTGGTGTCCTGGCTGTTCTACACCGCCATGACCCATGACGACGAGCGCCGCTGAGGAGAACATGGGCATGCGCAAGGGGTTGCTGCTGACGCTCTATATCCTGTTCCTGCTGGTACCGGTGTACTGGTTGCTGAACATGTCGTTCAAGACCAACACCGAAATTCTCGGTGGCCTGTCGCTCTGGCCCCGGGAATTCACCCTGGACAACTACCGGGTGATTTTCACCGATCCGGCCTGGTACGGCGGCTACCTCAACTCGCTGTACTACGTCACCCTCAACACCCTGATATCCCTGGCAGTGGCTCTGCCGGCAGCTTATGCCTTCTCGCGTTACCGATTCCTGGGCGACAAGCATCTGTTCTTCTGGCTGCTGACCAATCGCATGGCGCCGCCAGCGGTGTTCCTGTTGCCGTTCTTTCAACTGTATTCATCGATCGGCCTGTTCGACACCCACATCGCTGTGGCCCTGGCCCACTGCCTGTTCAACGTGCCGCTGGCGGTCTGGATTCTCGAAGGCTTCATGTCCGGGGTGCCCAAGGAAATCGACGAGACCGCCTATATCGACGGCTACAGCTTCCCGCGTTTCTTCGTCACCCTGTTCATCCCGCTGATTCGCTCCGGCATCGGCGTCACGGCGTTCTTCTGCTTCATGTTCTCCTGGGTCGAGCTGCTGCTGGCGCGCACCCTGACGTCGGTGGATGCCAAGCCGATCGCGGCGGTGATGACCCGTACCGTATCGGCCTCCGGCATCGACTGGGGCGTATTGGCCGCGGCCGGAGTGCTGACCATCCTGCCGGGCGTACTGGTGATCTGGTTCATACGCAATCACGTGGCCAAGGGCTTCGCCCTTGGTCGGGTGTAAGGAGGCTACGCATGCAGTGGATGGCCTGGACTCTGCCGACCGCCGTGTTCTTCGCGTCGGTCGGATTGTTGCTGGTGCTCATGAGTGTGTGGGAGCTGCGTTCGCCGAGTGTCAGGCGCAAGGGCTTCCTGCCCATTGCCACGACCCGTGGCGATCGGCTGTTCATCGGTCTGCTGGGCAGCGCCTATCTGCATCTGCTGGTTATAGGTGCGACCGACTGGCCGGTATGGATCGCGTCCGTGGCGGCGCTGGCCTGGTTGCTGCTGGTGATGCGCCGGGGGTGAACGGCCCGGCCGGGCGCCGCCAAGGCGCGGCTGGTCGGGCTATGTCTGATAATCAATGGAGGTGTCTATGTTCGACGATAACAACAAGATTCGACAGGGCATGGCGTTGTCGGCGCTGCTGGCGTTGTGTGCCAGCGTGCCCCAGGCCTGGGCTGACGCGCACGAGGATGCGGCCCGCAGCTGGATCGGCAAGGAGTTCACCCCATCCACGCTGACCCCGGAGGAGCAGTTCAAGGAGATGCAGTGGTTCATCAAGGCCGCCGAGCCGTTTCGCGGCCTGTCGATCAAGGTCGTCTCCGAGACCCTGACCACCCACGAATACGAGGCCAAGGTGCTGGCCAAGGCCTTTACCGAGATCACCGGCATCCGCCTGACCCACGACCTGATGCAGGAAGGCGACGTGGTCGAGAAGCTGCAGACGCAGATGCAGTCCGGGCGCAACATCTACGATGGCTGGGTCAATGATTCCGACCTGATCGGCACGCACTTTCGCTATGGCAAGACGGTGTCGATCACCGACATGATGGCCAACGAGGGCAAGGACGTGACCTCGCCAACCCTGGATCTGCAGGATTTCATCGGCATTTCCTTCACCACCGGCCCGGATGGCAAGGTCTACCAGCTGCCCGACCAGCAGTTCGCCAACCTCTACTGGTTTCGCGCCGACTGGTTCGAGCGCCCGGAGCTGAAGTCCAAGTTCCAGGAACTCTACGGCTATGAGCTGGGTGTACCGGTGAACTGGTCGGCCTACGAAGACATCGCCGAGTTCTTCAGCAAGCACGTCAAGGAAATCGACGGCAAGCGTGTCTACGGCCACATGGATTACGGCAAGAAGGATCCGTCCCTGGGCTGGCGCTTTACCGATGCCTGGTTCTCCATGGCCGGTGGCGGCGACAAGGGGCTGCCCAACGGCCTGCCGGTGGACGAGTGGGGCATTCGCGTGGACGGCTGCCGCCCGGTGGGCTCCAGTGTTGCGCGTGGTGGCGACACCAATGGGCCGGCGGCGGTCTACGCGACCCAGAAATACGTCGACTGGATGCGCGCCTATGCGCCGTCCGAGGCCCAGGGCATGACCTTTTCCGAATCAGGGCCAGTACCCGCCCAGGGGCACATCGCGCAGCAGATATTCTGGTATACGGGCTTCACCGCCGACATGACCAAGCCAGGCTTGCCCGTGGTGAACGAAGACGGCACGCCGAAGTGGCGCATGGCGCCATCGCCCAAGGGGCCGTATTGGGAAGAAGGGATGAAGCTCGGCTATCAGGACGCCGGTTCCTGGACGTTCCTGCATTCCACGCCGGAGAAACAGCGCCTGGCGGCATGGCTGTATGCCCAGTTCGTGACGTCGAAGACGGTATCGCTGAAGAAGACCCTGGTCGGCCTGACGCCGATCCGCGAGTCGGACATCAACTCCCAGGCCATGACCGACGTGGCGCCCAAGCTTGGCGGATTGGTGGAGTTCTACCGCAGCCCGGCCCGCGTGCAATGGACGCCTACCGGCACCAACGTACCGGACTATCCGCGTCTGGCGCAGCTCTGGTGGCAGTACATCGCCGAAGCTGCCAGCGGCGACAAGACGCCTCAGGAAGCCCTCGATGGCTTGGCCGAAGCCCAGGACACCATGCTGGGTCGTCTGGAGCGCTCCAACGTGCTGGGCGAGTGCGGGCCCAAGCTCAATGAACCACGTGATCCGCAATACTGGTTCGATCAGCCGGGCGCGCCCAAGCCGAAGCTGGCAAACGAGAAACCGAAGGGCGAGACGATTGCCTACGAGGAACTGCTCAAATCCTGGGAGCAGGCACGCAAGTGAAAGAGCAGGGAGCGGCAGAGGCTGCCGCTCCCGATGCTCAGGCGTGCAGGTGTTCGGCCGCGTGCAGGGTGTTCTCCAGCAGGCAGGCGCGGGTCATCGGGCCGACGCCACCTGGAACCGGAGTGATCCAACCGGCGCGGGGCAGGGCAGTCTCATAGATCACGTCGCCAATCAGCTTGCCGTCGGTCTGACGGTTGATGCCTACGTCGATGACGATGGCGCCTTCCTTGATCCACTCGCCCTTGACCAGCCCGGGCTTGCCCGCCGCGACCACGACGATGTCAGCCTGGCCTACATGACCGGCCAGGTCCTTGGTAAAGCGGTGAGTCACGGTCACGGTACAGCCACCGAGCAGCAACTCCATCGCCATGGGGCGGCCAACGATATTGGAAGCACCCACTACCACGGCATGCAGGCCATAGAGGTCGACGCCAGTGCTGGCCAAAAGGGTCATGATGCCTTTGGGTGTGCAGGGGCGCAGCAGCGGCATGCGCTGGGCCAGGCGGCCGATGTTGTAGGGATGGAAACCGTCCACATCCTTGTCCGGGCGGATGCGCTCCAGTAGCAGGGATGAGTCGAGGTGCGCCGGTAGCGGCAACTGCACCAGGATACCGTCGATGGTCGCGTCTTCATTCAGTGAGTCGATCAGGCTCAGCAATTCGTCCTGGCTGGTTTCGGCGCTCAGGTCATAAGCGCGGGAAACGAAGCCGACTTCCTCGCAATCCTTGCGCTTGTGCGCGACATAAACCTGAGAGGCGGGATCGCTGCCGACCAGGATCACCGCCAGGCCGGGGGCGCGCAGTCCTTGCTGACGCCTTTCGGCGACGCGCTGGGCGATCTGCTGGCGGATATTGGCGGCAATCGCTTTGCCATCTATCAGTTGTGCGGTCATTGCGCTCGGTTAACCATTGAAAGGGAGTGAAAAAGGACGCGCATTCTCGCATGGCATTAAGGAAGGGCAAAGGCGCCAGACAGCAGATTTGGTGTAACTCCTTTATCTAACTGAATTTTTTAGATTTGGGTGTTGACGACTCAGGGGTGCCTCTATAAGATGCGCACCACTTGGCGAGCACAGCAAGTGACAGGGTAAAGCGGCAAAGGCAGCAACGAAAGTGGCCGCTCTAGCCGAAACTTGAAGTCTGCTCTAGTGGATGGATAAGTGCCCGTAGCTCAGCTGGATAGAGCATCCGCCTTCTAAGCGGATGGTCGCAGGTTCGAGTCCTGCCGGGTGCGCCACTAGGTGAATCGGCACAAGTAAAGCAGCAAAGCAATATGGTGGGCGTAGCTCAGTTGGTAGAGCACAGGATTGTGGCTCCTGGTGTCGAGGGTTCGATCCCCTTCGTCCACCCCATATTCTGAAACGCCAGGCCCTTAAAAGCCTGGCGTTTTTGTTTGTAAAAGGTATTGCCACGCGGACGTGGTGGAATTGGTAGACACACTGGATTTAGGTTCCAGCGCCGCAAGGCGTGAGAGTTCGAGTCTCTCCGTCCGCACCATCTTTAAGCGCCCCTCCCGTTTGCCACCTGCATCTAGGGTGACTTCTGCAACACCTCCCTCTAGAATGCATGCCCTTAAATGGGGTCGGTAAACGGCCGGCATACGTCTGTGCAACGAGGAATATCCATGCAAGTTTCTGTTGAAAGCACTTCCGCTCTCGAGCGCCGCATGAGCATTACTGTGCCGGCCGAGCGTATCGAGACTCAGGTCAACAAGCGTCTGCAGCAGACTGCACAGAAGGCCAAGATCCCTGGTTTCCGTCCTGGCAAAGTGCCAATGAGCGTGATTCGTCAGCGTTTCGAGGCTGATGCGCGCCAGGAAGCTGTAGGTGATGTCATTCAGTCCTCCTTCTATGAGGCCATTGCCGAGCAGAAGCTCACTCCTGCTGGTCAGCCTTCGGTCGAGCCGAAAGTGCTGGAGAAGGGCAAGGATCTGGAATTCATCGCTACCTTCGAAGTGTTCCCGGAAATCAAGGTTGGCGGCCTGGAAGGCATTGCCATCGAGCGTCAGCAGGCTGACGTGGCTGACTCCGATGTCGACAACATGCTGGATATCCTGCGCAAGCAGAATACCCGCTTCGAAGCTGTCGAGCGTGCTGCCGAGAAAGACGACCAACTGAACATCGACTTCGTTGGCAAGATCGACGGCGAGGCCTTCGCTGGCGGTTCCGCCACCAGCACCCAGCTGGTGCTGGGCTCCGGCCGCATGATCCCGGGCTTCGAAGACGCCCTGATCGGCGCCAAGGCTGGTGAAGAGCGGGTGATCAATCCGACCTTCCCCGAGGACTATCAGAACCTCGATCTGGCTGGCAAGACTGCCGAGTTCACCGTAACCGTGAACAGCGTCTCCGCTCCTCAGCTGCCAGAGCTGAATGACGAGTTCTTCACTCTGTTCGGCATCAAGGAAGGCGGTCTGGAAGGCTTCCGCACCGAAGTTCGCAAGAACATGGAGCGTGAGCTGCGCCAGGCGATCAAATCCAAGATCAAGAACCAGGTAATGGACGGCCTGCTGGCTGCCAACCCGGTCGACGTGCCGAAAGCGCTGATCGCCAACGAAGTGAACAATCTGCGCGTGCAGGCCGTTCAGCAGTTCGGTGGCAACATCAAGCCTGATCAACTGCCGGCCGAGCTGTTCGAAGAACAAGCCAAGCGCCGCGTGTCCCTCGGCCTGATCGTTGCCGAAGTGGTCAAGCAGTTCGAACTCAAGCCAGATGACGCCCGCGTCCGTGAGCTGATCCAGGAAATGGCTTCGGCCTACCAGGAGCCAGAGCAGGTCGTGGCGTGGTACTACAAGAACGACCAGCAACTGAACGAAGTTCGTTCGGTTGTACTGGAAGAGCAAGTTGTAGATACTGTTTTGCAGAAGGCCAATGTGACTGACAAATCGGTCTCTTACGAAGAAGCAGTCAAGCCGGCAGAAGTTCCGCAGGCCGCCTGATTCCTTCACCTCGTTCGAGAACACCATAAGCCAGCCTCAGTGCTGGCTTATGCGTCTTCGAGACATGACTTTTATTAGGGAGCGAGTGCTGGAAATGTCGCACA
Organism: Phytopseudomonas daroniae; assembly: GCF_004327275.1. Lineage (NCBI taxonomy): Bacteria > Pseudomonadati > Pseudomonadota > Gammaproteobacteria > Pseudomonadales > Pseudomonadaceae > Phytopseudomonas > Phytopseudomonas daroniae. The sequence continues at coordinate 117,877 of NZ_QJUJ01000007.1, forward strand.
ATCCTTTCATGCAGCAAATGTCCGATATCCAGGCCGCAGGCGGTCTGGTTCCCATGGTCGTCGAGCAGTCCGCACGTGGCGAGCGCGCCTACGACATCTATTCGCGTCTGTTGAAAGAGCGGGTGATCTTCCTGATCGGCCCGGTCGAAGACTACATGGCCAACCTGGTGGCCGCGCAACTGCTGTTCCTTGAGGCCGAAAACCCGGACAAGGACATCCACCTGTACATCAACTCGCCAGGCGGTTCGGTGACTGCCGGTATGTCGATCTACGACACCATGCAGTTCATCAAACCTGACGTGTCGACTACCTGCATCGGTCAGGCCTGCAGCATGGGCGCCCTGTTGCTGGCGGGTGGCGCTGCGGGCAAGCGTTACTGCCTGCCGCACTCGCGCATGATGATTCACCAGCCGCTGGGCGGTTTCCAGGGCCAGGCCTCGGACATCGAAATCCATGCCAAGGAAATCCTCTTCATTCGTGAGCGCCTGAATCAGGTGCTGGCCAATCACACCGGCCAGCCGATCGAAGTGATCGCCCGTGACACCGATCGCGACCGTTTCATGAGCGGCGAGGAAGCCGTCAACTACGGCCTGATCGACAAGGTACACAGCCGTCGCGAGCAAATCGGCTGAAGAGGGAGGCACGCTGACCGGCAATGATCGGTCAGCTGCACATCGGGCTTGAAAATGCCCCGGTTTGGCTCCATCTTGTGTTTTAAGCCTACGGTATTGGATTGATCGAATGACTGACACCCGCAACGGCGAGGACAACGGCAAGCTGCTTTATTGCTCCTTCTGCGGCAAAAGCCAGCATGAAGTGCGCAAATTGATTGCTGGCCCCTCGGTTTTTATCTGCGACGAGTGCGTCGACCTGTGCAATGACATCATCCGTGAGGAGGTGCAAGAAGCCCAGGCCGAGAGCAGCGCGCACAAACTGCCGGCCCCCAAGGAAATCAGCGCGATCCTCGATCAGTACGTGATCGGTCAGGAACGGGCCAAGAAGATTCTGGCGGTCGCGGTCTATAACCACTACAAGCGCCTCAACCAGCGCGAGAAAAAGGACGATGTCGAGCTCGGCAAGAGCAATATCCTGCTCCTCGGCCCGACTGGCTCGGGCAAGACGCTGCTGGCTGAAACCCTGGCGCGTCTGTTGAACGTTCCTTTCACCATCGCCGACGCGACCACCCTGACCGAAGCCGGCTACGTGGGTGAAGACGTCGAGAACATCATTCAGAAGCTGCTGCAGAAGTGCGATTACGATGTCGAGAAGGCCCAGATGGGGATCGTCTACATCGATGAAATCGACAAGATTTCCCGCAAGTCCGACAATCCGTCCATCACCCGTGACGTATCGGGCGAGGGCGTGCAGCAGGCACTGCTGAAGCTGATCGAAGGCACCGTTGCCTCCGTTCCGCCTCAGGGTGGCCGCAAGCATCCCCAGCAGGAGTTCCTGCAGGTCGACACGCGCAACATCCTGTTCATCTGCGGTGGCGCTTTTGCCGGCATCGAGAAGGTGATCCAGGGACGCTCCACCAAGGGCGGCATCGGCTTCAGTGCCGAAGTTCGCACCAAGGATGTCGAGAAGAAGATTGGCGAGTCGTTGCGTGAGATCGAGCCGGACGACCTGGTCAAGTTCGGTCTGATTCCCGAGTTCGTTGGCCGCTTGCCGGTCATCGCAACGCTGGAGGAGCTGGACGAGGCTGCGCTGGTGCAGATTCTCACCGAGCCGAAGAACGCGCTGACCAAGCAGTACGGCAAGCTGTTCGAGATGGAAGGGGTGGATCTCGAATTCCGTCCTGACGCGCTCAAGGCCGTGGCTCTCAAGGCGCTGGAGCGCAAGACCGGTGCCCGTGGCCTGCGCTCGATTCTCGAAGGTGTACTGCTCGACACCATGTATGACATTCCGTCGCAATCGGACGTCAGCAAGGTGGTCATCGATGAAAGTGTCATCGATGGCAGTTCCAAACCGCTGCTGATCTACGAAAACATCGAGCCGCCTGCCAAGGCAGCGCCTGACGCGTAACGCGTTTGTCATCTGTTGAAAGCAAGGGGCCTGCGGGCCCCTTTGCTTTTACCGACAGCAGTGCTTGTTTTTTCTTGGGGCTACCCCCATCTTAGGGCCAAGGGTACTCCCACCGTTTACGGCCGCAAGGCCGCCGTAGAGCCAAAATCATGAAGACAACCATCGAATTGCCTCTCCTGCCTTTGCGCGATGTCGTGGTCTATCCGCACATGGTCATCCCGCTTTTCGTAGGCCGCGAGAAATCCATCGAAGCGCTCGAAGCGGCGATGAATGGGGAAAAGCAGATCCTGCTGCTGGCCCAGAAGAATCCCGCTGACGATGAACCGAGTGAAGAAGGGCTCTACCGAGTCGGTACCGTTGCGACCGTTCTGCAGTTGCTCAAATTGCCCGATGGCACCGTCAAGGTGCTGGTCGAGGGCGAGCAGCGCGGCGAAATCGAGCAGTTCATCGAGGCTGACGGCTATAGCCGTGCCGAAGTCCAGTTGCTCGACGAGATCGACGCGCCAGAGCGTGAAGCCGAGGTGTTCACCCGCAGTCTGCTTAGCCAGTTCGAACAATACGTTCAGCTAGGCAAGAAAGTGCCTGCCGAGGTGCTGTCATCGCTTAACAGCATCGATGAGCCAAGCCGTCTGGTCGATACCATGGCGGCGCACATGGTGCTGAAGATCGAGCAGAAGCAGGAAATCCTCGAGATCGTCGATCTGCCGACCCGTGTCGAGCATGTGTTGGCCCTGCTGGATGCCGAAATCGACCTGCTTCAGGTTGAAAAACGCATTCGCGGCCGCGTGAAGAAACAGATGGAGCGCAGCCAGCGCGAGTACTACCTGAATGAGCAGATGAAGGCCATTCAGAAGGAGCTGGGTGACAGTGAGGAAGGGCACAACGAGCTCGATGAGCTCAAGCGCCGCATTGAGAATGCCGGGCTTACCAAGGAAGCCTACGGCAAGGCCCAGGCTGAGTTGAACAAGCTCAAGCAGATGTCGCCGATGTCCGCTGAAGCCACGGTGGTGCGTTCCTACATCGACTGGCTGGTGAACGTGCCGTGGAAGGCGCAAAGCAAGGTGCGCCTGGATCTGACTCGCGCCGAAAGCATTCTGGATGCCGATCATTACGGCCTCGAAGAGGTCAAGGAACGCATCCTCGAGTATCTCGCCGTACAGAAGCGCGTGAAGAAGCTCAAGGGGCCGGTTCTCTGCCTGGTCGGCCCGCCTGGCGTTGGCAAGACGTCTCTGGCCGAATCCATTGCCAGCGCCACCAATCGCAAGTTCGTGCGTATGGCCCTGGGCGGCGTGCGCGACGAAGCGGAAATTCGCGGCCATCGCCGTACCTACATTGGTTCGATGCCCGGGCGCCTGATCCAGAAAATGACCAAGGTTGGCGTACGTAATCCGCTGTTCCTGCTCGACGAAATCGACAAGATGGGCCAGGACATGCGTGGCGATCCTGCCTCTGCACTGCTCGAGGTGCTCGATCCGGAGCAGAATCACAACTTCAACGACCATTACCTCGAAGTCGACTACGACCTCTCGGACGTGATGTTCCTGTGCACCGCCAACTCCATGAACATCCCGGCTGCGTTGCTGGATCGTATGGAGGTGATTCGTCTGCCGGGTTATACCGAAGACGAGAAGGTCAATATCGCCGTCAAATACCTCGCGCCCAAGCAGATTCAGGCCAATGGCTTGAAAAAAACCGAGTTGGAGTTCGAGGACGAGGCGATCCGTGACATTATTCGTTACTACACCCGAGAAGCGGGTGTGCGGAGTCTGGAACGGCAGATCGCCAAAGTTTGCCGGCGTGCGGTCAAGCAGCATGCCAAGGAAAAACGCTTCCATGTGCTGGTCACGGCCGACTCGCTGGAAGACTTCCTGGGCGTACGCAAGCATCGCTATGGCCTCGCTGAGCAGCAGGATCAGATCGGTCAGGTAACCGGTCTGGCGTGGACTCAGGTCGGCGGCGAGCTGCTGACAATCGAGGCCGCGGTGGTGCCTGGCAAGGGCAATCTGATCAAGACCGGTTCGTTGGGCGATGTGATGCTCGAATCGATCACAGCCGCGCAAACAGTGGTGCGCAGCCGTGCGCAAAGCCTGGGTGTGGCGCCGGATTTCTACGAAAAACGCGACATCCACATCCACATGCCGGAAGGGGCGACACCGAAGGATGGCCCGAGTGCGGGCGTCGGTATGTGTACCGCGCTGGTGTCGGCATTGACGCAAATTCCAGTGCGCGCCGATGTCGCGATGACCGGAGAAATCACCCTTCGCGGTCAGGTTCTGGCGATCGGTGGCTTGAAGGAAAAACTGCTTGCGGCGCATCGCGGTGGAATCAAAACCGTGATCATTCCCCAGGAAAATATTCGCGACCTCAAGGAAATTCCGGAGAACATCAAGCAAGACCTGCAGATTAAACCGGTCAAATGGATTGACGAGGTCCTGCAAATTGCGCTGCAATACGCCCCGGAGCCCTTGCCAGACGCGGCTCCGGAGTTGGTTGCAAAGGATGAAAAACGCGAGTCTGATTCCAAGGAGCGAATCAGCACGCATTAGCCGGGTGGCTTCCTTGACACAATTTTAGAGCCCTTGCTATAAAGCGGTTCTTACCGTGTCGGCAGAGCCATCCAGCACCCGATTCGCTTCCATTAAAATCAAGAAACAAACTCAACCGAAATTAAGGGGACTTAGAGTGAACAAGTCGGAACTGATCGATGCCATCGCTGCATCTGCTGATATCCCGAAAGCTGTTGCTGGCCGTGCGCTGGACGCAGTGATTGAATCCGTTACTGGCGCTCTGAAAGCTGGTGACTCCGTCGTACTGGTGGGTTTCGGTACTTTCGCTGTCAAAGAGCGCGCTGCTCGCACTGGTCGCAACCCGCAGACTGGCAAGCCGATTAGCATCGCTGCTGCCAAGATCCCTGGTTTCAAAGCTGGTAAAGCCCTGAAAGACGCCGTTAACTAAGCGTCTTCGGGCCTTTGCCCGCCGGGTCGGCTAACCCCGGCTCGGTTGTGGGGCGGCAATAAGACCATCAGGTCTGTCACACCGGGGATTGTAGATTTGATGATCCCGATCCGCTTCGCACGTTACGAGAAGGCGCATCCCAGGATGCGCCTTTCTTCTATCCGGATTTTACCCACGCTGCGCGGCCATTTTTAGTACGTGGTCGTTCTGGGGGAAGCATGCTGCAAAATATCAGGGACAATTCACAGGGTTGGATTGCCAAAACCATCATCGGCCTGATCGTCGCCCTGTTGGCGCTGACCGGGGTCGATGCCATCTTCACCGGTAGTGGCAACAGTCAGAATGCCGCCAAGGTGAATGGCGAGGCGATTAGCCAGAACGAACTCAATCAGGCTGTGGAAATGCAGCGTCGTCAGCTGTTGCAGCAGCTCGGCCAGGAATTCGACCCTTCACTGCTGGATGAGAATCTGCTGCGTGACGCTTCGCTGAAAGGTTTGATCGAGCGCTCCCTGCTGCTGCAGGGCGCTGCGGATGCCAAATTCGCCTTTTCTCAGCCTGCACTCGACCAGGTGATCGTACAGACGCCTGAATTCCAGGTGGATGGCCGCTTCAATGCGGATCGTTTCGACCAGGTTATTCGTCAGCTCGGCTACACCCGCATGCAATTCCGTCAGATGCTCGAGCAGGAGATGCTGATCGGTCAGCTGCGTGCCGGTCTGTCCGGCAGCGGTTTCGTCACAGACGAAGAAGTGGCGGCATTCGCCCGGCTGGAGAAACAGACCCGTGACTTCGCGACTCGTACCATCAAGGTGGATACCGATGCGGTGCAGGTCAGCGATGACGACATCAAAGCCTACTACGATGCTCAGCAGTCTCAGTTCATGAGCCCGGAGCAGGTGGTTCTGGAATACGTCGAGTTGAAGAAAGATGCATTCTTCGCGGATATTTCGGTCAGCGACGACGAGCTGAAAGCCGCGTACGAGTCGGAAATCGCCAACCTGGCTGAGCAGCGTCAGGCGGCGCATATCCTCATCGAAGTCGGCGGCGACGTCAGCGACGAACAGGCCAAAGCCCAGATCGAAGACGTGCAGAAACGCCTGCAGCAAGGCGAAGACTTCGCTGCACTAGCCAAGGATTTCTCCCAGGATCCAGGTTCCGCCAGCGATGGCGGTGATCTCGGCTACGCTGGCAAGGGTGTATACGACCCAGCCTTCGAGGATGCTCTCTACGCATTGAACAAAGACGAAGTATCGGCGCCGGTACGCAGCGAATTCGGCTGGCACCTGATCAAGCTGTTGGGTGTGCAGGCTCCTGAAGTACCGTCGCTCGCCAGCATGCAGGAAAAGCTCGAGGCCGATCTCAAGGCTCAGCGTGTCGAGCTTCGTTTCGTCGAAGCGACCAAGCAACTGGAAGACGCCGCGTTCGAGTCCTCGGATCTGCTGCAACCAGCCCAGGAATTGGGTCTTAAGGTGCAGACCAGTGAGCCCATTGGTCGCCAGGGTGGCGAAGGTCTTGCCGGTAACCGCCAAGTGCTGCAGGCTGCCTTCAGCCAGGAAGTGCTGGAAGACGGTAGCAACAGCGGCGTCATCGAGCTCGACCCGAGCACCCTGGTGGTGATTCGCGTCAAGGAGCACCGCAAGCCGCAACAGCTGACGCTGGAGCAGGTGAGCGACAGCATCCGCGATCAGCTGACCCAGACCCGTGCCAGCGAGGCTGCCAAGGCCGCTGGTGAGGCATTGGTCGCCGAGCTGCGTGATGGCAAGGCGCAGGCGGAAGGTTCGGAGTGGCAAGTGGTGGAAGCCGCCACGCGCAATCAGGAAGGTGTCGACCCGGCTGTGCTGCAGGCGCTGTTCCGCATGCCCAAGCCTGCTGGTGAAACCTCAGAGTTCAGTGGTGTAACGCTGGGCAATGGGGACTTCGTGGTGGTACGCCTGAAAGGCGTCAGCGAACCTGAGGAAGCGCTGAGCGAAGAGGAGAAGACGATGTACCGTCGTTTCCTCGCCTCACGCAGCGGCCAGCAGGACTTCGCGGCTTTCCGCAAGCAACTGGAGAGCAAGGCAGACATCGAGCGCTTCTAAGCGCAACTGCCTGCTTCACTAAACAAAGGCCCCGATTTCGGGGCCTTTGTGTTTCTGCTGTGTGCTTCGGCTCGCTTATCTCAGAGCAAAGAAAAGGCCCCGCGTCGCAAGATGGCGGGGCCTTTTACATGCCGCCATGGCAGGCCTACGCGCTGCTAGCCGGCGACAGGAACGCAGCTTCCAGCAATTGCTGGGTGTAGGGGTGCTGCGGAGTCTGGAAGATCGACTCAGCGTCACCTTGCTCGACCACCTGGCCTTGCTTGACCACCATCAGCTGATGGCTGAGCGCCCGTACCACCGCCAGATCATGGCTGATGAACAGATAGGTCAGGTTGTATTTGGTCTGCAATGAGCGCAGCAGCTCGACTACCTGGCGCTGCACGGTGCGATCCAGTGCCGAGGTTGGCTCATCCAGCAGGATCAATGCCGGCTTGAGCACCAGGGCGCGAGCGATAGCGATACGTTGCCGCTGCCCACCGGAGAACTCGTGGGGATAGCGGTGGCGGCTTTCAGGATCCAGGCCTACTTCCAGAAGCGCTTCGATAATGGCCTGTTCCTGCTCGGCATCGTTGCCGATGCCGTGAATGCGCAGACCTTCGCCGACGATCATGCCTACCGTCATACGCGGGCTGAGGCTGCCGAAGGGATCCTGGAACACCACCTGCATCTGCCGCCTGAACGGACGCACCTGATTCTGCGACAAGCCATCCAGAGAATGCTTGTCGAAGCGAATACCGCCCTGGCTGCCGATCAGGCGCAAAATCGCCAGCCCCAGCGTGGATTTACCCGAGCCGCTCTCGCCGACGATGCCCAGGGTCTGGCCGCGTTGCAGACTGAAATTGATGCCGTCCACTGCCTTTACATGATCCACGGTACGGCGGAGCAGGCCTTTCTTGATTGGGAACCAGACGCGCAGATTCTCGACTTCGAGCATGGTCTCGGCAGTTTCCGTGTCCACCGGATTGCCATCCGGCTCCGCCGCCAGCAACTCGCGGGTATAGGGATGCTGCGGGTTGTTGAACAACGCTTCGCAGTCAGCTTGTTCGACCAGCTCACCGTTCTGCATCACGCAAACGCGTTGGGCGATACGCCGTACCAGGTTGAGGTCATGGCTGATGATCAGCATGGCCATGCCCAGACGCGCCTGCAGATCCTTGAGCAGTTCGAGAATTTTCAACTGCACGGTGACGTCCAGAGCGGTCGTCGGTTCATCGGCGATCAACAGCTCCGGCTCGTTGGCCAGGGCCATGGCAATCATCACGCGTTGACGTTGCCCCCCGGAAAGCTCGTGGGGCAGGGCCTTGAGGCGCTTCTGCGGCTCTGGAATGCCAACCAGCTCCAGCAGCTCCAGGGTGCGCCGGGTGGCTGCCTTGCCGCTCAGCCCCTTGTGCAGGGCGAGTACCTCGTTGATCTGCTTCTCGATGCTGTGCAGCGGGTTCAGGGACGTCATCGGCTCCTGGAACACCATGGCGATACGATTGCCACGGATACCACGCAGCTTCTTCTCGCTGAGTTTGAGCAGATCCTGGTCGGCATAGTGGATGCTGCCGTTAGGGTGCTGAGCCTGCGGGTAGGGCAGCAGGCGCAGGATCGAGTGAGCGGTGACCGACTTGCCGGAGCCACTTTCGCCGACCAGTGCCAGGGTTTCGCCGCGGCGAATGTCGAAGCTGATGTTGTTGACGACCTGCCGATGGCTGTCGCCATTGACGAATGCGACGGACAGGTCACGCACTTCGACGAGGTTTTCGGGATGGGACATCTTATTTCCTCGGGTCGAAGGCATCGCGGGCGGCCTCGCCGATGAATACCAAGAGGCTGAGCATGATGGCCAGCACGGCGAAGGCACTCACCCCTAACCAGGGTGCCTGCAGATTGGATTTGCCCTGCGCCACCAGTTCGCCGAGGGACGGTGAGCCGGCCGGCAGGCCGAAGCCGAGGAAGTCCAGAGCGGTGAGGGTGCCAATGGCGCCCGTGAGGATGAAGGGCAGGAACGTCATGGTCGAGACCATGGCGTTGGGCAGGATATGCCGGAACATGATCGAGCCGTTACGCATGCCCAGCGCGCGTGCGGCGCGCACGTACTCCAGGTTGCGGCCGCGCAGGAACTCGGCACGCACCACATCCACCAGGCTCATCCAGGAAAACAGCAGCATCAGGCCGAGTAGCCACCAGAAGTTCGGTTGCACGAAGCTCGCCAGGATGATCAACAGGTACAGCACCGGCAGGCCGGACCAGATCTCCAGGACGCGCTGACCGGTCAGATCCACCCAGCCGCCGTAGAAACCCTGCACGGCACCAGCCGCGACGCCGATCACCGAGCTGGCCAGGGTCAGGGTCAGGGCGAACAGCACGGAAATGCGGAAACCGTAGATCACCCGGGAAAGCACGTCGCGGCCCTGATCATCGGTGCCTAGCCAGTTGTCCGCCGAGGGCGGCGCGGGGGCAGGGACTTTCAGCTCGTAGTTGATGCTGGAGTAGCTGAACGGGATCGGCGGCCAGACCATCCAGCCATCCTTCTGCTCGATCAGATCCTGGATGTACGGGCTCTTGTAGTTGGCCTGCAGGGGGAATTCGCCACCAAAGGTGGTTTCCGGGTAGCGCTTGAGCACCGGGAAGTACAGTTCGCCGTCGTAGCTGACCACCAGGGGTTTGTCGTTGGCGATCAGCTCGGCACCCAGGGTCACGAAGAACAGGGCGAGGAAGATCCACAGCGACCACCAGCCGCGTTTATGGGCCTTGAAGCGTTCGAAACGGCGTTGATTGAGCGGGGAAAGTGCCATGTCAGCCCTCCCTGCTTTCGAAGTCGATGCGCGGATCGACCAGGGTGTAGGTGATGTCGCCAATCAGTTTCACGACCAGCCCCAGCAAGGTGAAGATGAACAGGGTGCCGAAGACCACCGGATAGTCGCGGTTGATCGCCGCCTCGAAGCTCAGCAGACCGAGACCGTCGAGGGAGAAGATCACCTCGATCAGCAAGGATCCGGTGAAGAAGATGCCGATGAAGGCCGCCGGAAAGCCGGCGATGATCAGCAGCATGGCATTACGGAAAACGTGACCGTAGAGCACGCGGGTGTTGCTCAGGCCCTTGGCTCGGGCGGTGGTCACGTACTGTTTGTTGATCTCGTCGAGGAAGCTGTTCTTGGTCAGCAGGGTGAGGGTGGCGAAGTTGCCGATCACCAGGGCCGTCACCGGCAGTGCCAGGTGCCAGAAATAGTCGAACAGCTTGCCGCCGAAGCTCAGCTCGTCGAAGTTGCTCGAAGTCAGCCCGCGCAGCGGGAACCAGTCGTAATAGCTGCCGCCAGCGAACAGCACGATCAGCAGGATGGCAAACAGGAAAGCCGGTATCGCGTAACCGATGATGATCGCCGAACTGGTCCACACATCGAACGCGCTGCCATGCCGTGTCGCCTTGGCGATGCCCAGCGGAATGGACACCAGATACATGATCAACGTGCTCCATAATCCAAGGGAAATGGACACGGGCATCTTCTCCACGACCAGATCGATGACCTTGGCGTCGCGAAAGAAGCTTTCACCGAAATCCAGCTGGGCGTAGTTCTTGAGCATGATCCAGAAGCGTTCCGGCGCCGACTTGTCGAAGCCGTACATCTTCTCGATCTCGGCGATCAGCTCGGGGTCGAGACCCTGAGCGCCACGGTAATTGGAACCGGCCGCCGCTACCTCACCGCCACCGCCGCCGGATATACGCCCCGTGGCACCGCCAGAGGCAGCATCGAATCCTTCGAGTTTGGCGATCATCTGCTCGACCGGGCCGCCAGGGGCTGCCTGGATGATCACGAAGTTGATCACCAGAATGCCGAACAGGGTCGGAATGATCAGCAGCAGGCGCCGCAGGATATAAGCCAGCATTCAGCGTTCTTCCTGCTCGGTGGTGGGCTTCTCTTCAGGCGTTACCACTTCGCCGACCGGCTTTTCCTGCCACCAGGTCATCAGGCCGTAATCGTACAGTGGCGATTTCTCCGGGTGACCGAAGCGCTTCCAGTAGGCCACGCGGTAGGCGTCGACGTAATAGTTCGGCACCACGTAGTTGCCCCACAGCAGAACGCGATCCAGGGCGCGGGTGTGAGTGATCAGCGACTCGCGCGAGTCGGCGCGGATCAGGCCGTCGACCAGTTGATCGATGGCCGGATCGCGCAGGCCGATAAGGTTGCGGCTGCCCGGGTTGTCGGCGCTGCTGGAGTGCCAGAACTCGCGCTGCTCGTTGCCCGGTGAGCTGGATTGCGGCCAGATCGCCGAGGTCATGTCGAAATCCCGCGAACGCAGGCGGTTGATGTACTGGGAAACGTCGACGCGGCGAATCTGCAGGTCGATCCCCAGTTCCGCCAGGTTACGCTTGAACGGCAGAATCACCCGCTCCAGGTTGGCCTGGTGATTGAGAAACTCGAACGCCAGCTGGTTGCCATTGGCATCGACCATCTTGTCGTTCTCGATGCGATAGCCAGCCTCTGTGAGTAGCTGATACGCGCGACGGGCCTGGTCGCGGATGATGCCGCTGCCGTCGCTGACCGGCGTCTTGAAGGGCTCGGTGAATACCTGCTCGGGGATCTGCCCGCGTAGCGGCTCCAGCAGTTTCAGCTCCGCTTCGCTGGGCAGGCCGGTGGCGGCCATTTCCGAGTTCTCGAAGTAGCTGTGGGTGCGTTTGTAGGCGCCGTAGAACAGCTGCTTGTTAGCCCATTCGAAATCGAACAGCAGCGCGATGGCTTCACGCACGCGCGCATCCTGGAACAGTGGCTTGCGGGTATTGAAGACGAAGCCCTGCATGCCGGCCGGGTTGCGGTTGGGGAAGGCCTCCTGCACGAAGCGTCCGGCGCGCAGAGCCGGTGAGTTGTAGCCGGTGGCCCAGTCCTTGGCCGAGTACTCGAGGTTGACGTCGAACTGCCCGGCCTTGAACGCCTCGAGGGCGACCGCCATGTCGCGGAAGTACTCGACGCGAATTTCGTCGAAGTTGTATTGGCCACGGGCCACGGGCAGATCCTTGGCCCACCAGTCCTTGACCCGCTCGAAGCGAATCGAGCTGTTCGGCGAGAAACCGGCGATGCGGTAGGGGCCGCTACCCAGGGGGATTTCCAGGCCGCCGCGGGAGAAGTCGCGGCTGGCCCACCAGTGCTTGGGCAGCACAGCCAGCTGGCCGAGAATCAACGGCAGCTCGCGGTTGCCGGCATGCTTGAAGTTGAAGCGCACGGTGCGCTCGTTCTCGGCCACGACTTCTGCGACATCCGCGTAGTAGTGCCGGTACATGGGGTCGCCATGCTCGAGCAGGGTATTGAAGGTGAAGATCACGTCCTCGGCGGTGACGGGTTCACCATCGTTGAAGCGCGCCTTGGGATTGAGGAAAAAGCGCACATAGCTGTCGTCCGCACCCTTTTCGATTTTTTCGGCCAGCAACCCGTACTCGGTGAATGGCTCGTCCGGCGAATGGTAGGTCAGGGTGTCGTAGATCAGGCCCAGGCGATCCGCCGAGTTGCCCTTGGGGATGAACGGGTTGAAGCTGTCGAAGCCATTGAGGCCAGGCAGGCGCAGGATGCCACCCTTGGGCGCATCGGGGTTTACGTAGTCGAAGTGTTTGAAGTTGGCCGGGTACTTCGGCGGCTCGCCGTAAAGCGTCAACGCGTGTTGCGGGGCGGCCTGGGTCAGGCTGGCAAGGCCGAGCAGCAGCAGGGCGCTGCCGTGCATCAGGAATGAGCGCAGTGGACGCGTCATCGGGCGTTCTCCGTGGTTTTCAGCCACCAGGTGCGCAGACCCAGCGTGTAGGGCGGCGTGGTGACGAATGCAAAGCGGTTGCGGTACGCCAGGCGGTGATAGTCGATGTACCAGTTGGGAATGGTGTAGTACTGCCAGAGCATCACTCGATCCAGGGCGCGGGTGGCGGCCACCTGTTCGTCGCGGCTGCGGGCAGAGAGCAGCTTTTCGAGCAAGGCATCGACCACCGGGTCGTTGATGCCGGCGTAGTTCTTTCCGCCTTTGACGCTGGCCTGGCTGGAATGGAAGTACAGCGACTGCTCCAGGCCCGGGCTGAGGGTTTGCGGCAGGGTCAGCAATATCATGTCGAATTCGAACTGATCCAGACGTTGCTTGTACTGGGCGCGATCCACCGTTCTCAGGTTGGCCTGTATGCCGATGCTCGCGAGGTTTTCGGTGAAGGGTTGAAGAATGCGCTCGAGATTGGGATTGACCAGCAATATCTCGAAGCGCAGCGCCTGTCCCTTGTCGTTCAGCAAGCGCTGGCCAGAGGGCTTCCAGCCTGCATCGGCCAGTAGACCGAGAGCGCGGCGCAAGGTTTCCCGGGGGATGCCACGGCCGTCGGTGACCGGCATCTGGAATGGCTCGGTGAACAGCTGGGGCGGTAGCTGGGCACGAAAGGGCGACAGCAGCAGCCACTCCGCGCCCTCCGGTTTGCCCTTGGCGGAGAATTCGCTGTTGGGGTAATAGCTGGCGGCGCGGGTGTAGGAGCTGTTGAAGAGGGTGCGGTTGGTCCACTCGAAATCGAACATCAGGCCCAGGGCTTCGCGAACGCGTACATCCTCGAAGGTGCCGCGGCGCATGTTCATGAACAGCGCCTGAGTCTGGGTGGGAATCTGATGAGGGATCTCCGCGCGAACCACGTCACCGCGGGTGGCCGCAGGAAAGCGGTAGTTGTTGGCCCAGTTCTTCGCCTGCTGCTCTATATAGAGGTCGAATTCCCCGGCCTTGAAGGCTTCGAAGGCGACGTGGCTATCGCGGTAGAAGTCCACTTCGACCCGATCGAAGTTGTACTTGCCACGGTTGACCGGCAGCGATGCCCCCCACCAGTCATCGACCCGTTCGAAGCTCAGGCTGCGCCCCGGGTTGACCCGGGTTATGCGATAGGGGCCACTGCCCAGTGGCGGCTCGAAGGTGGTGGCCTTGAAGTCACGATCCTTCCAGTAATGCTGCGGAAGTACCGGTAATTCGCCCAGACGCAGGATCAGCAGCGGATTGTTCGAGCGCTTGAGGACGAAGCGCACGCGGTGGCGATTGAGGATATCGACCCGCTGCACTTCCTGCAGGTTGGTACGGTACTGCGGGTGACCTTCCTTGAGCAGCAGCCGGTAGGAGAAAGCCACATCGTAGGCGGTGATCGGCTTGCCGTCATGAAAGCGTGCCTCTGGGCGCAGGTTGAACACCACCCAGCTGCGATCCTCGCTGTATTCGACGGAACGGGCAATCAGTCCGTAGCTGGAGGCAGGTTCGTCGCCGGAAGGATCGTATTGTCCGGTACCGACCATCAGCGGCTCGTTCAGCTCGTTGACGCCGTACTGCAGAAAGTTGGCCGTGGCGACCGGGCTGGTGCCCTTGAAGGTATAGGGGTTGAGTGTGTCGAAGCTGCCGGAGGCCATGATCCGCAGGGTGCCGCCTTTGGGCGCCTCCGGGTTGACCCAGTCGAAGTGGGTAAAGCTGGCGGGATACTTGAGCGTGCCGAACTGCGCATAGCCATGGCTTTCGCTGAGCGTTGCCAGGGCCGGGAAGCTGGTGGCCAGGCCGAAAATCAGCGAGAGGAGAGGGCGTCTCAAGTGCAATATCCGATCCGGGGCGGCAAAGGTTTCCGTACAGTAACAGCTTGTCTGTACAGGAAAAAGGCCGGCCCCGGCCACTTGCATCAAGTGTGTTGCAATGGACTTCAGTTAGGCAGGCGCAGGGTCAGTACCTGGCCCGGCTTGAGTGCCTTGCCGGTGCGTGGATTCCAGCTCTGCAGGTTCTTCATCTGCACGTTGAAGCGCTTGGCGATCAGGTGCAGCGAATCGCCTTTGCGCACCTTGTAGTAGGTCACGTCATCACGCTCCAGCTGAGCGATGGCCTGGGTAGCCGCCGTGCCCGTACCCTGCAGCTTGAGATTCTGACCGATCCGCAGAGCATTGCCCTTGAGCGCATTCCAGCGCTGGATTTCGCTGACAGAGACATTGTGCGCCTTGGCGATTTGCCACAGGTTGTCGCCCTTACGCACCTGATAGTTACGCGATGCGGATGCGACGGCGGTGTTGGTGGTGCGCTGCGGCGTCGAGTCCGGCACCGGCTGCCCCATGGCCGGCAGGCTGAGGTGCTGGCCGATTCGCAAGGTATTGCCAGCGAGCTGGTTGAGCTCCTTGATGCTGGCGACGCTCAGTTCGTAGCGCTTGGCGATGCCGTGCAGGTTATCGCCCGGGCGCACCACGTATTCCTGCCAGTTCTGCAGATCCTGAGGTTTGAGGGTCGACAGGTTGGCGGTCAGCAGTTCGACCTTCTCGGTCGGCACCAGCAGATGCTGCGGGCCGTCGACGGTGATGCGTTTCTTGAAGGCCGGATTGAGCAGGTAGAGTTCGTCTTCGTCCACTTCCGCGAGCGCGGCGATACGCGACAGATCCATGCGCTGCTTGAGCTCAACTTCTTCGAAATAGGGCTCGTTGGCGATCGGGCTCAGGCTCACGCCGTAGGCGTCGGGCGCCATGATCACCTGGGACAGGGCGAGCAGCTTGGGAACGTAATTCTGGGTTTCCTGGGGTAGCGACAGGTTCCAGTAATCGGTCGGCAGACCGAGTTTCTGGTTGCGCTCGATGGCGCGGCTGACCCGACCTTCACCGGCGTTATAGGCTGCCAGCGCGAGGAGCCAGTCGCCGTTGAACATCTCGTGCAGGCGGGCCAGGTAATTCATGGCGGCCTGGGTGGATGCGGTGACGTCACGACGACCGTCGTACCAACTGGTCTGACGCAAATTGAAGTGGCGCCCCGTGGACGGGATGAACTGCCACAGGCCCACGGCATTGGCCGACGAATAGGCGAAGGGGTTGTAAGCGCTTTCGATCATCGGCAGCAGTGCCAGCTCCATCGGCATGTTGCGTTCTTGCAGACGCTCGACGATGTAGTGGATGTACGGGTTGCTGCGTTCGCCGGACTTTTCGACGAAGGACGGGTTGCTGGCGAACCACAGGCGTTGCTGCTCGATACGCGGATTGACGCCGATGTTGTCTTGCAACTGGTAGCCCGCGCGCACCCGCTCCCAGACGTCCTTGGGTTGTTCGGCCTGCACCGGCCCATTGATCCACAGCGGTTCGTGCGGCGCTTTGCTGCTCAAGTCGACCGCGATGCCTGCGTCAACGGTCTGTTGATCCAGGCTTTGGCAGCCGCTGAGAACGGCAAGGATGGCCACGGCAAGCGCCGGGTAGCGCAAGGCCAATACCTTTGAATTCAATGAGTTGCAAGGCTGCGAAGGCATTGGTTGGTGGGGGCGTCCTGGATCGAAAGTCGGGGGATTCTAGAAACCGATCCAGGGGTGGTCAAGTTTTGATCAGAGTTTTTGCGGCCCAGTCGGCGCTTCAGAAGTGATCCTTCCAGGCACGTAGAGCTGCGAATACCTCGGCCTCGTCGTCTATCGTGCGCCCCTCGCGGCTGGCGATCATTTCTTTGACCGATGTTTCGGCGCCACGCAGAAACGGGTTGGTGGCGCGCTCCAGTTGTAGCTGCGAAGGCAGACTGATACGGCCTTGCTCGCGCCATTCGGTGACCTGTCGCAGGCGCTCGGCGATAGCCGGGTTCTCAGGTTCGACGGCCTGGGCGAAGCGCAGGTTGCTCAGGGTGTATTCGTGGGCGCAGTAAACAAGGGTATTGTCCGGCAGCGCGGCGAGGCGTTGCAGCGAGTGGTGCATCTGCGCGGGTGTGCCCTCGAACAGTCGACCGCAACCAGCGGCGAACAGGGTGTCGCCACTGAACAGCCAGTGATGATCGTCCTGGTAGAAAGCGATATGGCCGAGGGTATGGCCCGGTACGTCGATCACCTGCAGGGGCAGGCCAAGTACCTCTATACGCTCGCCATCGACCAGCGCCTGATCGCGGGCGGGGATGTTCTCTTTAGCCGGGCCATAGACGCGAGCACCGGTCTCGCGGCGCAACTGTTCGACGCCACCGACATGGTCGGGGTGGTGGTGGGTGATGAGAATGTCGCTCAACGTCCAGTCGGGATGTGCCTGCAGCCAGGCCTGCACAGGCGCCGCGTCACCGGGGTCGACTACGGCGACACGTTTGCGCTGCTCATCCTGCAACAGCCAGATGTAATTGTCTGAAAATGCGCTCAGGGCTTCGATCTTGATCATCAGGTGGTCGCCAAGCTGGGGACAAAGGTGCATCTTAGGTGTCATTGTTGAAGATGGCTACGCAGGTATTTCCCATGAGCGACAATCCTTTTGCCCAGGCGGACGCCGATTGGCTCCAGCTAATCGGTGCTGCCCGACAGTGGTTCACCAGCCCGTTGGGGCGTCTGCTGCTGGAACAGGAGCAACGCCTGCTGGATGAAGAGCTGGAACGCTTCTTCGGCGGCTATCTGGTGCATTACGGCCCTTGTGCCGAAACCTCTATCGAGACCCGGCAGATTCAACGCAGCGTGCGCCTTGGCGCGCCCTTCGAGGGGGTCGAGATCGTTTGCGAGGAACAGTCCTGGCCGCTGGTCGAGCATGCAGCCGATGTGGTGGTGCTGCAGCACGGCCTGGACTTCTGCCAGTCGCCCCATGGCCTGTTGCGGGAAGCCGCGCGCAGCGTGCGCCCGGGCGGGCATCTGCTGGTGGTTGGCATCAACCCGCTGAGTGCCTGGGGGGTACGCCATCTGTTCGCCCATGACATCCTTCACGACGCACGCTGCATCGCCCCCGGGCGTCTTGGCGACTGGCTCAACCTGCTCGGCTTCGCGCTGGAGAAACGGCGCTTCGGATGTTATCGTCCGCCGCTTGCTTCCGCTGCCTGGCAGGCTCGGCTGGGGCCCCTGGAACGCTGGGGCGGCGCCTGGCAGTCGCCGGGTGGCGGTTTTTACGTATTGGTGGCGCGCAAGCTGGTGGTCGGCCTGCGTCCACTGCGCCAGTCCCGTCGCGAACCGATGGGCAAGCTGGTGCCCATGCCGGTAGCCAAGGTCAGCCGTCGCGATAGCGAAGCGTCCTGAGCCGGCAACATCGATAGATAAAGGCGCTGCATGTCCGAACAAGTTGAGCTTTACACCGACGGTGCCTGCAAGGGCAATCCTGGCGTCGGTGGCTGGGGCGCATTACTGGTATTCCAGGGTGTGGAGAAGGAGTTGTGGGGCGGTGAGGCCGTGACCACCAACAACCGCATGGAGCTGATGGGCGCGATTCGCGGCCTGGCCGAACTGAAACGCCCCTGTGACGTGCGCCTGGTCACCGACTCGCAGTACGTCATGAAGGGGATCCAGGAATGGATGCCCAACTGGAAGAAGCGTGGCTGGAAAACCGCCGCGAAAGAACCCGTGAAGAATGCCGACCTGTGGCAGCAACTGGACGAGCAGGTCAGCCGACACAACGTGACCTGGCAATGGGTGCGCGGCCATATCGGCCACCCCGGCAATGAGCGAGCGGATCAACTGGCCAACCGCGGCGTCGAAGACATCAGGAGCATGAAGCGTGCGTAGAGTCGTACTGGATACTGAAACCACCGGTATGCCGGTGAGCGATGGCCACCGGGTCATCGAGATCGGCTGCGTCGAAGTCGAGGGCCGTCGCCTGACCGGGCGCCATTTCCACGTGTACCTGCAGCCGGATCGTGACATCGACGAAGGCGCCATCGCGGTTCACGGTATCACCAGCGAAGACCTCAAGGACAAGCCGCGCTTCAAGGAAGTCGCCGACGAGTTCTACGAGTTCATCAAAGGCGCACAACTGATCATCCACAACGCGCCGTTCGACGTGGGCTTTCTCAACAATGAGTTCGCCCTGATCGGTCAGCACGAGCGGGCGGATCTCGCTTCCTACTGCGACGTGCTCGATAGCCTGCAGATGGCCCGCGAGCGTCATCCGGGTCAGCGCAACAGCCTCGATGCGCTGTGCAAGCGCTACGGCGTAGACAACTCTGGCCGTGAACTGCACGGCGCCTTGCTCGACTCGGAGATTCTCGCCGACGTCTACCTGGCGATGACCGGTGGGCAGACCAATCTGTCCCTGGCGGGCGATGGCTCGGAGGGCGACGGCAATGGTCGTCAGCAGCCGACGCCGATTCGCCGTTTGCCGGCCGATCGGGCACGAGGCGCAGTGATCGCCGCCAGTGCCGAAGACCTGGCGGCGCATGCCGCGCGCCTGGCCGCGATCGAGAAATCCGCTGGCGCCCCGGCGTTGTGGGCGCAGCTGGAACAGGGCACTTCCGCCTCCTGAGCAGCGAATTGCGACCTTTTCGTATAGCTCCGCCTGCGAGGGGTTCCGTCCTTTCCGGCGAGCCTCTACCCTGAGGACACAGCGGGCCAATCCCGTATGACCTCAGGTGTAGCTGATGTACAAAGACCTCAAGTTCCCCGTACTCATCGTTCATCGTGATATCAAGGCCGATACCGTGGCCGGTGAGCGGGTACGAGCCATCGCCCAGGAACTGGAACAGGACGGTTTCACCATCCTCTCCACCGCCAGCTCGGCGGAAGGGCATATCGTCGCCTCGACCCATCATGGCCTGGCCTGTATCCTGGTCGCTGCCGAGGGTGCCGGGGAAAATCGCCATTTGCTTCAGGATATGGTCGAGCTGATTCGCATCGCCCGCCGGCGTGCGCCGCAACTGCCGATCTTCGCGTTGGGCGAGCAGGTCACCATCGAGAACGCGCCGGCCGAAGCCATGGCCGACCTCAACCAGTTGCGCGGCATCCTCTATCTGTTCGAGGACACCGTGCCGTTTCTGGCCCGACAGGTGGCACGGGCCGCACGTAATTACCTCGACGGCCTGCTGCCGCCATTCTTCAAGGCGCTGGTGCAGCACACCTCACAGTCCAATTACTCCTGGCATACACCGGGCCACGGCGGTGGCGTGGCCTATCGCAAGAGCCCGGTAGGGCAGGCATTCCACCAGTTCTTCGGTGAGAACACCCTGCGTTCCGACCTTTCGGTATCGGTGCCCGAACTGGGCTCGCTGCTCGACCACACCGGCCCGCTGGCCGCCGCCGAGGAGCGCGCTGCGCGCAATTTCGGCGCCGACCACACCTACTTCGTGATCAATGGCACCTCGACCGCCAACAAGATCGTCTGGCATTCGATGGTCGGCCGCGACGACCTGGTGCTGGTGGATCGTAACTGCCACAAGTCGATCCTCCACGCGATCATCATGACCGGCGCCATTCCGCTGTACCTGTCCCCGGAACGCAACGAGCTGGGTATCATCGGGCCGATTCCGCTGAGCGAGTTCTCCCGCGAGTCGATCCAGGCCAAGATCGATGCCAGCCCCCTGGCGCGCGGTCGTGAGCCCAAGGTCAAGCTGGCGGTAGTGACCAACTCGACCTACGACGGGCTGTGCTACAACGCCGAGCTGATCAAACGTACCCTCGGCGATTCGGTAGAAGTCCTGCATTTCGACGAAGCCTGGTACGCCTACGCCGCCTTCCACGAGTTCTACGCCGGCCGTTACGGCATGGGCACCACCCGTGAGGCGGGTGGCCCCATGGTGTTCACCACCCATTCGACTCACAAGCTGCTGGCGGCCTTCAGCCAGGCGTCGATGATTCACGTGCAGGAGGGGGGCGTGTGCAACGGCGCGGGCACCGGCGTGCGCAAGCTCGACCGTGACCGCTTCAACGAAGCGTTCATGATGCATATCTCCACTTCGCCGCAGTACGGCATCATCGCCTCGCTGGACGTGGCTTCGGCGATGATGGAGGGGCCGGCGGGGCGTTCGTTGATCCAGGAAACCTTCGACGAAGCCCTGAGTTTCCGCCGCGCGCTGGCCAATCTCGGCCAGAGTCTGAGCTGCGAGGACTGGTGGTTCAGCATCTGGCAGCCACCGCAGACCGAAGGTGCCGACGACGTGTCGACGCCGGACTGGCTGCTGCAGCCAGAGGCCGACTGGCATGGTTTCGGCGATGTGGCCGAGGACTACGTGCTGCTCGACCCGATCAAGGTGACCCTGGTGATGCCCGGCCTGACCGCAGGCGGACGCCTCGATGAGCGCGGTATTCCCGCGGCGGTGGTCAGCAAATTCCTTTGGGAGCGCGGCCTGGTGGTCGAGAAGACTGGCCTGTACTCGTTCCTGGTGCTGTTCTCCATGGGTATCACCAAGGGCAAGTGGAGCACGTTGCTGACCGAGTTGCTGGAATTCAAGCGCAGCTATGACGCCAACCTGCCACTGAACGCCGTATTGCCCTCCATCGCCCGTGAAGGCTCTGGCCGCTATCAGGGCATGGGCCTGCGCGACCTGTGCGATGCCCTGCATGACTGCTACCGGGAAAATGCTACGGCCAAATCGCTCAAGCGCATGTACACGGTGCTGCCACAGATCGCCCTGAAGCCGGCCGACGCCTATAACCAACTGGTACGTGGCGAGGTGGAAGAAGTGCTGGTCGATGAGGTGCAGGGGCGCATCGCGGCGGTGATGCTGGTGCCTTACCCGCCGGGCATCCCCCTGATCATGCCGGGCGAGCGCTTCACCACGGAAACCCGCTCGATCATCGACTATCTGCGCTTCGCCCAGGCCTTCGAACAGCGCTTTCCAGGCTTCGATGCCGACGTGCACGGGCTGCAGCGTCACGAGGGCGAGCAGGGCAGCTATTACACGGTGGATTGCATCGTCGAGGGGTGAACCCGGTTACAGGCGTCATGTTGGAACATTCGCTTGGGCGAGGCGTGCTGCACGTCACACCCGGCGTGATCGACTTTCAGGCGCTGCTTGCTATAGTTGCGCGGTTGTAAGCAGCTGCCGCCACGGGGGCGTTTGAGCCGCCATAAGAAGACTCCTAGCGCACAGCGCTTCTTGCCGAGGATGACCGCCATGTCCGAGTACCAGGCTTTTCGTGTCGAGTTGGTGGACAAGGTCGCCCATGTGGTGATCAACCGTCCGGACAAGATCAATGCCATGAACGCTGCGTTCTGGACGGAAATCATCGAGATCTTCCGCTGGGTCGACGAGACGGATGAGATCAGGGCTGTGGTGCTGTCCGGCGCCGGGCGACACTTTTCCTCGGGTATCGACCTCAGCCTGCTGGCGCAGGTCGGTACTCAGCTGGGCAAGGACGTGGGGCGCAACGCACAGACGCTGCGGCGCAAGATTCTCGAACTGCAGGCCTCGTTCAAGGCCGTCGATCAGTGCCGCAAGCCGGTGCTGGCGGCCATTCATGGTTATTGCCTGGGGGGCGCCATCGACCTGGTGTCGGCCTGCGACATGCGTTATTGCGCCGAGGATGCCCAGTTCGCCATCAAGGAGATCGATATCGGCATGGCCGCCGATGTCGGCACCTTGCAGCGTCTGCCGCGCATCATCGGCGACGGCATGCTTCGCGAACTGGCGTTCACTGGCCGTACCGTCTGCGCCGCAGAGGCCCGTGAGATCGGTCTGGTCAATCAGGTGTTCAGCGATTTCGATGTACTGCTCGCTGGCGTGATGGACATTGCTCGGGTGATCGCCGCAAAATCTCCGGTTGCCGTGCGCGGCACCAAGGAAATGATCCGCTATATGCGCGATCATCGCGTCGACGACGGGCTCGAGTACGTCGCGACCTGGAATGCCGCCATGCTGCAATCCGCCGATCTGCGTGTGGCCATGGCGGCCCACATGAGTAAGCAGAACCCCGAGTTCGCTGATTGATTGCGGCTTTATCACCTGTGCGGGAGGCACAATAGCGAATGGTTTCTGGAGCATCGTCACTGGGGCTGGTTCGCGACGAACTGTTCGCCACGATCGAAGAGGCCGAAGCGAGCCTCGAGCAGTTTATCGTCGAGCGCAATAATGGCGGCTTGCTGCAGCAAGCCGTGGACAATCTTCAACAGGTGCGCGGCACGCTCAACCTGATTGAACTCACCGGTGCCGAGTTGCTCGCCCAGGAAGTGCTCGATCAGGCCACCGATATTCCCGCAGGCGTGGGTTCGGAGCGTGACATCCAGTTGGCGGCGCTGAGCAATGCTCTGCACGTGCTGCGCCGTTACCTCGAAAGCCTGGACGTGCATCGCCAGGAAATGCCCGAACTGCTGCTGCCGGCGATCAATGATCTGCGCCAGGCCTGCAAGCAGCCGCCATTGCCGGAAAGTTTCTTCTTCAGCGTACGACTCGATCAGACCAGGCCGCGCATGATCCCGCCGGCTCTGGACGCAGCCGCCAAGGAAAATGAAGGTCGCCGCCTGCGACAGATGTACCAGGTGGGGCTGCTTGGCTTCATTCGCGAACAGAATCCCGCAGCCAGCATGAAGCTGATGGGGCGGGCGATGAAGCGTCTTGACGGGCTGTTCGCCAACGAGCCGCGTGGTCGTCTGTGCTGGCTGAGTGCGGCGGCCCTCGAGGCGCAGAACGATGGCCAGCTATTGCCGCGTAAATCGCGCAAGCAACTGTTCTCGCGGATCGACCGGGAATTGCGACAGATGCTCGTCAATGGCGCGTACGAGCCGCCACGCAGCCTGCTCAAGGAATTGTTGTATCTGGTGGCACTATCCGGTGGCCGAGGGGCGCTGGCTGGTGAGGTACGCGAGTTGTTCGGTATCAACGCGCTGCCGTTCACCGATCACCTGCTGGAAGAGGAGTATCAGCGTCTCTCCGGGCCCGGCAAGGCCGTGATGCGTTCGCTGAGCTCGGCCATTCGCGAGGAGTTGGCCAGCGTCAAGGATCTGCTCGATCTGATCGAACGCGGCACCTTGCAGGAGGATGGATTGACCAGCCTGCATGCTCTGCTGGGCAAGCTGAGCAAGACGCTGGCCATGGTCGGCCTGAGCTCTGCCGGCAACTCCCTGGCCAACCAGTTGCCCACTGTCGCCGGCTGGTGCAAGGGCGCTGCGGCCGAGCCAGATGAGTTGATCACCCTGGCGGATGCCGTGCTCTATGTCGAAGGCATGGTCGCGACGCTCGAGCGTGGCGAACGAGTGACCACGCCACGCCCGGAGCCGGAGACTTGCACCTTCGCTCAGCATCAGCTCTTCGAAGCGCGAGTCGTGGTGCTGGACGAAGCACGAGCCGGCCTGGCCCTGGCCAAGCGTGCGATCACCGCTTACCTCGAAGCGGCTGGCGATCGCATGCACCTGTCCAACGTGCCATTCAGCCTGCAGGCGGTGCGTGGCGGCCTGTGGTTTCTCGGCCAGGAGCGTGCGGCGGCGTTGGTCGGCGCCTGTGCTGACTATATCCAGACGCAGATGCTCGATGCCGAGCAGATGCCTGCCGAGGCCCGCCTGGAAGTGCTCGCCGATGCACTGAGCAGCCTTGAATATTACCTGGAGGCCGATACCGAGCTGGCACAGCCGAGCGTGCTGGATCTGGCCGCCGAGAGCGTGCGCGCCCTGGGCCTAGAGGTGGCGGCCTGATGCCCCAACGCTGGTTGCCCGAGCTGCTCGATAGTCGGCAGCCTGGCGGCCTGGTGCTGGCTCACCACCGCCAGCATTTTCTGGCCGATGCCAATGGCCTGCTGTTTCCCCGAGACTGGTTGAAGAATCAGGGGCTGCCGGTGATTGCCGAGCATGGCCTGGGGCAATTCCGTGGCGAGCCGCTCTATCTTCTGGAACTGGAGCACAAGGCCGAGCTGCCGGGATGCAGTTGGCAGGGCCTGCGCCAGGTCATGCTGGAAGGTGATGCCGAGCTGTTCCAGATGCTTGGCTATGCAGCACAGATCGGCACCTGGGCCAGTGACAACCGTTTCTGCGGTGGCTGTGCCACTGCGATGGAAGCGGTCGCTGGCGAGCGCGCGATGCATTGCCCGCGCTGTAATCTGCGCCAATACCCGCGTTTGTCGCCGAGCATGATCGTGTTGGTCACCCGTGGCGACGAGGTTCTCCTGGCCCGCTCACCGCGCTTCGTCACCGGTGTCTACAGCACCCTGGCCGGCTTCGTCGAGCCCGGCGAGTCGGTGGAGCAGTGCGTCGCGCGGGAAGTGCGCGAAGAAGTGGGCGTGGAGGTTTGCGACATCGAGTACCAGGGCAGCCAGAACTGGCCGTTTCCGCACTCTCTGATGCTGGGCTTCCATGCCCGCTATGCCGGTGGTGAGATCGTCAGGCAGGAAGAGGAGATCGAAGACGCGCGCTGGTTCTCCATACACGAGTTGCCGCCTCTGCCCGCGTCTCGATCCATCGCCCGTTACCTGATCGATCTCTATGTGGCGCGCCGCTTAGGCGCCAGTGAACCAGTGCTGCCAGACTAGCCGCGTAGTCAGCCCCAAGACCACCAGGATGAACACCGGGCGGATGAACTTCGAGCCACCGCCAATCGCCGTGCGCGCGCCAAGGAAGGCGCCGCCCATCAGCGAAAAGCCCATGCACAGCCCCAGTACCCAGGCCACCTGGCCGGCCGCGATAAACACCGCCAGCGCGCAGGCATTACTGATGAAGTTCATCGAGCGTGCCACGCCACTCGCGCGAACCAGATCCAGCGGGTACAGCAGCAGCGTGCTGACCGTCCAGAATGCGCCGGTTCCGGGGCCCGCCACGCCATCGTAAAACCCCAGACTGAGGCTTTGCGGCCACTGACGCTTCCTGGCGATAGGCAAATCGGCATCCAGCGGTGCGCTGGGCGTTTTTCCGAACAGCAGATAGAGACCGCAAGCGAAGACCACCACCGGCAGCATCTGGTTGAGCCATTCGGCAGGCATCCAGTGCACCAGTACGGCCCCGGTAATGGCACCAATGGCGGTGCCGATCATTGCGTTGCGCCACTTGGCCGGGGCGAACAGCTTGCGCCGATAGAAGGCGTATCCCGCGGTGCCGGAGCCGAACGTAGCGCAGAGTTTGCTGGTGCCCAGTACCAGGTGCGGTGGCAGGCCGGTGGTGAGCAGGGCAGGAATGGTCAGCAGGCCGCCGCCCCCGGCGATGGCGTCGATGAAGCCGGCGATGAAGGCGACCAGGGCGAGCAGTAGCAGCGTCGTGGGGTCGACGGCCATTTCGAAGGGGAAAGACATAAAAGGCGACCTGTATCCGATTGTGCGGTGTCGGCGCTATTCGCAGAGGAAAGCGCTGCGCATAATGCCGACATTTTCATGCACAAGGAATTGATTCCATGCAGTACAACGGTCTCGCCTGGGTGACGGCTCTGCTGGCGTTGCTGGTGGTCTTCGTCGCGTTACGTATCCTGTTCGGCGGCCGCTGGTTTCTGGCCTGGCTGCGTGGCACCTGTGGCCTGGTTTTTCTTGGCGTGGCCGTGTTGGTCGGGTTGCTGGCCTATGACCTCAGCCGTTACGAGCCATGGCCTGCCGACAAGCCACTGCTGATCCTGAGTTTCCATCGCACAGGCAACCTCTACCAAGTCGATATCCGCGAGGACGGCGCCGAACGCAGCGTCACCCTGGAGGGCGATCTGTGGCAGCTGGATGTACGTCTGTTGCAATGGAAGGGACTGGCGGAGCTGATCGGCCTGCAGCCGGGCTATCGCCTGGAAAGGCTCAATAGCCGCTTCCTGGCCATCGAGCAGCAAGCCCAGGCCCGTTACACCCAGGTGGAGCTGACCCAGAGCCTGTATGGCGTCGATCTGTGGCGCTGGCTGCGCCTGAGTCAGCGCGATCTGTTCATGTTCGACGCCCAGGCCCGTCGAGTGACTTATCTACCGATGGCTGACGAAGCGGTGTTCAACATCAGCCTGACGCCCACCGGCTTGCTGGCCCAGCCGATGAACCAGGCCGCTCACAAGGCGCTGCAGGATTGGCAGTGAGGCGCTGAGCCTCACACGCCGTTCTCAGGACAGGAAGCCGCCGTCGACATTCAGCGATACGCCGGTGGTGTAGCTTGACGCATCGCTGGCCAGATACAGCACCGCGCCTGCCATTTCGCTTGGGTCAGCCACCCGCTTGAGCGGAATGCGTTGCAGGGCGAAGTTGAGGATCGCCTCGTTCTTGGTCAGTGCCGACGCGAAGCGGGTATCGGTGAGGCCCGGGAGCAGGGCATTGCAGCGGATGCCGAACTGCGCGCATTCCTTGGCGAACACTTTGGTCATGCTGATCACCGCGGCCTTGGTGACCGAGTAGATGCCCTGGAACTCGCCAGGCGATACGCCATTGATCGACGCCACGTTGATGATGCTGCCGCCGCCACTTTCCTTCATCAGTTTGCCGCCCTCGATGGACATGAAGTAGTAGCCGCGGATATTCACGTCGACGGTTTTCTGGAAGGCACCGAGGTCGGTATCCAGCACGTTGCAGAACTGCGGGTTGGTGGCAGCGTTATTGACCAGAATGTCGAGGCGACCGAAGCGCTCGCGAATCTGGGCGAATACCGCCTGGATCTGCTCCATCTCACCGATATGGCAGGCCATCGCTACGGCCTTGCCGCCTTTGGCATTGATGGCGTCTGCCACGGCCTGGCAACCGTCCAGCTTGCGGCTGGCGACGATCACCTGGGCGCCTTGCTGGGCCAGCAGATGAGCGATTGCTTCACCGATCCCGCGGCTGGCACCGGAAACGAAGGCAATCTTGCCATCGAGGTCGAACAACTGGGTCTTGGACATGGCATGAGCCTCTTGGAATGGGTGGCGTCAAAGTGACGAGCGAGCGATGACCCCCAAGGCCATCTGTTCCAGCAATGCGTTCATCTGCACGAAGGAGGCGAAGCGTTTGTCGGCGGTCTGACCGTGGTAGTAGCGGTAATAGATCTGCTGGACGATTCCGGCGAGGCGGAACAGGCCGTAGAGGTAATAGAAGTCGAAGCACTGGATCTCGATTCCAGCCCGCTCGGCGTAGTAATCGACGAAGGCCTGGCGGGTCAGCATGCCGGGGGCATTGCTCGGTTGGCGGCGCATCATCTGCACTGCAGGTGGATCGCCTGCCTCGATCCAGTAGGCCAGCGTGTTGCCCAGATCCATCAGCGGATCGCCAAGCGTGGTGAGCTCCCAATCGAGCACGCCGATGATGCGCATGGGGTCGCCCGGATCGAGGATCACATTGTCGAAGCGGTAGTCGTTGTGCACGATTGCCCGGCGCGGGTGGTCGGCCGGCATCTTCTCCCGCAACCAGGTTCTGACTTCCTGCCAGAGCGGTGCATCCGGCGTGCGGGCGTTATCGTAGCGCTCGCTCCAACCGCTGATCTGACGCGCGACGTAGCCCTCCGGTTTGCCAAGGTCAGCGAGGCCACAGCTGTCGTAATCGACCTGGTGCAGCTCTACCAGCCGGTCGATGAAACTCTTGCACAGGGTAGTCGTCTGCGCGGACGTAAGCTTCAGTTCGGCGGGCAGATCGGCGCGCAGGATGATGCCCTCGACCCGTTCCATGACGTAGAACTCGGCGCCGATTACCGACGGGTCGGTGCAATGCACGAAGGCTTGCGGACAATAGGGGAATACGTCCCTCAGCTTGTTGAGGATGCGGAATTCGCGGCCCATGTCATGGGCGGATTTCGCCTTGCTGCCAAACGGCGGGCGACGCAGCACCAGCTCCTGATCGGCATAGCGCAGCAGATAGGTGAGGTTCGAGGCCCCGCCGGGAAACTGGCTGATCTGCGGTTCGCCGCTCAAGCCGGCGATATGGGCCTTGAGATAGGCATCGATGGCGCGGGCGTCGAGCTCCTCGCCCTGGCGAATGGCGCTGGATCGGTCGGTAAGTGTCATCCCTATCCCTTTTTAGTTGTCGTTGGCGGTGATGATCTGGCCAATCTAATCAGCCCGGCCCTGGGCTACAAGCAGATCGTCCGCTTATCGACATCGTTGTTGGTGGCGGATCAAGGCCGCTGATACGCCGTCGGCAGGCGAAAAAAAACCGGAATCGCAAGACTCCGGTTTTGGCTGTTGAATCCGTCCGCGTCGTTCTCAGACCGGGAACAGTTCGCTCAGCTTGAGCGCCAGCATCATGTCGCCTTCGGCGCGCAGCTTGCCGGCCATGAACGCCTGCATGCCATCGGTTTCACCGGTGGTGATGCCTTTGAAGGTTTCCTTGTCCATGATCAGCGTGACGTTGGCATCCGGGCTGTCGCCCTGTTTGACGTCACAGGTGCCGTCCTTGACGATCAGATAGTGGTTGTCGGCATCTTCGATGTTGAACTGGAAGACCAGATCCAGGCCCTCGGCGGCGCTGGGGTTGAACTTGGCCTGCATGGTTTGGACGATGTCTGCGACGCTCATGGTGGTTTCCTTTGTTTTCAGGTTGTTCTGCACCCTCACGGGTACCGTTTGCCGAGGCTCAGCGATAAGTGATGAGCGACGGCGTATTCAACAGCTGCAGATGGGCGTGACTGTTGAACGAAGCCAGGGTCACCCGCTCGCCCTGAAACTTCAGGCAGCTTAGCGAGGTGTTGGCGATTTGCCAGTTCATTGCAAAGGCGCTGGCGACCGGCATGCCGGTCAGCAGGTGCAGCAAAGCCGTGATGGTGCCGCCGGAGGTGAACACGGCGATCTGCTCTCTGGACGTTGCCCGAGCGAGCAGGCGCTCCAGGCCACCGCCCACCTGGTCGAGAAAAGCCTGCCAGCTCTGCAGTGCCGGGGCGTCGTAGTCGCCACCGACCCAGGTCTCCAGCAGGCGCACGAACAAGCGCTGGAATTCGGCACGGTTGTGCGCCGCGTTACGCATGATTTCGACGGCTTTCGGTTCATGGGCCTGCAGGGCCGGGAGCAGGGTGCGGATGACCCCTTCGGCATCGAACTCGTCGAATGCAGGATCGGCTTCCAGCGCGGGGGCTTCGTCCAGTTGCTCCAGTACCAGGCGGCCGGTATGGGATTGCCTGAGCAGGCTGCCGCTGATGGCGCGATCGAGATGTAGGCCGGTTTGCGCCAGGTGACTGCCGAGCAGTCTGGACTGGCGTTCGCCCAAGGGCGAGAGAACGTCGTAATCCTCTGCACCGAACGAAGCCTGGCCATGTCGAATCAGGTAGATGCTGCCCACGTCCGCTGCAACCCTGGAACCTTGAATGTTTGGCGAGGGTAGGAGGGTTGGCCTGAGGCTGTCAACGAAAAATCATACGTTTGTTTGAATTCGTCAGGACGCGCCCGTCGAAAGCCGTGAACCTATCTGGCCGTGGTCAGGCGCCGCCGGTATGCTTGGGCAACGCAAGGCCTCTACGGGAGGCCATCGATTGGAAATAGGGGAAATGTGTGGAGTTTCTTGCTGATTACGCAGGGTTTCTGGCC
Organism: Phytopseudomonas daroniae; assembly: GCF_004327275.1. NCBI lineage: Bacteria > Pseudomonadati > Pseudomonadota > Gammaproteobacteria > Pseudomonadales > Pseudomonadaceae > Phytopseudomonas > Phytopseudomonas daroniae. The sequence continues at coordinate 147,912 of NZ_QJUJ01000007.1, forward strand.
AAGACGGTAACCCTGGTGGTGGCCATCATCGTCGTTCTGGTTGCGCTTGTTGCCATACGCAGCCGTGGCCGCCGCAGCGGTGGCCAATTGCAGGTGACCAAACTCAACGATTTCTACAAGGCGCTGCGTCAGCGCCTCGAGCAGTCGATTCTGGACAAGGATCAACTCAAGGCGTTGAGCAAAGAGGAAGCCAAGTCGGCCAAGCAGGCGAAGAAGAAGCCGCAACAGAAGTCCCGGGTCTATGTGCTGGACTTCGACGGTGACATCAAGGCTTCGGCTACCGATGGTCTGCGTCATGAGATCACTGCGCTGCTGAGCCTGGCCACACCTCAGGATGAAGTGGTGCTGCGCCTGGAAAGTGGTGGCGGCATGGTGCACAGCTACGGGCTGGCCTCCTCGCAGCTGGCGCGCATCCGCCAGGCCGGTGTGCCGCTGACGGTGTGCATCGACAAGGTCGCGGCCAGCGGCGGCTACATGATGGCCTGCATCGGCGAGAAGATCATTTCCGCGCCGTTCGCCATCCTCGGTTCGATCGGCGTGGTGGCCCAACTGCCCAACGTCAATCGTCTGCTGAAGAAGCACGATATCGATTTCGAGGTACTGACCGCCGGTGAGTACAAGCGTACCCTGACGATTTTCGGCGAGAACACCGAGAAGGGGCGGGAAAAATTCCAGGAAGACCTGGAAACCACCCACGAGTTGTTCAAGAACTTCGTTGCCCGTTATCGCCCGCAACTGGAGATAGACGAGATCGCCACTGGCGAGGTGTGGCTGGGCATGGCGGCGCTGGAGAAACAGCTGGTCGATGAACTGAAGACCAGCGATGAATACCTGGCCGAGCGTGCCCGTGAGGCCGATCTGTTCCAGTTGCACTTCGTGCAGAAGAAATCCCTGCAGGAACGTGTCGGTCTGGCTGCCAGTGTGGCGCTGGATCGCTTTGCCCTGACCTGGCTGAGCCGTCTCGGTCAGCAGCGTTTCTGGTAACCCGCACCTTCCGCCGCGGCGGATGAAGGAGGTTTGGATGACGAGTTTTTTCGCTCTGCAGGCAGCGCCTGACGCAGGTGGCACCTTTGAACAGCAGGTGGTCGAGCGCAATATTGCCGATTTGCCCGCGGGCGAGCTGCTGATCCGCGTTCAGTACTCTTCTCTCAACTTCAAGGATGCGCTATCGGCCAGTGGCCAGCGCGGTGTCAGCCGTCATTACCCGCATACGCCTGGCATCGATGCAGCCGGCGTGGTCGAGCATTCCAGTGCTGCCGAGTTCAGCGAGGGGGATGAGGTGATCGTCACGGGTTACGACCTGGGCATGAACACCGCCGGCGGTTTCGGTCAGTACATCCGCATTCCGGCGGGGTGGGCGATCAAGCGGCCTCAGGGGCTGTCGCTGCGCGAAGCGATGATTCTCGGTACGGCGGGTCTGACCGCTGCGTTGTGTGTCGACAAGCTGGAGCGCGTCGGGCTTTCTCCGGATGATGGCCCGGTGCTGGTGACCGGTGCGACAGGCGGCGTTGGCAGCATCGCCGTGATGTTGCTGAGCTCCCTGGGTTACCAGGTGGCTGCCGCGACCGGCAAGGCGAAACAGGCCGATCTGCTGACCCGCTTGGGCGCCAGACAGATCGTTCCACGTCTCGAGTTGCAGAGCGGTTCCGAGCGGCCCTTGCTCAGGGAACAATGGGCTGCTGCGGTGGATACGGTCGGCGGTGAGATTCTCTTCAACGTGCTCAAGTCCACCCGATATGGCGGTAGCGTCGCCTGCTGTGGGTTGACTGCTGGCGTCGAGTTCCAGGCCAGCGTGCTTCCGTTCATCCTGCGGGGCGTGAATCTGCTGGGTGTCGATTCGGTCGAGCTGCCGCTGGTGGTCAAGGCGTCGATGTGGGACAAGCTGTCGCTGCAATGGAAATTACCGAATCTCGATGATCTGGTAACCGAGGTTGGCCTGGCAGAGTTGCCCGAGGCGATCACTCGAATTCTGCAGGGTGGGCAGGTCGGGCGGGTGTTGGTCAGGCTGGATTAACGTCTGCGTGGCCCTGAGTGAGCTGCATGAAAAAGCCCCGCCAATTCAGACTGTGTGAAAACCTAGCAGTCTGAAGGCGAGTTGAAGACAATGCCTCTATCGGTTGATAGGGGCATTGTCGTTTATGGGCTATATCCAGGGCGAAGGTCGCGAGCAAAGCAGCCTGTTTCCGGTCACGCTGGAGGAGCTGATCTCAGAGGATCATCTGGTTCGGGTGATCGAAGCCTATGTGGCGAGGCTGGATCTTCAGGCGTTGGGCTTTAGCAAAGCCAAGGCCCATCGCACTGGACGTCCTGGCTATGACCCGGCCGATCTGCTCAAGCTTTACCTGTATGGTTATTTTCAGCGTATTCGTTCATCGCGCCGTCTGGAGGCTGAGTGTCAGCGCAATGTTGAAGTGATGTGGCTGCTGTGCCGGCTGGCGCCGGACTTCAAGACCATCGCCGATTTTCGCAAGGACAACGGTGCAGCGTTCCAGGCGACTTGCCGGGCTTTCGTGCAGTTCTGCCGCCAGGTTGGGTTGATCACCGGAAACCTGGTCGCCATCGATGGCAGCAAGTTTCAGGCCGTGGCCTCGGCACGCAAGCAGATCAGCCTCAAAAGGCTCAAGGAACAGCAGCAGCGCCTGGAGCAACATATCGCCCGCTACCTGGCCGAGCTCGACAGTAACGATGCACAAGAGAGCCAGGCACCGGTTGATCGTACGGCGGTCAAGTATGCGTTGCAGCAACTACAAGATCGGCACGCGAACAACCTGAGCGCCCAGGCGTTGATGGAGGCTCAGGGGCTGGAGCAGTTCGTGGTGGGCGAGGCGGATGCCAAGCTCATGCACCATCCGACCCAGAAGGCTTGTGTAGCCTACAACGTGCAAACCGCCGTGGATGCCGAGCACGCGTTGATTTTGCACCATGAGGTGACTCACGCGGGCTCGGATCAGCAGCAGCTCGAGCCGATGGCCAAGGCCGCCAAAGCGGTGTTGCAGCAGGATGAACTGGCAGTTACCGCTGACGCCGGTTACTCCAACGGTGCTCAGTTTCAGGCCTGCGAAGACGCAGGCATCACCGCTTTCGTGCCGCCCAATCGCACGGTGAACAGCCAGGGCGATGGGCAATGTTTTGATCGCCGTGCTTTCCGCTACGACGAGTCAAGCGATTGTTATCAATGCCCCGCCGGTAAGCTGCTGTCACTCAAGCAGTACAACCGTGGTGATCGAGTCTACGCGGCTCAGGTCGAGGACTGCACCCATTGTCCATTAAAGACGCAATGCACCCGGGCCAATAGGCGCCTGTTGACGCGTCACGCCCACGAGGCCTCCTTTGAGCGCATGGCGCATCGCATGAGCGAACATCCCGAGATGATGAGCAGGCGCCGCAGCATCGTCGAACACCCCTTTGGCAATCTCAAACAGTGGCTAATGGGCAACGGCCGCTTCCTGATGCGTCACTTCAGTGGAGCGCGTGCGGAAATGTCACTGGCGGTGCAGGCTTACAACCTCAAGCGAGCCATCAAGGTGCTGGGGGCGCGCCGGATGATCGAGCTGCTCGCCTGAAAAGCCCGGTGGCGACCTTCTGAATCGCACAAAAGAAAACGCCCCGAACGATGTCAGGGCGTTTGCCGGGGGCCAATATCTACATCAGCGGGTTTTCACACGCTCTGAATTGGCGGGGCTTTTGCTTTTCAGGCGCGGCGTCTGAACAGGGGGTCAGGCTGGTCGCTGGAGGCCTGATACACCTCGGCGAACTCCTCGAAGGCTTTCAGCGCGTCTTCGGGATCCTTGTCTTCGCGCAGGGCGAAGGCATCGAAACCGCAGCGCTTGAGCGCCCACAGCTGGTCGCGCAACACGTCGCCAATGGCGCGCAGCTCGCCCTTGAAGCCGTAGCGGGTGCGCAGCAGATAGGCGGAGGAGGAGTGGCGACCGTCGGTGAAGGCCGGGAAATTCAGGGCGATGACCTGAAAGTCGTCCAGCGAATCGACGATGGATTCGATCTCTTCCTCGGCATCCAGCCATACGCCCAGGCCACCATCGCGAGCTTTCAGCGCGTTGCCATGCTCCAGCCAGAGCGCCAGTGGGACGATCAGGTCGTCGCAGTTGGACAGCTCTTCGAAGGTGGTTTCCTTCGGCAGCAGGTGCCAGCTTTCGTCGACGATCTGGCCGTTCTTAATGATTCGCTGCATATACGCGCTCCTTGAACGGGGCGACACCGATACGGCGGAAGGTGTCGAGGAAACTCTCTTCTTCGGTGCGTTGTTCGACGTAGACGTTGACGATCTTGTCGATCACGTCCGGCATGTCGTCCTGAGCGAAGGATGGGCCGAGGATCTGGGCCAGGCTGGCGTCACGACCCGAGCTGCCGCCAAGGGACACCTGGTAGAACTCCTGGCCTTTCTTGTCCACGCCGAGGATGCCGATGTGGCCCACGTGGTGGTGGCCACAGGCATTCATGCAACCGGAGATATTGAGGTCGATGTTGCCGATGTCGAACAGGTAGTCGAGGTTGTCGAAGCGACGCTGGATGGCTTCGGCGACCGGAATCGACTTGGCGTTGGCCAGGGAGCAGAAGTCGCCACCCGGGCAGCAGATGATATCGGTCAGCAGGCCCACGTTCGGTGTGGCGAAGCCCTGCTCGCGCAATTCGCCCCACAGGGTGAACAACTGCTCTTGCTCGACATCGGCGAGGATGATGTTCTGGTTGTGGCTGTTGCGCACCTCGCCGAAGCTGTAGCGGTCGGCCAGCTCGGCGATGGCGTCGAGCTGCTTGTCGGTCACGTCACCCGGCGCTACGCCAGTTGGCTTGAGCGACAGCGTTACGGCGACATAACCCGGTTTCTTGTGGGCGAAGGTATTACGCTCGCGCCAGCGGGCGAAGCCTGGGTGCTCGTTGTCGAGCCCGGCGAGGAGGGCGTCCTGATCCTGCAGCGCCTTGTAGGCCGGATCGACGAAGTGAGCGGCGACGCGCGCCACTTCTTCATCGGTCAGGGTGGTCGGGCCGTCTTTCAGGTGTGCCCACTCGGCATTCACACGTTCGGCGAACACCTCGGGGGTCAGCGCCTTGACCAGGATCTTGATGCGCGCCTTGTACTTGTTGTCACGACGGCCATAGCGGTTGTACACGCGCAGGATGGCGTCGAGGTAGCTGATCAGGTGCTTCCAGGGCAGGAATTCATTGATGAAGCTGCCGACGATCGGGGTGCGGCCCAGGCCGCCACCGACCGATACGCGGAAACCCAGTTCGCCGTCGTCGTTGTTCACCGCTTCCAGGCCGATGTCGTGCACCTCGATGGCGGCACGGTCGCCGACCGCGCCGTTGACGGCAATCTTGAACTTGCGCGGCAGATGGCTGAATTCCGGGTGGAAGGTCGACCACTGACGGATGATCTCGCACCAGGGGCGCGGATCGATTAGCTCGTCCTTGGCGACACCTGCGAACTGGTCGGTGGTGGTGTTGCGGATGCAGTTGCCGCTGGTCTGGATCGCGTGCATCTGCACGGTGGCCAATTCGGCGAGAATCTCCGGAACGTCTTCCAGCTCGGGCCAGTTGAACTGGACGTTCTGACGGGTGCTGATGTGGGCATAGCCCTTGTCGTAATCGCGGGCGATCTGCGCCAGTTTGCGAACCTGAGCGGACGACAGCAGGCCGTAAGGGACGGCGATGCGCAGCATGGGCGCGAAACGCTGAATGTACAGACCGTTCTGCAGGCGCAGCGGACGGAATTCTTCACCGCTCAGTTCGCCACTGAGATACCGGCGGGTTTGATCGCGGAACTGCTTGACGCGGTCCTCGACGATTTGTTGGTCGTACTGGTCGTAAACGTACATGGAGAATCCTGTTATCAGGCTGCTTGCCAGATCGGTGAAAGGCTACTGCGCGCAGCTGTGCGGTATGGAAGTCAGCGTCGAGACGGTTGACCGCTCGTTTACTGAGTTCGTCCCTGGCTAGCCGACGCTCGCAACGTTCTCGATGATCTGTTACAGCAAATCTGCGCGCACGGCCGCGCACTCCAGGCGGAGCCGAGGGAAGATACCAGTTCAGGTTTATGCGCAAAAGTGAAGTTTTAATATATGAAAAGAACTTTTAGTGCTAAGTCAGGAAGCATGCATAACTGCGCCGGTCGGTGGAATGAAAAAGCGTCTCCTGAGCCAGGATCAATTGCTTGCCAGTGCAGGGTTGTTATCGAGAACGGCTCGCAATAACCCGGAAAAACAAGACCTTGCAGATAAGATGAGTGCTGATCGGTATGCTCATCACAGGGCCTGATGGAGTTGGCGACTCGTGATTAAAGGATCGGTTCGCAGCGCACTGGGCAGAGCACCGAGTTCGCCAGAAAACAGGCATCGTGCGCCGAGTGATGTAGCGCGTGCACCTCGGCTTCGTCGGGCAGTTTGGCACCACTGAAAAATACCTGTGGGCGCAGCACTATATCGGTCATGGCCAGACGGCTTTGCTCATTGCGTGCCAGAGTGCCCTGGGCCTCATCTTTATAACGATCGACCTGAAAACCCTGCTTCGCCGCCAGCGACAGGAACCACAGCATATGGCAGCTCGAGAGCGAGGCGACAAAGGCTTCCTCGGGGTCGACAGCGCTGGCATCGGACATGGGCTGCGGCACTACATCGGGAGAGGAGGAAGCGGGTACTTCCAGGCCGCCGTCGAACTGCCAGTGATGGGCTCGGCTGTAACGGTTATCGAGAAAAGGTTGTTCGCCGCGTAGCCAGATGATGATGGCACTGTGTTGAGCCATGCTGATAATCGCTCCGCAAAAGTTAAGGTGAAACGCGCAGAATCATTAGAGTGTCGCAGCTATATAAGCGCGTCCTTAAGGCTTCGCTCAGGTTTTTTTAGACGTATGAGAGGTTCCATGCAAACACTTCCACAGTCGAACAACAGTTTCCTGCAGGCCTGGCTAACGCAGGCGCGAGCCTCGCCCTGGATTGCTGCCGGGCTGGGAGTCGCGCTGCTGGTAGTGTTGCTGCTACTGATAAGCAGCCTGTTCAATGTCTTCGATGAGGGGCACCCGGAGCGCATACGCAATGCGCTCTATGGTGGTGGAGCGGGATTCGCCGCAACGGCATTGGGGGCAATGGCTGCCTTGGCGTTGGGCACCATCAGCGTGAAAACCCAGGACAGCCTGTTGGGTTTCGCTGCCGGCATGATGCTCGCCGCGAGCTCCTTCTCGCTGATTATTCCGGGCCTGGAGGCTGCCGAGAGCATCACCGGTAGCGGCATGCTCGGCGCCGCGACAGTGGTGGTGGGGTTGACCCTTGGCGTTCTGCTGATGCTTGGCCTCGATCATTTCACTCCGCATGAGCACGAGAGCACTGGGCGGCTTGGGCCGCAGAGCGAGCGTCTTAACCGGGTATGGCTGTTCGTGTTCGCCATCACTCTGCACAACCTGCCGGAAGGTATGGCCGTTGGCGTTGGTTTCGCGGGCGACGACATGACAGTGGGGATTCCTCTGGCGACCGCCATCGCCATCCAGGACATTCCCGAAGGGCTTGCCGTAGCGCTGGCGCTGCGCAGCACTGGCCTGTCGGCGTTCCATGCGGCGCTGATCGCCGCTGCCAGTGGGCTGATGGAGCCGCTGGGAGCGTTGGTCGGCGTTGGCATGTCCAGCAGCTATGCGCTCGCTTATCCCGTCGGCCTGGGCTTGGCGGCAGGCGCGATGCTGTTCGTGGTCTCCCATGAAATCATTCCGGAAACCCATCGCAACGGTCATCAAACACCTGCGACTCTAGGGCTGATGGGGGGCTTTGCTGTGATGATGTTCTTGGATACGGCACTGGGCTGATTGGCGTTTGCCTATACCTGATGCACACTGCGCCGGTCGATCAGATATGGGGTTCGCGTGCGGATAAGTGATGTCATTGCCCGCAGTCGTCGGGCTGGCTGTGCACTCCTGCTGACCGGCGCGCTGGGCGGCGCAGGCAACGTGCAGGCCGAACCGTTGAATGTTTATGTCGGCCAGGGGCAAATGCCATTTGCCGACGGCACGGCTGTGCGAGCGGGGCTGTTTGGCGATCTGATGCGTGAATTGTGCGTGCGCACCGAGCAGCAGTGCGTTTTTCGCAGCGTGCCCTGGCGCCGAGTGCTGAGCCTGGCGAGCGACGATGAGCACGGGATCGTACTGAATCTGGGGCGTACCGCAGAGCGTGAGGATGATTTCGTCTGGTTGCTCGACGTGTTACCCACTCCCTATGTGTTGGCCAGCGTGGGGCGTTCTTTCGACAGCCTGGCAGATGCATTGAAGGCCGGCCCGGTAGCGGTCATGGCGGGTACGCCGCGAGCTGACGATATCAACGCCATGCGCACGGGTGAGCAGCGGGTGGTCGAAGTCACCGACCCTGAGCAGGCCGCTCAACTGTTGCAGAGTGGCCGTGTGGTTGCCTGGTACGAAATCGATCTGCGGGCCATCTATTTGTGGCGCGAACTGGGTTACGGCGCGCCTCTGCTATTTGGCAAACCGCTCAGCCGCACACGCAGTCATATCGCCGGCAGCCTCAGGCTCGAAGGTGCAGAGGGCTTAGGTTCGCGGATGAGCGACGCCTTTGCTGAGATGCGCAGAGACGGCACTTGGCAGCGCATATTGACGAGCTATCTTGGGTTGGAGAAGTCACAGGCTTTGCTGTCCGACGGCTGGTGAGTCATGCTATCGCCCTGAAAATACCGCGTGGAGCGTCTGATGAAGTACATACACCAGCGTGAGCACCTCAACGAAGACGATCTGGTCGTTATCGAATGCTCGCAACCCTGCAATATCCGCCTGATGAACGACGCGAATTTTCGCAGTTTCAAGAACAGCGGCCGGCATACCTACCACGGCGGTGCTTTCGATAAATTCCCGGCCAAAATCACCGTGCCTAGCAGCGGTTTCTGGAATATCACCATCGACACCGTGACCCGCAAGGCGATCAGCGTCACCCGCAAACCGACCTTGAAGCACTCGATCAAGATCGTGCGCAGATCCTCGTCCCAGCTGTCGTGATCCTCAACGGATGACCCTGGCTTTGTAGGAGCCGGCTTGCCGGCGATAGCGATAGCCAAGGATCGCCCGCAAGGCTAGGCGCCCCCGCGGCTCCTAATCAGTTGCGCACTTGCAGAGCATCGAACAAAGTGTCGTATAGCGCCTCGATGGATTCTATCCTTGTGAAGCTTGCACGCGGTACGACCCGGATATGAGGGCGCTCCGCCTTGATGCCTTCCATGTTTGCTTTGGTATGTCTGGCGGTTTTGAACGCTTCCAGGCTCGCCAGCGGTTTGCCCGCCAAGCCGCCAAAGAACAGAAAAGGCCCCAGCGTCAGGGTTGCCTCGTCAAACTGAATCCAGATCACGCAGCCAGAAGGTTTCAGCCCCAGGGCGAGGTGTACCTTCTGGTTTGCGGTGGCCGCTGACAATGCTGAGGTCTTGAGCTGAATGTGGCGAACGACACCGCTGACTTCCAGAACGATGTCGTGACCCGAGCGGTCGATCAGTGAATGGGATACTTCCAGGGTCGCTCCGTGCTTGAGCCATGACAGCTTGAGCATTTCCCCGATGAAAAGGTGTTCGATCAGCTTTTCACGGTATACGGATTGATGGGTATTCAGGAGGCTCATCGGTAGCGGGCTCGTCAGCTGGCGTGGCTGTTAATCCGCCTCTACGCCTATGGCCGTCAGGCAAATCAGGCGGTGTTCGCCCAGCATCCAGCTGTCATCGGCAGCTCGATACTCGGCTTCCATCACCGCGTTATAGCTGAACTGCCAGCGTTTGCGCTCGCGACCGTCCTGCACTTCGATGTGCAGGACGGTGGCTTCGCTGGCGAATGGCTCATCCGCTTCGGCGGCAGTGTCGGCCTGGTCGAGCAGGGCATCGTCGAGCCTGAAGTCGAAAGCATGCAGGCCGTCGATTTCCAGCATGTCGGCGGTTTCCAGCTGGTCGAGCAGGTAAGGTTGATCACTCATTCGTCATACCCCAGGTTGGGTGCCAGCCAGCGTTCACTGACGGCAATGTCCTGCGCCTTGCGCTCGCTGTACTGCTCGATCTGATCCTTGTCGACCTTGCCGACGGCGAAGTATTGCGCCTCTGGGTGGGCGAAGTACCAGCCGCTGACGGCTGCGGCCGGGAACATGGCGTAGTGCTCGGTGAGGAATACGCCGCTGCGGCCAGCCTTGTGGTACTCGGCCTCGGGGTCGAGCAGGTTGAACAGGGCCTTCTTCTCGGTGTGATCCGGGCAGGCCGGGTAGCCGGGAGCAGGGCGGATGCCCTTGTAGGCTTCCTTGATCAGATCTTCGTTGCTCAGGTGCTCGTCTGGCTGGTAGCCCCAGTATTCCTTGCGCACGCACGCGTGCAGCCACTCGGCACAGGCTTCGGCGAGGCGGTCGGCCAGAGCCTTGACCATGATCGAGTTGTAATCGTCGCCCTTGGCCTCGTAAGCATTGGCCACTTCCTCGGCACCGATGCCGGCGGTGGTGATGAAGCCCCCCACGTAATCCGTGATGCCACTGTCCTTCGGCGCGACGAAGTCGGCGAGGGACAGGTTCGGCTTGCCGTCCGGCTTGATGGTCTGTTGACGCAAGTGGTGCAGGGTGGCCAGGGGCTGGCCATCGTCGCCGTAGACTTCGATGTCGTCGTCGCGCACCTGGTTTGCCGGCCAGAAACCGAACACGGCGCGGGCCTTGATCAGTTTCTCGTCGATCAGCTTTCTGAGAATCACCTTGGCATCGTTGAACAGGCTGGTGGCGGCTTCGCCAACCACTTCATCGGTCAGAATGCGCGGGTACTTGCCAGCCAGATCCCAGGAGATGAAGAACGGCGTCCAGTCGATGTACTCGGCCAGCACATTGAGGTCGATGTCATCCAGCACCTTCACGCCGGTGAAGCTCGGCTTCGGCGCGGTATAGCCGATCCAGTCGAACTTCGGCTTGTTGGCGACGGCCTTGTCGTAGGGCAGGCGCTCGGTGCGCGAGGCGCGGGCCGAGGTGCGTTCGCGCACCACCACGTAATCGTCGCGAGTGCGCTGCACGAAATCGGGTTTGAGTTCCTTGGACAGCAACTGAGTCGCCACACCCACGGCTCGCGAGGCGTCGGTGACGTAAACCACGGCATCGTTGCTGTACTGTGGGTCGATCTTCACCGCCGTGTGTGCTTTGGAGGTGGTGGCGCCACCGATCATCAATGGCAGCTTGAAGCCCTGGCGCTGCATTTCCTTGGCAACGTGCACCATCTCGTCCAGCGATGGCGTGATCAGGCCGGACAGGCCGATGATGTCGCACTTTTCTGCGATGGCGGTTTGCAGGATCTTCTCCGCCGGCACCATCACACCAAGATCGACGATGTCGTAGCCGTTACAGCCCAGCACCACGCCGACGATGTTCTTGCCGATGTCATGCACGTCGCCCTTGACCGTGGCCATGAGGATCTTGCCCTTGGCCTCCGGCTTGTCGCCTTTTTCCAGTTCGATGAACGGGATCAGGTGCGCAACGGCCTGCTTCATCACGCGGGCGGATTTGACCACCTGGGGCAGGAACATCTTGCCCGAGCCGAACAGGTCGCCAACGATGTTCATGCCGCTCATCAGCGGGCCTTCGATGACCTCAATGGGGCGCGCACATTGCTGGCGGCACTCCTCGGTGTCTTCGACGATAAAAGCGGTGATGCCTTTGACCAGCGCGTGTTCCAGACGCTTGTCGACCGGCAGCGAGCGCCATTCCTCGTTTTCGACTTCCTTGGTCGCGCCGCCGCCACGGTAATTGTCGGCAATGGCCAGCAGTGCGTCGGTGCCACCCGGGGTGCGGTTGAGCACCACGTCCTCGACCCTGTCGCGCAGCTCTTTGGGAATCTCGTCGTAGATCTCCAACTGGCCGGCGTTGACGATACCCATGGTCAGGCCATTCTGGATCGCGTAGTAGAGGAACACCGAATGGATCGCTTCGCGCACCGGGTTGTTGCCGCGGAACGAGAAGGACACGTTGGATACGCCGCCAGAGGTCAGCGCATAGGGCAGATGGTCGCGGATATAGGCACAGGCCTCGATGAAGTCCACCGCGTAGTTGTTGTGTTCCTCTATACCGGTGGCGACGGCGAAGATATTCGGGTCGAAGATGATGTCTTCCGGCGGAAAGCCCACTTCATTGACCAGAATGTCGTAGCTGCGCTGGCAGATTTCGCGCTTGCGGGCTGCGGTGTCGGCCTGGCCGACTTCGTCGAAGGCCATCACCACCACGGCGGCGCCGTAGCGTTTGCACAGCTTGGCGTGATGCTTGAACTGCTCGACGCCTTCCTTCATGGAGATCGAGTTGACGATGCCCTTGCCCTGGATGCACTTCAGACCGGCCTCGATCACTTCCCACTTGGAAGAGTCGATCATGATCGGCACGCGGGAAATGTCCGGCTCGCCGGCGATCAGGTTGAGGAACCTGACCATCGCCGCCTTGGAGTCGAGCATGCCCTCGTCCATGTTGATGTCTATCACCTGGGCGCCGGCTTCCACCTGCTGCAGGGCGACTTCCAGGGCCTCGGTGTAGTTCTCTTCGCGGATCAGCCGGGCGAACTTCGCCGAGCCGGTGATGTTGGTGCGCTCGCCGACGTTCACGAACAGCGACTTGCGGTCGATGGTGAACGGCTCCAGGCCGGACAGGCGGCAGGCTTTGGGGATATCCGGGATCTGCCGCGGCGGATACTTGGCGACCGCTTCGGCGATGGCCTTGATGTGCCCCGGTGTGGTGCCGCAGCAACCACCGATGATATTGAGGAAGCCCGAGGCGGCGAATTCCTCGACCACTGCAGCCATTTCCTCCGGAGTCTCGTCATACTCACCGAAGGCGTTGGGCAGGCCGGCGTTGGGGTGCGCCGAAACGTGAGTGCCGGCCTTGTTCGACAACTCTTCCAGATAAGGACGCAGGTCGGCGGCGCCGAGGGCGCAGTTGAGGCCCACGGAAATCGGCTTGGCATGGGCGACCGAGTTCCAGAAGGCTTCGGTGGTCTGCCCGGACAACGTGCGGCCGGAGGCGTCGGTAATGGTACCGGAGATCATGATCGGCAGCTCGACGTCGTCTTCGTCGAACACCTGTTGCACGGCGAAGATCGCCGCCTTGGCATTGAGCGTGTCGAAGATGGTCTCGATCAGGATCAGGTCGGCGCCGCCCGCGATCAGGCCGCGGGTGGCTTCGGTGTAGTTGTCCACCAGTTCGTCGAAGGTGACGTTGCGGTAGCCAGGGTCGTTGACGTCCGGAGAGATCGAGCAGGTACGGCTGGTCGGGCCGAGCACGCCAGCGACGAAGCGCGGGCGATCCGGGGTTTCCCGGGTCTTGGCATCTGCCACCTCACGGGCCACACGGGCGCCAGCCAGGTTCAGCTCATAGGCCAGCTTTTCCATGCCGTAGTCGGCCTGGGACACCTGGGTGGCGTTGAAGGTGTTGGTTTCCAGGATGTCGGCACCAGCATCCAGGTAGGCGCGCTCGATCTCGGCAATGATCTGCGGCTGGCTGAGCAGCAGCAGGTCGTTGTTGCCCTTGACGTCGCTCGGCCAGTCGGCGAAGCGCTCACCACGGTAATCCGTCTCTTCCAGCTTGTAGCTCTGGATCATGGTGCCCATGCCGCCGTCGAGAATCAGGATGCGATCCTTGAGGGCTTGCTGAAGTGCTTGGAGGCGGGCGCTACGATCTGACAGGGGCATGGAAAAGGCTCTGAACGGGAGGCTACGACAAGAGCTGCGATCATAACAAAAGTTGGCGCTTTTTCTGCGCTGCACCCTTGTGCATGAATTATGTTCATGTTGACCTGGCAGCCAGGTTCGTTACTTTTTGGCATATGCAGGCATGGCGATGGCACAAACGAGACGGTTAAAATGGCCGGCTATTTTTGTGGAATTGCGACCATGCATTACCGGCTGCTGTTGAGTGTTTGTCTTGCCTTGATCAGCCCGCTGGTGATGGCGCAGTCCGTTTCCTACAGCCGCGATATCCAGCCGATATTTACCCAGAACTGCGTGGCCTGCCATGCCTGTTACGACGCGCCGTGCCAGCTCAATCTGGGCAGCGGCGAGGGTGTCGTGCGGGGCGCCAGCAAGGCCACGGTTTACGACGGCACGCGCAGCAAGACCCAGGCCACCACACGGCTGTTCATCGACGCCCATGGTGAGCCGGCCTGGCGCCGCAAGGATTTCCACTCGGTGCTCGAGCAGCAGGGCGGCCAGGCTGCGCTGATGGCGCGCATGCTCGAACTGGGCCACGCCACACCCTTGCCGGCCAACAGCAAGTTGCCGAAGGAACTGGCCATCGGTATCGACCGGGTCAACCAGTGCTCGTTACCGGGGGAGTTCGATGCTTTTGCCGGCAAGAACCCCATGGCAGGCATGCCATTCGCCGTGACCGGGCTCACCGAGCAGGATTATCAGACCGTGCAGCGCTGGCTGGAGCAGGGGGCTCCAGTCGATGAGCAGGCACTGCAGCCCAGTGCTGGCGAAGCACGGCAGGTCGCTGAGTGGGAGCGCTTTCTCAATGCACCAGGTGACGAACAGAACCTGGTAAGCCGCTGGCTGTACGAGCACCTGTTTCTCGCTCACCTGCATTTCGAGGGTGGCGAGCCCGGGCATTTCTTCCAGATGGTGCGCTCGCGCACACCGAGCGGCGAGCCGGTGGACATCATCGCCACACGGCGTCCCAATGATGACCCCGGCACCACTGTCTATTACCGCCTGATGCCGATTCAGGGCGTGATCGTTCACAAGACCCATATCACCTATCCGCTCAGCGCAACGAAACTGGCGCGGATCAAGTCGCTGTTTTTCGGCAACGACTGGCAGGTGAGCCTGATGCCGGGCTATGGGATACAGCGCCGCTCCAACCCGTTCGAAACCTTCGAGGCGATTCCGGCCCAGGCGCGCTATCAGTTCATGCTCGATAACGCCGAATACTTCGTGCGCACCTTCATTCGCGGGCCGGTGTGTCGCGGACAGATCGCCACCGACGTGATCCGCGATAATTTCTGGGTGGTATTCCAGGATCCACAGCACGACCTGTACATCACCGACCCTGCCTATCGCGGTGAAACCACGCCGTTGCTGTCGATGCCTGGCCAGCTCGACGAGATCGGCGACCTGCTTGGCTTGTGGCGCGCCTATCGCAACAAGCGCAACGACTACGAAGCCTTGCGTACCTCGGGCTATGCCGAGGCTCCGGCACCTGACTGGTCGCATATCTGGCGCGGCAACGATAAAGCGCTGCTGTCGATCTTCCGCCAGCACGATAGCGCTTCGGTGCGCAAAGGGTTGGTCGGCGAGATTCCGCAAACCCTCTGGTGGATGGACTATCCGCTGCTGGAGCGTGCCTATTACCAGTTGGTGGTGAATTTCGACGTGTTCGGCAACGTCTCGCACCAGGCGCAGACGCGCTTGTACTTCGACCTGATCCGCAATGGCGCCGAGCAGAACTTCCTGCGCCTGATGCCCGCCGGCGCGCGCTCGGGGCTGTTCAGCGACTGGTACCAGAACAGCGGCAAGCTCAAAGCATGGATGGATTACTACCCGCTGGACAAGAAAACCCCGAGTGGTCTACCGCTGGCCGGCGAGAATCCCAAGCGGCAATTCGGCGAGCAGTTGCTGCAGCGTTTCAGTACGCTCAATGCGCGGCCCGATCCGATCAACCGCTGTACGGGTGAGCACTGCTATCGCGACGGCCTGCCTGCCGATCTGCGTCAGGCGGAGCAGGCGCTGAGCCGCCTGGCATCACGGCCTGCCTCGCAACTCAAGGTGATCCATCAGTTGCCCGAAGCCACCTTGCTGCATGTCGAGGCAGGCGATGGTCGCCGTGAGGTCTACAGCCTGTTGCGCAACCGTGCCCATAGCAACGTGGCGTTCATGTTCGGTGAGGCATTGCGCTACCAGCCACGCCTGGACACTCTGACTATTTACCCGGAAGTGATGACCAGCTACCCGAACTTCATGTTCTCGGTGTCGGCCACTCAAGTGCCTGATTTCGTCGCGTCACTGGAGCAGGTGAATGATGCCGCTACCTTAGAGAGAGTGGTCGAGCGCTGGGGTATCCGTCGTACCCATCCGCAGTTCTGGCGCTATTTTCACGATCTGACGGCGCATATCCGCGAACACGATCCGCTGGAAGCGGGCGTGCTGGATATGAATCGTTACCAGAACCTCTGATTTCATGGCGAGCCGGCAGGCGTCATGCTGGCCCGGGTATTTCTCTCGACCTTTCTCCCGCCGCTGCGGTCGGACGCTGTGGCAGCCTGATTCAGGGCTGCCCCGTACCGGTTTCAACGAGAGGGAGAGTAGCGGTTTTATGCTGATTTCAGTGCAGGCATTACGGGCGTTGGCAGCCTGGGTAGTAGTCTTTCACCATGTCATGCAGGTGTTTTTCGATTTCAAGGCAGATAGCTTCATGGGCTCTCTGTTCGCCGACAAGGGCGCCGTGGGCGTCGATATCTTCTTTATCATCAGCGGGCTGGTGATCTATCTCTCCACTCAGGGCAAGGCCATCACGCCATGGCGTTTCATGCTCAACCGTGCACTGCGTATCGTGCCGGCATACTGGCTGTATTCGCTGATTGCCGCGCTGATCATCGCTTTCGCCAATCCAGTGATGCCGACCCAGGAGTTCGAGCTGCAGCATCTGATGATGTCGCTGCTGTTCATTCCCGCGCAGAACCCCGCTGGTTTCGGCCTGTATCCCACGCTCAATGTCGGCTGGACGCTGAACTACGAAATGTTCTTCTACCTGCTGTTCGCGCTGGCATTCATCGTGCCCGAGCGCTTCCGGCTGTTACTTATCACCAGCACATTGCTGGTCTTCGGACTGCTGGCGACGCAGCCGTGGATCAGCGATTTCTACCGCAACAGCATCGTCTACGAGTTCCTCTTTGGTGTGCTGCTGGGCATGGTCTACAGCCGTGGCTGGATTCGCCAGGGCCTGTGGCTGCCGCTGTTGCTGATCGCCGGCTCGCTGCTGACCATCTATCACCTGGACAACTCCATGCGCCTGTTGCACTGGGGCGTGCCGAGCGCATTGATCGTCGCGGCCTGTATCGCCATGGAACCTTGGTTCAAGGACAACCGTCTGTTGGCGCGGATGGGCGATTGCTCGTATTCGGTGTACCTGCTGCATGTGATCGTACTGTCGCTGGGCTGGTACCTGCAGGCCAGCCTGGATCTCAACCCGTATCTGGTGATTGCCACCTGCATGCCGCTGATCGCCCTGGCATCCTGGGGCAGCTACGAGCTGATCGAGAAGCGTTTTTTCGTGCATGCCAAGGTCTGGATCAGTGAGCGAGCAGGTAATGATCGGCTTCAGGCACTATCCCGAGTAAAATGGTAGGACTTTATCCAGGGGCGCCATTTGGCGTACACTTCACCACATGACCGTGAGGAGTTGCCATGAGCACTATTACCATTACCGATGCCGCCCATGATTACCTGGCAGACCTGCTGAGCAAGCAGAACACTCCGGGAATCGGCATCCGCGTTTTCATCACCCAACCGGGAACCCAGTACGCGGAAACCTGCATCGCCTATTGCAAGCCTGGCGAGCAGAAGCCCGAAGACCAGGCCATCGGCCTGGCCAGCTTCACCGCCTGGATCGACGCCGTCAGCGAGCCGTTCCTGGAAGACGCCGTCGTCGATTACGCCACCGACCGCATGGGTGGCCAGCTGACCATCAAGGCGCCGAATGCCAAGGTGCCGATGGTCAATGAAGACAGCCCGCTCAACGAGCGCATCAACTACTACCTGCAGACCGAGATCAATCCGGGTCTGGCCAGCCATGGCGGCCAGGTAACGCTGATCGACGTGGTCGACGAAGGTATCGCCGTGCTGCAGTTCGGTGGTGGCTGCCAAGGCTGCGGCCAGGCCGACCTGACGCTCAAGGAAGGTATCGAGAAAACCCTGCTCGAGCGCATTCCCCAGCTCAAAGGCGTGCGTGACGTGACCGATCACAGCAATCGGGAAAACGCGTACTACTGATTGGCGTGTTTGCAGGCACACAAGGCGACTTCGGTCGCCTTGTTGGTTTTCAGGGTGTGCCCGTTCACAAAGCAGGATTAAAGTAAAAGCGTGATGGCGTTTTGCTACAATTTGCCTGAAACGCTCTAGGATGGGGCCATCGTTGCCGGCATTTTCACCGCAACGTAATAAAGCCGGAAACAGGCTCACCTTCTTGGGGCGTATTGATGCCGAAAGCATCTCTTCTCGTGTGCGACGATTCGAGCATGGCTCGCAAACAGCTATTGCGAGCCTTGCCCGCGGCCTGGCCGGTGACGGTCAGCCAGGCCAGCAACGGACAGGAAGCTCTAGAGCAGCTGCGCACCACGCATTTCGATCTGTTGTTGCTCGACCTGACCATGCCGGTGCTCGACGGCTATGGCGTGCTGGCCGCGCTCAAAGCGGAGGGCCGTGCCCAGAAAGCCATCGTGGTATCCGGTGACGTGCAGGAAGAGGCCATACGCCGCGTGCAGGAACTCGGTGCACTGGCCTTCCTGAAGAAACCGGTCGACCCGGAGCTGCTGCTTCGGACGCTAGGCAAGCTGGGTTTTCTAGATGTGCCTGCCGCACTCACGGCACCGGCTGCAGTTGCACTGAGCGAGCCCACGGTGTCGTTCCGCGATGCCTTCCGTGAGGTGGTCAACGTCGCCATGGGCCAGGCAGCAGCGCTGCTCGCCCGGGTACTGGGCGTGTTCGTGCAGTTGCCGATCCCCAACGTGAATATCCTCGAAGTCAGCGAGTTGCATATGGCTCTGGCCGACGCACAGCGTGGCAACGGGCTGACCGCGGTATGTCAGGGCTATATCGGCGGCGGCATATGCGGCGAGGCGCTGTTGATCTTCCACGATTCGGAAGTGGCCGACATGGCCAGGCTGATGCACTGGCAGCAGCAGAGCTGCTCGTCCATGGAAATGCTCCTGGACATGTCCAGCGTGCTGATCGGCGCCTGCCTGAGCGGTCTCGCCGAGCAGCTCGACCTGAGCTTCTCTCAGGGCCACCCCCAAGTGCTGGGTGAACATGCCTCCATCGATGAGCTGATCCGCATCAACGGCCAACGCTGGCGCAAGACCCTGGCGGTAGAAGTCAGCTACAGCATTGAAGGGCATAACATCCATTTCGACCTGCTGTTGCTGTTCACCGAAGACTCGATGCCGCTGCTGAACAGCAAACTCGACTACCTGATGGGATGACAGACATGGGCGCGAACATGGATTTGAACGAATTCCACTGGCTGCTGGCGATCGTGCAGAGCATCGACGTCGGTGTGGTGGTGCTGGATCGCGACTACCGGGTCGAGGTGTGGAACAGTTTCATGGTGAACCATTCCGGACGCACGGCGCGCGAGGCGTCCGAGCGCTCGTTCTTCGAACTGTTCCCGGAGGTCGAGGAAAGCTGGTTCCGCCGCAAGGTGGAAAGTGTCGCCACCCTCGGTACGCCAGCCTTCACCATCTGGGAGCAGCGACCCTACCTGGTGCGTTTCAAGAACTACCAGCCGATCACCGGTCTGGAAGATTTCATGTATCAGAACACCACCATCCTGCCGTTGCAGGCCACCAACAGTAGGATCGAACACCTGTGTCTGATCATCTATGACGTCACCAGTGTCGCGGTGAACAAGCGCCAGTTGCAGTCGATGAACGATCAGTTCAAGCACCTGTCGCGTACGGATCGGCTGACCGGCCTGAACAATCGCGGGCATTGGGAAGAAGAACTCAAACGCGAGCATGCCCGCCACCGGCGTTATGGCAGCAGCGCCTCGCTGGTGATCTTCGATATCGATCATTTCAAGAAGGTCAACGATACCTACGGCCACCAGGCGGGCGATAGCGTGATCCAGAGCCTGGCCAAGGTGGTGCGCGAGCAGATTCGCGACACCGATATCGCCGGGCGCTACGGTGGTGAGGAGTTCGTGGTATTACTGCCGGATGTCGATGCGGCGGGCGGGCGCATCTTCGCCGAACGCCTGCGTGGCGTGGTCGAGCGCCTGCAGATCAGCCACGAGGGGCAGGTGATTCCCTTCACCATCAGTCTGGGCGTGGCGGATCTGAGTCGGCCCAGCCATGACCATCAGCAACTGATCGAGTGGGCCGATCAGGCGTTGTACAGCTCCAAGCGCAACGGCCGCAACCAGGTGACCGTTTTCGGCGCTTGATGGCTCAGCCTGTTACCGGTGGACGCGTAGCCGAGCGGGCCAGCAGGGCCACGACGGCGATTGCCAGCACCGGCAGCATGGCCAGATTCACCAGGTTCCAGCCCAGCCCGGTGATCAGCGCGCCGGAAGCGAATGCGGCGCAGGCCGCAACGCTGCCGTTAGCCAGTTCCATCAGTCCCTGTGCCCGTCCACGCTCCTCGGCACTGTGGGCGCTGACAAGCAACGTAGTGCCGGCTACCAGCATGAGATTCCAGCCGATCCCCAGTAGCAGCGAGGAAATCAGGAAATACATCTGTGCCTGGCCTATCAGTGCGACCAAGGCGCTGCAGCTCAATAGCGCGATGCCGGTCGCTGCTACACGTCGACCGCCGAGGCGATCCACCAGCGGGCCAGCGATCAATGCTGGCAGAAACATGCCCAGCATGTGCCACTGGATCACCTGTGCAGCACTTTCCACGGACAGGCCGCAAAAACTCATGGCCAGTGGTGTGGCGTTCATCACCAGGATCATCAAACCATGGCCAATGGCGGTAATGATCAGCGCGGAGCGAATTGCCGGACGCGCCAACAGTGTCCGCATATCGCCACGCGGAGCGACCGGGATCGCTCCTTCACGCAGTGCACTCAGCAACAAAAGCCCCAGTAGCGCCAACACGGCCAGCAACAGATAGGCCCCAACGAAGGGGGTACTCAGCGCATTACGCGCCCACAGTGTCAAGGTAGGCGCAAGTAGCGCGGCGCAGACACCACCACCGATCACCCAGGCTGCAGCGCGACCTTTATGGGCCTCATCCACCGTCTCCAAGGCTGCGAAACGGTAGTACATGGCCGAAGCCTGGTAAACGCCGATCGGCAGGGCTCCCAGGCAAAACAGATTGAAGTCTGCCAGCCAGACGCCCAGGGCGCTGATCAGCCCACCAAGGATGCCGGCTGCGGCCCCGAGCGTCAGCCCGGGACGTCGGCCGTGACGCTGCATGAACAGTGACAATGGATGAGTGGCCATCAGGTTACCCAGCACCAGCAGAGCCAGAGGCAAGGTTGCCAGACTGTTGTACGGCGACAGTTGCATACCGATCAGCGCAGTGAGTGTGATGCCGATCAGCGAGCAGCTCCAATACAGCGCCTGAGCGAAAAACAGGATCAGCAGCGCACGGTTACGCAATAGCAGCATCACACCCTCCCGCTTTGAGTACCCGCAACGTCGACGGCGGATTGGCAGACAGCTTCTCGGCCGGGCGGATTGGCCGGCGCAGCAGTTCGCCCATGCAGTTCGGGCAGCGGCCATGCAGGTGGGTGTCGGCGCACTCACTGCAGTAGGTGCATTCGAACGAGCAGATGCGCGCTTCGCTGGACTCCGCTGGCAGGTCGCGGTCGCAGCATTCGCAGTTGGGGCGCAGTTCAAGCATGGGAGCTCTCCTGACCGAAACGTTCGGCGTATTCCTGGGGGCTGATGGACAGATGTTTGTGAAAGACCCGGCGCAGGTTTTCCGGATGTCCGAACCCCGTCAGACGAGCGACCGTACCGATCGATGCCTGGGCGTCCTGGAGCAGGGCGCGGGCCGCTTCCAGACGGATGCGTTCCACATAACGCGCAGGGCCGATCCCCAATTCCTTGGCGAAAACGCGGGACAGGGTGCGAGGCGCCATCTTTGCCTCGCTGGCCAGCGCTTCCAGGGACAGATCGCTGCCCAGATTGACGGGAATCCAGTCCAGCAATTCGGCAAGACGTGGCGTACGGCTGGGCTCGGGAGCGAGCAGGGCACTGAATTGTGCCTGGCCGCCGGGACGGCGCAGGAACATCACCAGCCGCCGTGCCACGGCCAGCGCCATGCTGCGTCCCAGATCGGCTTCCACCAGCGCCAGGGCAAGATCGATACCTGCCGTCACGCCGGCGGACGTGAACAGGTGCTGGCTGCCATCGGCTGCAGTGGGGTCGTAGGTATGCAGGCAATCGGCATCCACCCGCAGCCTGGCGTGCTGACGCAGTGTGTCGATATCGGCCCAGTGAGTGGTTACCCGCTGGCCGTCGAGCAGCCCTGTACGAGCCAGGATCAGCGCGCCCGAACATACCGAACCGAGCCTGCGGATATGCGGCTCGGCGCTGCGCAGCCAGGCCAGCAAGGCCTGGTTCTCGCACTGCGTCGTTTCGCCGATACCGCCGGGAATCAGCAGGGTATCCAGCCCGGCGGGATCACAATCGCTCCAGGCCGCGTCGGCCATCAGGCGCATCCCGGAGGAGCTAGCTACCGGCCCGGCCTGTTCGCCGAGTATCAGCAGTCGGTAAGCATCGCCCAACCCCTGGCGATTACGCTCCACATTGGCGGAGGCGAACACCTGCAGCGGGCCGACTACATCCAGGCTCATGAAGTCCGGATAGATCAGGGCGGCGATGCATTTGATGTCGTCCATGGCGATCCCTCAGGAAAGATGGACAGAGTGTGCGCGGGCGAGAGAGTGGCGGCAATGACATTAACCCCACATATCTCGCCACTCTATGGGCGTGGCTCAGGCGCTGGGGAGCTTTTCCAGAAAGCGCATCAGCAGGCTTTCTTCCGAGCGCAACCCCTTGCGGGCCGCTGCCAGGCGTAGATCGGAAAGATCGCCAGCGTGAAAGGCATCGATCAGCGCTGGGTGGATATAGCATTTGCGGCACACCGCCGGAGTGTTGCGCAGCTCCTCGGCGACCAGCTTGACCATTGCCGCCACATGCTTCTTGGCCGAGCTTTCCGGCTGCCATTCGAGCTTGCGCAAGAGCGACAGCGCCAAGGCACTGCCGGCCCAGGTGCGGTAATCCTTGGCAGTGAAATCGGCACCCGTCAGCTCGCGCAGGTAATCGTTGATGTCAGTGGAGGTCACGGTATGGCGTTCGCCCTGCGCATCGAGGTACTGGAACAGGTGCTGCCCCGGAAGCTCCAGGCAGCGCCGGATGATGCGTGCCAGGCGCCTGTCGCTGACCTCCACTTCATGCTCGATCCCGCTCTTGCCTCGGAAGTGGAAACGAATGGCGCTGCCCTGCACCTCGACGTGGCGGTTGCGTAGGGTAGTCAGGCCGTACGAGCGGTTTTCCTTTGCATAGCGCACGTTGCCGATGCGGATCAGGGTGTTGTCGAGCAGGGTGATGACCGTTGCCATGACCTTTTCACGACCATGCTCGGGTAGCAGCAAGTGCTGCTCCACTGCCTGACGCAATTTCGGCAGGGCTTTGCCGAACAGCAGCAGATTGGCGTACTTGTCGGTGTCGCGTACTTCACGCCAGCGTGGATGATAGCGGTACTGCTTGCGCCCGCGGGCATCGCGGCCGGTGGCTTGCAGGTGGCCTTTGGGATCCGGGCAGATCCATACGTCGACGTAAGCGGGCGGTATGGCTAACGCATCGATGCGGGCCACCTGCCGGGTATCGCGAATACGCTCCCCGCTGGGATCGAAATAGCAGAATTTGCCGCGAAGTTTGCGCCGAGTGATGCCAGGGCCACTGTCATCGACGTAATGCAGGTCACTCGGTAGCTCGGGGATTAGCGGTGAGTCGGTCATCGACGGTTCGCCAATACAGCACCAGGGGCGGGAGCGACAGTGATGCCAGCAAGGTGGTGAACGGCAGAATGCGTCAGCGGAGACAGCGGTATTTTAATGACGTTGTACATGCCGGCCAGCTCGTTGCGACGGATAAAGACTTAGCCAGCCGAATACGGCGGGAAGTTCAGTCTTTTCCAGGTGCGGTGAGCCAATCGGTAAAGCGGAAGGGAGATGTTTCAATACCGAGACAAGTTGCCGCACCAAAGGTACGGCAACTTCATGGGAACAATGAAAGGCGAGCGATTAACGCTCTATTCCGGCATGCTCCACGGGGCGAGGTCGAAACCTTTGCGGCTCAGCTCGTCGCGGGATTTTTTCAATGCCTTGGCCAATTCTTGCGGATCGCTGTAAATGCTGCTGGTGAGTTGCGTGCGATCGATCAGGCGAGTGCTGGTGCGGTCTACGACCGTCAGGCTCAGTACGCCGGTGCCATCCTGGGGTGTCCAGGCGACACAGTGAAAAGGTTGAAAGGCACGATCGGCAATCAGCAGTGCATCATTGAAACGCAGCGAAGCGTTCATGGGGTCGGTTCTCCGAGGTTTTCCCAATGATTCATAGTGTCAGCGATGTGTTAACGCTGACGTTCATAGCTGTTGATGATCCGATGAGCCCTGCAAGTCACATCCAAATGAATTAATTTTTCAAAAAAATGAAAATTAAATTGTGAAGTTGACGAGCATCAAAGTTTTCAAGGGTTAGAACAGTCAGTTGCTTTACCAACCATTGAAACGACACCAACACTTAATAGGAAAATAACGCAGAGCGTCGGTTCCATTTGGTTCCGGTTTTTTATCAATAGCGGCAAATGTTTAGGTGCCGTGATCGAATTGCTGCCAGTTTTCCGACATTGCTTGGGTCGACGCTGCCAAGGGCATGCTGGGGCTCAAAGAGGCTGCAGATGATCGGCTAGGTGGCCGCTTTCAACCAGCTCGAGAAATTCGTCACCCAGGCGCTGGCTTTCATCCATCGCCAGGCGCCAATAGCGCTCGCGCCCGGCATCGTCGCCCAGAAAACGGCTGAAATCCTTGCGATCCGGCAGCTTGCCGTAGGGTAGGCGTGCCAGGTATTCGCGAGACGGAGCCAGCAGCAGGACATCCTGCAGGCGCGTGGCGTCACCGCGACGCCAGGGCATGCCCTTGTCGAACCAGCCGGGGATGATGCGATCGGTAAAGTGCGGGTACAGCACGATGTCGTCACCGCTGTAAGGCAGATCCAGATGATAGTCGAGCAGGCCGCCGTCGCGGTACGTGCCGGGGCCGGCGCCGGGAATGTCACGCACGCCTTGCATCACGAAGGGAATCGAGCCGGAAGCCAGCAGTGCATGGCGCAGATTGCCGACATCCAGAGGCAAGCAGCGCGAAGGGAAATCGGTGAGTGGGTGCAGTGGTGGGGCCAGACGTGCGTCGTGCAGGATCACCCGTTCGAAGTGACGGGCCAGGCGCGGGCGACCCAGCAGGTTGCTGCCTATCACTGACGAGAGTCCCAGCCCCAGCGTACGTCGCCCGTCCTCGGCAAGCCGACCATGGCTTTTCACCACGACGATGTTGAGCCGGTAATGGGCGTTGTCGAGCACCGCGGCATCCTGCTGTTGCAACAGCTCGTCGAGCATCTGCGTACAGCGGCGCGACACCTCGACCATGCTCACGCCCTTGGCGAAGCGCATGCCGGTATAGAGCTCGCCCAGGCGCCGCAACGCCACGGCTGGCTCAGGCAAACAGGCACTGGCGAAGCGCCAGGAACCAATCGAAGCGCCGATCAGCGAACGCTCCCGCGGAGCGCGTGCCAGCCAGTCACCGAACAACGCGATATCCAGGCCTTGAATACCGAGCGCCTTGGGGCCACCCGCGGCACCCGGCAATGTACCGACATCCGCCGGTTGCAGATTCTGCTCGCGGATGCGCGCAAGAGCGCGACGGCCGGCTTTGAGGGTAAGGGCGGGATACTTGATCTGAATGGCACTCATACCGGTCTCCAGGTGTGAGGTGCCAGTATAGGGCGCGGACAGTATGCGGGTCTGTGGGTCAATTCAGTTTGAGTTAAGTCGCCTCCCTTAACCTGAACATCGTCGAAACAGATAACCGGGAGATCACCGTGAAGAAACTGACTGCATTGTTCGCTGGCGCTGCCCTGACGGCCACCGCCGGTATCGCCCAGGCCCGTGACCTGGGGCCGGATGAGGCGCTGGAATTGTATGAAGCCGGCACCATCCAGTCCTTCGAAAAGCTCAATGAAGCTGCCCTTGCCCAGCATCCGGGCGGTAAACTGGAGGACACCGAGCTCGAGGAAGAATACGGTCGCTATCTCTATCAGGTAGAAGTGCGTGACACCCAGGGTCGCAAATGGGATGTCGAACTGGATGCGACCAATGGCACCATCCTCAAGAACCATCAGGATGATTGATGAAAGGCACCCCGGTTTTACGCTTCATTTCCATCGTGCTGCTGGTGACGCTGACCTGCGCCGCCAGCGCGCGGGATCTGGATCAGGACGAGGCGCGGGATCTGCGCCTGAGCGGCGTGATCCTGCCGCTTGACCAGTTGATGCGCGCAGCACTGGAGCGCTACCCCGGCGCGACACTGCTCGAGGCCGAGCTGGAGGAAGAAGACGACGTCTTCGTTTACGAAGTGGAACTGCTGACCCAAGAAGGCGTGGTTCGCGAATTGGAACTGGACGCCCACGATGGGCGGATACTGAAGGACGAGGTAGACGACTGACATGCGCCTGTTGCTGGTGGAAGACCATGTTCCTCTTGCTGATGAGCTGACCGCCTCGTTGATCCGGCAGGGCTATGCGGTGGACTGGCTGGCCGATGGCCGCGATGCCGTCTACCAGGGCGCCAGCGAGCCTTATGACCTGATCATTCTCGACCTCGGTTTGCCCGGCAAACCGGGGCTCGAGGTGTTGCAGGAGTGGCGCAAGGGCGGCCTCGTTACCCCGGTGCTGATCCTTACCGCGCGCGGCTCCTGGGCCGAGCGTATCGAAGGGCTGAAGGTCGGTGCCGACGATTACCTCACCAAACCTTTCCATCCCGAAGAGTTGCAGCTGCGCATTCAGGCCCTGCTGCGGCGTGCTCGTGGCCTGGCCAATCAGCCACAGTTGCAGGCTGCTGGCCTGCATCTGGATGAAGGCCGGCAATGCGTCAGCCGTGGCGATCAGGAAATCGAACTGACCGCCGCGGAGTTTCGCCTGTTGCGCTACTTCATGCTGCATGCCGGGCAGATTCTCTCCAAAAGCCACCTGGCCGAGCACCTCTACGACGGTGAAACCGAGCGTGATTCCAACGTCATCGAGGTTCACGTCAATCATCTGCGCCGCAAGCTCGGGCGTGAGGTGATCGAAACCCGCCGCGGCCAGGGCTACCGGTTCAGCGGTAGCGCCGCTTGAGGTCGATTCAGCGGCGCCTGAGCCTCGGGCTGATCAGCGTCCTGCTGGTCATTGGTCTGCTGCTGGCGCAAACCTGCCTATGGTTGTTCGATAACAGCCTGCGCCGCTACATGCAGTCCGGCCTGGAGGAGGAGGCGCAATCGCTTCTGGTCGCGCTGGTGCGCGGGCCTTCGGGCATCCAGCTGGATGAGTCGCGGCTCAGCGCGGCTTTTCAGCGCCCTTATTCCGGTCTTTATTTCCGTATCGACTTCGCCGACAAGAGCTGGCGTTCGCGCTCGCTGTGGGACAGCGAACTGCAGCCCAGCGATGTGGATGGCCTGCAGCCCGAACTGCAGGACGGGCCCCAGGGGCAATTGCTGGTGGCCTACCGCGGGGAGTACCGGCGATTTGGCCAGCAACTGACCATCTCCGTGGCGCGTGACTACACGCCCGTGCTGGAAAGCTTCCGGCGCGTGCAACGCATCGGCCTCGGCCTGGGGCTTGGCAGCCTGGCACTGATTCTGTTGCTGCAGCGCCTGGCGGTCAGTCGGGCGCTGCGCCCGCTGGAACAGACACGAGTACAGATCGCCCAACTGCAGGAAGGCCAGCGTTCCGAACTGGATGAAAGGGTGCCCGAGGAGCTGGAGCCCCTGGTCGAGCAGATCAACCATCTGCTGGCCCACACCGAAGAAACCCTGAAGCGCTCACGCAACGCCCTCGGCAACCTCGGGCACGCCCTGAAGACGCCGCTGGCGGTGCTGGTCAATCTGGCTGCTCGGGACGAACTGCGCGCCCACCCGGAGCTGCGTGACAACCTGATCGAACATCTGCAACAGATCGAGCAGCGTATCGCTCGTGAGTTGGGGCGTGCCCGCTTGGCCGGCGAAGCCTTGCCCGGTGCTCATTTCGATTGCCAGGAAGAACTGCCGGGATTGTTCGCGACTCTGGGCATGATCCACGCCAGTGACCTGAAGCTGAGCTGGCAAACCGTGCCGTCAGACTTGCGCTTGCCGCGCGACCGCGAGGATCTGCTGGAACTGCTCGGTAATCTGCTCGATAACGCCTGCAAATGGGCGGACAGTCAGGTACGCCTGCATATCGAGCGTACGACCGAGGCCTATGTTCTCACGGTCGATGACGACGGCCCGGGGATCGAAGGCGAGCGTCGTGAGGACGTGCTCAGCCGTGGCATTCGCCTGGATGAGCAGACCGCCGGACACGGCCTGGGGCTAGGCATCGTGCGCGATATCGTCGACGCCTGGGGCGGCACGATATCGCTGCATGACAGTGATCTGGGTGGGCTTCGCGTCAGGGTCGGACTGCCGCTGCGCACGCGCTGAACGGCAGTTCGACACGCTCGCTTACATGCCGTTGGTGAATGCCGGATCACTGAGATCGATGTTCGCACGCACCGGTTTCAGGGCTTCACCGTACTGAGCGAGGATGTCCAGGGTGTAATCGATACGCGCACGAATGCGGATGTCGTCTTCACTGACCGGTTGCTCGTCGTTCAGCACCTTGGTCACCTGGCGGATGATCAGGTGCTCCGGCAGGTAGTTCACGCGACAGTTCTTGTAGCTCGAGCTGCGCAGCTCGGCGATCGGGCTACCGCCGCCAATGCCCGAAGAAACGCCGACCAGCAGACCCGGCTTGTGCGCCAGTTCGGCCTTGCTGGCATAGATGAAGAAGTTCTTGATCGCCGGCCCGGCCATACCGTTCCACTCGGGAGCGATCACCACCACCGCATCGGCACTTTTCAGACGTTGGCTGTAGTCCGGCCAGGTGCCTTTGTCTTCGGCCGGCCACAGGGGCAGGGGGCCTGTGCCCAGATCGATGATCTGGCTCAGTTCGGCGCTGGTCTTGCCCAGCGTGATCAGGCGTTGGCGCAGAAAGTGGGCGACTTTTGCGGATTGGCTGTCAGGGCGGCTTGAGCCGGCAACCAGGACGATATCGAGCATGTGGATCCTCCATTGATAAAAGGCGTGAGGCTAATGCCCGTTGCCAGAAGCGGGAAAGACGTTTGTGCTATTTGCTTAGAACCGTTCTTGCGGTGCGTTCGATAAACCTTGTGGCCATTCTCGTGCGGATTTTTGACACCCAAGTCAGCTTCCGGCAGAGTGCGACGCTTTTTGTGGACAGCCACCCTTGGCTGCCACCCCAACGGGCCGTCGCTTGCGCGGTGATTCCAGGAGCCTTTCATGAACGCAGTTATCGCCGCCGTCGGCATCATGCTGATTCTCAGCCTTTGCCGGGTGCACGTGGTGGTGGCGCTGATCGTCGGCGCTCTGGCAGGCGGTATGATCGGTGGTCTGGGCATCGAAGGCTCACTGGCCGCGTTCAACAAAGGTCTGGGTGGTGGTGCCACCGTGGCGCTTTCCTATGCCTTGCTGGGGGCCTTTGCCGTGGCGATCGCCAAGTCGGGGCTGGCCCACGCGCTCGCCGACAAGGCACTGGTCATGGTCGGGCGGCAGGATTCGCGTGGCGGCGGTTCGCTGAAGTGGATGCTGGTGGGGCTGCTGTTGGCAGTAGCGATTTCTTCGCAGAACATCCTGCCGATCCATATCGCCTTCATCCCGTTGCTGGTGCCACCGCTGCTTTTCGTCATCACCCGGTTGCAGATCGACCGACGACTGATCGCCTGCGTGCTCACCTTCGGTCTGATCACGCCCTACATGTTCCTGCCGGTGGGTTTCGGCAACATCTTTCTCAACGAAATCCTGCTGGCCAACGTGGTACGCAGCGGAGTGGATGTGACAGGCGTGAACGTCAGCCATGCCATGCTGATCCCGGCCATGGGGATGGTCACGGGTCTGTTGCTGGCGCTGTACAGCTACCGTCGCAAGCGCAGTTACGACTTGGCGCTGGTCGAGCGTACCGAGCGCGTGGATGTCGCTTACAACCGCCGCAGCCTGGTGGTAGCGGGTGTGGCCGTGGCCATCGCGTTCGGCGCGCAACTGTGGCTCGATTCGATGATCATCGGCGCGCTGCTCGGTTTCGTGGTGTTCTCCGCTTCGGGCATCGTGCGCTGGAAGGAAACCGACGATCTGTTCACCGAAGGCATGAAGATGATGGCGATGATCGGTTTCATCATGATCGCCGCCTCGGGTTTCGCTGAAGTGATGCGCGAGACCGGCGAGGTCAAAGGGTTGGTGGACGCCAGCGCCGCGTGGATCGGCGACAGCAAGGGCCTGGGCGTGCTGATGATGTTGCTGGTCGGCCTGCTGGTGACCATGGGCATCGGCTCGTCGTTTTCCACGGTGCCGATCATTGCCGCGATCTTCGTACCGCTCTGCATGCAAATGGGCTTCAGCCCGCTGGCCACGGTATGCATCGTCGGCACCGCCGGCGCCATTGGCGATGCCGGTTCGCCTGCCTCGGACTCGACCCTAGGCCCGACCGCCGGCCTCAATGTCGACGGCCAGCACAACCATGTCTGGGACACCGTGGTGCCCACCTTCCTGCACTACAACCTGCCGCTGCTGGTGTTCGGCTGGGTCGCCGCGATGGTGCTGTGACGGCTGCGCATCGCTCATGCAGCGTTAAAAAGGCTGGAGGCCCAGCCGCTAAACCACTTGCATCCTGAAGCGAGCCTTTGAGCGGGGTCATGATGTGCCCGTTCGACGGTTGGGTTTAACGTTCTCGACGGGGCTGCCGATATGGATGGTAGCTCCGTTGTATTTCGTATGGCTCACAAGGAAAACAAAAATGCGCCTGACCTTGAAATCGAAAGTCGTTCTGTTGGCTCTGATCCCCGTATTGCTGTTCGCTGTGGTGCTCAGCGGTGCTGCGGCCAAGGTGCTGTACGGTCTGGCCGAGCAGGAGGTGGAAGAAACCCGCAGCCGCCTGCTTGAGGAAAAACGCAGCGAACTGCAGAACTACATGTCCATCGCACTGGGATCCGTACAGCAGTTGTACGACGCGGCGCCCAATGGCGATCTGGCCAGTCGCGAGCAGGCCATCGCCATTCTGGCGAAGATCAAGTACGGCGAGGATGGCTACTTCTTCGGCCATGATTCCAATGTGGTGCGACTGTTCCGCAGTACCAGCCCGGTGGACGTCGGCAACGATCTTTCGAATCGGCGCGATGTAAACGGCGTGTACATCAACCGCGAACTGGTGCGCGTTGCCAAGGACAACAGCTACTACGTCAATTATTCCTCGCCGTTGCCCAGTAACGAGGCGGTGCAGGTGCCCAAGCTCGCCTACAGCTACTACCTGCCGAAATGGGACATGGCCATCGGTACAGCGCTGAATCTCGACGGCGTCGAGGCACAGATCGCCGGGGTGCAGGAAGAAATCGACCAGCGTGTAGGCACCATCATCACCAGTATCATGGTTATCGGCGGGGTGTTGCTGGTGGTGTTCGGCGTGGTCGGTCTGATCCTCAGCAACACCTTTCTGCGTCCGTTGCAGCAGATCAAGGCCAACCTGGACGACATAGCCGCTGGCGAGGGCGATCTGACCCGGCGTCTGCCCATCGACAGCAACGACGAGCTGGGAGAGCTAGCCGGCTCGTTCAACCGTTTCGTCGAGAAGGTGCATGGCCTGGTGCGGCAGATCGTTGACATGACCGGCCAATTGACCGAGCTGGTCGGCCAAGTCTCCGCCCAGGCCCAGCGTTCGGAACAGGCCATGGAGCGTCAGCGCCATGAAACGGATCAGGTCGCCACAGCCATCAACGAGATGTCTGCCGCGGCCCACGAAGTGGCGAAGAGCGCCCAGGGCGCTGCAGAAGCTGCACAGCAGACGGATCGCGAAGGCCAGGCGGCCAAACAGGTGGTGGACGGCAGCATCGCACGTATCCACTCCCTGGTCGGCGACATTCGCGGCAGCGGCACATCTCTCGATAACCTGCAGAAGGACGTGCACTCGATTGTCAGTGTGCTCGACGTGATCCGCTCGATCGCCGAACAGACCAACCTGCTGGCCCTCAATGCGGCCATCGAGGCCGCGCGCGCCGGCGAGGCTGGCCGTGGCTTCGCCGTGGTCGCCGACGAGGTGCGGGCGCTGGCCAGTCGTACCCAGCAAAGCACTCAGGAGATCCAGGGCATGATCGACCGACTGCAGAGCGGCACGCGGGACGCGGTCAACGCCATGCGTCAGTCCAGCGATGCCGGCGACATCACCAGCGAACAGGCCAACAAGGCCGGCACCTCGCTGGATGCCATCGCCGGGCTGATCGGTACCATCAATGCGATGAACGCGCAGATCGCCAGCGCCGCCGAGGAACAGACCGCAGTGGCCGAGGAGATCAACCGCAGCGTGCATCAGATCGCTGGAGCGGTGGACAGCGTCGCCGACGAAACCCGCCAGGGCGCGCAGACGGCACGCAGTCTGGCGCAGTTGGGGCAGGGCCTGGAGCAGTTGGTGCGTCAGTTCAGGATCTGAGCAACGGGGGCAGGGACGCCTTCAAGAAGTTTCTCGCACTTTGTCTGGGCCGCAGGTGACTAATGGGCATACCCCATCCTGTGATCCGAACATGCCGACTACCTCCCTCGAAAAGAAAACCTTCATCCTCCTGCTCGTCCTGGTGACGATCGCTTTTTTCTGGATCCTTTTGCCATTCTACGGCGCGGTGTTCTGGGCGGTGGCACTGGCGGTGGTGTTCGCGCCCCTGCAGCGGCGCATGGCCCGGCGCATCGGCGGGCGTGGCAACCTGTCGGCTTTGCTGACGCTGGTCATCTGTCTGCTGGTGGCGATTTTGCCGGTGATTTTCATTACGTCGGCAATGGTGGCCGAAGGCACCAGCCTCTATCAACGCATCGAGTCCGGCGAGCTGGATGTCGGTGCCTACGTCACCAGTACCAAGGATATGTTGCCAGCGTTCCTGCAGCAGCAACTCGACCGCTTCGGCATGGACGATATGGATGGCCTGCGTGAGCAGATCTCCAGCAGCGCCGCGGCTGGCAGCCAGTACCTGGCGACCAAGGTGTTCGCCATCGGCCAAGGCACTTTCCAGTTCATCATCAGCTTCTTCGTCATGCTTTATCTGCTTTTTTTCCTGCTGCGCGATGGGCAGGAACTGGTGCGCGATATCCGCATGGCCATTCCGCTGGGCGAAAACACCAAGCGTCGCTTGCAGATCAAGTTCACCCGGGTGGTACGCGCCACGGTGAAAGGCAATATCGTCGTTGCTGCGGTACAGGGCGCTTTGGGCGGCTTGATCTTCTGGGGGCTGGGCATTTCCAGCCCGTTGCTGTGGGGCGTGCTGATGGCCTTTCTGTCGCTGCTGCCGGCGGTCGGGGCGGGTCTCGTCTGGGCCCCGGTGGCCATTTACCTGTTTCTCAACGGCAGCATTTGGCAGAGTGTGGTGCTGACCCTGTTCGGTGTGCTGGTGATCGGCCTGGTAGACAACATCCTGCGTCCGATCCTGGTCGGCAAGGACACCCGCATGCCCGACTACCTGATCCTGATTTCCACCCTGGGCGGCATGGCACTGTTTGGCCTGAACGGCTTCGTTCTCGGCCCGCTGGTCGCGGCGCTGTTCGTTGCCAGCTGGAACCTGTTCAGCGCTGGCAAGAAGACGGTCAGATTGCCGGAATAACGCGACGTCGAAAGAAAAAACGGCTGCCCCAGGGCAGCCGTTTTTCGTTATGCAGCGGATCAGCGTACGGCGGCGACCAGGCCTGCTTGCTGCACCAGATCCAGCAGCGGCTGCGGGTAGACGCCGAGGATGAAGGCCAGAATGGTCACCAGGATCAGCATGATGCCACCGGCCCGCTGGCCCCAGTTGAACTGGGCGTCGTGGCGATGCAGATTGGGCTCGACCAGAAACAGCGTGACCATCACCCGCAGGTAGTAGAAAACCGCGATGGCACTGCCCAGAATCAGCGCGCCGATCAGCCACCACAATTGTGCCTGCACGCCTGCGGCGATGACGTAGAACTTGCCGATGAAGCCTGCGGTCAGCGGAATGCCGGCCAGCGACAGCATCATCACCGTGAGCACGGCCGTCAGGTACGGGCGACGCCAGAACAGGCCGCGGTATTCGTACAGCGCATCGGCGTCGCGGCCGTTGTAAGGCGTGGACATCAGGGTGATCACGCCGAACGCGCCCAGGCTGGTCAGCACGTAGGTAGCCATGTACACGCCGATGGCTTCCACGGCCAGGCCCTTGCTGGCGATCAGCGCCACCAGCAGATAACCGAAGTGGGCGATGGACGAATAACCGAGCAGGCGCTTGAGGTTGTTCTGCACCAGGGCCAGCAGGTTGCCGAACAGAATCGAGGCGATGGCGATGACCGTCAGCAGGTCGTTCAGCCAGCCGCCGGCGGTAGCCGGGGAGAGCTGATAGAGACGCAGCAGCACGGCGAACACCGCCACCTTGCTGGCCGTGGCCAGGAACGCGGCGACTGGCGCCGGGGCGCCTTCGTAGACGTCCGGTGTCCACAGGTGGAACGGCACCATGGACAGCTTGAACGCCAGGCCGATAAGCATCATGCCGATACCGATCTGCACCAACTGGCTACCGCTGGCGTTGGCCAGGCTGGCACCGATTTCGGCGAAGCTCAGGCTACCGGCGTCGGCATACAGCAGCGCCATGCCGAACAGCAGGAAGGCACTGCCTGCCGCCGACAGCACCATGTACTTGATACCGGCTTCCAGGGAGCGCTTGTTGAAATAGGCGTAGGCGATCATCCCGTAGGTCGGCACCGAGAGCAGCTCCAGACCGATGAACAGGCCCGCCAGGTGCTCGGTGCTGACCAGCACCAGGCCGCCTGCTGCGGAGAGCAACAGCAGCAGGTACATTTCCTCGCGATTACGCGGGTAGCCCTTGGTCTGCCCATCGCTGACCGTCGCCTCGCCCAGGTAGGCGTGGGTCAGGGTCACACAGGCCAGCGTCGCGATCAGTACCAGCGCCATGTAGTAGCAGGCGAAGGTGTCGATCTGCATCAGCGGCGTGACCTGCAGCGGGGTGACGCCGAGGGTCGGTAGCAGCGACAGCAGGGCCAGGTTGAGGCCCAGCACCGAGAGGATGAAGGTCATCTCGTGGTTGCGCTTCCAGGCGATGGCCAGCATCACCACGACCACGGTGGCGCAGGTGACCAGCAGCGGTAGCAGGGCGATCAGGTGTTGGGTGGTGAATTCCACAGCGTGATGTTCCATAAAATTTGAACCCTTACCCTATCGGCCCGAAGCGAGTTGATTGAGGGCGCCGCTGAACCACTGCTGCACGCCTTGCATGCTGGCGGCGGAGGTGTCGAGCACCGGCTGCGGGTAAACACCGAGCAGGATCAGCAGCACGGCCAGGCACAGCACCATGCTCAGCTCACGAAATTGCAGGCCCGGCAGCGGACTGTCGTTCTTGACCGGGCCGAAGTGCGCGCGGTGGATCATGATCAGCGAATACACCGAGCCCAGTACCAGGCCGGTAGCCGCGATCACGGTGATCCAGGGGGCGGTCGGGAAGCTGCCGATCAGGATCAGGAACTCGCCGACGAAGTTGCCGGTGCCCGGCAGGCCCAGTGCGGCGGCTGCGAAGAACAGGCTCAATGCCGGCAGCCAGGACATGCGCGCCCAGATGCCGCCCATCTCGCGCATGTCACGGGTGTGCAGGCGTTCGTACAACTGGCCGCAGAGGATGAACAGCGCGGCAGCCGACAGGCCGTGGGCCATCATCTGCACCACCGCGCCCTGCAGGGCGATCTGGCTGCCGGAATAGATGGCGATCAGCACGAAGCCCATGTGCGAGACGCTGGAGTAGGCCACCAGGCGCTTGATGTCGGTCTGCGCGAAGGACAGCAGCGCACCGTAGATGATCGCGAACACGCCCAGGCACATGGCGATGGGCGCGAACTCTGCCGACGCATTGGGGAACAGTGGCAGAGCGAAGCGCAGCAGGCCGTAGGCCGCGGTTTTCAGCAGGATACCGGCCAGATCCACGGAGCCGGCGGTTGGCGCCTGAGCGTGAGCGTCCGGCAACCAGGAGTGGAAGGGCACTACCGGGAACTTCACCGCGAAGGCGATGAAGAAGCCGAGCATCAGCAGGTACTCGGTGCTTTCCGACAGCTGGGTCTTGAGCAGGTCTGCATAGTTGAAGGTCAGCACGCCGGTCTGGTTGAAGTGCACGAATACCAGGCCGAGGATCGCCACCAGCATCACCAGGCCGCTGGCCTGGGTGAAGATGAAGAACTTGGTGGCCGCGGTGATGCGGCTCTTGCCCGGGCTGCCGCTATGACCCCAGAGCGCGATGAGAAAATACATCGGCACCAGCATCATTTCCCAGAAGAAGAAGAACAGGAACAGGTCGATGGCCAGGAACACGCCGACCACGCCGCCGAGGATCCACATCAGGTTGAGGTGGAAGAACCCGACACGGTTGTGGATCTCGCTCCACGAACAGAGCACCGAGAGCACACCGAGCAGACCGGTGAGGCTCACCATCAGCACCGACAGGCCGTCCATCGCCAGGTGGATGCTGATACCGAAACGCTCGATCCAGCGCACCTGGAACTCGTGGGCCCAGCGCGGCTCGGCACCCGGAGCGGGAGCCAGGCTGAAGTCGCCGGTGCCCCACAGCCACAGGCCGAGGCCGAACAGCAGAGACATGGTCAGCAGCGCGATCCAGCGCGGCAGGGTGGCGCCGAAACGCTCGCCCTGCCAGCACAACAGGCCGCCGATGAAGGGAATCAGGATTAGCCAAGGCAGAATCATGACGGACGGGATTCCTTAGAAAAAGTATGCGGGATCATCGGTCAGGCCATCAGCACGGCGGCGAGCACCAGCACGGCGCCCCCGGCGATGGAGATGGCGTACCAGCGCAGATGTCCGGTCTCGCTGCGGCTCAGGACACTGTGACCACCACGCGCCAGGCGCGGGATGATGGCGATGGCACCATCGATGGGGTCACGGGCGAGCAGGCGGCAGAGGAACAGGTAGGGCTGCACGAAAATCTTGTCGTAGAGCCAGTCGAAGCCCCAGGCAGCGAACCACCAGGCCGACAGGAAACGCCCCGGCGCGCTGTTGGCGACCGCGGTAGCGAAGCTGCGTCTGCCGAGGAACAGCATGGCCGCCAGCAGGATGCCGGCCAGGGCGATGCAGGCCGAGACGATTTCCAGGCTGTGCTTGGCCTCGCCACCGGCGTGTCCGGCGCTCTGCGGCAACACGCCAGCCAGCGGCGGGGTGATCCAGGCGCCGATGAAGGTCGACAACACGATCAGCACGATCAGTGGCAGGTTGTGAGCGATGCCATGGCCGGCATGGGCTTCGGTCTTCTGTTCGCCATGGAAGGCGATGAAGATCAGCCGGAAGGTGTAGATCGAGGTCATGAAGGCGCCCAGCAGGCCGGCGTAGAGCAGACCGGAGCTACCGCTGGCGAAGGCTTCCCAGAGGATCTCGTCCTTGGAATAGAAGCCCACGGTGATCAGCGGCAGCGCCGCCAGGGCCGAGCCGCCGACGATGAAACTGGCGTAGGCCAGCGGCAGCTTCTTCCACAGGCCGCCCATCTTGAAGATGTTCTGCTCGTGATGGCAGGCATGGATCACCGAGCCAGAGGCGAGGAACAGCAGTGCCTTGAAGAAGGCGTGGGTCATCAGGTGGAAGATCGCCGCGTCCCAGGCACCCACGCCAAGGGCAAGGAACATGTAGCCGATCTGGCTCATGGTCGAGTAGGCGAGGATGCGTTTGATGTCGGTCTGCACCAATGCCGCGAAGCCCGCCAGCACCAACGTCACACCGCCGACGATGCCGACCAGGTGGAGAATCTCCGGGGTCAGCAGGAACAGGCCGTTGGTACGGGCGATCAGGTAGACACCCGCAGTGACCATGGTCGCGGCGTGGATCAGTGCCGATACCGGTGTAGGGCCGGCCATGGCGTCGGCCAGCCAGG
The DNA here is from genome assembly GCF_004327275.1 of Phytopseudomonas daroniae. Classification (NCBI taxonomy): domain Bacteria; kingdom Pseudomonadati; phylum Pseudomonadota; class Gammaproteobacteria; order Pseudomonadales; family Pseudomonadaceae; genus Phytopseudomonas; species Phytopseudomonas daroniae. The sequence continues at coordinate 185,805 of NZ_QJUJ01000007.1, forward strand.
TCTGCAGCGGCAACTGCGCGGATTTACCGACTGCGCCGCCGAGCAGCATCAGGGTCGCCAGCCACAGCCAGGTGTCGCCTGCCGCGTATTTCTGCGGTGCCAGCACCATCAACTCCTGAATGTTCAGGGTGCCGAGGTTGAGGAACAGCAGGAACAGGCCAATCATCAGGAACACGTCGCCGATGCGGGTGACGATGAAGGCTTTCAGCGCCGCGTTACCGTTGGGCACGTGCTTGTAGTAGAAACCGATCAGCAGGTACGAGCACAGGCCCACGCCTTCCCAGCCGAAGAACAGGGTCATCAGGTTGTCGCCCAGCACCAGCAGCAACATGCTGAAGATGAACAGATTGGTGTAGGAGAGGAAACGCGAGTAACCCTCTTCACCACGCATGTACCAACTGGCGAACATATGGATCAGGAAGCCCACACCGGTCACCACGCCGAGCATGGTCAGCGACAGACCGTCCAGGTACAACGTGAAGCTCGGCGCCAGACCCTCGACGCTCATCCACTGCCAGAGAGTCTGGGTGTAGACGCCGCCTGCCGGTGGCGCGGTATTGAACTGCCACATGATCCAGGCGGTGGTCAGTGCCGACAGGCCGACCGAACCGACGCCGATCAGTGCCGCGCTACCTTCGCTCAGACGGCCGCGGGAGAAGGCCAGGATCAACCAGCCAAGCAGAGGAAACAGTAACGTCAGGAATAAGAAGTTCATCCGCGCATCTCGCTGGCTGCGTCGATATCGAGGGTGTGGAAGCGGCGATACAGCTGCAGCAGGATCGCCAGGCCGATGCTCGCTTCGGCAGCCGCCAGGGCGATGATCAGAATGAACATGATCTGCCCGTCAGCCTGGCCCCAGCGTGCACCCGCCACGACGAAGGCCAGGGCGGCGGCGTTCATCATCACTTCCAGGCTCATCAGCACGAACAGGATGTTGCGACGCACCATCAGACCGACCAGACCGAGACTGAACAGCACGCCGGCCAGCGCCAGGCCGTGCTCCATTGGAATACCGTTCATGGCGTAGCGTCCTTGATGTCGTTGCGGCCCAGGTGATAGGCGGCGACCAGCGCGGCGAGCAGCAGCATGGAAGCCAGTTCCACGGCCAGCAGATAAGGGCCGAACAGATGAATGCCCACGGCTTTGGCATCGACCGTGGTGTGACCGATGGTGACACCGCTCGGTACGGCGAACAGCACGTACAGCAACTGCCCCAGCAATACGGCGGAAAGCAGCGCCGGGCCGATCCAGATGCCCGGGGTCAGCCAGGTGCGTTCCTGCTGTACGGAGGCCGGGCCGAGGTTGAGCATCATCACCACGAAGACGAACAGCACCATGATGGCGCCGGCGTAAACGATGATTTCCAGTGCGCCGGCGAACGGCGCGCCGAGGCTGAAGAACACCATGGAAACGGCGAGCAGGGAAATGATCAGGTAGAGCAGGGCGTGCACCGGGTTCTTGCTGGTGATCACACCCAGGGTCGAGGCAACCGCGACCCCCGCGGAGAAGTAGAAGGCGAATTCCATGGTCATGGCCTCGACGAACGAATGGCGGACGGGAGGATGAGACGGATCATGGCAGCAGCCCCTTGACGTTGATCGGCTCGGCTTCATCCTGCGCGGCGCCTTTGGGCTTGCCGGCGATGGCCATGCCGGCCACGCGATAGAAGTTGTAGTCCGGGTTCTTGCCGGGGCCGGAGATCAGTAGATCTTCCTTCTCGTAGACCAGATCCTGACGCTTGAACTCGCCCATCTCGAAATCCGGGGTGAGCTGGATCGCGGTGGTCGGGCAGGCTTCCTCGCACAGACCGCAGAAGATGCAGCGCGAGAAGTTGATACGGAAGAAGTCCGGATACCAGCGACCATCCTCGGTCTCGGCCTTCTGCAGCGAGATGCAGCCCACCGGGCAGGCCACCGCGCACAGGTTGCAGGCCACGCAGCGCTCCTCGCCGTCGGGGTCGCGAGTCAGCACGATGCGCCCGCGGTAGCGCGGCGGCAGGTACACCGGCTCTTCCGGGTATTGCAGGGTGTCACGCTTGCGGAAGCCATGGCCGAAGATCATGACCAGGCTGCGCAATTGGGTCGCGGTACCGACCAGTACGTCCCAAATGTATTTGAACATCGTCTCTCTCCTAAGAGGGCATCTACAAATTGCTGCGCTCGGTCATGCCGCGTTGAAATCCGTCTCAAAATGCTCATGTACTGCTCGTACACTCCGCTTTTTCGACTGACTTCGCCTTGCCTGACCTTCGCTCGCTGCTTTGTAAATACCCTCTTACTGGGCCGCGGCCAGCACGACTGCGCCGGTCACCAGCAGGTTGATCAGGGTCAGCGGTAGACAGAACTTCCAGCTGAAGGCCATGACCTGGTCATACCGTGGGCGCGGGATGGAGGCGCGCAACAGGATGAAGATCATGATGAAGAAGCAGGTCTTGAGCGCGAACCAGATGAACGGGATTTGCGGCAGGATGCCGAACGGGCCGTGCCAGCCGCCGAAGAACAGGGTCACCAGCAGAGCGGAAATGGTCACGATGCCGATGTATTCACCGACGAAGAACATGCCCCATTTCATGCCGGCGTATTCGATGTGGTAGCCGTCGGCCAGTTCCTGCTCCGCTTCCGGCTGGTCGAAGGGGTGACGGTGGGTCACGGCGACGCCGGCGATGAAGAAGGTACAGAAGCCGAAGAACTGCGGAATGATGAACCACAGGTTCTCGGCCTGGTAGTCGACGATATCGCGCATGTTGAACGAGCCGACCTGGGCGACGATGCCCATCAGCGCCAGGGCCAGGAATACTTCGTAGGACACCGTCTGCGCCGAGGCGCGCAAGGCGCCGAGCAGGGCGAACTTGTTGTTGCTCGACCAACCGGCGAACAGCACGGCGTACACCGACAGACCCGCCATGGCGAAGAAGAACAGGATGCCGATGTTCAGATCCGCCACGCCCCAGTTGGGGGTGATCGGAATGATCGCGAAGGCCATCAGCATCGCGGCCATGGCGATCACCGGGGCCAGGGTGAAGATCACCTTGTCGGCGAAGGGCGGCGTCCAGTCCTCCTTGAAGAACATCTTCAGCATGTCCGCAGCGATCTGGAACATGCCGAACGGACCAACCCGGTTGGGGCCGTAGCGATCCTGCCACCAGCCGAGCAGACGCCGCTCGACGAAGCTCAGCAGCGCGCCGCACACCACCACGGCAAGCAGGATGACGACGGCCTTGAGCACTTCCTGGATGATGTCGAGCAGTTGTGGAGTCAGCCAGCTCATTGCGTGGCCTCCCCACTGCCTGTAATGGAGAGCGCAGTAACCGCAGCACCAGCAAGCGCTGGCGGAATGCCCGGCAGGCCGACTGGCAAGCCGATCAGGCCGACACCCAGCTCATCGATGACGCGCAGCGGCAGACGCAAGGCCTGACCGTTGACCTGCAGGTCGAGCAGGGCGCCATCGTTGACACCGAGGCGATCGGCTTCATCCTTGCACAGCGCGGCATAGGCAGCCGGCATGCGCTCGGCGATCGGTTCGGCACGCGAAGCCATCTCATCGCTGCCGAACAGATGATGCAGCGAGACGACCTGCCAGGTGCCCTGGGCCGGATTGAACGGCGCAGGAGCGGAGAACCAGCCCAGGTTTTCGCCCTTGGCTTCGATCAGGCGAACGCCCGGATCCCCGGCCCGCAGGTGACCACCGACTTCGTCCTGGAACTTGTTCCAGGCTTGTGGCGAGTTCCAGCCCGGCGACCAGGCGAAGGGGATCTGCTGGCGTGCCTCCTTGCTGCCGGAATAACCTTCCATGGAGAAGGAGAAGGCACTGTCGATGTCCTGGGATACACGCGGCTCGTGCACGTTGATATTGGCGCGCATGGCGGTACGGCCGCTGTAACGGTGCGGTTCGCGGGCCAGCTTCATGCCCTTGATACGGAACGAGGCGCTCGGCGCGGCATCACGGATGCCGGCCAACTGTGCGCTGCTGGCGGCGCAGGCGGCAGTGACATGATCCAGTTGCGTCCAGTCGACAGAACGATTCTGCAGAGTGCTATGCAGCGCATGCAGCCAACGCCAGCCTTCGCGTACCAGCACATTGCTGTCGTAGTAGGACGGGTCGTAAACCTGGAAGAAACGCTGGGCGCGACCTTCCTGGCTGACCAGAGTGCCATCGCCCTCGGCGAAGCTGGCGGCCGGCAGCAACAGGTGCGCCTTGGCGCTGGTTGCGGTGTTCTGATGGTCAGCGACTATCACCACCTTGGTGGCGGCGAAGGCAGTATCCACCTTGCTGGCATCAGCACGGCGATAGAGGTCATTCTCCAGTACCACAAGGGCATCGGCCTGGCCGGAGGTCAGGGCCTCAAGGGCTTCGTCCAGGCTATGGCCGGAGAAGTTTTCACCCATCAGCAGGGACAGGCCCATGCTGTTGGCTTCCGGTACCACCAGGCTGATGGAGCCATTCTTCTCGCGATTCTTCAGGGCGCTGGCAATGTTCGCCGCTGCCTCGATCAGGGCTTTGCTGCCCAGGGACGCGCCGGAGACGATCAGCGGCCGCTTGGCGTTCAGCAGAGCCTTGGCGATGCGCTGCACCAACTCCGCCGCTTCGCTTTCCAGGCCGCTGACGGCCGGGGCGCTCGGGTCGATGGCGTGGGCCACGGCAAAACCGATACGGGCCAGGTCGTCCGGAGCGGCGTGCACGCACTGCTCGGCGACGTCATCCAGGCGGGTGGCGGTAACGCTGGCGATGAACAGTGGATTGAGGGCATTCTGGGCGACGTTCTGCACTGCCGCCATGTGCCAATCCTGAATCTTCGCACCGGCGGCGATCTCGGTGGCCTTGCCCTTGACCGACTGGCGCAGGGCCAGGGCGATGCGCGCGGCGGTCTGGGTCAGATCCTCACCGAGCACGAACACCGCGTCATGGCTTTCGATATCGCGCAGGGTCGGCACCGGCAGCGGGCCGTTCTGCAGGATGTCGCGGATAAGGCGGATATTGGCCTGTTCGGCAGCAGCGATACCGGAGTAGAAGTTGCCTTCGCCGACCAGCTCGCGCAGGGCGAAGTTGCTTTCCAGGCTGGCACGCGGCGAACCGATGCCGATCACCTTGCGGTTCTTCAGCAGCGCAGCGGCCTGATCCAGCGCGGCATCCAGGCCCATCTTCATCTTGCTGAGCACCATCAGCGGCTGACGAGGACGGTCTTCACGGTTGACGTAGCCATAGCCGAAGCGACCGCGGTCACACAGAAAGTAGCCGTTAACCGAACCGTTGAAGCGGTTCTCGATGCGGCGCACTTCGCCATAGCGTTCGCCCGGGCTGGTGTTGCAGCCGCTGGAGCAGCCATGGCAGATGCTCGGGGCGAACTGCATGTCCCACTTGCGGTTATAGCGCTCGGAATGGGTCTTGTCGGTGAACACACCGGTCGGGCAGACCTCGACCAGGTTGCCGGAGAACTCGCTCTCCAGGGTGCCGTCTTCGACACGCCCGAAATACACGTTGTCGTGGGCGCCGTAGACGCCCAGATCGGTACCGCCGGCATAGTCCTTGTAGTAGCGCACGCAGCGGTAGCAGGCGATGCAGCGGTTCATCTCGTGGGCGATGAACGGGCCGAGCTCCTGGTTCTGGTGAGTACGCTTGGTGAAGCGGTAGCGACGGGCGTTGTGGCCGGTCATCACCGTCATGTCCTGCAGGTGGCAGTGGCCGCCTTCCTCACACACCGGGCAGTCGTGTGGGTGGTTGGTCATCAGCCATTCGACGACGCTCTTGCGGAAGGCCACGGCCTCTTCGTCGTCGATGGAGATCCAGCTATTGTCGGTGGCTGGCGTCATGCAGGACATGACCAGGCGACCGCGCGTGTCGTTTTCGTCGGTGTACTGCTTCACCGCACACTGGCGGCAGGCGCCGACGCTGCCGAGCGCCGGGTGCCAGCAGAAGTAGGGGATATCGAGTCCGAGGGACAGACAGGCCTGCAGCAGGTTGTCCGCACCATCGACTTCGAGATCTTTGCCGTCTACGTGGATAGTGGCCATTTTCTTCAGTCTTCGTTTGCCCACCCGAAGGTGGACGGGCTAAGGGAATTCGTTGTCGTCACCCGGGCCGGACGGCGCATCGCGCCCACCTGTCCAGCCATCGGGTTCATACCGCGTGTGCCGCCACTGGCGGCTTGATCGAGTCGGCGATTACCCCGGCGTCGAACTCATCACGGAAATATTTGATCGCGCTGCCCAGAGGCTCCACGGCACCCGGCGCGTGAGCGCAGAAGGTCTTGCCGGGGCCGAGGAAATTGACCAGGCCTAGCAGGGTGTCGATGTCCTCGCGGCTACCCTGCTTGCATTCCAGGGCACGCAAAATCTTCACGCTCCACGGCAGACCATCACGGCACGGGGTGCACCAGCCGCAGGATTCGCGAGAGAAGAACTCTTCCATGTTGCGCAGCAACGACACCATGTTCACGGTGTTGTCGACGGCCAGGGCCAGGCCGGTCCCCATACGGGTGCCGACCTTGGCGATGCCGGCGGCGTACATGGACGCGTCCAGGTGCTCGGGCAGCAGGAAGCCAGTGCCGGCGCCGCCTGGCTGCCAGGCCTTGAGCGTATAACCGTCGCGCATGCCACCAGCATAGTCTTCGAACAGCTCGCGGGCGCTGATACCGAAGGGCAGCTCCCAGATGCCTGGCGTCTTGACCTTGCCGGAGAAGCCCATCAGCTTGGTGCCGTGGTCTTCGCTGCCTTCGCGGGCCAGGGATTTGTACCAGTCGACGCCATTGGCGACGATGGACGGCACGTTGCACAGGGTCTCGACGTTGTTGACACAGGTCGGCTTGCCCCAAACGCCCACGGCGGCCGGGAATGGCGGCTTGGCACGCGGGTTGGCGCGGCGGCCTTCCAGGGAGTTGATCAGCGCGGTTTCCTCACCGCAGATGTAGCGACCGGCCCCGGTGTGCACGAACAGTTCGAAGTCGAAACCGCTGCCGAGGATGTTCTTGCCCAGCAGGCCGGCAGCTTTGGCTTCGTCGATTGCCCGGTTGAGGTTGGCGGCGGCGTCGACGTATTCGCCGCGCAGGAATATGTAGCCGCGATAGGCCTTCAAGGCCCGGGCGCTGATCAGCATGCCTTCCACCAGAAGGTGTGGCAGCTGTTCCATCAGCATGCGGTCTTTCCAGGTGTTGGGCTCCATCTCGTCCGCGTTGCACAGCAGATAGCGGATGTTCAGGGATTCGTCGTTGGGCATCAGGCCCCACTTCACACCAGTGGGGAAGCCCGCGCCACCGCGCCCCTTGAGACCGGAATCCTTGACCGTCTGCACGATGTCGGTCTGGGCCATCTCGGCCAGCGCCTTGCGCGCGGCGGCATAACCGTTCTTCTGCCGGTACTCCTCCAGCCAGACAGGTTGCCCGTCGTCGCGCAGGCGCCAGGTCAGCGGATGAGTCTCTTCGCTGCGGGGGATGCGATTCGCCGGGCCGAAGGAGGTGAGCAGGCTGGAACTGCGGCTGATCATTGGAAATTCTCCAGCAGTTGAGCGACGCCTTCGGGGTGAACGTCACCGAAGGTCTCGTCGTCGATCATCATCGCCGGCGCCTTGTCGCAGTTGCCCAGGCAGCACACGGGCAGCAGGGTGAAGCGGCCGTCAGCGGTGGTCTGGCCGGGCACGATGCCCAGCTCGGACTTGATGCTGCCGAGCACGTTTTCATGGCCACCGATGAAGCAGGTCATGCTGTCGCACACGCGAATGATGTGGCGGCCGACGGGCTGGCGAAAAATCTGGCTATAGAAGGTGGCGACACCTTCCACGTCGCTGGCCGGAATACCGAGAATCGCACCGATGGCGTCGGCGGCACCGTCCGGCACCCAGCCGCGCGCCTTCTGCACGATTTTCAAGGCTTCGATGGACGCCGCACGCGGGTCTTCGTAGTGGTGCATCTCGTGCTCGATGGCCGAGCGCTCGGTTTCGCTGAGGGCGAAACGGTCGGTCTGAATCAGGGCTGCATTGCTCATGGTGTTTTCCTCAGCGATCCACGTCGGCCATAACGAAGTCGATACTGCCCAGATACGCGATCAGGTCAGCGACCATGCTGCCGCGGATCACCGAAGGGATCTGCTGCAGGTGCGGGAAGCTCGGGGTACGGATGCGCGTGCGGTAGCTCATGGTGCTGCCGTCGCTGGTCAGGTAGTAGCTGTTGATACCCTTGGTCGCTTCGATCATCTGGAAGCTTTCGTTGGCCGGCATGACCGGGCCCCAGGAAACCTGCAGGAAGTGGGTGATCAGGGTTTCGATGTGCTGCAGCGTGCGCTCTTTCGGTGGCGGCGTGGTCAGCGGGTGATCCGCCTTGTACGGGCCTTCCGGCATGTTGCGCATGCACTGGTCGATGATCTTGATGCTCTGGCGCATCTCTTCGACGCGTACGATGCAGCGGTCATAGGCATCGCCATTGACGGCCAGCGGTACTTCGAACTCGAAGTTCTCGTAGCCGGAGTAGGGGCGTGCCTTGCGCAGGTCGAAATCGCAGCCAGTGGAACGCAGGCCGGCACCGGTGGTGCCCCATTCCAGCGCTTCCTTGGTGTTGTATTGCGCGACGCCGATGGTTCGGGCCTTGAGAATGCTGTTGCGCAGCGCGGCCTTTTCGTACTCGTCGAGGCGCTTGGGCAACCAGTCGACGAATTCCTTGACCAGCTTCTCCCAGCCACGCGGCAGATCGTGGGCGACACCGCCGATGCGATACCAGGCCGGGTGCAGGCGGAAGCCGGTGATGGCTTCGATCACCTTGTAGGCGCGCTGGCGGTCGGTGAAGGTGAAGAACACCGGGGTCATGGCGCCGACGTCCTGGATATAGGTGCCCAGGAACAGCAGGTGACTGGTGATGCGGAAGAACTCGGCCATCATGATGCGGATGGTGTCGACCTTCTGCGGCACCTTGATGCCCGCGAGCTTCTCGACCGAGAGCACGTACGGCAGGTTGTTCATCACCCCGCCGAGGTAGTCGATGCGGTCGGTGTAGGGGATGAAGCTGTGCCAGCTCTGCCGCTCGGCCATCTTCTCGGCGCCGCGGTGGTGGTAACCGACTTCCGGCACGCAGTCGACGATCTCTTCACCGTCGAGTTGCAGGATGATGCGGAATGCACCGTGGGCAGAGGGGTGGTTGGGGCCGAGGTTGAGGAACATGTAGTCCTCGTTCTCGCTCTGGCGTTTCATGCCCCAGTCTTCCGGGTTGAAACGCGCGGCTTCTTCCTCGAGCTGTTGCTTGGCCAGGGTCAGGCTGAACGGATCGAATTCGGTGGCGCGCGCCGGATAATCCTTGCGCAGCGGGTGACCTTCCCAGGTCGGCGGCATCATGATCCGGGTCAGGTGCGGGTGACCGGTGAAATGGATGCCGTAGAGATCCCACACTTCGCGCTCGTACCAGTTGGCGTTCGGCCAGATTCCGGTTACGGAAGGCAGATTGAGGTCGCCTTCACGCAGGGCCACCTTGATCATCACGTCGCTGTTACGTTCCAGCGACATGAGGTGATAGAACACGGTGAAATCGGCGTCCGGCAGGCCGCGGCGCTGAGTACGCAGGCGCTCATCGACGCCGTGCAGGTCATACAGCATGACGTAGGGGCGCGAGGCCTGGCGCAGGAAGCGCAGCACCTCGACGAGCTTGTCGCGGCCGACCCAGATGACCGGCATGCCGGTGCGGGTGGCCTGCAGCGTGAAGCTGTCGGCGCCAAAACGGGATTGAAGCTCAACGACGACGTCTTGGTCGTCCGCCTTGTACGGCGCAATGGACACGGTGGTGTCTGCAGTCATGGTCTCGATCGCTATCGGTCAACGTAGAGAGTGAATCCGGCCTTGCTGGGAAAGCGGGACTCAGACTTCGTCAGGGGAACGCAGGTTGGTAACCGCAATGCGCTGCTCGCGACGCTGTTCTTTCTGCGAGGGCATCTCGGCGCGATAAACGCCTTGATCACCAACGACCCAGGACAGCGGGCGGCGCTCCTGACCGATCGATTCCTGCAGCAGCATCAGCCCTTGCAGAAAGGCCTCGGGACGGGGCGGGCAACCGGGTATGTAGACGTCGACCGGGAGGAACTTGTCGACACCCTGAACAACCGAGTAGATGTCGTACATGCCGCCGGAGTTGGCGCACGAGCCCATGGAGATGACCCACTTGGGTTCGAGCATCTGCTCATAGAGACGCTGGATGACGGGCGCCATCTTGATGAAGCAGGTGCCGGCGATGACCATGAAATCGGCCTGCCGCGGGGATGCCCGGATAACCTCGGCACCGAAGCGCGCAACGTCGTGCGGGGCGGTGAAGGCGGTGGTCATTTCCACGTAGCAACACGATAGACCGAAGTTGTACGGCCACAGGGAGTTCTTGCGACCCCAGTTGACAGCACCGTTGAGAACATCCTCGAGCTTGCCCAGGTAGATGTTCTTGTGAACTTCGTCTTCTAGCAGCGGGTCGGAAACGACCTCCCGTTTGCCGATCGGGTATTGCTCGTTGGGAGCATCCGGATCGATCCGAGTAAGTTTGTATTGCATCGCCAAAGCCTCATTGTTTTAGCTTCGCCTGCCGAGCCTTGCGGCCCTCGGGTGCCCAATCAAGCGCACCGATACGCCAAAGGTAGACAAGACCTGCCAACAGAATGTTTATGAAAACGGCTGCTTCGATAAAGCCGGCCCAGCCGCTTTCGCGAACAGAGATGGCCCAGGCGAAGAGAAAGAGGGCTTCGACGTCGAAGATCACGAAAAGCATCGCGACCAGATAGAATTTGGCGGACAGGCGCAGGCGAGCACTGCCGGTGGGAAGCATGCCTGATTCGAACGGCTCGTTCTTGCTGCGGCCCCATGCCTTGCTACCCAGCAGGCTGGATAAGCCCATCATGAATGCACAAAGGCCAACGACCCCTAGCAGAAAAACGGCCAACGCCCAGTTATGGGACAGGGAACTGCTTGCTTCCAACATGCCGGGACTCCTCAGGCAAGGAACGGCTTCACGCGTAATTAAAAGTTATGGCAAGACAACGCAGGTCGCCTCGCAATCTATTTACATAATGTTATGCCTGTATTTGGTGTAAGTAAATTTTTCAGAGCAAAAAATTAATATTAAGCCGCTTGCCCTTGATCGATCATGGAATGAAAATCCTTTTGAATCAATGATTTATAATGGCCTGTGGATTTGAAATGCCAGTAGTCAGGTGAATGTAGTGAATAATTAAATACACTTCAATGGGAATATTTATCATTTGAGAATTTATTCTTTTAAGCCTTTATTTGTCGCTTAGTTATCCATCTATGGCGCACTTAAACAAACAGTGGTTATTGAATTTTTTTCTTTGTACTAGTTGCGGGAATAAAAAAGCCCCGGCATCGCTGCCAGGGCTCAGGAGTTAATCACGCACCTTGCGGTGCGTTAGCCGCTCTCAGTGGAACTGGTTCATCGTGTTGTCCTTGCCGCCCGCCTTCAGCGCGGCTTCGCCGGCAAAGTACTCCTTGTGGTTGTCACCAATGTCCGAGCCAGCCATGTTCTGATGCTTGACGCAGGCAATGCCCTGGCGGATCTCCTGACGCTGCACGCCTTTGACGTAAGCCAGCATGCCCTGATCGGCGAAGTACCCCTTGGCCAGGTTGTCGGTGGACAGGGCCGCGGTGTGGTAGGTCGGCAGGGTAATGAGGTGGTGGAAGATACCGGCGTTGGCCGAGCTGTCGCGCTGGAAGGTGCGGATCTTCTCGTCGGCAACCTGCGCCAGCTCGGTTTCATCGTACTCGGCGCTCATCAGCTTGGCGCGGTCGTAGCCAGAAACGTCCTTGCCTTCGGCGACGAACGCATCGAACACCTGTTGGCGGAAGCTCAGCGTCCAGTTGAACGACGGGCTGTTATTGTAGACCAGCTTGGCGTTGGGAACGACTTCGCGAACGCGATCGACCATGGCCTTGATCTGCCCGACGTGAGGCTTCTCGGTTTCGATCCAGATCATGTCGGCACCGTTCTGCAGCGAGGTGATGCTGTCCAGCACGCAGCGGTCTTCACCCGTGCCCTTGCGGAACTGGAACAGGTTGGACGGCAGGCGCTTGGGTCGCAGCAGCTTGCCTTCGCGGTTGATCACCACGTCGCCGTTCTTCAGCTCTGCCGCACTGATTTCGTCGCAGTCGAGGAACGAGTTGTACTGATCACCCAGATCGCCCGGCTCGTTGGTCACGGCGATCTGCTTGGTCAGGCCGGCACCCAGGGAGTCGGTACGGGCGACGATCACGCCGTCGTCCACGCCCAACTCGAGGAAGGCGTAGCGCACCGCGTTGATCTTGGCCAGAAAGTCGATGTGCGGAACGGTGACCTTGCCATCCTGATGGCCGCACTGTTTTTCGTCGGATACCTGGTTTTCGATCTGGATGCAGCAGGCGCCTGCCTCGATCATCTTCTTGGCCAGCAGGTAGGTGGCCTCGGGGTTACCGAAACCGGCGTCGATGTCGGCGATGATCGGCACCACGTGGGTTTCGAAATTGTCGATCTGCGCCTGGATTTCGCTCTGCTTGGCCCTGTCGCCGGAATCGCGTGCGGCGTCCAGCGCGCTGAACAGCTGATCCAGTTCGCGAGCGTCGGCCTGACGCAGGAAGGTGTAGAGCTCTTCGATCAGCGCGGCGACCGCGGTCTTCTCGTGCATCGACTGATCCGGCAGCGGGCCGAAATCGGAGCGCAGCGCGGCGATCATCCAGCCGGACAGGTAGAGGTAGCGCTTGTTGGTGGTCTTCAGGTGCTTCTTGATGGAAATCAGCTTCTGCTGGCCAATGAAACCATGCCAGCAACCGAGAGACTGGGTGTAGACGGAAGAGTCGGCGTCGTACTCGGCCATGTCCTTGCGCATGATGGCTGCGGTGTACTTGGCGACGTCCAGGCCGGTCTTGAAGCGGTTCTGGGCGCGCATGCGAGCGACGGATTCCGGGTTGATGGCGCTCCAGCTGCTGCCAGCAGCTTCTTTCAGGGCGGCAACGGCTTTGATGTCGTTTTCGTAAGCTGACATGGTCAATCCTTCAAGTGTGTGTTTGGTCGAGCACCGAGCGTCGCGCGCAGTCCAGGCGCAAGGCTCGGAGCGAGCTCACCGCAGACGTTGAGAGGAAACCGGAAGGAGGAGGGCACTTGGGCCGGGTGGACGAAACGCATCGGCAGGCACCACCCGCCGGATAGGCGAGTCGATATGCTTATGGGCCCGTGGACGCCCGCGGCACTGTGCTGATCGATACGTGAAACGCTTCCCCGTCCCTCAGGACAACCTCGTTCCAGTCGCCATCTCGTCGAGCTGCCTTGTGGGCGTACAGGCTGTTGAAGAACGTTAGCGAGGCGGCTGATGCGAGGCGGAAACAGACGAGAAGGCGGAGTGTACGAGCAGTACATGAGCACTTTGAGCCTGTTTCCAACGAAGCAGCAGCAACGTAGCTAGTTGTTCAGCAGCCTGCTAACAACACGAATCGATCCTGAGGTAGCTAGGATGCGACCCGGAGGCTCCGTTTCCAGAGCCCCTGATTAGCGGGAGCGAGGCCATCATGCGACCGACGAAAATGTTCGTCAATCGTTTTTGTAGTGTTTTTTTAGATCTACTACATAAGTCTTAGGTCGACCGTATGGTCACGTTTTACGGGCCTCTCAGTCGATTACGTCGACCTTCACGCGCATGCTCATATCTTCACGGCCTTCGGTGGAGTGGCGACGCAATACACCGCTGCTGCTGTCGGCCTGACTTTGTTCACTGCTGCCACCAATGCTGATCCATTCGCCGATTCGGCCGCTGACGCGGGTATCGGCCTGCTGGATGTCGATCACACCAGGTTGCGTCTGGTTGACACGGTCACGATTGCTGCTGATCTCCAGGTGCACGACATCACCGGCCAGGCTCGCGGTGACGTAGAAACCCTGGGTGACATTGCGATACTCGGTGTTGTTGTACACCTGGCCATAGGGCCCGCGACTGCTGGTGGTCACCGGTACGCTCTGGCCGACCTGAATCAGCGCCGGATAGCCTTCACTGGTCTGCACCTGCTGAGTGCCGCCGCCACGGCTGTCGGTACTACGGCGGATGATGCGCGCCTGATCGCGGCCATTGACTTCGCCACGACCAATCTCCACGCGGCCATTGCCGGCGCTGATGCTGCCATCCACGCCGTAACCCCGGTCATCGCGATAGGCGGACTCACTGGTGTCGACGCTGATCAGCAAGCGCCTCGGTTGAGTATCGAGTTGACCGAGCAGGGCGCGGATTTCCTCGATCTTGGCCGCCGGCGCGTTGACGATGAGCTGGTTGCCATAGGCGCTGACGCGCCCCTCGTTACCTAATGCCGACTGCACCACGGGCAGCAGGTCGCCAGCGGTTCGGTAGCTGAGCGGGATGACTTCGGTGGCAGCCACCGCCGACAGGCTGAAAGCGAGCAGGGCAGCGCTGAGAAAATACCGTTTCATAGCAGAAAACTCCGCAAATCAGGATCAAGGATGCTGGTCTCCCAGGTTTGATCGAATAACCGCTGCAATTGGCGAACACGGGCCGGATCCTGGTATTTCGCGTACCCGGCGAATTGATCCGGCTCAGGGCGCATCAACAGACCTTGATCGTCAGCCAGCAGAAAGGCGCCTTCGGGAAAAGGGTAATCCGGATGGCAGCGGCGCATCTGTACGTGGCTGGACAGTCTGCGCGATAACGCGATCAGCCGATGCCCGTCGCGAACCGCACGGCCGCTATCACGCAGCAGAATGCGCAGCCGGCTATTGCGATGGCTCAGCAGGAAGCGCGTACACGCTTCCTGGATGCTGCTGTGGTGGTAGAGCCAGGGTTCGAGGTCAGGGCTGTAAAGGCACAGCGTGCGGCAGGCCTGTTGCATCAAGGCCAGGGCATGGCTGCGAGCCTGATCGGGAAGGCTGAAGCGCTGCAGCGCCCGCTCACTGCCCCGCACGTAGGGCGCCGGCTCCCAGGCGGCGGGTTGCGGCAGCTGGCTGTCGGGGTTGTGCAGGGCAAAACGCCCTGGCGACTCGAACTCGATCAGGTCGAGCTCAGTGTCGTCGGGCGCGTGTTCATCGTTCATGCTGACCTCTGTGGCACCGGCGTAACGTCGCACAGGCCACAGCTGATCATCAGCCGCTGCTGCGCACCATGTCGACGTGAGGAATGCCCGCTTCCAGGTATTCCTCACTCACTACAGTGAAGCCCAGCTTTTCATAGAACGGCGTTGCCTGCACCTGGGCGCTGAGCATTTGCTGACTCAGCCCACGTTTCTCCGCCTCGGCGATTACCGACTGCAGCAGCGCTTCGCCGACCTTCAGGCCGCGCCAATCCTTGAGTACCGATACCCGACCGATCTGGCCATCGGCCAGCAGGCGCGCGGTACCGATCGGGTAGTCGCCGTCGCAGGCGAGAAAATGCACGGCATCGCTGTCTTCGGCGTCCCATTCCAGTTCAGGCGGCACGGCCTGTTCGGCGACGAATACCGTTTCGCGGATGCGTCGCAGTTCTTCGTAATCCTTGTGCCAGTCGGCGATGCGTATGCGCAGGTCATTCATCGGCAAACTCCAGGCTGCCTTGCTTGGCCAGTTCGAGCAGCAGGGTACGCGCTTCGTCGTTTGCCAGCCATGGGCCGAGGTTTTCCAGGTGCAGGGCATCGGCCGAGCAGACCATTTTCAGCAATTCGCGCAGGCCTGCGGAAAGCAGGCGGCTATGGCCACTGGCGAACAGCACCAGATCTTCGCCCACTTCGGACCAGGCCATGCGTGCGCTGGGGTTGCGGATCAGTACCGCGCCGTCTTCCAGTTGGTCGAGGAAACCATCCTCGTCGATCTCGATACCGGCGATCAGTTCCGGGTAGCGTGGCTCGGTCATGAACTGGCCGAACCAGGTCATCAGCAGGCGCTCATCGCCCATATGCTCGGCGAGCAGCGCCTTGAGACGATCCAGAGCATCGCGCTGGATTTCGTGCGGATCGCTGGCAGGCGCAGTGCCGGCGTCGCTATAGCGCGTTTCATCGGGCAGGAACTGGCCGAGAAAATCGGTGAAATGGGTCAGTACTTCGGCCGCGCTGGGTGCGCGGAAACCCACGGAATAAGTCATGCAATCGTCCTCGGCGGTACCACAGTGGGCCAGGAGCGGCGGCAGATAGAGCATATCGCCGGGCTCGAGCACCCATTCTTCAGTTTGATCGAATTGAGCCAGGATCTTCAGATCCAGATCTTGCAGCAGGGGGCTTTGCGAGTCGCACATCTGGCCAATCTGCCAGCGGCGGCGGCCATGGCCCTGCAGGAGAAATACGTCGTAATTGTCGTAGTGCGGGCCAACGCCGCCGCCGGGGGCGGCAAAGCTGACCATCACGTCGTCGATGCGCCATTTGGGCAGGAACTTGAACTGCTCCAGCAATTCGGCAACATCCGGCACGAACTGGTCGACGGCCTGTACCAGCAGCGTCCAGTCGCGTTCAGGCAACTGGGAGAAAGCATCCTCGGCGAAGGGGCCGCGGCGCACTTCCCATGGCGTTTCGCCATGTTCGAGCACCAGGCGCGATTCGACTTCTTCCTCGAGGGCGAGGCCGGCCAGTTCGTCCGGGGAGATCGGGCTTTCGAAAGCGGGGATGGCCTGGCGCACCAGCAGGGGCTTCTTCTGCCAGTAATCACGCAGGAATTCGCGTGCGCTCAGGCCACCCAATAGCTGAAGAGGAGCATCAGGATTCATCTGTAAGTCCTTGATATTTATTGATGCGTATAAAAAGAAACGCCCGGCTTCAGCCGGGCGTCCTTGAGACTGAAGACAGCTTAGATGCGTTTGGCCTGGGCCACCGCGTTGCCGATGTAGTTGGCCGGAGTGAGCTGCTTGAGCTCTTCCTTGGTTTGCAATGGCATATCCAGGCCGTCGATGAAGGCCAGCAGCGCTTCTGGCGTGATGCCCTTGCCACGCGTGAGCTCCTTGAGTTTCTCATAGGGATTCTCGATGGCGTAGCGACGCATCACCGTCTGGATCGGTTCGGCGAGCACTTCCCAGCAGGCGTTCAAGTCTTCAGCAATACGTTGAGTATTGAGCTCCAACTTACTGATTCCCTTGAGGCTTGCTTCGTAAGCGATCACGCTGTGAGCGAAGCCGACACCGAGGTTGCGCAGCACGGTGGAGTCGGTCAGGTCGCGCTGCCAGCGGGAAATAGGCAGCTTGCTGGCCAGGTGCTGGAACAGTGCGTTGGCGATCCCCAGGTTGCCTTCGGAGTTCTCGAAGTCGATCGGGTTGACCTTGTGCGGCATGGTCGAGGAGCCGATCTCGCCAGCCACGGTCTTCTGCTTGAAGTAGCCGAGGGAGATGTAGCCCCAGACGTCGCGATCGAAGTCGATGAGGATGGTGTTGAAACGGGCGATGGCATCGAACAGCTCGGCGATGTAGTCGTGAGGTTCGATCTGCGTGGTGTAGGGGTTCCACTGCAGGCCCAGGTCGCTCTCGATGAACTGACGGGCGTTGGCTTCCCAGTCGATCTGCGGATAGGCGGACAGGTGGGCATTGTAGTTGCCCACGGCACCATTGATCTTGCCGAGCAGCGGTACGGCGGCGACTTGGGTGATCTGCCGCTCCAGGCGGTAGACGACGTTGGCCAGCTCCTTGCCCAGGGTGGTCGGCGAGGCTGGCTGACCGTGGGTGCGCGACAGCATCGGCACGTCGGCGAATTTCACCGACAGTTCGCGGATTGCAGCGGCGATCTGGCGCATCAGCGGCAGCAGCACGTTGTCGCGACCTTCGCGCAGCATCAGGGCGTGGGACAGGTTGTTGATGTCCTCGCTGGTGCAGGCGAAATGGATGAATTCACTGACCTTGTCCAGCTCTGGCAGCTTGGCGGCCTGTTCCTTGAGCAGGTACTCCACGGCTTTGACGTCGTGGTTGGTGGTGCGCTCGATTTCCTTGACGCGCTCGGCGTGCTCCACCGCGAAGTTCTCGGCCAGCTCGTTGAGCAGCGCATTGGCTTCGGCGGAGAAGGGCGCGACTTCGCTTACACCTTCATGGGCAGCGAGGCGCTGCAGCCAGCGGACTTCGACCTGAACACGGAAACGAATCAGGCCATATTCGCTGAAAATGGGGCGCAGGGCGCTGGTTTTGCCGGCATAGCGGCCATCTACGGGCGAAACCGCGGTGAGCGAGGAAAGCTGCATGGGAGGCGTTCTCGGACAGTCGGGCGTTGAAAAGGGCGCACATCATACACGAATTAGGGCAGCCATCGGCGGCGCCCCTAGGTCATTCGATGAACGAGATGCACATCAGAAAAGTAGCGCAGATTAACTGCGCAGCATCGGGTAAAGCTCTCGCAGCAATTTGCGGCGACTGAACACCAACTGCCAGCGATGCCCACCCAGTTGCCGCCACAGGCGTCCCGAGCGGATGCCCGCGAGCAGCAGGGCGCGGATTTTCGAGGCATTGCCCGGCTGCTGCAGGAAGCGGCTGTCGCCCTGTACCTGAATACGCTGCCGGAAGGTGCTGATGGTGTCCTGGTACAGCGCACCGCATGAAGACACCACGTTCTCGTGGCCGATCCCGAAGTGTTCGGCCTGGCTCTGGATCTGATCCAGGCGGCTGCCCATCAGTTGCAAGAGGTCTCCGCGCTTGTCGAGTTGCCGCTCCAGGCCCAGCAGGGCCAGGGCATAGCGCAGCGGCTCGCGCTGCAGGCTGGTAGGGTCGCGTTCCAGAGCGCTGACCAGGGCGCGGTAACCCTCGCGCAGATTGAGGTCATCACCACCGAACACATCCAGGGTGCCCTTGGAATCACGCACCAGCAGGCTGCCGATGAGGCATGTCACTTCGCTTTCGGCGGCCTGGCCGGTCTTGGCAATCTTGTCGACCATCACCGCAGCTTGAAAGACAGCGCCAAGGGC
The DNA here is from genome assembly GCF_004327275.1 of Phytopseudomonas daroniae. NCBI lineage: Bacteria > Pseudomonadati > Pseudomonadota > Gammaproteobacteria > Pseudomonadales > Pseudomonadaceae > Phytopseudomonas > Phytopseudomonas daroniae. Next base: position 204,634 of record NZ_QJUJ01000007.1, read on the forward strand.
GATCAGTTGTTCCTGTATCGAATTCATCGCGGGGCACCCTCGCTCCAGGGCTCGGCGCTTTCGATCACGCCACCGCCAAGACAGATATCGCCATCGTAGAACACCACGGACTGGCCGGGCGTGACGGCGCGTTGCGGCTGGTCGAACGTGGCACGGTAGCCATCAGCGCTGCGCTCCAGCGTGCAGGTCTGATCCGCCTGGCGGTAGCGAACCTTTGCGGTCAGTCGGCGCGGTGTGTCCAGTTCGACGGGGTTGACCCAGTAGATCTGCGACGCGTTCAGGGCGCGGGAGAACAGCCACGGGTGCTCGTTGCCCTGACCAACCACCAGCACGTTGCGAGTCAGATCCTTGTGCAGCACGTACCAGGGCTCGTCGCTGGCGTCTTTCAGGCCGCCGATGCCCAACCCCTGGCGCTGACCGATGGTGTGGTACATCAGACCGTGGTGGCGACCGATGACATCGCCCTCGGTGGTTTCGATATCGCCTGGCTGAGCCGGTAGATACTGCTTGAGAAAATCGCTGAAACGGCGCTCGCCAATAAAGCAGATGCCTGTCGAGTCTTTCTTCTTCGCGGTGGCCAACTCGTATTTCTCGGCAATCGCGCGCACCTGGGGCTTTTCCAGCTCGCCGACAGGAAACAGCGTCTTGCCAATTTGTTCACCGCCAACGGCATGCAGGAAGTAGCTCTGATCCTTGTTCGGGTCAAGGCCCTTGAGCAGCTCGCTACGTCCGTCGATATCGCGGCGACGCACATAGTGGCCGGTGGCAATCAGGTCGGCGCCAAGCATCAGGGCGTAGTCGAGGAACGCCTTGAACTTGATTTCGCGGTTGCACAGGATGTCCGGGTTCGGCGTGCGACCGGCCTTGTATTCGGCCAGAAAGTGCTCGAACACGTTGTCCCAGTACTCGGCGGCGAAGTTGGCGGTATGCAGCTTGATGCCGATGCGGTCGCACACGGCCTGAGCGTCCGCCAGGTCGTCCATGGCGGTGCAGTATTCGGTGCCGTCGTCCTCGTCCCAGTTCTTCATGAACAGGCCTTCGACCTGATAGCACTGTTCGAGCAATAGCAGGGCCGATACGGAGGAGTCGACGCCGCCAGACATGCCGACGATGACGCGTTGAGTGGCTGGATCTTGCATGGTCAGGATCGATACGGGCTTCAAAGGGGCGGGATTCTAACAGGATGCGCACGACGTTTCAGCGCAGCCACGTTGATAGGCATTATCAAGCTTCGTTTACATGGGGGGGCGGATGATACTGAGCGGAAAGCGCTCGCCGCTGAGGTAATCGTCCAGGCAGTGCATTACCAGCTCACTGCGCAGGTGATCGGATTCGGCTTGCAATTCTGCATGAGTCAGCCAGCGGATGCCGCTGATGTCGGTATCCAGCGCGCGTTCGGGATCATGCCTGAGCAGGTTGGCGGTGAAGCAGATGCGTTGATAGGTCACGCCATTGCTGGGCGCCGTATACAGGTAGATACCGGTAACGCCGGTCAGCTCGACATCGCAGCCGGTTTCTTCCAGGGTTTCGCGTACAGCGGCCTGCTGCAGGCTTTCCCGGGGCTCCAGATGGCCGGCGGGCTGGTTGAGCACCAGGCGGCCGCCCCTGAGTTCTTCGACGAACAGAAAGCGCCCGTTGTGCTCGACTATCGTCGCAACGGTGACGTGTGCGTACCAATCCATAAAGGCTCCTTTTCAGGGCTGAAAACAACAACCCCGGCGCTAGGCCGGGGTCGTTGGCGTTACATCAGCACATTACTCAGACCAGCGAGGCCAGAACAGTGTTGAGGGTGTCGCTCGGGCGCATGACTTTTTCGGTCAGTGCCTTGTCAGGTGCATAGTAGCCGCCGATGTCAGCCGGCTTGCCCTGTACTGCACCCAGCTCGGCAACGATCTTGGCTTCGTTGTCGCTCAGGGCCTTGGCCAGCGGGGCGAACTGCGCTTGCAGCGCCGCGTCTTCGTTCTGTGCCGCCAGAGCCTGAGCCCAGTACAGCGCCAGGTAGAAGTGGCTGCCACGGTTGTCGATACCACCAACCTTGCGTGCCGGCGACTTGTCGTTGTCGAGGAATTGGCCGGTAGCCTCATCCAGGGTCTTGCTGAGCACCAACGCCTTGGGGTTGTCGTAGGTGTTGCCCAGATGCTCCAGAGAAGCGGCCAGAGCCAGGAACTCACCCAGGGAATCCCAGCGCAGGAAGTTTTCCTCGACCAGTTGCTGTACGTGCTTGGGCGCGGAGCCGCCAGCACCGGTTTCGAACAGACCGCCGCCGCTCATCAGCGGAACGATCGACAGCATCTTGGCGCTGGTGCCCAGCTCCATGATCGGGAACAGGTCGGTCAGGTAGTCGCGCAGTACGTTGCCGGTCACCGAGATGGTGTCCTTGCCTTCACGGATGCGCGCCAGGGAGAACTTGATGGCTTCGACCGGCGACAGCACACGGATGTCCAGGCCACTGGTGTCGTGATCCTTCAGGTATTTCTGTACCTTCTCGATCATCACGGCGTCGTGGGCGCGAGCCGGATCCAGCCAGAACACGGCCGGGGTGTTGCTCAGGCGGGCGCGGTTGACGGCGAGCTTGACCCAATCCTGGATCGGCGCGTCCTTGGCCTGGCACATGCGCCAGATATCGCCTTCTTCCACGTCCTGCTGCATCAGCACCTGGCCGTTGCTGTCGACCACGCGAACCACGCCATTGGCCTGGATCTGGAAGGTCTTGTCGTGAGAGCCGTATTCTTCGGCTTTCTGCGCCATCAGGCCAACGTTCGGTACGCTGCCCATGGTGGTCGGGTCGAAGGCGCCATTGGCCTTGCAGTCCTCGATCACGGCCTGGTAGATGCTGGCGTAGCAACGATCCGGGATCACGGCCTTGGCATCTTGCAGCTCGCCAGCGGCGTTCCACATCTTGCCCGAATCACGAATCATCGCCGGCATCGAGGCGTCGACGATAACGTCGCTCGGCACGTGCAGGTTGGTGATGCCCTTGTCGGAGTTGACCATGGCCAGCGCCGGGCGCTCGGCATAGACAGCATTGATATCGGCTTCGATCTCTGCCTGCTTGTCGGCTGGCAGCTTCTTGATGCTGGAGTACAGGTCGCCAATGCCGTTGTTCAGGTTGAAGCCCGCTTCCTGCAGTGCAGCAGCGTGCTTCTCCAGGGCCGACTTGTAGAACTCGGCAACGATCTGGCCGAAGATGATTGGGTCGGAGACCTTCATCATGGTGGCTTTCAGGTGAACCGAGAACAGCACACCCTGCTTCTTGGCGTCTTCGATTTCGGCAGCGATGAAGCTGCGCAGCGCCTTCTTGCTCAGAACCGAGCAATCCAGGACTTCGTTGGCCAGAACGGAGGTTTTCTCTTTCAGTACGGTAGTGCTGCCGTCGGCGGCAAGCAGCTCGATCTTCACGCTGCCATTGGCATCGATCAGCGCAGCCTTTTCGCTGCCGTAGAAATCGCCGCTGCTCATGTGAGCCACGTGAGACTTGGAGTCAGCGCTCCAGGCGCCCATCTTGTGCGGGTGTTTGCGGGCGTAGTTCTTGACCGACAGCGGTGCGCGGCGGTCAGAGTTGCCTTCGCGCAGTACCGGGTTCACGGCGCTGCCCTTGACCTTGTCGTAGCGGCTGCGGATGTCGCGCGCTTCGTCGCTGTCGCCGCTATCCGGATAGTCGGGCAGGGCGTAACCCTGGCTCTGCAACTCCTTGATCGCGGCCTTCAGTTGCGGAACCGAGGCACTGATGTTCGGCAATTTGATGATGTTGGCTTCTGGCGTGGTGGCCAGTGCGCCCAGCTCGGCCAGATGATCACCCTGTTTCTGAGCATCGGTCAGAAACTCGGGGAAGAGAGCCAGGATACGGCCGGCCAATGAGATATCGCGGGTTTCGACGGCGATATCCGAGGAGGCGGTAAAGGCTTTGACGACGGGGAGCAGGGAGTAGGTCGCGAGCGCAGGAGCTTCGTCGGTGAGGGTGTAGATAATCTTCGAGCGTGTGGTCATATTTGATTTAACTCTCTTTTTGCTGAACTTGCACAAGGCACTGATCCGGGTGAGGTGGCTTCTGGCCACAGCGCGGCATCAATGATGTGAATTCGAAGTTCCATCCCGATGATGTTGGGTGTCGCAATCGACCGATGGCGATAGCGGATCGCCTCTAAAGGTCGGCACGACAAGTGCTGGAAGCCGTACTCCAGGCGAATGCGCCTTTATGACTACTCAGTCAGCGCCCGAGTATATCAAACCAACGGACTATGGCAGTGACCAAGTTGCTCGCGGCCATACTGAACGAGGCGCTCAGGCACCCTGGACAAACCTCTGGATAGGCCTATTCGGAGCGCAGATTGGTCGCAATGCAGGTGCGTATGAGAAGGTAGGCCGCGTATTTTAAGCGGTTCGAGGGTCAATTCGACCAATGTCTAGGAAAAGCCCCTGCATGCCCCCGACAACGGAAGCGGAAACGAAAAAGCCGGTCGTGAGACCGGCCTTTAAGATGCAGATTAAGAGGTCAGACCTCGACCGGCTCCCCGCGTACTCTACTGGTGGCGGTGGCAGCGACCTCGGAGGTCGCCTGGGCTGTACTGATATTCACGGCATGGAGGCCTTTGGGGCCCTGAATAATATCGAAGCTTACGGCTTGTCCGGCTTTCAGGGTTTTGTACCCGTCCATCTGGATGGCCGAATAATGGGCGAACAGGTCCTCATCTCGGCCGTCGGCCAGGATGAACCCATAGCCCTTGGCGTTGTTGAACCACTTGACCTTACCACTTAGCATGCTGATATCCCTCTGCAAGGAACCCCATTGCTGGAGTATCATCCACATTAGATCCCGCGTTCGTAAGATTGCTCATGCGAGCGCAAGCCCTTTGACCCCGTAGGGGTATCCTTTGGTTGTAACACCCTTTTGCCGATAGTCAAGGCAACGCACGAAGCAACGATAAACGGGTCATATTCTCTGCTACCCGCTTCCATTCACCCACGAACCTTTTAATCCAGCATGCATGCAAGTAGCCAGATTCGACTAACATTCAATCAGGATCGACCCGCACCGCATGAGGACGACTCTTCGGGACTTGCCGTCGAGGAATCCAAGCCGGCATTGCAGGCGCCTCCGCTCTATAAGGTGATCTTGTTCAATGATGACTACACCCCCATGGATTTCGTGGTCGAGATACTTGAGACGTTCTTCAACCTCAATCGCGAGGTGGCGACCAAGATCATGCTGACAGTGCATACCGAAGGTAGCGCCGTTTGTGGTCTCTATACCCGCGACATCGCCGAGACCAAGGCTACACAGGTCAATCAATACGCGCGGGAAAGCCAGCATCCATTACTCTGTGAAATCGAGAAGGACGGTTAACGCCGGCCGCTTGGGCATGAGGTGAAGCTATGTTAAATCGAGAGCTCGAAGTCACCCTCAACCTTGCCTTCAAGGAGGCACGCGCCAAGCGTCATGAATTCATGACGGTGGAGCACCTCCTGCTGGCTCTTCTGGATAACGAAGCAGCCGCCAGTGTGTTGCGCGCATGCGGCGCCAGCCTGGACAAGCTGCGCAACGATCTGCAGGAATTCATCGATTCGACGACCCCGCTGATTCCGCAGCATGACGAAGAGCGCGAAACCCAGCCTACGCTGGGTTTCCAGCGCGTACTGCAGCGCGCGGTGTTCCATGTGCAAAGCTCCGGCAAGCGCGAAGTGACCGGCGCTAACGTGCTGGTCGCGATCTTCAGCGAGCAGGAAAGCCAGGCCGTGTTTCTGCTCAAGCAGCAGAGCGTGGCACGCATCGACGTGGTCAATTTCATCGCCCACGGTATTTCCAAGGTACCGGGGCAGGGTGCGGCTCCGGAAGCCGAGCAGGAAATGCAGGATGACGAGGGGGGCGAATCCTCGTCGTCAGGCAATCCGCTGGACGCTTACGCCAGCAATCTGAACGAACTGGCCCGCCAAGGGCGCATCGATCCACTGGTTGGCCGCGAGCACGAAGTCGAACGCGTGGCACAGATTCTCGCCCGGCGCCGCAAGAACAACCCATTGCTGGTCGGCGAGGCTGGCGTGGGCAAGACCGCCATCGCCGAAGGTCTGGCCAAGCGTATCGTCGACAACCAGGTACCGGATCTGCTCGCCGACAGCGTGGTCTACTCCCTCGACCTGGGGGCATTGCTGGCAGGCACCAAGTACCGCGGCGACTTCGAGAAGCGCCTCAAGGCGTTGCTGACCGAGTTGCGCAAGCGTCCCCATGCGATCCTCTTCATCGACGAAATCCACACCATCATTGGTGCCGGTGCGGCGTCCGGCGGTGTGATGGATGCCTCCAACCTGCTCAAGCCGGCGCTTTCGTCTGGCGAGATCCGTTGCATTGGCTCCACCACCTTCCAGGAGTTCCGCGGCATCTTCGAGAAGGATCGTGCCCTGGCGCGCCGCTTCCAGAAGGTCGATGTGGCCGAGCCTTCGGTGGAGGACACCATTGGCATCCTCAGGGGGCTCAAGGGGCGTTTCGAGCAGCACCATGATATCGAGTACAGCGATGAGGCGTTGCGTGCTGCTGCCGAGCTTGCGTCGCGCTACATCAATGACCGTCACATGCCTGACAAGGCCATCGACGTGATCGACGAAGCGGGTGCCTATCAGCGCCTGCAGCCGCAGGACAAGCGCCTCAAGCGCATTGATGTGCCTCAGGTCGAAGACATCGTCGCCAAGATCGCGCGGATTCCTCCGAAGCACGTCAGCAGTTCCGACAAGGAATTGTTGCGCAACCTGGAGCGCGACCTGAAGCTGACAGTATTCGGCCAGGATGCCGCCATCGACTCGCTGGCTACGGCCATCAAGCTGTCTCGTGCGGGTCTCAAGGCACCGGACAAGCCGGTTGGCTCGTTCCTGTTCGCCGGCCCGACTGGCGTCGGCAAGACCGAAGCCGCTCGTCAGCTATCCAAGGCGCTGGGTGTGGAGTTGGTGCGCTTCGACATGTCCGAGTACATGGAACGGCACACCGTTTCCCGCCTGATTGGTGCGCCACCTGGCTATGTCGGTTTTGATCAGGGCGGTCTGCTGACCGAGGCCATCACCAAACAGCCGCATTGCGTGCTGCTGCTCGACGAAATCGAAAAGGCCCACCCGGAAGTCTTCAACCTGCTGCTGCAGGTGATGGATCACGGCACCTTGACCGACAACAACGGACGCAAGGCGGATTTCCGCAATGTCATCCTGATCATGACCACCAACGCTGGTGCCGAAACAGCGGCCCGGGCGTCGATCGGTTTCACTTATCAGGATCACTCGTCCGATGCCATGGAAGTGATCAAGAAGAGCTTCACGCCGGAGTTCCGCAACCGTCTGGATACCATCATCCAGTTCGGTCGACTCAGCCACGAAACGATCAAGAGCATTGTCGACAAGTTTCTCATCGAACTGCAGGCGCAGCTCGAGGACAAGCGGGTCATGCTCGAGGTCAGCAACGCTGCACGGGACTGGCTGGCGGAGCAGGGCTATGACGTGCAAATGGGTGCGCGACCGATGTCGCGCCTCATCCAGGATCGGATCAAGCGTCCGCTGGCGGAGGAAATCCTCTTCGGCGAGCTGTCCGAGCATGGCGGTACCGTCCACGTGAATCTCGAGAATGGCGAACTGACGTTCGATTTCGAGACGGCGGCGGAAATGGCCTGAGGCGACCAAGGCGGACTCACTGAGTCCGCCAGTTGCCCGATGATTGCGGCAACGACGGAAACGAAAACGCCCGGCAGATGCCGGGCGTTTCCATTTCCGCTTGGCTGGCAGGGCAGGAAGCGTTGCTTCCTGTCTGTTAGCGGGCGCGGTAGGTGATGCGACCCTTGCTCAGGTCGTAAGGCGTCAGCTCTACGCGCACCTTGTCACCAGTCAGAATGCGGATGTAATTCTTGCGCATCTTTCCGGAGATGTGCGCGGTAACGACGTGCCCGTTTTCCAACTCCACACGAAACATGGTGTTGGGCAGGGTGTCGACGACAGTGCCTTCCATTTCGAAGCTGTCTTCTTTCGACATGCAGTAAAGCCCTCGGTATCCAATGAATGGCCCGGCGCAACTGGCCCCAGGCAAAAGCGGCGTGCATTGTGCCCGAAAACTGGGGTTGACGCCAAGGGGCTGTTCCTGTTTCAGCGCAAGTCATGTTGCCGCGCGAAACTTTACGCAACCCGCAAGCCTGGCTCAGGCTTGGTCAGCCAAACTTCGTGATGCGGATCTTTCCTCGAGGCAAGGCGGGTTCCTGCGCGGTCAGGCTGAGGCGGGAGCCTTCAGGTGAGAACGACCCAGTGCTGATTGACGAACAGCTCTATCGGCCGGTATTGCGTCTTGTAATTCATTTTTCGGCAATTCTTGATCCAGTACCCCAGGTAGACGGCTTGAAGATTCATGCGACGGGCCTCGCCTATCTGCCAGAGGATGGCGAAGCGGCCGAGGCTGCGGCGCTCTTCGTCAGGATCGTAGAAGGTGTAGACCGCTGACAGCCCATTGGGCAGCACGTCGGTCACGGCAATGGCCAGCAGCCGCCCCTCATCCCGAAACTCGTAAAAGCACGAGAACGGCAGATCGCGTACCAGGAAAGTGGAGAACTGTTCGTGACTGGGCGGGTACATGTCCCCGTCGGCGTGGCGCTGCTCGATGTAGCGTACGTAGAGGTCGTAATACTCCTCGCTGAACACTGGCCTGACCGCGCGCACTTGAACCGATTCATTACGCTTGATGATTCGTCGCTGCTGCCGATTGGCAATGAACCGGGCAGCAGGAATCCGCGCCGGCACGCAGGCAGTGCAGCGCTGGCAATGTGGGCGGTAGAGATGATCGCCACTACGCCGGAAACCAAGCTCGGAAAGCTCGGCATACACGTGCGCATCCATTGGCTGGCTCGGGTCGAGAAACAGGGTTGTGGCCTGTTCTCCGGACAGGTAGCTGCACGGATGCGGCTGGGTGGCATAGAACTTCAGGCGAGCCAGCTCGGTCATGATCGACTCCCGGGATTAGCCTCGAATCAGTGTATGCCAGCTAGCAGGAGCCGGCCAGAATGAGCAGGTCATCGATCGCTCGGCGGCGTTCGAGTGATCCAGTTGGAGGAGCCGGGCCGATCCAGAAAGCGCCGCAGGTAATCGGAGAACTCCGCTCGAGTGATGGCTCGCGCACCGAGGCTGTGCAGGTGCTGGGTTGGCATCTGGCAGTCGATCAGTTCGAATCCCCTGCTCTTGAGGTGCTCGACCAGCGCCACGAAACCAACCTTGGAGGCATTGTCGGCCCGGCTGAACATCGACTCGCCAAAGAACAATTTGCCCATGGCCAGCCCGTAAAGGCCACCAACCAACTGCTCGCTTTGCCAGACTTCCACACTATGAGCCACGCCGCGCCCGTGCAACTCGATATAGGCCTGCTGCATGGGGGTGGTGATCCAGGTGCCGTCGGCGTAGTCACGCGGTGCGGCACAGGCCTGGATGACGTCAGAGAAGGCCTGGTCGAAGGTCACTCGGTAATGACCCTGACGGATCACTTTACGTAGGCTGCGTGACACATGCAGTTCGTCGGGAAACAGCACGGTGCGCGGATCCGGGGACCACCACAGCAGAGGCTGTCCCTCCTGATACCAGGGAAAGCAGCCATGCCGGTAGGCGGCGATCAGACGCTCGGCACGCAGATCGCCGCCGGCAGCCAGTAGCCCGTTGGGCTCGCGCAGGGCTTTATCGAGAGGCGGGAAGGTCAGTGAGTCGCGTTGCAACCAGGTGAGCATTGGCGAAACCGCGGCAGGGGAGGGCGGGTTTTACCCCGCCTGGGTTGATCAGTTGTCGTCGAGAAATTTTTCGACGTCGAGGGCGGCCATACAGCCGGCACCGGCCGAGGTGATGGCCTGGCGGTAGACGTGGTCGGCCACGTCGCCAGCGGCGAACACGCCTTCGATGCTGGTGGCGGTGGCGTTGCCTTCGTTGCCGCCCTGGATCAGCAGGTAACCATCACGCATTTCCAGCTGGCCCTGGAACAGGTCGGTATTGGGTTTGTGGCCGATGGCGATGAACACGCCGGCCAGCGGCAGATCGCTGGTGCTGCCATCCTGGGTGTTGCGCAGGCGGGCACCGGTTACCCCAGTGGCGTCGCCGAGAACTTCTTCCAGGGTGTGGTTCCAATGCAGGCGCACGTTGCCGTTGGCAGCCTTGTCGAACAGCTTGTCCTGCAGGATCTTCTCCGAACGCAGCTTGTCGCGACGGTGCACCAGGTGCACTTCCTTGGCAATGTTGGAGAGGTAGAGGGCCTCTTCGACGGCAGTGTTGCCGCCGCCGATGACCGCGACCACCTGGTTGCGGTAGAAGAAACCGTCGCAGGTTGCGCAGGCGGAAACCCCCTTGCCGGCGAACGCTTCTTCGGAAGGCAGGCCCAGGTACTGGGCCGATGCGCCAGTCGCGATGATCAGCGCATCACAGGTGTAGGTTCCGCTATCACCCTTGAGGGTAAACGGGCGGCTCTGCAACTCGGCAGTGTGGATGTGGTCGTAGATGATCTCGGTTTCGAAACGCTCGGCGTGTTTCTGCATGCGTTCCATCAGGCCCGGGCCTGTCAGCCCTTCGACATCACCCGGCCAGTTATCGACTTCGGTTGTGGTGGTGAGCTGACCGCCAGGCTGAATACCGGTGATGATGACAGGCTTCAGATTGGCGCGAGCGGCATACACGGCGGCACTGTAGCCGGCTGGCCCGGAGCCCAGGATAATCAGGCGGGAATGCTTGACTTCGCTCATAAAAACACCTCATAAGCCTTTGTCACAAAAGAGAATGCGTGCTCAAATTGAGCCGCACGGACGAATAGTGGCCGCTATGCTACACCGAAGCGTCAAGCAAGCGGGAGCGGACGGGTTCGATCAGCTCCCCATCACTGGCGTGGCATGCCGTACAATGACGGCGTTTCGTCCTCCACCGATCATTCGGCGCGCTACTGGCGCAGGAACAGATGCGTTTGAAGAATTCTAGCTCTACAGCACCGGCGCCAGCCTGGCGTCAGCAACTACCGTATCGCCTCAAGGAGGGTGCGCTGATCGCCCTCGGTGCGTTGTGCCTCTACGTGTGGATGGCGCTGCTCACCTATGATCCGGCTGATCCGGGCTGGACCCATACCAGCAACGTCGAGCAGGTGCACAATGCTGCCGGTCGTGCCGGCGCCTGGTTCGCCGATGTACTGTTCATGGCTCTGGGCTACTTCGCTTATCTGTTCCCATTACTGCTCGGCATAAAGGCGCTGCAGGTATTCCGTGCCCGTCACGAACCCTGGCACTGGAGCGGCTGGCTGTTTTCCTGGCGTCTGATCGGCCTGGTGTTCCTGGTGCTGTCGGGGGCCGCGCTGGCCTACATTCACTTTCAGAGCAGTGCCGGCATGCCGGCATCGGCAGGTGGCGCGCTGGGCGAAAGCCTCGGACAACTGACCGTCGCCGCGCTGAACGTGCAGGGCAGTACGCTGCTGTTCATCGCGCTGTTCCTGTTCGGCCTGACCGTATTTACCGACCTGTCCTGGTTCAAGGTCATGGATATCACCGGCAAGATCACCCTGGATCTGCTGGAGCTGGTGCAGAGTCTGGTCAATCGCTGGTGGAGCTCGCGCCAGGAGCGCAAGCAACTGGTCGCCCAGTTGCGCGAAGTGGACGAGCGCGTTCATGACGTGGCGGCCCCGGTAGTACGTGACCGCCGCGAGCAGGCCAAGGTCAAGGAGCGCCTGATCGAGCGCGAAGAGTCGCTCAACAAGCACATGAGCGAACGCGAAAGCCGTCCTGCTCCGGTCATTACCGCTCCGGTCGCGCCCAAGGCACCTGAACCGAGCAAGCGCGTGCAGAAGGAAAAGCAGGCGCCGCTGTTCGTCGACAGCGCCGTGGAGGGCACCCTGCCACCGATCTCGCTGCTCGACCCGGCAGAAGCCAAGAAGATCGAGTATTCGCCCGAGTCCCTGGCGGGTGTCGGTCATCTGCTGGAGATCAAGCTCAAGGAGTTCGGTGTCGAGGTGTCGGTCGACTCGATCCACCCCGGCCCGGTGATCACCCGCTACGAAATTCAACCCGCCGCTGGCGTCAAGGTCAGCCGCATCGCCAACCTGGCCAAGGATCTGGCGCGCTCGCTGGCGGTGACCAGCGTCCGTGTGGTGGAAGTGATTCCAGGCAAGACCACCGTCGGTATCGAGATTCCCAACGAGAACCGCCAGATCGTGCGCTTCTCCGAGGTGCTGTCGACTCCCGAATACGATGACGCCAAATCGCCGGTCACCCTGGCCCTGGGCCATGACATCGGCGGCAAGCCGGTGATTACCGACCTGGCGAAAATGCCCCACCTGCTGGTCGCCGGTACCACCGGTTCCGGTAAGTCGGTGGGCGTGAACGCGATGATTCTGTCGATCCTGTTCAAGTCGGGGCCGGAAGACGCCAAGATGATCATGATCGACCCGAAAATGCTCGAGTTGTCGATCTACGAAGGCATTCCCCATCTGCTCTGCCCGGTCGTCACCGACATGAAGGAAGCGGCCAACGCGCTGCGCTGGAGCGTCGCCGAGATGGAGCGTCGCTACAAGCTGATGTCGAAGATGGGCGTGCGTAACCTGGCGGGCTTCAACCGCAAGGTGAAGGACGCCATCGAGGCCGGCGATCCGCTGTCCGATCCGCTGTATCGCCGCGAAAGCATGGAAGACGAAGCGCCGCTGCTGAAAACGCTGCCGACCATCGTCGTAGTCGTCGACGAATTCGCCGACATGATGATGATCGTCGGCAAGAAGGTCGAAGAACTGATCGCCCGTATCGCCCAGAAGGCACGGGCGGCGGGGATTCACCTGATTCTCGCTACCCAGCGGCCGTCGGTGGACGTGATCACCGGTCTGATCAAGGCCAACATCCCCACCCGCATGGCCTTCCAGGTATCGAGCAAGATCGACTCGCGCACCATCATCGACCAGGGTGGTGCCGAACAGTTGCTCGGCCACGGTGACATGCTCTACATGCCGCCTGGCACCAGCCTGCCGATTCGCGTGCACGGCGCCTTCGTCTCCGACGATGAAGTGCACCGTGTGGTCGAAGCCTGGAAGCTGCGTGGCGCACCGGATTACAACGAAGACATCCTGGCCGGCGCCGAAGAGGGTGGCGGTGGCTTCGACGGCGGTGGCGGCAGTTCCGAAGGTGGCGACGACAGTGAATCGGATCCGCTATACGACGAAGCGGTCAATTTCGTACTGGAAAGCCGCCGTGCGTCCATCTCCTCGGTACAGCGCAAACTGAAGATCGGCTACAACCGCGCCGCTCGCATGATCGAAGCCATGGAAATGGCCGGTGTGGTAACGCCAATGAACACCAACGGTTCGCGGGAAGTGATTGCCCCCGGGTCTAACCGCGATTAATACCCTGACAGAGGATTCACATGCGCCTGATTCGCCTGATGTTGCTCGCCGTGCTGAGTACCGCGAGCCTGTTCGCCCATGCCGATGATGAAGCCGCTGTACAGCGCCTGACCCAACTGCTCAACCAGGCGCAGACCATCACCGCGCGCTTCTCCCAGCTGTCCCTCGATGGCAGCGGTACCCAGCTGCAGGAAACCTCCGGTGAATTGGCGCTGAAACGCCCGGGCCTGTTCCGCTGGCACACCGATGCGCCCATGGAGCAGTTGCTGGTATCCGATGGCAAGCAGGTATGGCTGTACGACCCGGATCTCGAACAGGTGACCATCCAGGCGCTCGACCAGCGCCTGACCCACACCCCGGCCTTGTTGCTCTCCGGTGATGTCTCGCAGATTCGCGAGAACTTCGAGATCACTTTCAAGGAAGGTGGCAGCGTGGTGGATTTCATCCTCAAGCCGAAGTCCAAGGACACCCTGTTCGACAGCCTGCGCCTGTCCTTCCGTAACGGTGTGCTGAACGACATGCAACTGATCGACAGCATCGGCCAGCGCACCAATATTCTGTTCATGAGCGTGAAGATGAACGAACCCCTGGATGACAAGCAGTTCAGCTTCGAAATCCCTGAGGGTGCGGACGTCATCCAAGAGTAGGTAGTCGTGGATCTGTTTCGCAGCGCGCCCGTCGCCCAGCCGCTGGCCGCCCGTTTACGGGCGACCACGCTGGACGAATACGTTGGCCAGGAGCACCTGCTGGCCCGCGGCAAGCCGCTGCGCGAAGCGCTGGAGCAGGGCGCTCTGCATTCGATGATCTTCTGGGGGCCGCCCGGTGTGGGCAAGACCACCCTGGCACGGCTGCTGGCCCAGGTCACCGATGCGCATTTCGAGACCATTTCCGCAGTGCTGTCCGGGGTCAAGGAAATCCGCCAGGCCGTGGAGGTCGCCCAGCAGCATGCGGCCCAGTACGGTCGCCGCACCATTCTGTTCGTCGACGAAGTGCATCGCTTCAACAAGTCGCAGCAGGATGCCTTCCTGCCTTACGTGGAAGACGGCACGCTGATCTTCATCGGCGCCACCACGGAAAACCCCTCGTTCGAACTCAACAACGCCTTGCTGTCCCGCGCCCGCGTCTACGTGCTCAAGAGCCTGGATGATGCAGCGCTGCGCAAGCTGGTCGACCGCGCCCTGAGCGAAGCCAAGGGGCTGGGCGAGCGCCAACTGACGCTACCGGACGAAAGCTTCGAGATTCTCAAGAGCGCCGCGGATGGCGATGGCCGACGCTTCCTCAATTTTCTCGAGAACGCCGCCGACCTGGCCGATGACGGGAGCGAGATCAGCACCGAACTGCTGCTCGACCTGCTGGGCGACACCCGCCGGCGTTTCGACAAGGGCGGCGAAGCCTTCTACGACCAGATTTCCGCGCTGCACAAATCGGTACGTGGCTCCAGCCCTGACGGTGCGCTGTACTGGTTCGCGCGTATGCTCGATGGCGGTTGCGACCCCCTGTATATCGCCCGGCGCGTGGTACGCATGGCCAGCGAGGATATCGGCAATGCCGACCCGCGCGCACTGACGCTGTGCCTGAATGCCTGGGATGTGCAGGAGCGCCTCGGCAGCCCGGAAGGTGAGCTGGCCGTGGCCCAGGCCATCGTCTACCTGGCCTGCGCGCCGAAGAGCAATGCCGTATACAGCGCCTTCAAGGCGGCCATGCGAGACGTGGCGGAAAACGGCTCCTGCGAAGTACCGCTACACCTGCGCAATGCACCGACCAAGCTGATGAAGCAACTCGGCTATGGCGATGAATACCGCTACGCCCATGATGAACCCGATGCCTACGCCGCTGGCGAAGACTACTTTCCCGAAGACCTCGAACCGCGTCACTATTACCAGCCGGTGCCACGCGGCCTGGAATTGAAGATTCGCGACAAGCTCGCCCATCTGGCCGATCAGGACGCCAACAGCCCGCGGCAACGGAGAAAGCCATGATAGTGACGATTCTCGCCGTGGCCGTGGGTGGCGCGCTGGGTACCTTGGCACGCTTTGCCACGGGCAACTGGGTCAATGCCAACTGGCCGCAGCATTTCTATGGGGCAACCTTGCTGGTGAATCTCGTCGGCTGCCTGCTGATCGGGGTACTCTACGGCCTGTTCATGCTGCGCCCCGAGGTGCCACTGCCGATCCGGGCAGGGTTGATCGTCGGCGTGCTCGGCGGCTTCACCACTTTTTCTTCGTTTTCCCTGGACACCCTGCGCCTGCTGGAAAGCAGCCAGGCACCACTGGCCCTGGGCTATGTGGCAGCGAGTGTTCTGGGTGGCCTGCTCGCCACTTGGGCAGGCCTTTCGCTAACCAAACTCTGATCGACGAGAACCTGAAATGCTCGATTCCAAACTGGTGCGCAGCCAATTGCACGATATTGCCCAGCGTCTGGCCACCCGTGGCTATGAACTGGACGTGACCCGCGTCGAAGCCCTCGAGGCTCAGCGCAAGTCCGTTCAGACCCGTACCGAGCAATTGCAGGCCGAGCGCAACAGTCGATCCAAGTCCATCGGCCAGGCCAAGCAGCGCGGTGAAGACATCGCACCGCTGCTGGCTGACGTCGACCGCATGGGCAGCGAGCTGGAAGAGGGCAAGCGCGAGCTGGACGCCATCCAGGTCGAGCTGGACAACCTGCTGCTGAGCATTCCCAACCTGCCGGACGAGTCGGTGCCGGTCGGCGCGGATGAAGACGACAACCTCGAAGTGCGTCGCTGGGGTACACCCAAGACCTTCGACTTCCCGGTGCAGGATCACGTCAGCCTCGGCGAACAGCACGGCTGGCTGGATTTCGAGACCGCCGCCAAGCTGTCCGGTGCGCGTTTCGCCCTGTTGCGCGGCCCGATCGCCCGTCTGCACCGCGCTCTGGCGCAGTTCATGATCAACCTGCACACCGCCGAGCATGGTTACGAAGAAGCCTACACGCCGTATCTGGTACAGGCGCCAGCGCTGCAGGGCACTGGTCAACTGCCTAAGTTCGAGGAAGACCTGTTCAAGATCAGCCGCGAAGGCGAAGCCGACTTCTATCTCATTCCAACGGCCGAAGTGTCGCTGACCAATATCGTTGCCGGCGAGATCATCGATGCCAAGCAGCTGCCGCTGAAGTTCGTCGCCCACACGCCGTGCTTCCGCAGCGAGGCGGGGGCGTCGGGCCGTGATACCCGCGGCATGATCCGCCAGCATCAGTTCGACAAGGTCGAGATGGTGCACGTGGTCGAACCGGGCAAATCCTTCGAGGCGCTGGAAGAGCTGACCGGCCATGCCGAGAAGGTACTGCAGTTGCTCGAGCTGCCGTATCGCGTATTGGCGCTGTGCACCGGCGACATGGGTTTCAGCGCGACCAAGACCTACGACCTGGAAGTCTGGGTGCCGAGCCAGGACAAGTACCGCGAGATTTCCTCCTGCTCCAACTGCGGCGATTTCCAGGCGCGGCGCATGCAGGCGCGCTATCGCAACCCGGAAACCGGCAAGCCGGAACTGCTGCATACCCTCAACGGCTCCGGCCTGGCGGTTGGCCGTACCCTGGTGGCCGTACTGGAGAACTATCAGCAGGCCGACGGCACGATCCGTGTGCCGGACGTGCTGAAGCCGTACATGGGTGGCATCGAGGTCATCTGAAGCGGGTCTGCGAGAAGGCTCGGGCGCGCTGCTGAGACCCGGCCGTTGCAATGGTGGACGGATAGAGCGTCGGCTACGCGCCCCGATCCACCCTACAAATCAGGCCCCGAGCTTTGTCTCGGGGCCGCTATTTTTTACTGTCGCTGCCGTGAGCGACTGAAGCGGGCCTCGTTATGGACTTCCTTCCTCTGTTCCACAAATTGCAGAACCGCCGCGTGCTGGTGGTGGGCGGTGGCGAAATCGCCTTACGCAAGGCGCGGCTGCTCGCCGATGCGGGCGGTACGCTGCGCGTGGTATCGCCCGACGTGGTCAGCGAATTGCGCGAGCTGGTCGAGCACGGGGCTGGGGAGCTGGTGTTGCGTGGCTACGAGACAGGCGACCTGCAGGGCGTATCCCTGGTGATCGCCGCCACCGACGACATGCCGCTCAATGCGCAGATATCCCAGCAGGCACAGGCGCTCGGCATTCCGGTCAATGTGGTGGATGCGCCATCGCTGTGCAGCGTGATCTTCCCGGCGATCGTCGATCGTTCTCCGCTGATCGTCGCCGTCAGCAGCGGCGGGGATGCGCCAGTGCTGGCTCGCCTGATCCGCGCCAAGATCGAAACCTGGATTCCCGCCACATACGGTCAGCTAGCCGGCTTGGCGAAGATCTTCCGTGCCCAGGTCAAGAGCCTGTTCCCCGATGTACAGCAACGCCGGGTATTCTGGGAGGACGTGTTCCAGGGGGCAATCGCCGAAAGCGTGTTCGCCGGCAAGCTCGGTGAAGCTCGCCGTCTGCTGGAAGAAAAGCTCAGTGGCGCCGCGCCTCGGGCGCTGGGCGAGGTCTATCTGGTCGGTGCCGGCCCAGGCGACCCCGATCTGCTGACCTTTCGTGCCCTGCGCCTGATGCAACAGGCCGACGTGGTGCTCTACGATCGCCTGGTAGCCCCGGCGATCATCGAACTGTGCCGCCGCGATGCCGAACGCATCTACGTGGGCAAGCGCCGCGCCGACCATGCTGTCCCCCAGGAGCAGATCAACCAGCGCCTGATCGACCTGGCCAAGGCCGGCAAGCGCGTATTGAGACTGAAGGGTGGCGATCCGTTCATCTTCGGCCGTGGTGGCGAAGAGATCGAGCATTTGGCAGCCCATGGCATTCCCTTCCAGGTAGTGCCCGGCATCACCGCGGCCAGCGGCTGCTCGGCCTATGCAGGCATTCCGCTGACCCATCGCGATCATGCGCAGTCGGTACGCTTCGTCACGGGCCACCTCAAGGACGGCAGCTGCGACCTGCCCTGGCCGGAGCTGATCGCGCCAAGCCAGACCCTGGTGTTCTACATGGGGTTGGTTGGGTTACCGACCATCTGTCAGCAACTGATCGCCCACGGCCGTGCCGCCAGCACGCCGGCAGCGCTGGTGCAGCAGGGCACCACGGAGAATCAGCGGGTATTTACCGGCACCCTGGCCAACCTGCCGGATCTGGTGGCTCGCCATGAGGTGCATGCACCGACGCTGGTAATCGTCGGCGAAGTGGTGCAGTTACGGGAAAAACTGGCCTGGTTCGAAGGCGCTCAGGAGGAGCGCTCCGAGTAGCGTCTACTGGTTTCGTAGTAGTGGATGAAGAGCGTCGGCGACGCCCCCTATCCACCCTACGGCTACACGCCAGCGGCTCAGTTGTAGCGTTTTCGGTTGACGATCTGCGCTGCCTTGATCGCATCACTGCCAATCTCGGCTTCGAACTGCTGCCACACTGGGCGCATGGCTTCGCGCCAGGCTTCGCGTTGCTCCGGGGTGAGCGTGATGACCTGGCTCTTCCCCGAGGCTTCGATACGACGACGGTCAGCCAGATTGGCCTCTTCAGCCTGGCGGTTCACCGCAAAGGTGACCTCGTCGATGATGGCCTCGAGCTCGGTGCGGATCTGGTGGGGAATGCCGTACCAGAAGCGCGCGTTGCTGATCAGCATGTAGTCGAGCACGCCGTGGTTGGTTTCGGTGATGAACGGCTGAACCTCATGCAAACTCTGGCTGTAGAGGTTCGACCAAGGGTTCTCGGCCCCCTGCACCTGGCCACTCTGCAGGCCCTTGTAGACCTCGGCGAACGGCATTTTCACCGACTTCGCGCCCAACTGGGAGAACTGGGCTTCGAGCACCGTGGAGTTCTGGATACGGAAGCTCAACCCTGCGGCATCTCCCGGTAGACGCAGGGCCTTGGTCGCCGACATCTGCTTCATGCCGTTGTGCCAATAGGCCAGACCGACGATGTTCTGATCCTCCATGGAGCGCAGCAGCTGGCGGCCTTTGGCGCGTTTCTGGAAACGGTTGACCGCTTCCAGGTCATCGAACATGAAGGGTAGATCGAACACCTGGAGCTGCTTGGTGTACTGGTCGAACTTGGCTAGCGAAGGGGCCAGCATCTGCACATCGTTGTTGCGCAGCGCTTCCAGTTCGTTGGCGTCGCCATACAGCGATGAGTTGGGATAGACCTCGACTCTGACCTTGCCTTCCAGGCGCTGATCGACCAGCTTCTGGAACATCAGCGCGCCCTGGCCCTTGGGGGTGTCATCGGTCACCACATGAGCGAACTTGATCACCAATGTGCTTTCTTGGGCGAGGGTAGTATACGAAGTGAGCGTCAGGGCGCAGGCGGCCGCAACGGCGATCTTTTTGAACATGCGGGTGACCTTATTCTTATCGACTATTTTTAGGTCGGACGCTGGTTGGCAGAAGCGTCCGTGCGAGAACCGGTTACGGTTGTTCGCGGAGTCTACTGCAAACATGACGTCCTATTTGTGACGTCCGTCCGGGGAGCAGCAGGAAAGCTGGCAGATTGCCCTCAAACCTTTACTTTGCCGATAGCCGCATTCTTGGCCGCGATCCACTGCGACATGTACTGGGTACTCTTGTGCTGGTGGTGACGCAGCATGGCGCCCACGAAGTTGGTCTGACGGTGCTGCTCGCGCGTAATGAACAGCGCGTTCAGGCGGGCCACCAACTCTTCACCGAGCCGTTGACGATCGAAGCGGCTGTCGAGCAGGGCATGGCCATGCTGCTGCGCCTCTAGCCAGCGCGCTTGATCCTGATAGAGCTGCACTGCGGCATCGGCGAAAGCATCTGCGTCATCAGCGATGCCGCCGGGCCATGGCAACTCGCCGTGCATACCCTCACTGCCGATCGGCGTGGTCACACTCGGCGTGCCACAGGCCATGGCGTCGGCCAGTTTGCCCTTGATTCCGGCACCGAAGCGCAGCGGCGCGAGGCAGACCCTGGCCTGGGCCATTACCCGGTGAGCATCATCGACCCAGCCGAGCACATGGAAGCCCTGTTTGGGATTGTGCAGCGCCGTGGCCTTGGGTGGCGGATAGGCGCCGTAGACGTGCAGTTGGGCCTGAGGCAGGCGCGTTCGGATCAGCGGCCACAGGGCGTGCTTGAGCCACAGCACGGCATCCCAGTTCGGCGCATGGCGAAAGTTGCCGATGCTGAGGAAATGCTGCCGTTCGGAGAAGGGCAGATCCTCGACCGCCGGCGGAATCAGCATCAGTGCACAGTCGTGCAGCAGCGACGTGGGTACGCCGAACTGCTCCTGCAGTAGCTTCATTTCGAATTCGGAGATCATCAAAGTCAGGTCGCAGCGGTAGATCGATGCGACTTCGCGCTGCGCCATGTCGCTATTCGCCATGGCCTCGTATAGCCGACTCGCCGTGGCGCGCAGCGGGCCGACCCGTTGCCGCTCGGCCTCCCCGGAGCAGGCCTGCTGGTTGGCCTTGAGCAAGGCGTGGCGGGCATCGCGCAGGCAGTGCAGATCGCTGGTATCGAGTACCCGCAGGGCAGCAGGCCAGGCGCGCTCGACACGCCAGGCGAACTGTTCCTCGGTGAAGAAACGGTCGAACAGCACCAGATCCGGCTGCAACTGCGCGACGAAGCCATCGAAACTGTCGCAATTCAGGGCGACGACGACCTCGTCGATCTGCAGCTCGCCCAGGTCAGCACGGTGCGAGGACAACGCCGCAGCGCTGGCGAAGGTGACCTGCCAGCCCTGGCCGCGAAAAACGCCCAGCAGTTCGAGCATGCGGCTGCCCGCAGCGGACGAGCGCGGCTCCGGCCAGACGTAGCCGATGACCAATACCTTGCGCATGACGGACTCAGCGCTTGCCGCGAATGCTGCGCCACAGGGTGAGCAGCACCAGGGCGAACAGCGCGGCGATGCTCGCCAGTGTCCAGACGGTGAAGGGCAGGCCGAGAATCTTGTAGTCGTTCTGCCCGCAGATGCCGCCGCTCATGAACACCTCCGGCCAGTACTCGTGCAGAGGCAAGCTCTGGTAGTAGAAGGGGAAGGGCGAGCAACTGAAGCTTTCCATGACGCCCAGTTCGATCAGGGTGACGTGGGCGTTGTCGATCAGCGCCATGCCACTGGCGGCGAGCAGCAGCGGCCAGAGTAGCACCGCCAGCCAGGTTTGCCGGGCGGCCGAGGCGGCGCTGAGCAGCAGGGCCAGAACGATGGTCAGGGCCAGCCACAGGCGAATCTGCACGCACAGTGTGCAGGGTTCCCAGGCAAAGACGTGTTGCGCGACCAGCGCGCCAGCGAGCATGGCGGCGCTGGCCAGTGCGATCACGAGCAGCAGCGGGGCGGGCGTGGCAGAGCGGGGCATGGAGTTCTCCAGAAATACGGTGCTGTAGCGACAAGCTGCCGTTTGTACCGGAAGCTGGCGTGCACGGCAATCGAGGAATCCGATGAAACGCGGCGGATTGAACGATGCATCTTGCGAGTAGGAGCCATAGGGGCACCTGGCCTTGCTGGCAATTAGCGTTGGTGGATGCACTGCAGCATTCACATCGCGCCGGCAAGCCGGCTCCTACGCAATCTGATCCTCTGTAGGAGCCGGCCTGCCGGCGATCTTGTGATCTGAATGTCGAACGTCATAGTTCACTGCGACTACAAGTCCTGAAGCGCGTAACTCTTTTGCCAGAATATAAAAAAGCCCCACGGGCGAACCGTGGGGCGTCAAGGGCCAGCTATGCCGGCCGGGGAGGGAAAAACGATTCAGGACGCTGGCTGCCAACCTCCGCCCAGCGCCTTGTAGATGGCGACGATGCCCTGGTACAGCTCGACCTCGGCCTGCGCCTGGCTGTCCTCGGCGGCCAGGCGCTCGCGCTCGGCGTCGAGCAGTACCAGGAAATCGGCCGTGCCTTCGCGATACTGCAATCCGGCCTGGGCCGCTGCCGCGCGGCTGGCTTCCGACTGGCGCACCAGAGAGATCAGACGTTCCTGGCGTTTGCCGTAATCACTAAAGGCGTTTTCGGACTCTTCCAGTGCCAGCAGAACCTGCTGCTCGTAGCCTGCCAGGGCACCATCGGCATCCGCTTCGGCGCCGCGCAAACGTGCTCGAACGCTGCCCAGGTCGAGCGCCGCCCAACTGATGGTCGGTGCAACGCCCCAGGCCCTGGCCGCCGATGAGCCCAGCTGCGAGCCGCGGCCAGCGGTGAAACCGAGGAAGCCGGACAGGCTGACCCGTGGAAACAGATCCGCCGTGGCCACGCCAACCTGTGCGGTGGCTGCAGCCAGCTCGCGCTCGGCAGCACGAATGTCCGGACGACGACGCAGCAACTCACCCGGGTCACCGATAGGCAATGCCTTGGCGATGGCGGGCAAGGGGCTTGACGACAGATCCACGCTGAGCTGATCCGGGCGCTGGCCGAGCAGGGTGGCGATGCGATTGCGGGCACGCACCTGTTCGGCCTGCAGACGTGGCACGGTGGCTTCGGTGGCAGCCAGACGAGCGTCTGAACGCAGCACGTCCAGTTCACTGCCCATGCCGACTTCACGACGCTGCTCGATGATGTCCCGCGACGAGCGCTGGTTGTCCAGATCGTCACGGGCGATACGCTCACGCAACTGCGCGCCGCGTAGTGTGCCGTAGGCATCCACCAGTTCGGCGATCAGGCTGACCTGCAGTTGCTGATAGTCGGCCTGGGCGACATCGATCTGTGCTTCGCTGGCTTCCAGCTGCCGCTGAATGCGTCCGAACAGGTCGAGCTCCCAGGCCATGTCCAGCCCCAGGTCATAACGCTCGGCGTTGACCCGTTGCTCGGTTCTGCCTGGTTGCTGCCCCTTGCCGATCTCGCTACTGGCCCGGCTGGTCACGGTGGGCAGGCGGTCGTTGGCGACATCGTCACGGATCGCTCGGGCGGCGCGCAGACGGGCATAAGCCACCCGCAATTCGCGGTTGTCCTGTAGCGACTGCTGTACCAGTTGGCTCAGCGTCGGATCCTCGAATTGCTGCCACCACTGGGTTTCGAAGCGGCTGGTGTCGTAGCCGGCCCCGGCGCTTTGTGCCGAGATCACAGCGGCGCTATCCGGCGCCCGGTAGTCAGGGCCGACCGCGCAGGCGCTCAACGCGAGTGTCAGGGCACTGAGCAGCAGGCTACGGGGTATCACGTTGTTCAGGGATTTCATGCCTGCGCCTCCTGCAGACGCGCCACTTTGCGCGCCTCGCGTTTTTCCACGAAAGCCCGGATCAGTACATAGAACACCGGTGTCAGCAGCAGACCGAAGAAGGTCACCCCGAGCATGCCGCTGAACACCGCGACGCCCATGGCATGGCGCATTTCCGCGCCAGCACCGCTCGACAACACCAGTGGCACCACGCCCATGATGAAGGCGAAGCTGGTCATCAGGATCGGCCGCAGACGCAGACGGCAGGCTTCCAGCACCGCGGCGACGCGATCCATGCCTTCTTCCTGTTTGTCCTTGGCGAACTCCACCAGCAGGATGGCGTTCTTGCAGGCCAGGCCAACCAGTACGATCAGTCCTATCTGGGTGAAGATGTTGTTGTCGCTACCGGCCAGGATCACCCCGGCGATGGCCGACAGCAGCGTCATCGGTACGATCAGAATCACCGCCAGCGGCAGACTCCAGCTTTCGTACTGGGCAGCCAGCACCAGGAAGGCCAGCAGTACGCAGAGCGGGAACACGAACAGCGCGGTGTTACCGGCGAGGATCTGCTGATAGGTCAGCTCGGTCCACTCGAAGCTCATGCCGTTGGGCAGTTCTTCCTTCAGCAGTTTGGCCATGGCCGCTTCGGCCTGACCGGTGCTGTAGCCGGGCGCCGCCGCACCGTTGATCTCGGCCGTGATGAAGCCGTTGTAATGCATCACCCGATCAGGGCCTGCGCTGTCGCTGACCTTGACGAAAGTCGACAACGGGATCATCTCGCCACGGTTGTTGCGCACCTTCAGTTGGCCGATCTGTTCGGCTTCCAGGCGGAACTGCTGATCAGCCTGCACGTTGACCTGATAGGTACGGCCAAAGCGGTTGAAGTCGTTGGCGTACAGCGAGCCGAGGTAGACCTGCATGGTGTCGAAGATTTCATCGATGGCCACGCCGTGGGTCTTGGCCTTCTCACGGTCGATATTGGCTTCCACCTGCGGCACGTTGACCTGATAACTGGTGAACAATCCTGCCAGTTCCGGCACCTGCTGGCTCTTGGCGATGATGTTCTGCGTCTGCTTGTATAGCTCCTCGTAACCCAGGTCGGCGCGATCCTGGATCTGCACACGGAAGCCGCCGATGGTGCCCAGCCCCATCACTGGCGGTGGCGGGAAGATGGCGATGTAGGCCTCCTGGATATCAGCGAACTGGGCATTCAGATCCGCCGCGATGGCGTTGGCGCTGAGTGCCGGATCGCTGCGCTGGTCGAAGGGCTTGAGCGGCGTGAAGACGATGCCGCTGTTGGGGCTGTTGGTGAAACCGTTGATCGACAGACCCGGGAAGGACACGGTGTTCTCCACGCCCGGATGCTTGGCGGCGATATCCGACATGCGCTTGATCACCGCTTCGGTGCGATCCAGGCTGGCCGCATCGGGCAACTGGGCGAAGGCCACCAGGTACTGTTTGTCCTGAGGCGGCACGAAACCGCTCGGCGTGCTGGAGAAGCCCAGATAGGTCAGCCCCATCAGACCGGCGTACACCACCAGGGCGATGCCGCTGCCGCGCAGTATGCGGCGCACGGTGCCCACGTAGCGGTTGCTGGCCCGATCGAAGACCCGGTTGAAGGGGTTGAACAGCCAACGGCCGAACAGACGTTCCAGCAAGCGCGAGAAGCGATCCTTGGGCTCGTGGTGACCTTTGAGCAGCACGGCAGCCAGGGCCGGCGACAGGGTCAGGGAGTTGAAGGCCGAGATCACCGTGGAGATGGCGATGGTCAGCGCGAACTGCTGGTAGAACTGCCCGGTGAGCCCGGAAATGAAGGCGGTGGGGATGAACACAGCACACAATACCAGCGCCGTGGCGACGATGGGCCCGGTCACTTCCTTCATCGCCTGCTTGGTGGCCTCCACCGGCGTTTTGCCCAGGCCGATATTGCGCTCGACGTTCTCCACCACCACGATGGCGTCGTCCACCACGATGCCGATGGCCAGTACCAGGCCGAACAGCGACAGGGCGTTGAGCGAGAAACCGAACATGTGCATCACCGCGAAGGTGCCGATCAACGACACCGGTACCGCGGCCAGCGGAATGATCGAGGCGCGCCAGGTCTGCAGGAACAGGATTACCACCAGCACCACCAGTACGATGGCTTCGAGCAGGGTATGCACCACCGCCTCGATGGAGCCGCGCACGAAGATGGTCGGGTCATAGACGATCTCGTAGTCCACGCCCTGGGGGAAGCTCTGCTTCAGCTCGGCCATGCGCTCGCGCACCGCGTCGGAAATGGCGATGGCATTGGAGCCCGGGCGCTGGAAGATCGGCATGGCCACGGCCGGTTTGTTATTCAGCAACGAACGCAGGGCGTACTGATTGGAGCCCAGCTCGATGCGAGCGATGTCCTTGAGGCGAGTGATCTCGCCATTCTCGCCGGCACGGATGACGATGTTCTCGAACTCGTCCTCACTGACCAGGCGGCCCTGGGTGTTGATCGACAGCTGGAAACTGTTGTCGCTGGCAGCGGGCGGCGCGCCCAGGGAACCGGCGGCAACCTGGCGGTTCTGCTCGCGAATGGCATTGACCACATCGGTCGCGGTCAGCCCGCGCGAGGCGACCTTGTCCGGATCCAGCCACACCCGCATGGAATAGTCACCCAGGCCGAACAGTTGCACGTCGCCGACACCATCGAGGCGTGACAGCTCGTCCTTGATGTTCAACGCCGCGTAGTTCGACAGGTACAACATGTCGTAGGCGTCGTTCGGTGACGTCAGGTGCACCACCATGGTCATGTCCGAGGACGCCTTGTCCACCGTCACACCGAGACGCTGCACTTCGGTGGGCAGGGTCGGCATGGTACGGGTCACGCGATTCTGCACCTGCACCTGGGCGGTATCCAGGTTGGTACCCAGAGCGAAGGTGATGGTCAGGGTCATGCGCCCGTCGTTGGTCGCCTGGGAAGACATGTAGAGCATGCCCTCGACGCCGACGATGGCCTGTTCCAGTGGCGAGGCCACGGTTTCGCCGATGACCTTGGGGTTGGCGCCGGGGAAGTCGGCCCTGACCACCACGGTGGGCGGCACCACTTCCGGGTATTCGCTGATCGGTAGCTGGAACAGCGAAATGGCACCGCCGATCAGGATGATCAGCGATAGCACCGCGGCGAAGATCGGCCGCTGAATGAAGAACTGGGAGAAGTTCATCGGGGTGTTCCTTTGTTTAACACGCACAGTCCAGCCTGCCCACGCCATGAATGGCGCGAGCAGGTTCTCGGGATCGGTATAAGGGGGAGGGCCAGGCCCGGTATTACTTGAGGCTGACCTTCAACGGTTCCTCGTCACGCACCGGCCTCGTCAGTGCGACGGCACGGCGTTGCTGCTCCAGGGCTGCGAGGGTTTTCTCGTCAGCCATCGGTACCGCTTGCGGATCCACCGTACTGCCTGGCATCGCCCGCTGCAGACCGTTGACCACGATACGCTCGCCCTTGCTCAGGCCGCTGCGAACGATGCGCAAACCTTCCAGCTTCGGCCCCAGTTCAACGGAGCGATACACCACGCTGTTATCCGCGCCGAGTACCAGCACGAACTTCTTGCCGAGGTCGGTACCGACGGCGACATCCTGGATCAGGGTAGCGTCGTAGGTATCGCTGCCGACCAGTTTCAGGCGGGCATACAGGCCGGGAGTGAAGCGTCCGTCGGCGTTGTCGAACACGGCGCGACCACGGATGGTGCCGGTACGCGGGTTGACCTGGTTGTCGAGAAAGTCCAGTTGACCCAGATGCGGGTTGCCGTCTTCGTTGGACAGTCCCAGGTACACCGGGCTCTTGCCGCGGCTGTCCTGGCCGGACTGGCGAGCCAGTTCGGTGTATTTGAGGAAGGCACGTTCGTCGGCATCGAAGTAGGCGTAGACCTTGTCGGTAGACACAACCGAGGTCAGCAGTGACTGGCTGGCGGTTACCAGGTTGCCGGCAGTGACTTCGGCGCGGCTGACGCGGCCGTCGATGGGCGCCGTCACACGGGTGAAGCTGAGGTTGAGACGGGCGTTGTCCAGTTCCGCCTGAATCCCGGCGACCGCCGCCTGAGCTTCCTGGGCCGAGCTGCTGCGGGCATCTGCCAACTCGGCAGAGATGGCATTGCCCTGGCGCAGACGCTCGCCGCGACGAGCTTCGCTGCTCGCCCGAACCTGATTGGAGCGGGCTTGCTGCAGTTGGGCTTCGAGGCGTTTGACCTCAGCCTGGAAAGGCCGTGGGTCGATCTGGAACAGCAGATCGCCTTTCTTCACCAGGGTGCCTTCAGCGAAGCTCACCTTGTCGATGAAGCCGGAGACCCGAGGGCGGATCTGTACGGATTCAGGGGCCTCGAGGCGGCCAGTGAATTCGTCCCATTCGTTGAGTGGCTGTTCGATGACTTCGGCCACGCTGACTTTCGCTGCGGGCATCTGCTGAGCCACGTCCTCACTCTTGCCGCAGGCGGCGAGCACCAGTGTCGCGGCCAGTGCCAGGGGGAAATGCCAGAGCTTGGTGTTGGGGTGTTCCATGATTGCGATCCGCCAAGATGTAGTGATAGAGGCGGAGTCTGGTCGCAGCAACATCCAGGAACGAATCGAACGCCCCGAAGATAGATATCACTGTGAATGATGATATTACGATTTGGAATATAAATAGCAAGCTATCTATTTATTTTGCATAGCGCAAGGAGCAATGCACGTTCGACTATTCGAGGCTGTCGGGATCGCCGAAGAACATCTGGATGCGCGAGCGCAGCCAGCGTTCGGCCGGATCGTTGTCCTGGGCGCCGCGCCAGGCCATGGACATTTCGAAGCTATTGCTTTCGAACGGCAGATCCTCGGCCCGCAGACCACCTGCCGCAGTGAGGGTCGCAGCGGTGTAATCGGGCACCACGGCAATCAGATCCGTGCCAGCCAGCAAGGTGCCCAGACCATTGAACTGCGGGACGGCGAGCACCACCTTGCGCGTCCGGTCGAAACGCACCAGTTGCTCGTCGATAAAGCCATTGAGATCCCCCGCGAACGACACCATGGCATGGGGGCGAGCGCAGTACTCATCAAGACTCAGGGTGCCCGGCACGGCATCGGCCCGCAGCAGCTTCGGCTTGCTGCGGCGCAGGGTCTTGCGCTTGGCATTGGCCGGTAGCTCCTCGGTGTAGCTGACGCCAACGGAAATCTCGCCGGAGGCCAGCAGGTTGGGCATCAGCAAATAGTTGGCCCGGCGCACCACCAGCACCACGTTGGGCGCTTCGGAACGCAGGCGGCGCAGCAGGGCGGGGAGCAGGGCGAACTCGACGTCATCGGACAGACCAACGCGGAAAACCGCCGTGCTGGTGGCTGGGTCGAACTCCGACGCGCGGCTGACCGCCGTCGAGATCGAATCGAGCGCCGGCGAAAGCAGAGCGAAGATTTCCTGGGCGCGGGCGGTTGGCTCCATGCTGCGACCGGTGCGCACGAACAGGGGATCGTCGAACAGGCTGCGCAGTCGTGAGAGAGCCGCGCTGATCGCCGGTTGGCCGAGAAACAGTTTTTCTGCCGCGCGGGTTACGCTGCGTTCGTGCATGAGCGTTTCGAACACGATCAGCAGGTTGAGATCGAGACGGCGCAGGTCGTTGCGGTTCATCCGGGTACCAAATGTGCGGGCTTGCCAGAGCGGGACGCTAGTGAGAGCCTTGTGCGCCAATAGTACGAGCACTTGAGCAGATTGGGAAAGACACCGGTATCATCGATATATCCACACGTTCTAGCTGCCTATATCACTACCAGGCATGACGACTATCAATCGGGGCGGGTAGTATGCATGAAGGTCTGCAGATAAAGTCGATGACAGTGAATATCCAATCCGCGATCAGTTGAGGTGATGATGTCCCGCATGATCCGTTTCCACAAGTTCGGCGACGCCAGCGTATTGCAGTGCGAAGAATTGCCGACACCGACCCCCGCCGCGGGGGAGGTACTGGTACGCGTCCAGGCCCTTGGGGTTAGCTGGGGCGATGTGCTGTGGCGTCAGAATCTGGCGTCGGAAGAAGCCAAGTTACCCTCAGGTGTCGGCGCAGAACTGGCCGGCATCGTCGAAGCCGTGGGCGAGGGCGTTACCGACCTCGAGATCGGCACACCGGTTGCTGCATTCCCGGCCAGCACTCCCAATCGCTATCCGACCTGGGGCGACCGTGTGGTCGTGCCGCGCTTTGCCCTGACCCGTTACCCCGACGTGCTCAGCCCGGTGGAAGCCAGTGTGCACTACACGGCGCTGCTGTTTGCCTACTTCGCCATGGTCGACTTGGCCAAACTCAAGCCGGGCCAGCACGTGCTGATCACCGAGGCCTGCCACTGCCTGGCCCCTCAGTCGGTGCAGTTGGCCAAGGCGCTGGGCGCCAACGTGATCGCCTCGACGAGCGTTCCGGACAGCCGTGATTTCCTGCGTGAACTGGGCGCCGACAAGATCATCTTCACCGAAGAGCAGGATCTGGTGCTGGAGGTCGAACGCTATACCGAAGGCAAGGGCGCCGAGGTGATTCTCGACCACTGTGCTGGCCAACAGCTCAAGCTGCTCGGTGATGTCGCGGCAACCCGCGGCAAGCTGATTCTGTATGGCATCAACGGCGGCAACGATACCGCGTTTCCGGCCTGCGCCGCATTCAAGAAACACCTGCAGTTCTTCCGTCACTGCGTGCTGGATTTTACCGGGCATTCGGAACTGGGGATCGAACAGGACTGCGCAGCCGTGCAACGGGCGCTTAATCATATCAACCAGCTCACCGCTGACCGTTTGCTCAGGCCGCGCATCGACAAGGTCTTCAGCTTCGATGAATTCGTCGAAGCGCACCGTTATATGGAGGAAGCCTGCCCGGATCGCGGACGTGTCGCACTGACACTGGAGTGATCCAGCATGCAGCGAAAGAAGCCCGGCATCTGACCGGGCTTTTTCTTGGGGCGACACTTCCCTGTGTCATGGCGAAAGCTACGGGAAACCGATTAAGCTTTGATGACGGGAGCGGGCACCTGCTCAGCTAACTGCTTTCGCGCACCCGTAATTCGAAACCGAGATCGATATGCGGTGCCGCTGCGCGTCCATCGAGTATCTTCAGCAGCAGGTTGGCCGCCTCACGGCCAACTTCGGTGCGCGGCGTATGGATGGACGACAGCCTCGGCACTGTGTGCGCGGAAGCCGGCAGGTCATTGAAACCGACCAGCGCCACTCGGCCAGGAACCGCGACTCCACAACGCTGCGCCTCGAACAAGGCGCCCTGCGCAAGGTCGTCATTGCAAAAGAAAATGCCGTCTACATCCGGGTGCTGCTGCATGAGCTCGCGAAACAACTGGCCGCCCAGGGCGATGGATGAGGGCAGGGGATGCAGCAGTTCCAGCGCCGGGTCATACACACCGGCGGCCTGCAGAGTACGCCGGAACCCCTCACCACGCTGCATCACCCGCGGATCCAGCTGCGCGGCGATGTAGGCGAGCCGCTTTCGGCCCTGCTGCAGCAGGTGCTGCGCCACGGTTTCACCCGCAGCCTGTTGCGAAAAACCGACGCTGGCGATACCAGGCGCGCTACTCAACTCCATCATGTGCACACAGGGAATACGGCTGGCACTCAGTAAATGCCGCGTGCCCTCGGTGCGATCGAAGCCGGTCAGCAGCATGCCCATCGGCCGATACGGCAGGTAGTTGCGAACCAGCCGTTCCTCCTCATCGCGGCAATAGTGGTAATCGCCAATCAGCACCTCGATACCGCGCGGGCGCATCACCTCGTGAATCGCCTCCAGCGGCTCGATGAACAGCTGGTTGGACAGAGAAGGGATCAGCACCACCACCGACGTGCTGCGTGCCGACGCCAGGGTGCGTGCGGCAGGGTTCACCACATAGCCCAGCTCGTCGGCAGCCATGCGCACGCGCTCAGCAAGATCGGCGCCCACCGTGGCCACGCCACGCAATGCCCGCGATGCAGTGATGGTGGAAACACCCGCACGTTCGGCGACTTCTGCCAGCGTGGGCATGCCCAGGGTACGGGAGTTGCTATGCGTCGGAGATTTCATCGCAAGGGTTGTCATCGATCATAATTGATGGTTAAGGTAGCGCTGTCTCGAAGGCTTGGCAATGTTGCGTATTGCACATCTGGCCTCGGGAGCTAGTCCCTGGCGAATAACATTTACAACATTCGAAGCCGCCGTCTTGCAGATGTCTACGATCTTCAAAGATAGCGCTGTCTTCCGCTGGAGTTGCGATATGGATAACCCAATAACCGCGTTGGTCGTCATGGGCGTATCCGGCTGTGGCAAAAGCTGCGTCGGAGAGTCGATCGTCGAACATATCGGCGGTTACCTGATCGAGGGTGACCAGTTTCACCCACCCGCCAACATCGAGAAGATGAGCACCGGCGTTCCTCTTACCGATGAGGATCGTGCTGACTGGCTGACTCGCCTGGGCCAGGAACTGGCCAGCGCACTCGAAACCCATGATCGGCCACTGCTGGCCTGCTCTGCGCTCAAGCGCAAATACCGTGATCGGTTGCGCGAGGCCGTCCCCGGCCTGGGCTTCGTCTTTCTCGAACTGTCCCGCGAAGAAGCAGCAAGGCGCGTGGGCGACCGTCCAGGTCATTTCATGCCCGCCAGCCTTATCGACAGTCAGTTCGCCACACTGGAATCACCGAGCGGTGAGCCCGCTACGCTGACTCTCGATGCCACTCTACCCATCGACACCCTTGGTCAGAAGGCCGCCGATTGGTGGCGCTCTGCCGGCAACACCCGCTGATAACGCAACACAACCACGCTTCTCCCATAACAAAGACAAGTGGAGACGACATGAAAACCGTCAATCAAGCTCACCGTTACCCATCCCTGAAAGATGATCGTGTTCGGCATTGCCGAATGGCCGCAGCTGTAGAGGAGGGCGCTCATCATGAATGAGGTGACCACCACTCTCGGCGCCGGAGCGCTTCTATCCATAGCGGCTGGCGCCGTCCTTCTGCTGCTGTTGATGATCATCCGCTTCCGTCTGCATGCCTTTCTGGCGCTAGTGCTGGTGAGCATCATCACCGCACTGGTCACGCAAATCCCCTACGACAACGTCGTCCCGACGTTACTCGGCGGATTCGGCACCACGCTGGCGGCCGTAGCCCTGCTGGTCGGTCTTGGCGCCATGATCGGCCGACTGCTGGAAATAACCGGCGGCGCTCAGGTACTGGCGGACACGCTGATCAACAAGTTCGGCGAACAGCGGGCGCCGTTCGCCCTGGGTGTCGCTTCATTGTTGTTCGGCTTCCCGATCTTCTTCGATGCCGGGTTGATCGTGATGCTGCCGATCATCTTCAGTGTGGCCAAGCGCTTCGGTGGCTCGACCCTGACATACGCGTTGCCGGCCGCAGGTGCCTTTGCGGCGATGCATGCCTTGGTACCGCCGCATCCCGGGCCGGTCGCCGCTGCAGATTTGCTGGGCGCGAACATCGGCTTGCTGGTCATCGTCGGTACCGTGATCGCGTTGCCGACCTGGTACTTCGGTGCTTATCTGTTCGGTTTGTGGGCTGGCAAGCGCTTCAATCTCAAGCTACCGGCCAGTTTCCTGACCGATGTCGAGCGTGACACCAGCGTGGCGCCGCCGCGGTTCTCGCTGGTACTGACCATTCTGCTGATGCCGCTCGTGCTGATCTTCCTGGACACCGGGCTCAATACCCTCAGCGTGATGGGCGTGGTCGATGGCAGCAGTAATTGGGTGCAATTCCTGCGGATGATCGGCAAGACGCCAGTGGCACTGCTGATAACGGTGCTCTTCGCTCTGATCGCCTTCAGTGGCTGGCACAGCCGCAAGCACCTCGAAAAAGTCTGTGAAGGTGCGCTCGGGCCGATCTGCTCGATCATCCTGGTGACAGGGGCCGGGGGCATGTTCGGTGGTGTCCTGCGTACCAGCGGTATCGGTGATGCCCTGGCGGAGACCCTCTCGGATACCGGTATGCCGGTCATCCTCGCGGCCTTCGTGATCTCCGCAGCGCTGCGCGTGGCCCAGGGCTCGGCGACAGTGGCGCTGACCACCACAGCGGCACTGGTGGCCCCCATGGTTGCTGCCACACCAGGGCTGAGCGAGTTCGACCTGTGCTTCATCGTCGTTGCCATTGCCGGCGGTGCGACGGTGTTGTCTCACGTCAACGACTCGGGGTTCTGGCTGGTCAGCCGCTTCCTGGAAATGGACGAGAAAACCACCCTCAAGACCTGGACGGTGATGGAAACCCTGCTGGGCGGCATTGCCTTCCTGCTGGCCGTAATCGGTAGCCTCATCCTCTAGAGGCTGGTGCAAATCAGGCATGCGCAGCGAACCGCAACGGTCGCTGCGAATGCCTCGCTCATGTTTGAAAACATGCAAGCTAGACGTATCCGCTCAATCACCTACAGTAACGAAAGGAACAAGAGGCCGTATGAAACGGCCATTAACCCTGCGTGGCAGGAAGCCATCAGGCGCCATTTATCGCGGAGCGCTCTCCATGCCTACTTTAACCAGCAAAGCGCCGGTATTCACTCACACCAGCCAAACCGGCTCACGCAGCGTGCAGCTCGAGTTCATCTGGGCAACCGAATTGGGCGGTATCGCTCAAGCGGTCATCGCTACATTCCAGGACGACACCGGAAAGCCGCTCAAGCAGTTCACCATATCAGGGCCATTCAGCGAGCCGGGCAGCGCCCGCAAAGCAGTGATCGCCAAAGCGAATGCCTGGTTCGATCAGGGTCGCGAGTGAGTGGGCCTGAAGAAATCTCAGAAACCCTCAAAATAGAAAAACCATAAGCACAAGCGACTTCAAACGCCGGTTGGACATCGGAAATTCTGCGCGTGCGGCCAGTATTTCGAGGTCGTGGATACCGTTCGAGGTGGGCAAGGGCAGTATCTGCTTCGGGCGTAGGTCTATTGGCCTTGATCATCAGTGCGGCCGCATTTCCCGCCCGGGCTGAGCGAACCAAACCAAGTTGACCTCAAAAACGTGGCGCGGACACGTCAGCGCGTCATCAGCGTAAAATAACGCACGGATTATTATGATATAAAGTAACATTCGTGAGTTGCCATCATCGATAGCCTCCACTAGAGAGGCGCGATACCACATATCGCGCGGCACAGAATGTAATCTAAAAAGAAATGATATAACGATTCCAATCTGACGGAGATGGGGATCAATTGCTTGTTTGATGTACGCCGCCGGCAGTGGCGTACGCAGTTCAGAAGGGGATAGCGCCATGTCTTACACCTCACCGCGCCTGCAGCTTTTGTCGCTGGTTTCTGCTTTGCCGTTCATGGCAACTGCGGCAACGACGCCTATCGATCTGGATGAGCTTGTCGTTACCGCAACCTCCACCGAGCGACAGCTCAAGGATGCTCCGGCAAGCATCTCGGTCATCACCCGTGAAGCGTTGAGTGAGCGCCCCGTGCAGGATCTGGAGGATGCCTTGCGTGGCACACCGGGCTTGCAGTTCACCGGTGTGGGGATGACCCGAAGAGGTATCAGCATCCGCGGCATGGACAGTGGCCACACGCTGGTTTTGCTGAATGGTCAGCGCATCAATACCGCGGCAGGTGCCATCGCTCACTCGGATTTCGATTTGGGCTGGGTTCCGGTCGAGTCCATCGAACGAATTGAGGTCGTACGTGGCCCGATGTCATCACTCTATGGGTCGGAAGCACTGGGTGGTGTGATCAACGTCATCACGCGCAAGGCCACCGATGAGTGGAAAGGCAGTGCGTTGCTGAGCGGCGGTTTGCGAGAGGATGAACGTGGTGGGCAAAGCCACCAGTTGGGTGCCTATGTGGGTGGGCCTCTGGTGCCAGGTGTGCTGGGTTTGTCGCTGACTGGAGAAAGCCGACGCCGTCAGGAAACGCCACTGCACCTGGATGCCACGCAGTCGGAACTTGAAGGACGTGATGCGCACAATGCCAGCGCTACTCTCAGTTGGACGCCCGACCAAGCCCAGCGTATCGATTTCACCTATGGCAATGGGCTTGAGGATCGTTGGCGTAATACCCGCAGCGCAGGCGCAAGCCCAATCGATTACGAGTCGAGCGACCGCATCGAGCGTGAGCACTATGCGATTGCCCATAGTGGTGACTGGAGCTGGGGGAGCAGTTCGCTGCGTGCTTACCGTAGCGAACTGGAACGCACCAACCGCTACACCAACGGTGTTGTCCCGAGCTCACCCCATCAGCGCCTGACCGACGATATCGTCGATGGCAGTTTCAGCGTGCCCCTGGCAGATACTCATCTGCTTACTGCCGGTGCCGAATGGCGCAAGGAGCAATTGGAGGACGGTGGATTCCTTGTCGGTGATGCACAGACCATCCACCGTGCGCTGTTCCTGCAGGATGAGCTAACTTTCAGCCCCGCCTGGTCGCTGGTACTCGGTAGCCGCTTCGACAACCACGAGCAATATGGTTGGCAGAAGAGTCCGCGTGCTTACCTGGTGCACCATGTCAATGACGCCCTGACTCTGAAGGGAGGCGTCGGACGTGGTTTCAAGGCACCGACGCTGAAGCAGCTATCACCCGGCTATTCGGCTGTGGGCGGCGGCGGACAGTTCACCATTTACGGCAATCCGGATCTGGCCCCGGAGATCAACACCACCTACGAATTCAGTGCCGATTATCAGGGGCAGGGCTGGTCGGCCAACGCCGGGGTGTTCCAGAACAACGTGCACGGTCTGATCCAGACCCGTTGCGTCTCCTCCTGTGGCATACGGCGGCTGGAAGTTCGCAATTACGAAAACGTCGACAAGGCACGCATCCGGGGGCTCGAGTTGGGCGGCGGGGTGGATCTGCCGCAGAACCTGCGCTGGGATCTCAACTACACCTACCTCGATGCCATTGACCGTAGCGCCGGGCGTCGATTGGGTGATCGTTCCCGACACCTGGGCAACACCACATTGCAGTGGAAGCCCAACAGTGGCTTCAACGCCCAGATCCGCGGCGAATATGTCGGCAGTCAGTTGAGTTACTCGGGGAGCAGCACCTACTCCATGCCTGCCTATAGCCTCTGGCATCTGGAAATGAGCCAATCGCTGACCGAGAACCTGACCTTGCGCGGCGGCATCGAGAACCTGACCGATAGAGACTTCAGCGATACAGAAGACGCATTCACCTTCGCCGAGCCTGGTCGTACCTTGCATATCGGTTTGAACCTGAGTTTCTGAGATGCGCCAGTACTTCTATGCATTGCTGGCCCTGTTGATAGCGGGCTCGGCGGTAGCCGAGGCGCGTGAGTCGAAAGCCGATGTCCGCATCCTGACAACTGATTTCGTTCTGCAAGGCAAGCTCGATCGCTTGCAGCAGTGGGGGCAGGAGGCCGGACTATCGTTGCAATCCGAACACCTGTCCAAACGCTTGCCGGATATAGACGGTTCGCTGCAGGGGGCTCGCCTGGTGCTTCTCGATACGCCACGCCCGAGCGACCTGGCGGAGATGCAACAGGCGTTAGGTGACGAACTGACGGCCACCAGTACGCCCTGGCTACGTGTTGGCGGCGGTCCGCCAGCATTCGGCAATCTGCCTGCACCCGTGGCGATGCGCCTTGCTGCTTACTACGGCAATGGCGGTGAGCGTAACCTGCGCCATTTCTTTCTTTATCTGAAGGCCTACCAGACGGGGGCTGCGTCTGATGACATACCGAAGCCCGAGCTCCTGGGCAAGTCCGGTATCTATCATCCGCAAGCCCCGGAAGTATTCGAGCGCCTGGAGGATTATCTGGCATGGGGAGCAGCGCGATGGCCTGGAAAGGCCCCTCGAGTAGCGTTCGCCATCCACCGTGGCGCCATAGTCGATGCGCAGTTGCGCCTGATCGATGATCTGGTTCTGCGCAGCGAGCGTCATGGTCAGGCACCGCTGGTGTTCTGGTTCGATGACAGTGATCCGCAAGCCTTGCAGAAGCTTCTCAAGCCCTGGCATGCCGATGTGCTGGTCAACCTGCAGCACATGCAAAACGCGCCGGCCAGAAAAGCCGAGTTCCTCGCGCTTGGGATACCGGTTATCGCGACCCTGGTCTCGCGCGAAGGTGATCGCGAGCATTGGCGCCAAGCCGGCAGCGGTATCTCGCCACGCACTGCGGCCACGCTGTTGAGCGTGCCCGAGAGCTGGGGCATGAGCGATCCGTTGGTCATCGGTGCCGTTGAAGGCGGTGAACCTCTGGCTTTGGACGAGCAGGTCGAGATTCTGCTGGGCAAGGTCGACAGCCTTGCTCGCCTGCGCCACACCTCACCGGCAGATAAGCGTCTGGCCCTGATGTTCTGGAACCACCCGGACGGCGAACGCAATATCGCGGCTTCCAATCTCAACGTACCCAGAAGTCTGCAGCATCTGCTGCACGAGCTGGCGGTCGCCGGCTACGACGTTCACGAGCAATCGGAGCAACAGCTGATCGACGCTGCCAGGCAGCTTCTCGGCGGCTATTACCATCCGCAAACCCTGGATCGATTGCTCGAGAAAAGGCTGGCCATAACCTTGCCGCTTTCCGCCTATCAGGCCTGGCTGGCGCAGCAGCCACGAGTCGTTCAGCAGCAGTTGCGAGCGCGCTGGGGAGAGCCTTCGGTACATTGGGCATTACGCGAGGTCGATGGTGAACAGCAGTTCGTCATTCCTGCAATGCGCCTGGGCAAGCTGATACTCATGCCACAGCCGCCACGGGCAGGTCGTCCGGGCGAGGCCTATCACGACGCCAAGGTGCCGCCTGATCATGTTTATCTCGCGGCTTATCTGTATCTGCGAGAAGGCTTCAAGGCAAATGCGCTGATCCATTTCGGTACCCACGGTACTCAGGAGTGGCTGCCCGGCAAGGATCGTGGCCTGGCTGCCAGCGACTATCCCTTTCTGGCACTGGGCGATTTACCCGTCTTCTATCCCTACATTCAGGACAATATCGGTGAGGCGATGCAGGCCAGACGTCGGGGCAGGGCAGTCATCGTCAGCCACCAGACGCCGCCATTTGCCCCGGCAGGTCTTTACGACGAATTGCGCGACCTGCATGAGTTGCTTCACGAGTATCAGCAACTGGATGAGGGTGCGGTACGTGACGAAACGGCAGAGCGGATACGCCTTTTAGCGCTGGACAACGACCTGGGCCGTGACATCGGCTGGGACGAGACTCGCATACGTGCCGATTTCGGGGCGTTTCTGGCTGCGTTGCATGAGCATGTCCATGACCTGGCCGAAGCCAACACGCCATTGGGGCTGCACACCTTCGGCTTGCCGGCCACCCCGGAGCAGCGACTGGCCACTGTCCTGCAGCAACTGGGGGAGCCCTATCTTCAGGCTCTCGGGGTATCCACCGACGAACCGCTGGCCGAGGATTTTGCGGCGCTTAAAGCCAGCCTGCCGTATCGCACCCTGGAGCGTTACCTGAGTCAGCCTGCGGCGATCGCGCAGATCGACAACGCAAGGTTGCGTGAACAGATCGAGCGCGCCCGCGACCTGGAACGGCACCTGGCCAATCCTGGCGAGATGCAGGCCTTGCTCGCCGGCCTTGCGGGCGGTTTCATCGCCCCAGGCCCTGGCGGTGATCCCATACGCAACCCGCAGGTACCCAGCGGCCGTAATCTCTATGCCTTCGAGGCTGACAAGCTACCGACACGCTCGGCCTATGCCAGTGGCGAGGTTGCCCTCGAGCAACTGCTGGACAGCTATCGACGTGAGCACGGCGGCCAGTATCCGAGCAAACTCGCCTTCAGTCTCTGGTCATCGGAGGCGATGCGTCATCTGGGCGTTCTCGAGAGCCAGGTACTGCATGCGCTCGGCTTGCGTCCTATATGGGATGCGGGGGGACGGGTAACCGGCCTGGAAATCATTCCCGCACGCGAGTTGGGGCGTCCACGTATCGATGCAGTGGTTCAGGTAACCAGTGTTTATCGCGATCAGTTCGACGGGTTCATGCGCCTGCTGGCTGATACGTTCGAGCAGCTTGCCCAGCTGGATGAACCAGGGAATAGCGTTTTTGCCAATAGCCAGTCCGTGGCAATGCGACTGCGCGCAGAGGGCGTGGAGCCCGAGCGTGCTCTGCAGCTATCGCGGGTAAGGGTATTCGGCAACGAGGCTGGCGATTACGGTACCGGCGTCTCTCGGTTGGCGCTGGACTCGACCAAGTGGGAAGGTGACTCGGCTATTGCCGAGCAGTTCCTCGCACGCTTGCAGTATGGATATAGCGCGTCGGGATGGGGCCAGAAGCTCGAAGGCCACAACCTCTTCGCCGAGCACCTCAAAGGTGTGCAGGCTGCGGTCATGGCGCGTTCCAGCGAACTCAACGGAGTGCTTTCCACCGATCATCCTTTCGAGTTCCTTGGCGGCCTTTCTGCGGCTGTCCGGCACCTGGATGGTGCCAGCCCGGCGCTCTATATCTCCGATCTGCGCAAGGCCCAGCCGCGTACCAGCGGTGCCGCCGAGTTCCTGGCCAGCGAACTGCGCAGTCGCTATCTGAACCCGCAATGGATCAGTGCCATGAAGGAGGAGGGCTACGCCGGTACCCTGGAGCTCCTCGACGTCACCAACAACCTGTTTGGTTGGCAGGCAGCCGATCCCTCCACGGTGCGGGCGGATCAGTGGCAAGCGCTTCACGACACCTACGTCATGGACAAGCGCGATCTGCAACTCGATCGATGGTTCGAGCAACACAATCCGACTGCGCAAGTTCAGCTCATCGAGCGCATGGCTGAAGCCATACGCAAGGGCTATTGGGATGCTCCGGAACAGACTCGCCGCGAACTGGCGCAGCGCTGGACGGAACTGACGGAACAGCATGAGGCCGATGCCGGCGCGCCGCTCACCACCGAGTTCGTACAGCAGATGGGCAGTGGCTTCGGTCTCGCCAATCCTGCTGCCAGCAATGCAGCACAAGGTGCAGGTGAAACCGTGCAAGGCCAGGTGCTGCACGAAGTGCAACCTGCCGAGCCCCCTCCGTTTCCCTGGGCCCTATGGCTGGGCGCCTGCGCCTTGCTTGCCTGTATCTTTTGGGGGGCTGCCAGGCAGTGGTTTGCCGGCCGTCAACAGCTTTCGAGCAAACGATTTGTACAGGACGCGACATGAATACTTTCGAAACCAGTCTCTACGAACTAACCCGTCTTTTCCTCGTGCCCGTCTTGCTGCTGATCATGGCGGCACTGGCATATGCCTTCGTGGCCTTGGGAGCTTTCCTGGTCGAGGCCTTCCAGCGACGTAAGGGGCAGTACCAACCAGCGCTTGTGCGCTATCAGCGCGTTCATGGCGGTAGTAGTGACGACCTCGAACTATGGATCATGGGTCGCCTGGAATGGTTGCGCATTACCTCGCGCAGCGCACCGATGCTCGGCCTGGTGGCGACCATGATTCCGATGGGGCCGACGCTGCTCGCTCTGACGCAGAACGATGCTCAAGGCATTGCCGATAATCTGGTGGTGGCTTTTTCTGCCGTGATTCTCGCCCTGGTTGCGGCCAGCATCACCTTCTTCATCCTCACCATACGCCGTCGATGGTTACTCCAGGAACTGCGAGCCATCGAGCGTTTGCAGGAGAATCGTTGATGCGCTTTCTCGAACACGACGATGCCGATGATCCGATCGTCTCCATGGTCAACCTCATCGACCTGTTCCTGGTGATCATCGGTATTTTGCTGATCATCATCGTCAAGAATCCGCTCAATCCCTTCACCCAGGACAAGGTCATCGTCATCGAGAACCCAGGTGAGGCGAACATGCGGATGCTGGTCAAGGACGGCCAGGAGCTGAAGGAGTACCAGTCCAGTGGAGAGATTGGTGAAGGGCAGGGTGCAAAGGCCGGTGTGACTTACCGCCTGAATGATGGGCGGATGATTTACGTGCCTGAATAAGACTTCCAGCCAGCCCTGTACCGTTACTCCAATGAGTTGAACTTCACCGTTACAGCCTGCTTCCTAACTTTAACGCCAGCAATCCACAGCCGCAGTTCGACTGGCCGTGATGTTGCCTGACGACCCAACGATAAGCCGTCCTGATACATCAACTGATAGGAGTGCGTGTGATGACCCGCAGCCAGCAAAATCAGTTCGCCATGGACTCCTTAGGCGCAGGGCGCAGGGCGGTTCGGCGATGACCAGCAAG
The DNA here is from genome assembly GCF_004327275.1 of Phytopseudomonas daroniae. Lineage (NCBI taxonomy): Bacteria > Pseudomonadati > Pseudomonadota > Gammaproteobacteria > Pseudomonadales > Pseudomonadaceae > Phytopseudomonas > Phytopseudomonas daroniae. Next base: position 246,090 of record NZ_QJUJ01000007.1, read on the forward strand.
GCAGGGGTTGCACTGATCACCATGGACACGCCAATACCTGAGCATGATGCTGCGATCCAGCTATTGCTGGGCGAAAAGCTGGCGTCGTTACTGGCAATTCCCTTGCTGGGCTGGCGAGATGGGAATCCTGCTGAGGGTGATTGCTACTGGGTGCCAGCTGAAACCCTGGTCGGTATGCAGAGCATGAGTCGACTCGGCATAAGCAACGCGGACGACTTTTTCGGCGGCGCGGTGCCGCAAGCCTTCATGGCGACCAAAGCCATCAGCCACCCATTGATCGACAAGCCACTATGCGTGCCCGAGGGATGGTGCACCGATTTTCATCAGCAGGTTGCATCGGTGGTTCTGGCTGGTTACACGGTGTTCGATCTACAGGACGCACGGCGCGCAGCGATACTGCTGCTGCGCAACGGGCCGGTCAGAATGAAGCCGGTACGGGGCAAAGCTGGGCTGGGTCAGGAATTGATTGCCGACCAGGCTCAGTTGGATGCCTGCCTTGTCGGTCAGGATGTTGAAGAAGTGGCCAAATGGGGACTGGTATTCGAGGAGCAGCTGGAAAGTGTCGCAACCTTCAGCGTTGGGCAGGTGACCGTTGCAGGTATTACCGCCAGCTATTTCGGAACTCAGCGCTTGACCCGTGATGACTGCGGTCATGAGGTGTACGGTGGCTCGGAACTGAGCGTCGTGCGCGGCGACTATGCCGCGCTGCAGTCCTTGCCGCTCGACGCCCAAGCCCGCAAGGCCATTGATCAGGCGCAGTGCTACGAGCAGGCAGCGCTTGAATGCTATGGATTGATCGCCTCACGGCGTAACTATGATATCGCCCAGGGCATCGATCACCTTGGCCGCCAGCGCTCAGGAGTCCTGGAGCAGTCCTGGCGGATCGGCGGTGCCAGCGCCGCGGAACTCTTTGCCCTTCAGGCCCTGCAACAAAACCCACAGTTGTCGCGTGTATGTGCCAGCACCTACGAGTCTTATCACGATGATGCGCCCGTGGGAGCGCAGCTGCTTCAACGTTGCAGCATCGCGCCCCATGGCACGCTCAGCAGATATGTGAAGGTTGAAACCGATGGCCTATAGCGAAAAGATAAACATCGAGGTGGGCAACGAACTCATGGCTGGCACCCTGATGTCGCCCGAGCGCAAGGTGCCTGGCGTGCTCTTTGTTCATGGCTGGGGCGGCAGCCAGCAGCGTGACCTGGCCCGCGCGAAAGGTATCGCCGGATTTGGCTGTGTATGCCTGACTTTCGACATGCGCGGGCACGAACAGACTGCCGCCAGCAGACAGAGCGTATCCCGCGAAGATAGCCTGGCCGATCTCCTCGCCGCCTATGACCGCCTGGTGAGCTTGCCCACCATCGATTCCGACAAGATAGCGGTCATCGGTACCAGCTATGGCGGTTACCTGTCCGCCATTCTCAGCGAGTTACGCGCCGTACGCTGGCTGGCGCTACGTGTGCCGGCGCTGTATTGGGACGACGAGTGGAGTAGCCCCAAGCAACTGCTCGATCGCGACCGCTTGGCGCAGTACCGACGTACAGTCGTCACACCGCTCGAAAACAGAGCGTTGACTGCCTGCTCACGGTTCACCGGTGACGTACTGCTGGTGGAGTCGGAGTTCGACGATTACATACCTCATGCCACGTTGATGAACTATCGATCCTCTTTTGAGAAAGCACACTCATTGACACATCGAATAATGACCGGTGCCGATCATGCGCTCACTCAAGACAGTGATCAAAAAGCCTATACGTCGATATTGACCAGTTGGATAAGTGAAATGATTGTGGAATCGCGCACGGCGGAGTACCCCTATTATTCAGCGTATTATTCATGAACCACTCTAAAAAATAGACGGCCTTCTATCACCATAAGGCTGGTTAGCGCGCCTAGCAGAGCCAAGGCCATATCTTTCTGTGGATCCCATGGGTCTTCCTGCGTCGCGAGGAAGGCCTCGGCTTGATCATCGCCCAGATATTGGCCTCCCACCCATTCGATCAATTCATACAATGCCGATGTCGCCAGAATCAGACTCACGGCCATCAGTGCCAGCCAGGCACCGCGTAGCGTGGTCTGGCGATAGATAATTTCCCTGAAAGGGATGAAGAACAGAACGCCGTAGCTTAGGTGTACCAAACGATCGAACTGATTGCGTTGCCAGCCCATCAGTGAACTTAACGAGTGGCCCGTGAGGTCATGAATCCATTTCTCATAGGGCACCTCGGCATAGGTGAAATGCGCGCCTAGTTCATGTACGCCAATCATCAGCAAGATTGCCAGATAAGCCGCGCATGACAGCCGCAGGTGCCGCCAGACTGCGGCGAGCCCGAGCAACAGCCCGACCGGCAGAGTATTTTCGACAAGCCAGTCCACACGGCTATGCGGCGCTATGCCGGAGCAGATCACGGCAGCCACTGCCAAGGCCAGCAGAGTCGAGGCCTGAGCCGGCGTGGCTGTTGGCAGAGTCAAATTGTCAGGACGCCTGGAAATAATGGCAATCACCCAGCTATCAAAAGTCTAGACCTATTCAACCCCACGGCCTGGTTCACAGGATGGGTTTTCCGCCGGTTACGCCATACCTTGAGCCCGATATGTAACTGGCTTCATCGGATGCCAGCAAGACAAAGATCGGTGCCACCTCAACCGGCTGACCGGGCCGACCCAAGGGCGTCTGTTCACCGAAGGTGGTCACCGACTCCTGCGGCATCGTGGATACGATCAACGGCGTCCATATCGGGCCGGGCGCGACACTGTTGACTCGAATACCTTTAGGCCCCAGCAATTGTGCAAGCCCACCAGTGAAATTGGCGATCGCGCCCTTACTGGTCGCATAGGCGAGCAGCGTGGGTGTGGGGGCATCGGAATTGATCGAGGTGGTGTTGATGATCGAGCCGCCACGCGGCATGGACGGCACAGCCGCCTGGCACAGGCGGAACATGGCGGTGATGTTCACGTCGAAGGTTCTGAGCCACTCCTCATCGGGAATCTCCTCGAGCGATTGACGGCTCATCTGGAAAGCGGCGTTGTTGACCAGAATATCTATGCGGCCGAATTGCTCCACGGTTCTTGCCACGATGTCCTGGCATACCCCCTTATCCGCCAGGTCTCCGGGTAACAGTAAGCATTGCCGTCCGGCCTGTTCGACCCAGCGGGCGGTTTCGCGGGCGTCCTCGTCTTCTTGCAGATAGGCAACGGCCACGTCCGCACCCTCCCGGGCGAAGGCAATTGCCACTGCGCGGCCGATACCGCTGTCACCTCCCGTGATAAGTGCGACCTTGCCGCTCAGGCGGTCACTGCCGGTATAGGTGTGTTCGCCGCAGTCCGGCAGGGGCTCCATTTTACGCTGTGAGCCCGGCACTGGCTGGGGCTGGGCGGGGAAGGGCGGAGTAGGGTAGGTACGCATTGCTGTCTCTCCTTTGAACAGGGGAATCCTGCCGCTGTTCTTTTGGGAAAACTGGCAATGCATGAAAGTTGGAGCAAATCGTATGACATCTCGACGAAAGGTTCATGTGAGCCACGAGCCGTTCGTCCATCCGGTGGCACTCACGCACCAAGGCTAGCTTCATACCTAAACCAAGGGCTATCCGGGAGTGATCACCATGCCACGTGGAAGCAAAGACAAATATACCGAGGAGCAAAAGCGCAAGGCGCAGCATATTGAAGAGAGTTACGAGGACAAGGGTGTGTCCAGTGACGAAGCCGAAGCCCGTGCCTGGGCAACCGTTAACAAGCAATCCGGAGGCGGTGAGAAATCGGGTGGCTCGGGTAAGAAAACATCGTCGAGCGAAAAAAAGACCGCACGCTCGGATTCGGCCAAGCGCGCCGCCAAAACGCGTGAAGGGCATTCCCGCACCTCCCAGCCTTCACTGGACACCCAGACCAAGCAAAGTCTGCTGAAAGAGGCTCGCAGCAAGGATATTCGGGGTCGCTCCAGCATGAGCAAAGCACAGCTGATCAAGGCCCTGCGCGAACACCATTGATGCAGCAGAAACGGGATAGTCGAGGAGTTTGCATGGCAGAAGCGAACGACCATCTATGGTGGAAGAGCGCGGTGATCTATCAGGTTTATCCGCGCTCGTTCGCCGACAGCAATGGTGACGGTGTCGGCGATATCCGTGGCATCAGTGCGAACCTCGATTACCTGAAGGCACTGGGTGTCGATGCGCTCTGGATATCCCCGGTGTTTCGTTCGCCCATGTGCGATGCCGGTTACGACATCTGTGATTACACCGATGTCGATCCGCTCTTTGGCACCCTTGACGATCTCGACACACTCATCGACGAGGCTCACCAGCGGGGCCTGAAAATACTGCTCGATTTCGTCCCTAACCACACCTCCGATCAGCATCCCTGGTTCGTTGAATCGCGGGCTAGCCGCGACAGTGCAAAGCGTGACTGGTACATCTGGCGTGACCAGCCCAACAACTGGCGAGCAGCCATCGGCGGCGGTAGCGCCTGGACATGGCATGAAGGCAGCCAGCAGTACTATCTGCACTTTTTCTTGCCCCAGCAGCCCGACCTAAACTGGCACAACCCGGAAGTGGTCGCGGCCATGCATGACGTGTTGCACTTCTGGCTCAAGCGCGGAGTGGATGGTTTCCGGATCGATGTGGTGCATTGCGTCGGTAAGGATCCGCATTTCGAAGATGACCCGCGGTGCCTGGCCGGGGAGGCCATGGTGCATATCAACGACCAGCCTTACAGTCATGAGGTGCTCCGAGGCCTGCGGCGGCTGGTGGACGGTTATCCCGGTGATCGCGTGCTGATCGGCGAGGTCAACATTCGCTCCACGCGCCAGGTTGCGGCTTATTACGGGGCCAGCGACGAATTGCATATGTCATTCAACTTTCCGCCGTTGGATGCTAGCTGGGATCCCGTACTCTTCCGTCTCTGCATCCGTGAAGTGGAAAATGAGCTGGGGCCGTTGCTGGCATGGCCTACCTGGGTACTCTCCAACCATGACAACAGTCGCCATCGCAGCCGATACGGAGGCTCGTTGCGTCGGGCTCAGGCCGCCGCTGTGCTGCTGCTCAGCTTGCGCGGCACGCCATTCATCTTTCAGGGAGAGGAGCTTGGCCTGGAAGATATCGAGGTCAACGAGCATTCCCGTGTCGACCCGGGTGGCCGCGACGGCAGCAGGTCACCGTTGCCGTGGACAGCGAAAGCCCCTCACGGCTGGAAGGGTGCGCCGACCTGGTTGCCGTTTGCGCCTCGCGCCGGCCTGTTGTCGGTAGAGTCTCAACATCATCAATCGACTTCGACGCTTGCCCTGTATCGACGGCTGCTCGCCTGTCGACGCGTCAGCAATGCGCTGCGGCTAGGCAATTGGCAAGAACTGCCGTCGCACCCACAGGTTTTGGCCTATCGGCGTTGGTACGAAGACGACGAACGCCTGGTGTGCATCAACTTCAGCGAAACGGATCAGGTTTTTTCGCTTGCCGAACCCTGGCGGGTGCAGGTGGCAAGCGATGGTCATGGTGAAGGGCAGCCATTCACTGGTTGGCTGGCACCTGAGCAGGCTGTGGTTCTTTGCAGGAGCGACGCATGAATGCCCATTGGCATCTGAACACGCTGATCTATCAGATTGACCCCTCCCTGTTTCTTGACAGCACTGGCGACGGCTGGGGAGATCTGGGCGGCATCATCGAAAAGCTGGACTACCTGCAAGGTCTGGGTATCGGAACGTTGTGGCTGATGCCGATCTACGAATCGCCATGGCGCGACGCGGGCTACGACGTCACCGACCATCTCGCCCTGAACCCGCGCTTCGGCAGCGAAGCACAATTCAAAGCACTGGTTCGTGAGATGAAGCAGCGCGGCTGGAACTTGTCATGCAGCACACGTCCGACCTGCATCCATGGTTCGTGAAGGCGCGGCAGGATCGGAATAGTCCATATCGCGATTATTTTATCTGGTCGGATCTGCCAGTCGATGATGGCAACACACCCATCTTTCCATCAGTCGAAGACAGCATCTGGCAGTGGGATGAGCAGGCGGGGCAGTATTACCGGCACTTGTTTTACCGTTATCAGCCGGATTTGAATTTGACCAACCCGCACGTGATCGAGGAAATCGAGCGGATCATGGCTCGCTGGCTGGCGCTGGGTATCGATGGTTTCCGCCTTGATGCGGCATCGCATATGGTTGAGCAGGCGGGTGGCGGCAAAGAAGAGCAGGGCGTGTGGTTACTGGAACGGCTTCATGCCTTCATGATCCGCCTCAATCCCCAAGCCATTCTGCTGGGCGAAGTGGACGTTGAACCCGAGCGCTTTCCCCATTACCTCGGTAATGGCCAGCGTATGGGGTTGGTGCTCGATTTCTGGCTCAACAATCATATATTCCTGGCCTTGGCCACTCGGCAGGCTGAGCCGCTTCAGCGAGCCATCGAACGCAGGCCGCAGTCGCCAGACAATGCCGGCTATGCAGTGTGGCTGCGCAATCATGACGAATTGGATCTGGAGCGTCTGAGCGAAGCAGAACGTGAGGAAGTCATGCGTATCTTTGCCCCGGAAGAAGACATGCGCCTGTATGGGCGCGGCATTCGCCGCCGGTTGGCACCGATGCTTGACGGGGATGTCCATCGCCAACTGTTGGCTCAGGCGCTGCTGCTTTCGTTGCCCGGCATACCGGTGCTGCGCTATGGCGACGAGATCGGAATGGGAGACGATCTGGATCTGCCCGAGCGCCTTGCGGTACGCACACCCATGCAATGGTCCGACAAGGCCAATGCAGGTTTTTCCAGCTCTACCGGGAAACTCGCCATGCCGGTTATCGACCGAGGCGCTTTCGCCTACCAGACACTCAACGTGACGACACAGCAGCGCATCCCGGGCTCCATGCTTGATCGAGTCTCTGATCTGCTGCGCCTGCGTGCTAACTTGCCGGAAGTCGGCAAGGGGAGAGTGCGGTTATTGGATGTACAGCATCCCGCTGTCTTTGCAATCAGCCATGGCGAAGACCCTATTTCGCTCATGTTGGCCAATCTCGGCAGCACGATAGCCGAGGTATCCGTCGACCTTGATGGATTCTCGGAAATTATCGCTGACACGTCCTACATGGATGAGCGTGCAACAGGCCTATCGATCAATCCGTATGGCTATCGCTGGTTCAGGCGCGTCCGCACGCCGTCAGAGAATCAACAAGACCAGTAAGGCTGCGGTGATTGCCAAGACAGCGATTACACGACTTGAACTCAATCCCCATGCGCGCTTGCGCGAATTACGGGTGAAACGTCCACGCACTTCATGCAGGCCGTTTACGGGTTCGAACAGGTTTCCTGCCTGAGGCGTTGGTTGAGTATTGTCCACCATCTGGCCCGACCATGCGCGACGCGCCAGGAGTCGATCGAGCAAGCCTGGAAAAAACAGGGTTCCCATGATTGCCTTGATGGTCGTCATTCCAAGCCAAAGCTCTCGCGGCGGAGCATTGACGACGCTGAGAATGGCTCGCGCGGCAACGTAAGGGTCGTGGATCGGCGGTACAGGTTGCACGCGCTTGCCAAGTTTATTGCACGCCCAATCGAACTGAGGTGTGTTCATGGCGGGAAGTTGAACCATGCAAACGTTGATGTTGCTGCGTTGGTGGATGAGCTCGCATCGTAGTGAGTCGGTAAAACCCCGTACCGCAAACTTTGCGCCGCAATAGGCCGATTGCAATGGGATCGCGCGATACGCAAGCGCCGAGCCCACCTGGATAATGACGCCACGGTTGCGCGAACGCATAAACGAAAGCGCCGCCAAGGTGCCATGAACAGTGCCCAGATAGGTCACCTCGGTGACCCGCTTGATTTCACCCGGTGTCAGTTGCTCAACCGGAGCGAAGACCGTCACCATTGCCGAATTGATCCAGACGTCGATCGGCCCGAGTTCCGTTTCGAATCGTTGTGCCGCCAGGGCAAGAGCTTCCGCTTCGGCCACGTCCACACTGATCGCCAAAGCGGCCACGTCGTAAGACTGCAACTCCTCGACTGTCAGCGCTAAACCTTCATCGCTGCGTGCGATCAACCCGATGGAATAGCCAGCGGCAGCGAAAGCATGGGCGGTGGCACGCCCAACACCAGCACTGGCACCGCAAATCACCACCACCGGACAATCAAGGTCTTTCATTCGTATTCCTCTCAGGCACTCGAGGAGTAGAGACATGCAGCTGCATGGGGTTCAATCAGAAGGACAAAGAGAAATTACGCTCAAATAATCACCGCATCAGCGGAAATATCCTCCTCACCATCACCTCCTACGTAGCATTGATCAGAGCCTTAATCTCGGTATCGATGAGTGGAGGACTAGACTACTCTCCGGTGATGTGCATACCTGGCTATAACTCGCTTCTCAGGGTGAATTCGGCGACCGGTTAGAGTCAGGCCGTCGGCGCAGCAGCATTGAGTGCTCTTCCTTGAGCGCTGCTACCAGTTCGCCGATTTCTTTGACGGTGCCTACCACCGGTTGCGTGGGACGGTGGTGGCACTTCTACTTGTGAGGGATGTTGCCTGTAATTACGACGCGTCGATCCAGATGGTTTTGATCTCGGTGTATTGATCATGCGCCCATTGCGACTTGTCACGACCGCCGAAGCCCGACTCTTTATAGCCTCCGAACGGCGTCGAGGCGTCGCCTTCGCCGAAGCAGTTGACGGTCACGATGCCGGCGCGAATCTCCCGGGACAGGCGCAGTGCGTTGCGCAGGTTGCTGGTGTAGGCCGAGGCCGCGAGGCCATAGACGGTATCGTTGGCCAGTTCGATGGCCTCGTCGATGGTATCGAAGGTGGTGACGCTCAGCACAGGGCCGAAGATCTCTTCCTTGAACAACCGGCTGTCAGGGCTCACGCCATCGACGATGGTCGGCTCGATGAACACGCCTTCGCGGGCATTGCCACCCTCGACGACATCAAGTTGTTGCTCGACCGCATACTCCAGGTACGAACGTACCTTCTCGAAATGCGACTTGCTGACCATGGCGCCCAGGCGGTTCTCGGGATCCAGCGGGTCGCCCAGCTTCCAGTCACGCACCTGCACTTTCATGCGTTCGAGCAGGGCATCCTTGACATCGGCATGCACGATCAGCCGCGACGAGGCCGAACAGTTCTCACCCATGTTCCAGAATGCACCGGCAACCAAGTGCTGCGCGACACTGTCGATATCTTCGACGTCGTTCATCACTACGGCCGGGTTCTTGCCACCCAGTTCCAACACCACGCGCTTGATGTTCGATTCGGCTGCGTACTTGAGAAACAGGCGACCGGTGTCGGTAGAACCAGTGAAGCTGACTGCCGAGATGTCCGGATGACGACCAATCGGTTCGCCGACTTCGCGACCGCCACCAGGTACCACGTTGAACACACCTGCGGGTATGCCCGCTTCGTGGGCCAGTTCAGCCACGCGCAGTGCGCTCAAGGTCGTCTCCTTGGCTGGTTTGACCACGATAGAGCAACCAGCGGCCAGCGACGGTGCAATCTTCCAGGCCAGCATCAGCAGCGGGAAATTCCAGGGCAGCACCAGGCCGACCACGCCAATGGCCTCACGTACCACCATGGTCACTGCACCTGAACCAGTCGGGGCGGTGCTGTCGTAGATCTTGTCGATCAGTTCGGCATGCCAACGTATGGTGTGAATGGTCTCCGGCACGTCGACGTTCTGGCATTCCTGAATCGGTTTGCCGCTGTCCAGGCTTTCGATCACCGCCAGCTCGTGGGCGTTGTCTTCGAGCAGTTGCGCGAAACGCAGCAGAACGCCTTTACGCGCGCCCGGCGAGAGCTTGCTCCAGCGGCCGTCGTCGAATGCTTTCTTGGCGCTGGCCACGGCCAGGTCGACGTCGTGGCTGTCGCCTGCGGCGATATTGGCCAGCAGCTTGCCGGTTGCCGGGTTGGTGGTGGCGAAGGTGTTGCCCGAGACGGAATCGCGGAACGCGCCGTCGATGAATGCCTGGGTCGGAAAGTTGAGTTTTGCGGCAATCGCCGCGTATTGCTCTTTGCTCAGCAATTCAGCCATGTCATACGCCCTCGGTGATTTTTGCGACGTTACGCTTGAGTACAGTGATGATCTCTTTAAGGGTCTGTTTCTCGTCGCCGCTCAGCGACTGCAGCGGGGCACGCACGCCGCCAGTTTTTAGACCCGCGACTTCGCTGCCGTACTTGATCGACTGCACGAATTTGCCTGTCTCCAGGAAGTCCATCAGGGGCAGCAGCTCGGTCATGATGCGGCGACCTTTGACGAAGTCGTTTTCGACCACACACGCCTGGTACAGATCCACATGCTCCTTCGGAATGAAGTTGGAGCCGGCGCAGACCCAGCTGCGTGCCCCCCACGCGAAGAACTCCAGCGCCTGGTCGTCCCAGCCGCAGGAAAGGGCGATTTGCGGGTACTTGCTGGCCAGCAGGTGCAGGCTGGCGGCATCTCCAGTGCTTTCCTTGATGGCGATGATGTTCTTGTTGCCAGCGAGGGCAGAGAACACCTCGTCACCCATGGCCACGCCCATGCGGCCCGGGTAGTTATAGAGCATGATCGGCAGGCCGGCTGCGTTGTCCACCGCGTTCACATGGGTGACGATCTCCTGCTGGGTTGGCAGGGCGTAAGGCGGGGTGCCGACCAGCAGCGCATCAGCCTTGATTTCCTTGGCGGCTTTGGCGAACGCCACCGAGTCTTCGGTGCGAATGGCGCCGGTTCCTACTATCAGCGGCAGGCGACCGTTGATCACGTCCTTGGCCTTGGCAGCGAGGTCGAAACGCTCCTGGGCCGTATGCGCGTAGTACTCGCCGGTGGAGCCGCCGATGATGATGCCGTGAACCTTGGACTCGATCAGGTACTCGAGCACTTCAGCGAATGCCGACGAGTCGATCTGTCCGTCAGCGGTCAGCGGGGTGATTGCCGGGGTATAGATGCCTTCAAATTTCACGGTGCGTTCTCCTGTGGGGTTCAGCTTCTATCTGTCGCGCCTATCTCTGGATTAACTGGCGCGGAGGGTGGTTTAGGTCAGCGAAGCGGCTTGTGATGAACAGCAATGGGCCAACGAAAAAGATCTTCTTGCGGCCCAGGCGATCGGTCAGCCAGCCGCCCAGGAAGCCACCGAAGAAAATGCCGATCAGCGCAGACGCTGCAATCATGCCTTGCCAGAAGCTGCTGAGGCCCAGAGCCGCAGTCATTTGCACCATGCATACGCCAATGATGCTCAGCACGTAGCCGTCAACGAACGATCCGCCGCCGGAGCGTATGGTCAGAAGTTGGTGAAACCGGTTGAGCGGTACATCTTCGATCGAGGTAGTAGATGTTGTCATTATTGTCTCCAGGTTCTAAGAGCTGCCGGGTAAATTCAGGCTGAGCGAATCCACAGAACTGAAATGCTTCAGTTCTGAAGTTTCCTTAAGCCACCACCTAAATTACGGTTGGCATTCCTTGTCTTTCGCAGGCCAAGAAATCATTGCCGCGCAAGAAAAAACGTTGCATGTATCAAATGTTCGAGTGCCTATATTTCCCGGCCCGAGCGGTGCTGGCCCCACTTCAAATTGAAATTCACACCGAAAGAAAGAAAGGGCTCCGGCGGATTTCTGTTCGGACCGGGTGAGCCCAGCAGAAACTCGGTCATCTCCGTACGTTCGCCCGCCAGCCAATCGGCAAGCAACTTGCCGGTAGCTGTGCCGCGAGTTACGCCGAGGCCGTTGCAACAAAGTGCGCCGTAGACGTTGGGAGCCAACTCACCGAACTGGCTCGTGTGGTTTCTCGACAACGCAAGAGAGCCGCCCCAGGTGTATTCGAACTCGACGTCGGGCAGCATTGGGAAGCGGTTGGCGAAGGAGGCGCGATGGTTGCGCACGAAACGCTCGTTGAATTTGCTTTTGCTCTGGCCGTCCGGGTTGAAACTGAAACTGTTGCGAATCAGCAGACGGTTGTCCGGTGTGCGGCGTACCGTGGTGCCATAGGTATCGGCGGGTATCACACCCCAGAAGGGCTTGCCGCCGAGGCGAGCCTGCTCGTCGTCGGTCAATGGCCGAGTGATGCTGGCGTAGGTGAATACCGGGAGCATGCGGCCCCTCAGGAAACCGAAGCTCATGCCGAACGCGTTGGTGCTGAGGATCAGCTTGTCGGCGGTGATGCTGCCGTTCTTGTGAGTCAGAACGACTTTGTCGCCATACTCCACATCGGTAATGGGCGTGTGTTCGTAGAGGGTCACATTGCTCGGTAGCGAGTCAGCCAAGCCTTTGACCAGAGCGGACGGCTGGAGGAGCACGGTGCCCGGAGTGAAAAGTGCCTTGCGATAAAAGCGAGTGCCAATATGGCTGGGCAGCTCATCCGCCTCGATCATTTCATACGGCTGGCCCAGCTTGTCCAAACCACGGCGGTAGGCATCCAGCACTGCTACGCCGCGATCCTCCACGGCCGCCTGGTATTTGCCGCAGGCTTTCATCTGGCACTCGATGGAATAACGCTCGACCAGTTCGGTGAGCATCGACTGGCCTGTGAGGTTGAGCTTCATCGAGGTTCTAGCGACAGCGATGTCGCCGATATAGTCTTCGGCCCCGATATCATGGGGGAGATCGATAGCGAATCCGGCGTTGCGCCCGGCTGTCCCGAAACCGACCTCCTGGGCCTCGATCAGAATGATCTCGTCGCCGGGATAATGCAGTGCCAACTGCCGAGCCGCTGCAAGGCCTACATAGCCAGCTCCTACGATGACCCAGCGAGCGGAGCTCTTGCCGCTATGGGCAGGTTTTGGTTGCCTGGGTTTACTGAGATGGAACCAGCCGCAGGTCGAATCATCGGCAGGCAAGTGGGTCACTCTGGTCATTTCGGGAAACCTAACTTTATTGTTTGAGCTTTGGTTAACTATCCCTTGCGTGAAATGACTCATGATCAGGTGAGACCACCAGCGCTTGGGTTCCTAAAACGTCAATGCCACCTCGACACCGGCTGGTGCGGCGTATTCCGCCATGCGACGACGCGACAGCTCGAAGTGCGCGCGCACAACTATCGCAGCGGTATCCGGGTCACGCCGTTCGATAGCGTCGATCATCTGGTCGTGCTGGTCGCAGGCGATCTCCAGATCGCGTTGCATGTCATCGGTAGTGGGGTGTCGGTAGAAGATTTTTCCAAGCCGCGCATGGTCGATCAGCAAACGTCGCAGGCTGGGCATGAGGTAATCGTTGTGTGCCATCCTGCCGATCTCGAGGTGGAACTCGTCGTTATGGATGACACGATTCTCGACATCCTTCTCTTCGATGGCCTGGCGAAACTGTTCCTGAATCCCTCTGAGCACTTCGATTTCCGCGGCCGAGGCATGTAGCGCTGCCAGTTGCGTGGTCGCGATGTAGATCAGTGGTGCAGCCAGGTAAAAGCTGTGCAGGGATTCGTGGTTCATCGAGGCAACGCGCGGCGCACGATTAGCCTCCAGTTCGATGTAGCCCTCCGCTGCGATCTGCCGCAGCAGTTCCCTGACAGGAGGCCGGGAAAGGCCGAACTCATTGCACAGAGCGATCTCGTCGACGACGGCACCAGGTGCCAGTTCCATGCTCAGAATTCGACGGCGCAGCGCATCACCGAGAACCGTCTTGCGATCCAGGGGAATGTCGATGACGAGGTTGTCGGCTTCGGAATGAGCTTTCATGGACTGTTTTCTGCTGGTCATAATCTGTGTCTACAGTTTGTATAATGACTATAAAATCACGTCAGACAATATGTCTACAGATTTTTGCGTGGACAGCAGGCGCCCTGATTTGGGTCTGGAAGACATCACTCAGCAAGCGGGCGGGTGTACTCGGCGTGAGTACGCCACGGCTGCTGTAGGCCTAGTGCGGTGCCTGTGTCGTGGCGCTATTTCATCACATCCGCACCCCGAACCGCTCTTACTCGCGACCGCTGCGAGTTCGAGTCGATGAGCCTGTTGCGCTCATCGGTTCGGATCTTCACCTGCGCAAGATGAGTCACGATGAAGGTGTATTTCTGAAAGCGACCTGCTCATATCTATTTGCGACTGGTCGGAGGCCTGCGAAGCACTGACCAAACTGTTGAAGCGAGCAAGAAAATAGCGGTCTCCGCGTATTTTTTATGAATTCTATTGGTATACATAAAGAATACAGCGCGTATTGACCGACGTTGGAGCGCGTGCGAGTCTCGATCCATCAGCCATGTGCGGCGGGTCGGTCAACAGCGGAGGCCCTTGTGAAAAGCGATAAGAACAGTCTCTACGACGACATGAAACGGCAGATCCTGACGATGCAGCTCGATCCTGGCCAAGTCCTGGAAGAACTCAGCTTGAGCGCTCGCTATGGTTTGTCCCGCACACCGGTTCGCGAAGTACTGCGGCGCCTGGCAGGCGAGGGCTATCTCGACATCCAAGAAAATCGCGGTGCGCGGGTTGCACCGATGAATCACTCGACCTTGCGCAATTTCTTCCTCGCCGCACCGATGATCTATGCGGCGATCGGCCGGCTGGCTGTACAGAATTTCAAGCCTGCGCAACTGAATGATCTGCAGGCTACCCAGGAGCGATTTCGCGGCGCGACGCTCGCGCGCGATCCACTGGCGATGGTGGTGGAAAATAATCGGTTTCACGAAATCATGGGGGAAATGTCCGGCAGCCCTTATCTCGAGCCCAGTCTCGGCCGGCTGCTGATCGACCACGCGAGAATCGGCCATACCTTCTTCAGGCCGCGTAACGAAGAAATGGAAAAGCACCTGTTACTCGCTGTCGAGCACCACGACTCATTCATTGAAGCGTTCGGCAGGCATGACGAAACCGCTGTAGTTGATCTGGTGTTCGAACATTGGGAGCTGTCTCGAGGGAACATGGAAATGTTCATCGCCCCTCAAGGACTGAAGGCTGATACCTGGGCTGATAGAACAGGTACCTATTAAAAGCGAATGCACGCCTCCACCAACGCTGGGCGAATAAAAAGTCAGCATGATCGGACGCAGCGGCATGTGTCGCTGAGCGAGAGGCATCTCCGGACGTTCACGCTGAGAAAAAGAATGCGTCGTGAGTGTTTACGGCTTTCACGACGTTAATAAGAAGCGAAGACCACTATATCGCTGATCTCATCAGCACTACTACAGGGCATACACCATGAAGATTTTGTGGAAGGCACTCTGCGCGCTGGCGATCGTCAGCATGACGATTGTACAAAGCCATGCTGACGAAAAAGTTATCAAAATGGGGACGCTGTCTTGGGAGGATCTCACGCCCATTACCGGCATTACCAAAAAGGCGTTGGAGAACGCAGGTTATACAGTGAAAGTTACTTCGTTTTCGGAATGGGGAATTGCCTATGCAGCATTGAGCAAGGGTGATATCCAGATACTTACATCGCAGATCGATTACGCCGCTCACGATTACTGGAACCGCAGCAAGAACCGTCTGGAAAAAATTTCTCCGGTTTCTCATGGTCTGTACCAAGGTATCGCGGTACCCAGCTACGTCGCCATCGACTCGATCGAACAGCTCAATGACAACGCCGAGAAGTTTGGCAACAAGATCGTCGGCATCGAACCAGGTTCGGGCCTGATGAGTGACGCGGCGAACGCGGTGTCGGCATACGGCATCAAGCTCAATCTGCTGGAAGGCAGTACTGCCGCCATGACCGCAGCCCTCAAATCGGCTGTTGATCGTAAGGACTGGGTCGCCGTTGCGATCTGGGAACCATCCTGGATGACGCAGAAGTTCGATGTGAAGTTCCTCAAGGATCCCAAAGGTGTTTTCCCGCCACCACAGGGTTACTACTGGATTGCTCAGAAAGGTTTCTCGGAGAAGAACCCACAGGCGCGTGAAGTCATTGCCGGTGTTTATGTGCCGCTGGCAGATATCACTGCAATCAACGGCGAAGTGAAAGATGGAAAAACCATGGAGCAGGCCGTTAGTGACTGGTCTGAGAAGAACGAAGAGATTTTGACACGCTGGAATAATATTAAAAAATATTGAAGTGCGCTTTTTTTAACTGCCGCTGCCGAACTTGATGTCAACAATTAAACCAGAATCTTCTGGTTCGACGGGTGCGAAATGAATTCCTTAAGTAATGGCACTGACGAAGTGCTAGTAAGTTGCCAGTCTGTCTGGAAAGTGTTTGGGCAGAACTCCTCAGCTGCAATGAAGGCTTATGTCGAGCGAGGGCTCTCCAAAAAACAGATCCTGCAGGATTACGGCTGCGTCGTCGGCGTGTCGGATGTCAGTCTTGAGGTTCGCCGCGGCGAAATCTTCTGCATCATGGGCCTCTCGGGCAGCGGCAAGTCCACCTTGATCCGCTTGCTGAACAAGTTGATTGCACCAAGCGCTGGCCAGGTGCTGGTCAAGGGCAAGGATCTGGCCACGCTCAATGCGGTGGAGTTGCGCAAGGTGCGAGCGCAACACATCGGCATGGTATTTCAGAGCGTGGCGCTATTGCCGCACCGTACCGTTCTGGAAAACGCCGCCTTCGGGCTCGAGGTGCAAGGCGTTTCCAAGGCCGAACGACATAAGGTCGCTGAGCAGGCACTGGCCAAGGTCGGCCTATCCGACTGGGCCGCTCGCTATCCATCCGAACTCTCAGGCGGTATGCAGCAGCGGGTTGGATTGGCACGTGCCATCACTTCCGATCCGGAAATCATCCTGATGGACGAGCCGTTCAGCGCGCTCGATCCACTCATTCGTCGGCAGTTGCAGGACGAATTCCGCCAACTCACCAAATCCCTAGGCAAATCCGCGGTATTCATTACCCATGATCTGGAGGAGGCGATTCGTATCGGTGATCGTATCGCGATCATGAAAGACGGCATGATCATTCAGGAAGGTACGGCCGAAGACATCGTGCTGAATCCGGCTGATGACTATGTCGCCGATTTCGTTGCCGGCATCTCGCGCTTGCATCTGGTCAAGGCGCATTCGGTCATGACGCCTTATGCGAACTACCGGCAAGCCCATCCCGAGGTTGACGTCAGCACGCTGTGCCACACGACTCCAGCCGCGGATCTGAACGAGCTGATCAATCTGCTCATTCAGTCCGATGGCGAGGCGCTGGCAGTGCTGGAGGAGGGCACACCGTTGGGTGTCATCACGGCACGCGATCTGTTGCGCGGTGTGCAGGGGGCGCCAAACGAGTCTGTGGAGGTGCCGGTACGGGAATCTCTGGAGCACTCGCTATGAGCCCGGATGATTTCGCAGCGCAGTTCGACGAAACGGTCGACGCTGGCCTGGAGTGGCTCACGGATAACGGGGCCAATGTATTCGACTTTCTCAACCAGGTGCTCACAGGCTTTTATGAGACCGTACTATGGGTTTTGCAGGTTGCGCCCTTCTATGTGGTAGCGCTGGTGGTTGGCGCGCTAGCCTGGCGGCTGTCGTCGAACCTGAAGTTCGGTATCGCCTCGGCTCTGGCCTTGGCGTTCTGTTCGATCATGGGGTTGTGGCCCGAGACCATGAGTACGCTGGCGCTGGTACTGGCGGCGACCAGCCTGGCGCTGTTGGTCGGCATCCCGATGGGCGTGGCAGCCGGGCTGCTGCCGTCGCTGGACAAAGTAACCGAGCCAGTGCTCGACCTCGTGCAAACCCTGCCTCCTTATATATACCTGCTGCCCGCCATCGCGCTGCTGGGCTATGGCTCGGCGACTGCCCTGGTCGCCACCTTCATCGTTGCAGTGCCGCCGGTACTCAGGTTGACCTCACTGGGCATCCGCATGACGCCCAATCAATTCATCGAGCTGGGCGAGGCGAGCGGCACCAGTGGCTGGCAGCTGTTCTTCAAGATCCGTCTGCCTTTTGCACTGCCCAGCATCATGGCTGGGGTGAACCAGAGCCTGATGATGGCATTCGGAATGGTGGTGATCGCTGGCATTGTCGGCTCGGGCGGATTGGGTGAGGCCATTTATGGGGCCATCCGTACACTGGATATCGCTCAGTCGATCAATGCCTCCATTGCCATTGTCATCCTGACTCTGATCCTTGATCGCATGGCTCAGAGCGCCACGCGCTCTGGAAAAAAGGAGGTGAGCAATGACGCTCACTGAACTGAAATTCTCGCCGGGTCAGCATCTCGCGCCTGCCATCGATTGGCTGAATGCAAACTTTCATCCTCTGTTCGCGACGATCAGCAGGGTTATCGAGACGGTACTCGGCGGTGTCGAGTCGGCACTGCTGGCCATGCCCGCGTATGCACTGATCGCTGTAGTGGCGGTGTTGGCATACCTGTTCACCAACTTGCGTGTCGCGGTGCTGTCAGCCTTCATGCTGGGCTTCTGTCTGATTTCCGGGCTTTGGACGGCATCGATGCAGACGATTGCCCTGGTCTCGGTGTCGGTTCTCATCTCGGTGGCGATCGCCTTCCCGCTGGGTGTGCTGGCTTCGCGGGTGAAGCGCTTCGAGGCAGCCGTTCGCCCGGTGTTGAACGTCATGCAGACGGTGCCGCCCTGGGTCTACCTGATTCCAGCCGTGATGATCTTCAGCCTCGGCAAGGTTCCGGCCATCATCGCCACCGTCATCTACGGTATCCCGCCGATGATGCGGCTCACTACCCTGGCTTTCAACCAGATCCCCAAGGATCTCCTCGAACTCGGTCAGGCAACGGGGGCCTCTCCGCGCGCCATCCTGCTCAAGATCGAAATCCCGGCTGCAACGCCGACGCTGATGGTGGGCCTCAACCAGTGCATCCTGCTGTCCCTGGCCATGGTGGTGCTGGCCGGCCTGGTTGGTGCCGGTGGTCTTGGCGCGGAAGTGACTCGCGGGCTGACGCGCATGGAAATGGGCCTGGGGCTGCGGGCCGGGTTGGCTATCGTCGCGGTCGCGCTGCTGCTGGATCGCCTGTCACGTGGTGCCCTGCAACGGCACTCCGCCCGTAAAGCAATCTAGAGGGAAGCGACGCATGCGCAGCACATTCTTCTGCATAGACTCCCATGCCTGTGGCAACCCTGTACGGGTGGTCGCAGGAGGCGCGCCGCTGATGCCCCATGTGAGCATGGCGGATCGACGCGAGCTGTTTATCCGCGACCATGACTGGATTCGCAAGGCGTTGATGTTCGAGCCCCGGGGCCATGAAGTGATGTCCGGCGCGATGATCTACCCCTCGATACGCAGCGATTGCGATTTTGCCGTGCTGTTCATCGAAGTGAGTGGTTGCCTGCCGATGTGCGGGGCCGGCACCATAGGCTTGAGTACCGTGGTGATCGAGCACGACCTGGTCAGGCCGAAGGTACCGGGCAAGTTGTCCATCGAGACGCCGGCCGGCAAGGTGGAGGTGGAGTACCGCATGGACGGCGACAAGGTCGAATCGGTAAGCCTGTTCAACGTACCGAGCTACCTGCACACGGCGGATGTCCGTGTCGAGGTTCCGGGGCTGGGTTCGCTCGTTGTGGACATCGCCTACGGCGGCAATTACTACGCGGTGGTCGAGCCTCAGGAAAACTGGCCTGGGCTGGATGGAATGTCCTCAGCGGACATCGTTGCCCACAGCCGCAGCCTACGCAGTGCGCTTGCCGGGATCTGCGAGCCAGTGCACCCGGACGACCCGCGGATCAACGGCGTACACCATGCCATCTGGTGTGATATCGGAAGCAGCGAAGCGTCCGATGGACGAAACATCGTTTTCTATGGTGACAAGGCAATCGACCGTTCCCCAGGCGGCACCGGTACGTCTGCACGCCTGGCACAGCTGTATGGCAAAGGGCGCCTTGCAGTCGGTGACACGTATCGCAGCGAGAGCCTGATCGGCACGATCTACCAAGGGCGTATCGAAGCCGCCGCTCAGGTTGGTACTTATCCGGGCATCCTGCCCAGCGTCACCGGGTGGGCACAGGTGATCGGACTCAATACCATTTTCGTGGATGAGCGCGATCCTCTGGCTCACGGTTTCCTCGTTGACTGAAAGCGCGCTGGTGAAGAACATCGACACGCCAACAACAAATGATCGATAGGGGCAGAGATTGTCGGACAGACGAAGTTTCAGTGAGGCGATGCAAGGACAGAACCTCCGTTTTGTGGGCGACAAGAGCCGCGTGCTGCAAGAGGCCCGCGTTGGTTTCCTGCTCCTCGAGAATTTCTCCCTGCCTGCATTCACTCAGGCACTGGATATTCTCGTAACGGCCAACCTCATCAGTACGGGTGTCTTCGCCACGCAGACGTTCAGTCTGAGTGGCCAGGCGGTGGTCAGCGATCTCGGCATCATCATCTGCCCGAACGCCGAGCTGAGCGCGAAACATCTCGCGGGCCTGGATCTACTGGTGATCTGTGGCGGGCTGCGCACCACCTTGCGGCCGATCCCTGCGCTCAAACAGCTCCTGCATGCGGCCGATGAGAAGAATGTGGCCCTGGCCGGGCTGTGGAGTGGTGCCTGGTTCTTGGGGCAGGCGGGGTTACTCGACGGCTATAAATGCGCGATCCATCCCGAGCACCGTGCGGCACTGGCGGAAATCGCCAAGCACAGCCAGGTTACCTCTGAAAGCTTCATGGTTGACCGTAATCGGCTGACAGCCGCCAGCCCGACCGGCGCCTTCAATATGGTGCTGGAATGGATCAACAAGCTCCATGGCCGTGACCTGGTTGAGGGCATCGTTGGCATTCTGGCTTTTGAAGAGTCTCGCTACCGGCGAGTGCGCCCGACGGTGCACGCAAAAATGAGCGAGCCGCTACGCAATGTGATCAACCTGATGAGTGCAAATATCGAGGAGCCACTGAGCCTGGAGCAATTAGCGAGCTACGCAGGGCGCTCTCGGCGCCAGATCGAGCGACTGTTCCAGCAGCAACTCGGCACCACGCCGGTACGCTACTACCTGGAGCTTCGAATCACCGAAGGGCGACGGCTGCTCCAGCATTCCGACTTGCCGATTCTGGATGTGAGCGTCGCCTGTGGCTTCGTATCCCCCAGCCATTTCAGCAAATGCTACACGGCATACTTCGGCAACTCACCCTCCAAGGAAATACGCCACGGCAATGTGAGGTCGAGCAAATAAGTGAGTAGGCATTGTGTAAGCGTCCGGCCAAGTCACCTAGCGAACTTCCTCATGATGGGCGATGATGTCCGCGCATTTTTAGTAGACGAGATCGCAAGTATCGACAGGATTTTAATGCGCCACCGAAGCTCTTTTCCGTACCACTCAAAGCCCACACTGCCCAGGAAAAGCTGCAATATGTAGCGGCGGCTATCCCATCACCGCTCAGCGCCACGGCCAGCACGTATGATCCGAGGCTAAGCCGATGTGCTAAGTAGCATTTTTACTTCGCGGATATCTTTCGCGGGGGACACGCCAAACATTCGACCGTATTCTCGCGTGAATTGGGGGATGCTTTCGTACCCCACTCCATAGGCGGCGTTGGCGATAGGTGTACCCTCCAAAAGCCTTCGCCTGGCCTCGATCAGTCTGAGTTGTTTTTGATATTGAAGCGGAGTCAGCGAGGTGACCGTCCTGAAATGGGTGTGGAACCCTGAAACACTCATACCGGCTGTCTCTGCCAACTGCTCCACTCGCAGCGGTTGGGCGAATTCATCTCGAATCCGGGCGATCGCCCGGCCGACTCTTTGGGCGTGGCTGCTTGCAATTCCAAGCGCTCGGATTGCTCCACCATGGCGCCCTGACAGGAGCCAGTAATGGAGTTCCCTGAGCAGTTGGCTTTTTAATACTGCTACTGAACTAGGTCGCTCAAGCAGGCGAAGCAAGCGCAGGGCTGCGTCTGTCACCTCTGTTTCTGTGGACTCTACCCTTAATGGCTCGCCCACAGTAAAGGGAGCCGTACCCATCTCGACGACCAAAGATTCTATAAGTACGTGATCAAGCTCTATGACGAATGCCAAGTAAGGTTCGTTCTGAGAGGCGACAATGATCTGACTTACCGTTGGTACATCAGCGGTGATGATCAGTGATTCGCCGGCCCCGAACTCAAAGATTTTGTCGCCCATCGAGACACGCTTTTTCCCTTGAAGCACCAGCGCAACCAACGGCCTTGAGATCGCGTAGAGGAGTGCCGTAGGCGTTGTCTCCCGAAGAATCACCAGCCCAGGGAAAGGGGTCGCAGCAATACCGCCTTGATGATTAGCCTCAGCGTAGCGGCTCACAGCCTTGAGCAGATCGTTCATAGGTCATCACCCCCTCAGTCCGTATCGGCCTATTGCAATGTCGAACGCTTGCCGATGCAAGCTGATTGGATGAATCCGCAAACAATCTAGAGGAATAAGCAAATTCAGCACAACCATTGCAGGGGGATCGACGCCAGTTTGCTTGTCACCCTACCAGTTTGGACGAATAGGCAATTCAAGTGTCCGATCGCGCAACCTGCAACGCCTGCGAGATGTCATCGTTGACGCTCATTCAGCATGTGCTTGGCAGGAGTATAACGATGAGCACTATTTCAATTGTAACCGGTGCAAACCGTGGCCTTGGCCGCAATACTGCACTGAGCATTGCTCGCCAAGGTGGCGATGTGATCCTTACCTACCGTACTGGCAAGGAAGCTGCGGATGTCGTGGTAGCCGATATTCGGGCACAAGGCCGCAAGGCCGTCGCGCTGCAACTGGACACGAGCAAGGTGTCGTCCTTCCCGGCTTTCGTGACCGCCGTGCGCGCAGCACTGAACGACACTTGGAGCGCGAATACGATTGACCACCTTATCAACAACGCCGGGCATGGCGAAATGGCGGATTTTGCTGCCACCACGGAAACTCAGTTCGACGCACTTTTTGACGTGCACGTCAAAGGGGTGTTTTTCCTGACTCAGTCTCTGCTGCCGATATTGGCCGATGGCGGGCGTATCGTAAATTTCTCGTCGGGCTTGACCCGTGTGTCCTTCCCAGGCTTCTCGGCCTACTCGGCAGCCAAAGGTGCAGTCGAGACACTCACCGTTTACATGGCCAAGGAACTGGGCAGTCGTGGCATTACCGTCAACACCGTAGCCCCGGGCGCGATCGAAACCGACTTTTTGGGCGGAGCAGTGCGCGACGTTCCCGAATACAACAAAGCGTTCTCCGATATGACCGCTCTTGGCCGCGTAGGTGTACCCGACGACATCGGCCCAATGATCGCCAGCCTCTTGAGCCCTGGCAATCGCTGGGTCACAGGTCAGCGTATTGAAGTCTCAGGTGGCCAAACGATTTGATTGATCGACGATGGATTCTGCTTAGGCGCAATCCATCGTTCCCCCGTCACCTGAATCAGGAATTCACCATGCCTAAATTGATCATTCATTCCCCTTCGGGGACGTTCGATGCCACCGAGCGTCAACAGGTTGCCAGCGCTCTGATGACGCTGGGGCTTAGCTGTGAGGCACTGCCTGACTCGCCTATGGTACGAAGCACCGTATGGACGTACTTCAACGAGTATTCGCCTGATGCCGTGTTCATGGGAGATACGGCGGCATGGCTGCCAGTGGTGTCGCTTCAAATATACGTGATCAAGGGTGGGCTCGACGCAAAAAACAAGCGCAGGTTGATTGAGGGCGCAACCGCGATTCTCGATCGCCGTACGCAGGGTACCGCTGTGGCCCCAGTCTATGTGGTGATCCATGAAGCAGAAGAGGAAAACTGGGGCATCTTCGGTCAGCAAGCGGATCTGACAGCACTTCGAGCCAGTGCTATCGACGCGCCAGCCATATAAACAAACACCATAGGGCGATTACTGGGGGCGCTCACAATAAGCGTACGGGGAATACGTCTTACGCAGGTCAGCCCGGCATCCACTGATGCGGCAGCGACTGATCGACCTCACTGGACTTTTGCGTCGGCAAACGGGTCAGCACGTCCTTTAGATACACGTACGGATCATGCCCGTTCAAGCGCGCCGACTGGATCAAACTCATGATCGCCGCCGCCCGTTTGCCGCTGCGCAGCGATCCTGCGAAGAGCCAATTTGAGCGACCAAGCGCCCACGGCCTGATCGTGTTTTCGACTGGATTGTTGTCGATGGGTACAGCTCCATCATCCAGGTAGCGCGTCAGCGCTACCCAGCGTTTGAGGCTGTAATCCAGAGCTTTAGCCGTGGCCGAACCCTCAGGCACAAGTTCACGCTGGGCCAGCATCCACTCATGTAGCTTTTCAGCGATGGGCACTGCTGTTTCCTGGCGTAATCGCCAACGGTCTTCGTCGCTCATTTCCTTGAATGGTTTAGGGTAAGAGCTTCGTTGGCGCATGGAAATCCTTGCGATAAGGGCGATCGCGTCCGCTTAAAAATACGCGGACACCATCGCCCTTAATGCTGGAGTTTGGTAGGTGACTTGGCCGGACGGTTACGGCATTGTTTACTTCGATGACAGTCCAGCGAACAGCGCGAGGAGGGCGGGTAATGAAGAATCGGTGTTTATTGCCAAGGGGGGGAGAGGTTGATTGTTGAACGCCCTCAGGAGCGAAAACCTCAACTTATCTACACTGGCGGTACTCACGTGGTGTAGCGCCGGTGTGACGTCTGAAGACCTGCGCAAAATGACTTGGGCTGTTGTATCCAACATCAAGAGCGACATTTACGATGCTTAAGTCGGATTCCAGAAGGAGCTGACGCGCCATTTCCATCCGCATATGAATGAAATACTGGGAGGGAGATCGCCCTGTTGCCTTCCGGAACATACGACTGAAGTGGGAAATACTCATGCTTGCGTCTGACGCCAGTCTTTCGAGGCTGAACTCGCTATCAAGCCCTGTACGCATGGCCTCAATCGCCCTATGCAATTTGTAAGCAGGCAACGCGTATACCTGTTTAGAAAGCCCACTACTACCGTCCCTGTAGCATCGGACTAGATGCACGGCGAGTGCTTGGCCGATACCTTGTAGATACAACGCACTGGCTTGCCGGCTTGAAGTCATTTCACGATAGAGGGATCTCATCAATCCGGAAATTTCGTGGTCTCGTTCTCCAGACACCTCTCGCAGCCGTACATGTTGGTCAACGAAAATATCCCGAGCAGCAAGATCCAGTAGACGCTGGCTGAGATACACGTGCACCACCTCGAAGCCAGCATCACTCTCTGTTTGCCAGCGCATCTCATAGGGGACTGGCGACATCGTCAGAAAAAAATCGTCAGCGGCAACAGCATTTGCTGTCCACTCCTGATCTCCTACACGCTCTTCCACGAGCGCAGCGCCTGAAACAACCAAAACGAGCAACGGTTCTGCGACGGCAGGGATGGTTAGGTTCCGACTCGTGGTGCGGTGTCTGAATATTTGTACTTGTACCTCCGAGTCCAGGTGATGGCCAACCAACCGATGCGCGGCAGCGGGCAGGTGGTCAGGCATTTTGTGTGCAGGAATTCGCTCATGGTGGTTTGAACTACGTATCTGCTGTTCGAGCTTTTCCATGGCGTTTTCGCTGGAGATCATTGGGGGAGGCGATTTGGACAGACTACAAATTTTGCGCAACTAAAAGCAAAACCCCAATAGTCTGGCAAAACCGCGTCAGATGCGAACATACCAATGGAGGAAGGTGTAGTTGTCTACAGCGGCAGTCCATGCGGCTGGACACATCATCTGGAGATAAGGATGGCATCTGATACACGTGGTGAGTTTGAAGGTCGAGTCGTTCTAGTGACCGGTGCAGCCAGCGGGATTGGCCGGGCTGTCGCGCTAATGCTGCATGAGCGAGGAGCTAGAGTCATCGCTGAAGACAAAAGCCCGACGGTCGAGCAGCTTGCGAGACCCGGTTTGATTCCACTGATTGCGGACATCACTCAGAATGGCGCTGCCGAAACGGCAGTGGCTACGGCGATTGCCCATTTTGGCCGCTTGGACATTTTGGTCAATAATGCCGGGATCATCATTAACAAATTAGTTGTGGATATGACTCGCGATGACTGGGAGCGCATCCAGGCTGTCAATGTGACCGCAGCATTCCTGCACTCTCGAGAGGCCATAAAGGCGATGATCCCGAACCGAAGCGGGGCTATCGTCAACATAGTTTCCTACGCCGCTTATCAGGCATTTCCCACGATTGCGGCTTATACCGCCTCCAAAGGAGCGCTGGCCCAACTTACGCGGACACTCGCCCTGGAGGTCATCGACCATGGTATACGCGTCAATGCAGTCGGCTCCGGTGATGTAATCACAAACATTCTGAACGATGTCGTTGATGACGGCCCGTCATTCCTAGCCCGGCATGGCGAGAAAACGCCTATCAAACGTGCCGCTCAGTCAGAGGAAATAGCCGAGGTAGTCGCGTTTCTGGCCTCTGAGCGGGCTTCCTATATTTTGGGTGCCGTAGTCATGGTAGATGGGGGGATGAGCGTGCCAGCTGGCTCTTAACGGGAGTGGCTACGGAAGGCCATATTCCATATTTAAGATACCGGGTTTCTAAGCTTGATTTCATAGCTACAGCAGCCAGCAAGCAGCCGCGGCGTTTGCTGTAGTGATTTTTCTAGGGGGTGTTGCTTCGGCCTTACTCTTTGGTTCGCATAATGGGTAACGTTACGTTTATTCGTGACGGGACAATGGCGAAGCGCTCCCGGCGCGATTTAATGTAACGTTTATTATGCGACAGCCCGTTACCGTAATTATCCCGCCCCACACCATCGAGCAGGCACGGCTATATGCAGCCGGTCGGTCTGACTCCGAGGCTGTACAGCATCTGCTTGATGACTATCCGCGTGTTGTGGCTGAGCTGCGCTCGCTTCGTCGCCGTGCTGCCCAGCTGGATGAAGAGGGCGCCGCCCTGGACGCCCGCGTTACTGCCCTACAGGACGCCTGCCGGGCTATTCTCGATTTGTAGTCACGTTACTTATATTCGTTCACCGGCAGGTTTGCAGGCACGATCCTGTAGCGCTGCCTGGATCCATTTGCCAGCCCTTCCTTTACGAATTTCTCGGCGTCCTGCCAGTTGTTGAAGGGCGGGTTTTCAGGGTTGGTATCGCCGATCGTTACCCATTTGCGTGACCGCGGGTTCCACGACTGGGCGTGGTACTGCTCCAGCGCGCTTTCGGTAACGGCAGGTCGTGACGCTAATTCGCGCACCTTCCCGCGCAGAGCCAAGTTTTCCTTTTCAATGACCATCAGCCGCCGTTCCATCTCTTTCACGAAGTGACCCAGGCTATCTGCCCACTCCGGCAGCTCAGCATTTACGGTAACTTTACCCTTCGCCGCTTTCTGCCGTTCACGGTAGGCCTTCTGTTTCTTTGCTGCGGTCATGGCCTGGCCGGTTTTCGGCCTGCCGCGCCCGCGCTTGGGCTCGAGGGGAAGGGCGTGGGTTTGCTTGTCCAGGGCGTCGATCATGATGGCTACTCCGTTGCTGATGGAGTAATTATAGTAACGTTACCAATAATAGTCCATCGGTAACGTTACCAATAATCGACCGTTCGTCGGCATTAATAGTAACGGCTGTTCGTTACCTTAATTACCCGCCGACCTCGAGCAGTGCCACGCCCTGGACGACCCCTTCACTGATCGCTCGCTTCTCGCTCTCCGTGGTGATCGCTAAAACCGCGTGCAGATCCACTCGCACATTTGCGATCAGCGCGAAGCGGTGAGGGGCGACAGCCCTGCTTTTTGGTGCGCCTGGATCGGCGCTGAGGGGTGGGGGTGCTGTTACACCCCCACTTTACCCCGGTTTCCCGGGGTGACTGCAATTCTCTACTTCTCTACTGCTTTGCAATTGAACATTACGCTCTGTTCGCTTCCTGCCATTTTCTTGCCATCTATTTTGTCGCTTGACCTCCATGCCGCCCTAATCTCCTCACCTATGATCTGCCCGGCTCTCATGCATCGTTCTTTCGAGCTGAATCCGTCCACTAGATGTGTTTCTGCTCGATTGTCAAAACTTAGCAGGACGAATAGCACCCACTCAGTCATCTGATCGTTTCCTGCTCGAACCCGAATAGCACGCCTTTCAGGGCTATACGTGCTTGATTCCTGATCTCTAGCGGCAAAGCCTCGAATCTCCGAAGTATGGGCTTCATGTCTTCGGATACCGATAGCTCGCGCTCGCTCATCAATAGTTCGTCTGTCGATACTCCCAGCACTTTTGCAAGCGCTAGAGCCTTGTCTGCTGCGGGCATCCCGTGCCCCGACTCGTAGCCCGTGTAGCTCGACTTGCTGATGCCTGCAGCCTCCCATACCTGCTGCTGCGTCAAGCCGCGTGCGGCCCGAAATCGTTTCAGGTTCGCTGCAAGGTTCATGTGTATCTCGCTGATGTCATTCATGGCATCAACAGCGTAAGGACTGTTCATATTTACAGTTCCGGTATTTCGGAACAAAACTCCTTGCATTCTCAGATTGCCAGCACCCATAATCCTGCCACTTCTGTACCGATATTCAGATATTGACAGGTTTTTCATGGGCACGTTCGAACGGACACCGATAGCAGCCTTTTTCATCGACTGGCTGACCGTTTCGCAGGAATTCGATTTCGACCTGCCGACTGTCTGTGACGTGTTCACCCTGACCATTGATGCCAATACGGATGAAGTGCTCAGCACCCGCCAACCGCGCTTCAAGCATGAAGCCAGTCATTCGACCTCGATCACTATTCATGTCCAGGGCCGGAAAATCCGTGTCGAGGGCAATCCCAGCAGAGTAGGGCGCCTTGACAACCTCTTCGGATTTACCACGGTCGATCAGTGCATCGCCGTTTACAACGCAATCCTCCGTGAATACGGCCTTCCAGGCTTCACCCGTTGCACTCGCGTTGACGTGCGCCAGGGTGAGTCGGGCGCTAAAGCAGGTGACCTCCTTGCGGACGGCGCCAAAATCGAGCGTATCGATCTAACCACGAACGTTTCGGTCGGCGACGGCAACGTTCTGGCGTACCTGCGCGGTGTTTCCAGTCAGCGCCTGGGCCACTCCGTCGGCTTCCTGTACCCGAACGGTCGTACTGTCAGTTGGACACCTAAGGGTAACGGCAAGGGCGGGCGTCTTCAGTACCGCAAGGCGTATGACAAGGCTTTTGAGCTTGACGCCAATTTGCTCCCCCGGATCAAGCGCCTCTACGGCGACGAATCACCCGAATTCGCATACGTCCAGCGTGTGCGCGACTACTGCGCCGAACACGGCGTCGTTCGCATGGAGCAGGAACTCAAGAGCGAGTTTCTCCAGCGGCAACACCTCAGCTACTGGGGCTTATTTGACGAAAGGCGTTTTGCCGAACTCCACGACGAGTTTTTGAAGGTCGATGACCGATTGAAGGTGACAGCTATGGATATCGTTAGCATCAGCGAACAGCTCCTTGTCGAGGGCATTGTTGATACCACTCGCGCTGCCAATACCACGGCCATGTATGCGATTCAGTGGATGAATGGTCAGGTCTTTGATTTCAACAAGTCTCAGGTGCAGACCCACGCCGCCCGCCTCAACAAGATCGGCATCAACATTCGCAACGCCTGCGACACCTCGCGTTTCGCGCCCGTTTTCGTCCGCCAGTGCCGCGAAATCACTAAGACCACGGTGCTCCCGATCCCGAGCTGGTACCAGCGCGCCAACCACCTGCAGGTGGCCGCATGAAAACCGAGTGCGGTTACGCCTGCGACGGCTGCGGCGGCGAAATGATCACTGACCTTGAGCTCGATGCGCTGGGCGCTGTGTTCTGGGCGGATCAGCCAGAGCATATCTGCCTTATGTGCTGCTTTGTCCCTGCCTCAGAGGCTTTTGCTCTTCGGGCGAGCGACTCCGGAAAACAAGCGAAGCGCAGCCCGTCGCACGAATGTGCAGAGGGTGAAGAGCGCGTAGCGGCACGTAGTGCGAACTCTTCATTGACGGCATTGGAGCGAGCCCGGCTCTTGACGTTGAGGGCTTCGGCATGACCCTCCGCACTGTCTACCGCCTCACGGTGCTTGCCGCTGACGGCCGCTATGTCGCGCCTCGTTACGTGAATGTCCGCGCCTTGATGCTCGATGACGACTCTCGGTGCTTTTACACGCCGATCCGCTGGCTCGCTTATGAGGTGGCCCAATGATCGCCGCGACCATGGATATCGCCATCATCTCCACGGCCGGCGTCGCCGCCATTATCTGGCTCGGCGATTGGGTGCGCGCATGAAACAGGCCATTCGATACCTCGTCGCGCTGCTTTGGCATTGGTCTTTGCCCGCATGCGCTGGCTACGCCCTTGCTTTAACGACCTCAATGTGGATTCAGGTCGAGATGATGCTAGAGCTCGATGCGTACCTCACTGAGCTTCTCAAGCCATTGGTGACCGTATGCGCACAGTGAGCTTTCAAGGCATCCAGCTTACCGCTGGCCAGCGCCGCCAGCATGCCTTTCAGCAGCAAGCCAAAGCCTCGTTTCTGAGCGCTTCGCTGCAACAGATTCTGGATGACTCCGCTGCCGAACTCGCTAAGCGCAAAGAGCAGGGCGCCAAGCCTGAACGTATCTGGTTCGTTGACCGCATCGAGAAGGGTACGCCCTGGCTCGGTGACGTCTTCGGCTACTGAATCGCCCACCAGGGCACAACTGGACGGCCTCCGCGCCGATCCGCCACACGCAAGAGGGCAACACCATGAGCATGACTATCAAGATCGTTACCACCGGCAACTTCCGCACTGGCGTCGCCGCAAAATCGGGCAAGCCGTACACCATGGCAGAGGCCTACGCCCACCTGCCGGGCGTCCCGTTCCCGCAGAAGTTCTCGTACTACTGCACTCAGCCCAGCGAAGTGCTGGCCGCGGGTGAGTACGAAGCCGATTTAATCCTGGGCATCAAAGACGAACGCATCACCGTTGAGGTGGATCCGCGCCAGGCCCGCAAACTTCCGGCTCCTGCTGCACGGCAGACCGCCTAATCATGAGCGACCTCGTCACGCTGGTTTGCCAGGGCACTGTCTCTGTCCTCGCTGACGGGGCGCCAACTTGTTCCGGCCTTTGGATGCTCGTCCAGATGCCAGAACCGTTCAACGTTGAAACGTTGGACTTCTCCGCTCTCGGCAAGGCCTTTGCGGTCGGGTTTACGGTTTGCGCCGTACCTGCTGCTGCGGGCATTGCTGCCAGGGCATTACTTGACGCAATAAGGGGTAAATGAAAATGGTTGAAGCAGTTTTGAGCTCGGTTGACTTCGCAGCAATCGCTATCGGTATCGGCACTATCGCCGGTCTCGTCGCCGTTGCACTCGTGGCCAAAAAAGGTGCTGCCATGCTCCTGGGTATGCTCGGTCGTTAATCACGGCTGATCGGCAGGGAAGGGGCTTAACGGCCCCTTTTTTTATTCGGGAGATAGTCATGGTCGACCTTTACGAGTTGGTCTTTTTGTTCCTGGGCGGGATCACTGCCTGCGTTGTATTCATGGGGTGGTGATATGCGCTTGATAACTCGCACGTTATTTACGTTAACGCTATTGGGATTTGGCCAGTTTGTTTTTGCTGCACCCTATGTTTGGACAGTTCAGGGTTATGGCTACCATACCGGCTCTAGCCCTATGTCTGCTGCTCAATCAGCCAAATCTGCCAATGGCTGGGTTTCCATTGATTGGTGCATCCGTTCAAATGATTCATCGTTTACGTGCAGGACTAACTGGCAACCCGGCGGTTATTATTTTAATTTTAATGTGGTACGCAGTGGAGATTCTTGCTCTGATCCTCTTGCGACCTTTAACCCTGCAACCGGCGAATGCGAAGCTCCTCCAGAACCAGAGCCCGATAAATGCGCCGAAAAAGCAGGTCAGGATACGCCCGTTAGGCGTGAAGGTACTCGCGGCGATGGCTATCTAAGTGTTTCTGTAATTAATGGAAAGAACTACCCCGTTCATCCTGACGATGGTTGTCGTGGCGGCTGTCAGGTTACTGTCCAGCAAACATGCATCCTTACACCTTCCTCAGATGCGTATAGCTGTATTGGCAAGGGTTATTACACGGGTGCCTCTTGTGAAGCTGCTCCAGCAAATCAGCTTGAAGAATCCCCTGATACTGAGCAGCGCGCCCCTACCGAAACAGACACTAAAGAGCCTTGTGTTTACGTTCAAGATGCTGAGGGGCGTAGTCATTGCGTATCTAAAGAGACTCAGGAAAAGGAAGGTCAGAATTGCGGCACCTATAACGGTGTTTCTCTCTGTGTGCCTAAAGAGGCATCGCTTGATGAGAAAAAAGTAGAAACCGAAGTAAAGGAAACCACCGACGCTGACGGCGGCAAGACTACTGTCAAGAAGGATGTTGCGACCGAGACCAAGTGCAAGGGTTCTAAGGACAACTGCACAACGACCACGACGACTACAACGACCACTACAAAGAGCGACGGCTCTGGTACTGAGACAAAGACTGAAACGGTCTGTAGCGGCGCCAATTGCGGCTCAACCGGTGGTGGCGGCGGTGGTGGCGGCTCAGGCTCTGGTGATGGCGAAGGCGAGGAAGAGGGCGGTGGTGACCTTCCTGGGAATGACGATGTGGCCAGCTTTGGCGAGTCTCTGCAATCGTTCAATGCTCGTATTGCTGCAGCGCCAGTGCTGTCGGCTGTAAGTAGTATCTCTATGCCTAGCGGTGGTAGTTGCAGCATGCCGTCTGCAAGTGTTCCGTTGATCGGCACTGTTTCGTTTAATCAAATTTGTCAGAACGCGGACATTTTAGACCCTCTGTATCACTTGATGCTCGCTATATGGGCGCTCGGTGCTGTTCGTATATTCCTGGAGGCTTAGTTATGTGGTCATACATTGAAAGGTTTGCCGAATGGCTTAAAGACCTTTTTCTCTGGCTTCCTCGGAAGCTATGGGCTGAGCTGCTTGATTCGCTTGCAGGCTTGGTGGAGTCGATTGGCACACCTGACTTTATCTTGCAGGCACAGCAGGCATTTAACGGCATACCTTCGGTATTTATATTCTTCGCGACCAAGCTTGCTATTCCTGAGGGCATTGCAATGATGCTGGCTGCCCTGGTGCTGCGCTTCATTCTTCGTCGCATTCCGCTAATCGGGTGATGTATGGCTATTGATGCGTATGTTGGTAAGCCTCGCTCTGGAAAGAGCTACAGCGTAGTTAAGCAAGTAATATTGCCGTCCCTGAAGTCCGGGCGTCATGTGTACACGAATATTCCGTTAACGGAATTGGCGCATGATGAGTTTCCGGGCATGATTCACCAGCTTGAACCGGGCTGGTATGAGGATGTGGATCTATTTGACAAGATCCCGGATGGCTCTGTTGTTGTGCTCGATGAAGTTTGGCGGCGCTGGCCTAAGGGCATGAATGCCAATTCGATTCCCAAGAAAGACAAAGCGTTTCTTGCAGAGCATGGTCACCTTGTTAATGACCTCGGCCATACCACGCGGGTTATTCTGGTAACTCAGGATCTAGACCAGATATCGAACTTCTGCATGACGTTGATCGACAAGACATATCAGTCGATCAAGCTTGATGCGCTGGGCGCAAGTAGCAAGTTTCGTGTCGATATATATGAAGGTGCCGCAAAGGGTCAGCGTCCTCCTAAGTCGCAGTTGATACGTTCAAGTTTCGATAGTTACAGCGACAAGGTTTATCGCTATTACAAGTCGGCAACTAAGTCGCAGACCGATAATGTTGGTGATGAGAGCAGGGCGGACAAGCGTGCGTCGGCCTGGCGTTCGCCGTTCTTGTGGTTCGCCATCGTCGCGCCGTTCGTGGTTGTCCCGTTGGGGCTGTGGTACCTGTCAGGGTTGTTCTCTAGCGGCTTTGGTGCCGTGAAGGATGATCCCGCTCATGAGGTGGTCCAGGTGCAGCAGCCCGGCCCTACGAATCCCTGGCCTCCTGGGTACTCCGTACCGAACCAGCCGGTGGCAGTTCAGCCCAAGGTAACGACGAATGCTCAGGCGCCCGCAGAATCGCTCCGTTGGCGTGTTGCAGGGCATATTCAGCGTGTGGATCGCGACACCAAAAAGATGGTTGATGCCGTGATTCTCACGGACGGCCAGTTCGTCACGTACGTGGCATTGGCCGATTGCGAGAAAATCAGCCTTGGCACTGAATACCGCTGCCTGTTCCAGGGCGACTGGGTGACCCCCTGGTCTGGCCCGCGAGCTGTTTCCGTCGCTGATTCTGTTCTAGGATCGGTGCCGTTCGTGGGTGGAGAGCGTAGCGAGCAAGCCCGCGAGACGGCACCGAAGCCAGCACCTTCATCGACCAATCCGGCACCGAGGGCGTGACCATGTTCGATCTGTTCATCGGCTTTATGGCGTTGCTCGAAGGCATGGTTGCTGTCGGCATCTTTGTCTTTCTGGTCGTCGGCATCTGGCGAAGCGTCCGGCCAGACTGACCATGCGCGAGCTCGAAATCGTCTATGCTGAACCCGCGTGGCACTAGGGCTCTAGCTGATCACGATCTGGAGATTCCATATTTAAATATGCGAGCAGATCTGCTCAGGGGTCTTAACCTTTGGCTTCGCATAATGGGTAACGTTACGTTTATTCGTGACGGGACAATGGCGAAGCGCTCCCGGCGCGATTTAATGTAACGTTTATTATGCGACAGCCCGTTACCGTAATTATCCCGCCCCACACCATCGAG